>NZ_JACZFQ010000086.1 GCF_014904755.1 Neoluteolibacter marinus
CTTGCCCGGCTGGACGTCGACGATGCCGACGTCGATGTACTGGCCGCCGCTGGTCTGGTGGCAGTGCACGGCGATCAGGTTCTTGCCGGGCTTGAGCGCGGCCTTCCCGGCATCGGACAGCGGGATCAAGGTGTGATCGGTCACGAAGCCACCGGCCGAGCCGGCGCGGACGCCGTTGATGTAGATTTCCACGTCTTCATCGAAGTGGGCGGAAAGGGCCGCGCTGTCCGGAATGCTTGCCGGCAGGGTGACTTCCCGGCGCAGCCAGATGTCGGCGCTGGTCCACGGGGTGCGGATCTTCGTGTTCGGTGGGCCGCCGCCGCCGAAGCCGGCGGCGCCGGACTTCCAACGGGAGGCATCGTAGTCCGCGGCGAACCAATCGCCCTCCGGCCGGTCGGTGGTGTATTGCCAGATCACGTCGCCCTTCTCCATGGCGTTCGGGACGATGGAGGTGAGGATCGGGGCAATATACTCCGGCATCGGCGCCCAGCCCTTGGACTTGGACACGTCGCGGGCGGCATACTTGGCCCACATCTCCTTGTCGTAGAGGGCGGGGATGAAGACGCCGCCGACCACCGGGCGGGCGGTGAAGTTCTGCTTGCGACCGGTGATGGTATCGTACCAGTCGGTCAGCGGGGCGCGGGCCGGGCCTTCGTTGACGAACTTGAAGACCGGATCGACCAGCGCCTGGAAGTCGGCCTTGTCCCCGGTGAGGGTGGCGGTCCAGACGACCCAGTCGAGCTTGGTGTAGGTCGCGCGGTTGTCGAGCGGCAGGCCATAGCGGTTCTGCTTGGCTTTGTAGAAGTCCATTTCGGTGCGTCGGACCTCATCGGGGAAGAGCTCCAGGCCGAGGATCTTGTCCCAGACCAGGTTGTACTTCTGGCTCCAGGTGCCCGGGCGGTCGAAAGCGAGCTTGTAGTGGTCGCCGTCCTTGCCTTCCTCCACCCAGCGCTGGGCGTAGTCCTTGGCGATCTTGCCATACTCGGCGGCCATCTCCTGGTCGCCGCGCAGTTCGCAGAGCTTGGCGAAGGCACCGAGGCCGCAGATCGCCTTGGCGGAGAGGTTCACGTTGTGCGCCAGGTGGCCGGAGAAGTCGTCGGTGCAGAGCTGGTTGTCGGGGTCGAAGCCTTCTTCCTTCAGGTAGTTCGCCCACTGCACCAGGCGGTCCCAGTAGCGGCCGGCGAAGTCGGCATTGCCCTCCATCTGCGCGACGGCGGCCATCAGGATGAGCATGTTGCCGCTTTCCTCGACCGGCATCTGGTTCTCCTCGGTCTTCTCGCCGCCGCCGTAGACCTGGCCGTTGGCCTGCGGGTAGGTGCCGAGGTCGTGGGGAGCGAAGGGAAACTTCCAGCGCTCGCTTTTCGCATACTCCATGAAGGGCGCGATGAAGGACTTCGCGAGGCTCGGGCTGAAGAGCAGAAACTGCGGGGCCATCGGGTAAAACACATCCGAGGTGGCGATGCAGCCGTTCGAGTGGTTCTCCTTGGAAAACTGCAGCGGCTGGCCGTTGTCATCCGCGACGAACTTGCCCGCCGCGAGCGCCTGGCGGTAGCAGAGCGCGGCGAGCTTGGCGTATTTCTCGCCGCCGAGCTTGGCCATGTCCGCCATCACCTCGGCGTCGAAGGCCTCGCAGCGCTGGCGCAGGGTGGGGAATTGCTTGGCGCTGTCCTCGAGCAGGTCCTTCGCCTCCCAGCCGTCGCGGCGCCAGAAGGGCCGCAGGTTCTTGCGGTTGAACTGGATGCCGAACAGGTCGTCGTAGGCGATCATCGCCCAGGTCGAAACGGTCTCGGCGCCGACTTTCAGCGGCTTCAGCTCCAGGCCGGCTCCTATGCTGTCGGCGTGCTTGGCGGTGCCGGAAGCGCCCTGCTGGTCGGCCAGGCCTTTGCCGGCGAAAGCGACGGCCAGCTCGTTCGGCCGGGCGAAGGCGCGGGCGGCGGTGTTTTCCTCCGGCGCGGCGAGGTAGAGGTAGCCCCAGTCGATGCGGTGGTCGTCACCCTTCTTCATCAGGATCGGTTGCTCCACGCTGCCCATGCGGACCGCGGCGAGGCCGCCGCCGCTGGCGTCGTTCCACTCGATCTCCTGGTCGGTGTTGTTGACCGTGAGCTCGCCGGAAGCGCCGAAATAGACGGCCACCTCGTGTTCCTTGCCGTCCGTCGCCTTGAAATCATAGGCGAGATAAGTGACCGGGCGGGACAGCAGGTCGATGTCTTCCGGCAGGGCGGGGGTGATGAAGTTCAGATCGAGCGCGATGCCGCCGCCTTCGAAACTGTAGGTGGTGGTGGTCGGCAGCACGGTGAGGCCCGTTTGTGCCATCGGCGGCGTGGCGACCGGGGTCGCGCCCATCACGCGGAAGGCCTGGCCGTCGACCTTCACCACGCTGGTGACCTGGTGCCGGCGGCCGGTCCAGTGGGTGGTTTCCGTGGCGGTCAGCGTGTCGGCGGGCGACCAGATGCTGAAGTAGGGATCGCAGGCGACCAGCGGGGTGGACGGCGGGATCAAGGTGTTGTCGCCGGGAGGGGAGGGGCGGAGTTGCGCCTGGGCCAGGCCGAGGGTCCCCGCCGCGAGCAGCGCGGACCTGGAAATGCGGAACGAGTGGATTCTCATGACGTTGCGTGGATGGAGGGGAGGATGAGTGTGGACCCGATCCCCGGGATTGTCTCCGTGAAAACTCCCGCCGATGCGGGAGACGCAGCGTCTAAAACGCGTTTTTCATGTCAAACCCAATGGGCGACAGCGCTCAGTCCGGCTTTTCGAAGAAGAGGGTGAACTCGTGCCGGTTGTAGGTCAGGTGGGTGGTGGCGAGGTGGGCCAGCCCCGACGCGGTGGCATAGGCGACGGCGGCGCGGGTGAGGGTGGTCAGCTCGTCCGGGCTGTCGGCACCGGCGCCTTTCAGGGTGAAGATGACGAGGCCGCCGGGGTTCAGATGGGCGGCAAGCCGAACGACCTGGCGCAGGGTCGAGCGGGCGTCGCCGTTCATGTCGCTGAGCAGGGCGTCGAATCGTTCGCCTTCCGCCGGCCGGTAGGTCTCGACGTCGGCGCGGACGAAGCGGAGGCCGGGTGCCTTCGCCAGCCGGTCGTCGAGCTTGGCCTTGTCGACGGCGGTGACCTGGAAGCCGCGGGCGAGCAGCTCGGAGGTCATGCCACCCGGGCTCGCACCGAGTTCCAGCCAGCGGGCACCGTCCGGCACCGCGGGGCGCAGGAGTTTCAGGTAGTGCAGGGCTTCGACGACCTTCGCGCCGGCGCGGCTGATCGAATCGGCCTGGCGGATGAACTTGGTGCCGCCGGGATAGAAGCCGTTCGAGTCGCGAGGGCTCTGCAGGCCGCAGTAGAGGCCCTCCTTGCCCACCAGGCAGAACAGGCTGGGGACCGAGGGATCCTGCGCCTCGACGTCCGCGGCGGCGGGCAGCGGCGGGAAGAGCTGCAGCGTCCGGCCGCGCAGGTTGGTGGCGAGGTGCTTGTAATAGGGATGCGGCGCGCCGGGTTGCAGCGGACCGGCGAGCAAGGTTTGGGGATGGCTTTCACCGAATTTGCGGAAGATCGCCTGCGCCGCCTTTTCGACGAAGCCGTCCATCTTCTGCGGGCAGCACGGCCAGGCGTGATGGACGGGGAGGTTCCAGCTGACAAAGGGCGCCCAACGGGAGTCGCGCAGCACCGCGGGGTCGTCGAGGCGCACCAGGTGGTAGTCGGTGCCGAGCTTCTTGAGCGGCGACGCGCCGAGGCCGTCGAGGATTTCCCGTGTCCGGTCTTCGAAAACCTCCGGGATCCGGAGGAGCCAGCTGGCGGGATTCGGCGGCGTCGTCATGGCGCTGTCCTTGCGGGCAAGGCGGCGGCGAGAAAAGGACAATCCGGCGGGGCGGCGGCGAAATCCGTTCTCGTTCTCCGCCGCCGGCGGCGATTATCGTCCGCCCATCTCATGATCATCCTGGTTCGCAACATCGACCGCAGCATCACCGAGGACGAGGTCCTGCGGTTGTTGAAAAAACACGGCAAGGTCCGCTCCTTCGACCTGGTCCGCGACAAGGTGGCGGACACGTCGAAGGGCTTCGGCTTCGCCGACATGCCGTCGCTCGAACAAGCGACCCAGGCGATCGAGGCGCTGGACGGCTACCAGCTCGGCACCCGGAAGCTGCGGGTGAAGAAGGCGGCCTCGTCGTCGCTGCTCAAGGAGTCGCCGAAAAAGAAGAAGGGCAAGAGCTACGGCAAGAACCCGTTCAAGGAACGCCGGGAGCGTCCGGACTGACGCCCCCGCGCCCCGCGGTCACGGTTTGGTGAGGGTGATCGTCTCGAGGATCGTCATCGGTCCCTCCACGTGCATCTCGGCCTGGGGACCGACCGTGCCGTGGATGGTCATGGTGCCGTTGACCTTGGCGTCGATGTCCTCGAGATCGGCGAGCGAGCGGTGAATCAGCGAGTCGCCCTTGAAGGTGACCTTCATGGAGTTTCCGGTGCCGTCGGAGGGGGTGTTGCCGGTGACTTCGAAGGTCGACTTGATCACGGCGCAGGGCGTGCCCTGGAAATCGGTGACCTCGACAAATTCGAGCTCCATGGTCCCTTCCATCGCCTCGATGGAGCCGAAGGAGCTGAGATCGGCGGGATTCACCTGCCAGCGGTCCCCGGGCTTGCGGGGATCGGTGCCGTACATGGTGAGGCTTTCGCGGGAGCCATTCCGCTTGGCGATCTTCGCCAGTTCCTCCTCCTGCTCCGGGGTGGCGGTCCCCGATTCCAGGGTGGCGGTCCAGGTGCCGTCCTTCTGTTCGATCATCACCGGCAGTCCCAGCAGGGGTTTGGGCTCGCCGGGAACCGGCCGCTCGTTGCCGTTGAGAACCATCGAGCCGGTGGCCTCGGCTTCGACTAGCAGGTAGCGGGCCTTGTTGCCGGGGAGGCCCTCCAGGGTTTTCACCTCGCTGTCGCGGCGGGTCATCGTGCCGGCCATCTCCTGGCCACCGGCGGAAACGGTCATGGAACCCTCGTCGAGGGTCATCGTGGACTCGATCCGGGCGATCACGCCCGGGGCAGGCACGGCTTCGTTGTCGGCCAAAACATAGCCTTCCTCCGCGGGAGCTTGCGCCGCCGCCGGCTCCTTCTTTTCGCCACAGGAGGTGAGCAGGAATCCGACCCCGAGCCAGGTTGCCAATGTCAGTTTGTTCATGTTCCCCGCATCTAGATCGGAACTTTTCAATCTGGAAAGATGATATTGGAAGCAAGATGATCAGGAACGGCGATGCTTGTCCGGGGGTTGACGCGCCGCCGCGGGATTCCATGCTCGCTGCCATGCCGACCGATCACACCCGGGCCATCGCCGGTTTGCGGAAATCCTGCCCGGCGATGAAGGCGCTGATCCAGAGGGTCGGCCCGTGCACGCTGGAGAGCGATCCGAAACGCTCCCCGTTCCAGTCGCTGGTCAGCGCGGTGGCGCACCAGCAGCTCCACGGCAAGGCGGCGGCGACCATCCTCGGCCGCTACCGGCAGCTGTTCGGCGGCCGCATGCCAGGGCCGAAGGCGCTCGCCGGTGTGACCGACGAGCAACTGCGCGGGGCCGGTTTCTCGCGGGCGAAGACCGCCGCAATCCGTGATCTGGCGGATAAAACCTTGGCCGGCGTGGTGCCGGGGCCGCGGGCGATCGCGACGATGCCGGACGCCGAGATCATCGAGCGGCTGGTGCAGGTCCGCGGGGTCGGCAAGTGGACCGTCGAGATGCTGCTGATTTTCACCCTCGGCCGCCCTGATGTCTGGCCGGTCGATGATTTCGGCGTCCGCGCCGGCTGGCGCATCCTCTACGACTTGGAGGGCATGCCGACGCCGAAGCAGCTCCAGGAGGCCGGGGAAAAGTTCCGCCCGCACCGCTCGGTTGCGGCCTGGTACCTGTGGCGGGCGACCGATCTGAATCGCTCGCCGGAGGTGCAAAACTCCTGATCCGGATTTGACGCCGTTGCAGTTTGCCCCGAGGGGTGGCGCGCCCTCAACCGGGCCAAGACGGAAAACCCCTTGAATTCAGGGGTTTC
Organism: Neoluteolibacter marinus; assembly: GCF_014904755.1. GTDB lineage: Bacteria > Verrucomicrobiota > Verrucomicrobiia > Verrucomicrobiales > Akkermansiaceae > Haloferula > Haloferula marina. Next base: position 6,003 of record NZ_JACZFQ010000086.1, read on the forward strand.
GGGGACAATTCCCGCCGATCCGGCATGGTCCGAGCAGCCCCGTAGTAACGAAAGGTCGCCATGAAAACTTTAGCCTCATTGATCATCTGTATCCTCGCCGGGTTGTTGCCAGCGGCGGGGGTCGTGGGCCCGGTGACCGGCGAGCTGAAGCGCTGGCACAAGGTGACGATTGATTTTACCGGCCCGCCGACTTCCGAAGACGCCGCCGTGAATCCGTTCACGGACTACCGCCTCGATGTGACTTTCACCCATCCGGCATCGGGCAAGACCTACCTGGTCCCGGGCTATTTCGCCGCGGACGGCGATGCGGCGAACACCTCGGCCACGGCCGGGGACGTCTGGCGGGTTCATTTTGCCCCGGATGAGATCGGCACCTGGATCTTCACCGCATCGTTCCGGACGGGTCCCGACGTGGCGACCGACGACGACCCGGCGGCCGGTTCCAGCGCCGGCTACTTCGACGGCGAAGGCGGGAGCATCGACGTCGAACCGACCGACAAGACCGGGCGCGATTTCCGCGGCAAGGGCCGCCTCGAGTATGTCGGCAAGCATCACCTCCGCTTCGCCGGCAGCGGCGGGTACTTCATGAAGATGGGGACGGACTCGCCCGAGAACCTGCTGGCCTACCAGGATTTCGACGGTGATTTCAAAACCGACGGCGTCGAGGACGACCGGATCAAGGACTGGGCGCCCCACGTGCAGGACTGGCACGAGGGCGACCCGGTGTGGCAGGGGGACAAGGGCAAGGGCCTGATCGGAGCGGTCAACTATCTCGCCTCGGAAGGCCTCAACGCCTTCTCGTTCTTGACCATGAACATCGACGGGGACGACGAGAATGTCTTCCCCTACGTCAGCAACTCCGATGTGGAGCGGATGGACGTGTCGCGGCTGGACCAGTGGGAGATCGTCTTCGAGCACGGCACCCGGATGGGGATGCATCTTCATTTCAAGACCCAGGAGACCGAGAACGAGCGGCTGCTCGACAACGGCAACCTCGGCAGGGAGCGCAAGCTCTACTACCGCGAGCTGATCGCCCGCTTCAGCCACAACCTCGCGCTGAACTGGAACCTCGGCGAGGAGATCAACGACGCCACGACCTCGCAGAAGGCGGCGTGGGCCCGCTACTTCCACGACCACGACCCGTACCAACATCCGATCGTGATCCACAACGGCGACAGCCACTTCGACCTGATGGGCGAGGACTTCGACCTTACCGGGATGTCGCTGCAGTTCAACCAGCCGGACTTTTCCGACACCTTCCGCTTCACGTTGCGCTACGTGAAACGCTCGACGGAATACAACAAGCCCTGGGTGGTGGCGGCGGATGAGCCGGGCAATTCATCGACCAGCTTGCAGCCGGACGACGAGCCGGCGAACAGCCACATCGATGCCCGCAAGAATGCGATCTGGGGCAACATCATGGCCGGAGGCGCCGGCTGCGAATTCTACTTCGGCTACAACTTTCCGAATTCCGACCTGACCTGCAACGACTTCCGCAGCCGTGACCGGTTCTGGGACTTCTGTCGATACGCCCTCGAGTTCTTCGAGGACCACGATTTCCCCTTCCAGCTGATGAAATACCAGCAGGACTTGGTCAGCGGCGACGGGTCGGACGAAGACGCGGACTCCAACCGCTGCCTGGCGAAAATTGGCGACACCTACCTGATCCAGCTCCACGACGGCGGCAACCATACCCTGGACCTCACCGCGGCCAGCGGGACCTTCACCTCGCTGTGGTTCAATCCCCGCACCGGAGCCACTCCGGTCACCGGGCCGATGCTGACCGGGGGCGCGGTCGTCCCCCTCGGCGACCCTCCGGACAGCGAGACCGATGACTGGATCGTGCTGGTCGAGTCGACCAGCGGTGGCAGTGCAACCAACAGCCCGCCGGTGGTCGACGCCGGTCCCGACAAGTCGGCGTTCCTGATCGATTCCAGCGTCGCCGTGGACCTCAACGGCTCGGTGGCCGACGACGGCTTGCCCGAAGAGTTCGCGCTCACCCGTAGTTGGTCCCAGGTCAGCGGTCCGGCGGAAGTGAGCTTTTCCAGCACCGCGGCGTCTGTCACCACCGCCACGTTCACCGCGGACGGGGAATACGTTCTCCGCTTGGCTGCAAATGACAGTGATCTCAGCGCCGCGGACGACGTGGTGGTGAACATCCGGCTGCCGGAGCCGGACCAGTTCGTCGGGTATCTTCCGCTGCACGACGCGTTCCTCGATGCGGGTGCCAACGACAACGGCACCTTGCTCAAAGTCGGCGGCGGGGAGAAAACCGCCTACCTGAAGTTCGACGTCCCGGATCCCGGGGCTCCGGTCACCGGGGCGGAACTGTTTCTCACCGAAGGGGCATCCGTGGACTCCGGCACCGTGGCCTTGCGGCTCTACGAGGCGGCCGCGACGCCGTGGACGGAGACCACCCTTGATGGCACCAACGCCCCGTCCAAAGGGGCCCAAGTCGCGGTTTTTTCGGGCGAGGTCCAAGCCGGGTCCGTGATTTCCTTCGATCTTTCCGGCCATGTCACCGCTCCGGGCAGCTACGGTTTCATCCTCGAGGCCGATCCCGGCGCAGCGGAGGTCGCCTTCGCCTCGAAAGAAAACTCCACCGGGGCCGGGCGTCCGTCGCTGGTGATCAGCCATGCCGGCAACAACGATCCCGAGTTTTCCGGCTTCCTGCTGGCGACCCCGGTGAACACCACGGCACGCGTGCCGGTGTCCCAGATTCTTGCCGAAGCCTCGGACCTGGACGGCGACCCCCTGTCGCTGGCCAGCGGGGAAGGTGGAACCACGGCCGGTGGCTATGTTACCTTCGAGCCCGGGTTCTTGGTTTACACCCCGTCGATCGATTTCCTTGGCAGCGACTCCTTCGACCTGACAGTGCAAGATGGACGGGGTGGTTTTGTCAGTGCCTTGTTGAGAATCAACGTATTGGAGTCCGATGGCCTCGGCGGTCAGGTGCCCTCGGTAACCAGGCTGCCGGACGGCACGATGCGAATCAGCTTCGCGGGCGTGGCGGGTTTCCAGTACCAGGTCGAGCGCTCGGTCAATCTGGTCGACTGGACATTGATCGGCACCCTGGGTGGGGGCGAGACCGGTGAGGTCCAGTTCATCGACGACGATCCGCCGGAGGGCGCTGCGTTCTACCGGTGGCAGACCCCCTGACTGGACCGGCGAACTCCGGGAGCAGGGGGCATCTCGATCCCGGGGGCCTCCAAGGGCATGGGGGAGGGCATAGGCCGGGTCTGGACCGGGTCCGGCCGCCTTGGAGCTTGATGGATCAAGACGGTTCAGGACGACCCTTCGGCTTCGGAAAGGGTCCGCGGGACCTGCCCGGCGAGCCGGGCGACGGGATTTGCACCTTGCCATTATATTTTTGAACCGGTAATTAACCGCCGATCCCTTGCGCCGAAGTTTTATGAAGTTACCCCTCCCTCTTCTATCTCTTGCTGCCGCATTGAGCAGCGTCGCTTCGGCGACAGTGGTGAACATTGACTTCGGAACATCCGAGAGTTTCACCGGTCTCGCGGCCGCGCCTGATCCAGAGAATTCGTCTGCCATGTGGAACTACATGGCCTCGGTGGCCGGCACAGCGAGTTCTTTGGACTTGAACGATTCCGCGGGCAATTCCACCGGGATCGAGTTCAGTATTTCAGGGGTAGCCAATGAGAATCAGACGAGCGGAAATGGCGATCTCGCGGCTGGCATCGGGCTGATGCGGGACTATTTGCGAATCGATTCCGGCTCATCGACCTCGCCAGTCAGCGTCACTGGTCAGTTTTCGGGACTCGTGGTAGGTGGCACTTACGACCTCTACTTGTTCGGTCAAGGGCAGTACATGGCTCCGTCGGGCGGTACCAACCGAGGGCAGAATAGCCTTTTTACGGTCAACGGAACATCCAAGCAGACGGGATGGGATGGAGTTGTCGGGGGGAATGGCCTCTTTGAGGAAAGCACTTCACTGTTAAATCAAGGTGAGTATGTGAAATTCACAGTGGTCGCGGTGGACGGGGGCGGTTCTCTGGGCGGCGTTATCAGCTTCGATTTTGCCAATGTCGTTCCCGGTGGAGCTTCCCCTAATCCCGTCGATGACTTCGCAGACAATGGTTCGGGTGGTGGATCCCGTTATGGTGCGCTGAATGGCATCCAGTTGGTCTCCGTCGTCCCCGAGCCTTCGTCGATGTTCCTCGGCGCGCTTGGAATGCTCAGCCTGGCTCTTCGCCGCCGCCGCTAACCGTTCGCCACTTCTTTTTCGAGCAGCCTCCGGAGTTCACTCCGGGGGCTGTTTCGTTTCATGGGGGCGCGGAGGCCGGCCGGCCGGAGGGGCAATCGATGGACCCGGGACGGGAGGGGAGTCCCCTCGAGAGGATCCAGCTGTGCATTCCATCCCGCCCACGCGCGCTCGGATCGTTTGAAGATGCGGACTTTTTTCGATCGCCAGATCGCCCGTTCCACGGGCTTTCGCCTGCCAGGGACGGGCATCGCGGTCCCCCGGATCGGCCCGCGCCCGCGATTCGGGCGCCTTCCCGGATCTAACATTTTAAAACTTTGGTGAGCCCCGAGAGCGGCAAAATCGCTGCGTAGTTTTTCGCGCCCCTAGACGCGCCACCCCCGGATTCGGGCACGTCGCCGAATCCCCACATCTTTCAAGCCCTTACGACAGCGTTGAGGATTGTCAAGTTTGCGCACGAATTTCAATACCACCACATGTAGTAGTGTGAATAATTTGTGGATACTATATGAGCAGAATCGGCTTGAGCCCTGCTTTGGATTCCGGCAGCCTCCCTGACGCTGCGCCCGCGGCGCCAGGCTGCCTCCAGCAGCCTTTCAAACAGCAAGAATTCACCCGAAGTCGCCTCCCTGTCCATGTCCGCCACCACCACGATCACCGTCGGTCCCCGCACCTTCATCCTCGACAAAGAAAAGGCCGAACAGGCCTTCAACGCCAAACGGGTCATCAACGGCAAGGACACCATGTTCTTCAACATCCTCCCGCTGAAGTACCAGTGGGCGTACGACCTGTACAAGACGATGAAGAACAACCATTGGGAGCCCGAGGACATCCCGATGCAGAAGGACGTCGAGCAGTGGCGCTCCGATGAGATCTCCGACGTCGAGCGCTGGATCATCAAGATGGGCATCGGCTACTTCTCCGCCGCCGAGGGCATCGTCGGGGACAACATCCTCCACGTCGTCCGCGAGGTCGTCACCGCCCCCGAGCTCAAGCTCGTGCTTGGCCGCCACGCCCACGAGGAAAACATCCACGCCGACTCGCTGGTCTACATGTTGAGCTCGATCGGCCTCAACCCGCACGAGTGCGAGGCGATGTTCGAGGACGTCCCGACCATCACCGCCAAGAATCACTTCGTCACCTCCAACAGCAAGGCCCTGCGCCGCGACATCGACCTCACCGTCACCGAGAACAAGCAGGCCCTCGCCAAGAACATCTTCATGTTCGGCCAGGTCATGGAGGGCACCCAGTTCTACGGCCTGTTCGGCATGATCCTCTCGCTCTACCGGCAGAACAAGTTCCCGGGCATCGGCCAGATGTTCCGCTACACCCTGCGCGACGAGTCCAACCACATCGAGGTCTTCCGCAACCTGCTCATGGACCTCATCGACGAGAACCCCGACATCTGGACCGACGAGTTCCGCGAGGACCTCCGCCAGACCATGGCCGAGGGCATCCGCCTCGAGAAGGAGTTCATCCGCGACTGCCTGCCGGTCGCCGGCATCGGCCTCAACGCCGAGGAATTCGAGATCTACATCGACTACATCGCCAACCGCCGCCTCGAGTCCTGCGGCCTCAAGCCGCTCCGCGAGGACGTCTCCAACCCCTTCCCCTGGCTGGCCGAGATGATGGACATCAAGAAGGAGCAGAACTTCTTCGAAGGACGCGTCACCGAATACCAGAAAGCCTCCGCCCTCGGCGACGTCGACGACGACGACCTGTAAGCCCCGGCGGAGCCGGGGAGTGGCGAGTGAAAAGTAGAAAGTAAAAAGCGTTCCTGATGAGCGAGATCGAGAGTTTCGAAGACCTGGATGTCTGGAAGCGCGGCTGCCAGCTCGCGGTCGAGGTGCATGTCGCCCTTGCGGACTCCAAGGACTTCGCGCTCCGCGGCCAGATGGAGCGCTCATCACTTTCCATTCCGTCCAACATCGCCGAAGGATCCGAGCGCGAGAATACCGCCGAGTTCATCAATTTCCTCCGTTACAGCAAAGGCTCCTGCGGCGAACTCCGCACCCAGCTCTACGTCGCCGAACGCCTCCGCCAACGACTTGGCGCGCCACCGGTGCAGGGCTCCCGCGAAATGATCACCGAGACCCGCGAGATCTCCCGCATGCTCGGCGGCCTGATCAAGTCCCTCAAGCGCCGCCTCAAGGACCACCCCTGACCGCCCCCCCGCTTCTCACTCTCCGCCCAACCCACCACTTTCTACTTTTTACTTTCCACTCGCCACCGCGCCTCCGGCGCAATTTTCCGCCTCCGACCAGTCCCCGCCTCCGAAAAAACGCCCCACCCCACGCACACCATGTACTCCAACCTGACCCTCGACGAAGACCTCCTCCTCAAGCAAGTCATCACCGACCGCTTCGCCCAGGCCGCGGGCGAGCCGACCACCGGGGACCGGGGCCGAAGTTTCGACTGGCGCGGGGTGCTGCCATCGGAGCGCCGCCAGCCGATCGCCGACATCGTCGTGCTCCGCGGCAACCAGGAATCCCACTTTTCCCTCGATGACGTCGCCGACGCCATCGGCCACTCGCTCACCGACCTCCTCATCGCCCGCAAGGAGAAGGAAGACGCCATCTTCACCGAGGAAAACCGCAAGTTCGTCTCCGACGTCGCCCACGCCGTCGCCAACTCGCTGACCAAGTCGCTCGACGAGGGCGGCCGCCTGCGCCTGTCCGAGGCCGACCTCTACCTGCTCATCGAAAAGGCCCTGCTCGAGAACGACGCCTACGACGTCGCCAAGTCCCTCGCCTTCCGCCGCTCGATGGAGCAGGGCGGCTCGATCGCCGTCGGCACCCAGCCCCACGCCCTGCCGGTCCGCCTGATCCGCCGCAATGGCAACGTCGTGCCGTGGAGCGAGACCAAGATCGAGATCGCCGTCCGCAAGGCCTTCCTCACCATCCACGAGAACCCCGAGCCCGCCGCCGAGGTCGCCCACGCCGTCACCGAGCTGGTCCGCCGCGGCGACCAGTCCTTCGTCCACATCGAGGACGTCCAGGACATGGTCCAGGAGGAACTCATGCGCCAGGGCCACTTCAAGGCCGCCGCCCACTACATCCGCTACCGCGACGAGCGCTCGCGCCTCCGCATCAACGAGGAACTCACCCCCGACGAGTCCGCCCAGGACCTCTTCATCACCGTCATCACCGACGACGGCGAGACCAAGCTCTGGGACGGCATCGAGCTCAAGAAGCGCATCGCCTTCGCCTCCATCGGCCTCGACCTCTGCCTCGGCGAGGCCGAGATCGAACGCGAGCTGCGCCGCTCCATCGGCGCCGAGATCAAGGAAAAGGACCTCAAGAACACCATCATCCTCAATGCCAAGTCGCTGATCGAAAAGGACGCCGACTTCGCCAAGTTCGCCGGCCGCATCCTGCTCTCCTACATCTACGAGGAAGTCCTCGGCTGGAGCATCCAGAAGGACGGCATCGAGAAGCTCAAGGCCGCCCACCAGGCCGCCTTCAAGCAGTACCTCAAGCACGGCGTCGCCATCAAGCGGCTCCACCCCGAGCTGCTCGAGACCTACGACCTCGACCGCCTCGCCGAGGCCTTCGACCCCACCGCTGACCTCGACTTCGACTACCTCGGCATCCAGACCCTCTACGACCGCTACCTCATCGTCGACAAGACCGGCGCCCGCCCGCGCCGCCTCGAGACGCCCCAGTTCTTCTGGATGCGCGTCGCCATGGGCCTCTTCAAGAAGGAGCAGTCCGATGCCGAGGGCTGGGTCATCCGCCTCTACAACCTCTACAAGGGCCGCCGCTTCTGCTCGTCCACGCCGACGCTCTTCAACTCCGGCACCCTCCACAGCCAGCTCTCCTCCTGCTACCTCTACAAGGTCGACGACTCCATCGAGAGCATCATGATCCGCGGCATCGCCGAAAACGCCTTCCTCAGCAAGTGGGCCGGCGGCCTCGGCGGCTCCTGGACCTCCGTCCGCGGCACCGGCGGCTACATCCAGGGCACCAATGGCGAGTCGCAGGGCATCATCCCCTTCCTCAAGCTCCACAACGACCAGCTCGTCGCCGTCAACCAGGGCGGCAAGCGCCGCGGCTCCGGCTGCGCCTACCTCGAGACCTGGCACAATGACATCGAGGACTTCCTCGAGCTGCGCAAGAACACCGGCGACGACCGCCGCCGCTGCCACGACATGAACACGGCCAACTGGATCCCCGACCTGTTCATGAAGCGCATGGAAGACCGCGGCGTCTGGACCCTCTTCCGCGCCAACGAGGTGCCCGACCTCCACGACCTCTACGGCAAGGCCTTCGAGCAGCGCTACACCGAGTACGAGGCCATGGCCGCCGAGGGCAAGATCTGGTCCCGCCAGATGCCCGCCATCGACCTCTGGAAGGGCATGCTCAAGATGCTCTTCGAGACCGGCCACCCCTGGATCACCTTCAAGGATCCCTGCAACGTCCGCTCGCCGCAGGACCACGCCGGCGTCATCCACTCGTCGAACCTCTGCACCGAGATCACCCTCAACACCTCCGACGAGGAGACCGCGGTCTGCAACCTCGGCTCGGTCGTGCTCGACACCCACGTCACCCACGACGGCGCCCTCGACCACGAGATGCTCAAGGAGACGATCACCGTCGCCATCCGCGCGCTCGACAACGTCATCGACATCAACTTCTACCCCACCCAGGCCGCCGCCACCGCCAACTCGCGCCACCGGCCGATCGGCATGGGCGTCATGGGCCTGCAGCACGCCCTCTACAAGCGCGGCCTGTCCTTCGCCAGCGACGCCGCCGTCGAGTTCAACGACGAGTTCATGGAGGCCATCGCCTACTACGCCTACAATGCCTCCAGCGATCTCGCGGCCGAGCGCGGCACCTACTCCTCCTACAAGGGCTCCAAGTGGGACCGCGGCCTGCTCCCGCAGGACACCCTCGACCTGCTCGAGGACGAGCGCGGCAAGAAGCTCGACGTCCCGCGCGGCGGCAAGATGGACTGGAGCGTGGTGCGCGAGAAGATCGCCAAGCACGGCATGCGCAACTCCAACGTGCTCGCCATCGCCCCCACCGCCACGATCTCGAACATCATGGGCACCACCCCGTGCATCGAGCCGAACTACAAGAACCTGTATGTGAAGAGCAACCTGAGCGGCGACTTCATCGTCCTCAACGGCACCCTCGTCAATGACCTCAAGAAGGAAGGCCTGTGGAACCAGGAGATGCTCGACCAGCTCAAGTACTTCGACGGCGAGCTCGACGCCATCGACGACATCCCCGAGGCGATCAAGCAGAAGCACAAGACCGTCTTCGGCGTCGGCTACGAGTTCATCGTCGACGCCGCCGCCCGGCGCCAGAAGTGGATCGACCAGAGCCAAAGCGTGAACCTCTTCCTCGCCCAGCCGGACATGAAGACCCTGTCGCACATGTATCGCCGCGCCTGGGACAAGGGCCTCAAGACGACCTACTACCTGCGCACACTGCAGGCTAGTAACATCGAGAAGGCGACGATCTCGGTGAAGAAGGAAGTCCGCGGCGGCATGGCCGGAGCGAAGCGGGAATACTCTGAGGCGGAGAAGAACGCGTGCTCGATTGACGCGATGCTGAACGGTGGGACGTGTGAAGCTTGTCAGTGATTAAATCTTGATGCGGCGGCCCCCCACGGGCCGTCGTTTTCACTTTCTCCCAGGAAATCCAGATCCCCAGAGCCTATCTACCAGACGGAATTAATTAAACTCGAGAGATCGCCGAGTGACGCAAAAAATCCTCAGCTGGATTGACAGTTGCTAAACCATGTCGGGTTCGTAGCTTCGCGAATTAGTCTAGATAGTGAATGACGAAGTCGACGAGGGGTGCTTAGGCACTTGCCAGAAGAGCGGAAGGAATCGCTTAACGGGTGCTTTGTTCCAAGTGCATCCGACCGAATAAAAGAAGGACGCTTGTATTGGGCGAAACTTATTCAGAGTATTGGTAGTGCATCAGAGTCTCAGTGGCGGGCCCAAAGAGCCCAGCATCGGAAGTTGCCAAGTTTAGGGATTTTTCTTCAGCTGCCGCATCGAAATGAAGCAGTCGGGCAACACCCGCCGACGCGAAGCAAAGCGCCGTTGGCATCTCAAAAGACGAGTTCGACTCTTACAGCACAGGCAAAGAAGAAGAGGCGCCTGGCAGAGGCGGCTGCACAGAAAATCCCACCTATTAGGGTTTGATCGGAATAATAGGCGCTCGGCAGTATATCGTCCGAGCGATAATTCTATTTCTGTGGTGCTGCCTGCACACTTGAATTTCGAGGCGGACTACGATGAAACAGCGAGCAATCTCAGGATACTCCGACGAGCGGTTGAGAATGGAGTAAGAATTCGGACGATTGATTTCAGCCGCCTGAAGAAGATGTCGACTTCGGCTGCGCTTGTTTTGGCGTCAACTGTAGACCAATGGAATATTCGAGTTAAAGGGAAGCTGAAGGCGGACCTTCCGAGTTGGGACGAACGTATTTTGGTGCTTTTCTATCAAATGGGGTTTTTCGATCTTCTGGGTCTTCCGCAACCAAAGGTTGAACTCCCAACAAGTAAAATCGAATACCTAAAGTTCTCGCGAGGGCAGGTTGGTGAAGCTGATCCCGGCTCGATTGCTGTAGAGCTCCGAAAGCGCATCGAAGAAATAGTGGGAATTCGGATTAAGCGCCCAGAGCTTTTTGAGGGTCTTTCTGAGGCGATAACCAACGTTTGTCACCATGCTTATAACGAGGTAAATGATGATAGGCGAAAGTATTGGTGGGTTTCGGCTTCATTCAATCGGGAGAATAAAGAGCTAAAAGTTACTTTTTATGATAAAGGTGTCGGAATCCCTCGAACTCTGCCAGCACATGATTTGTTCGAGAAAATCCGAACATTTTTCTTCGGATGGGGAGATTCGCAAAAAATTGAAGCTGCAATGGAGCTGGGTCGCACCTCGACGAAGAAAGCTGAGCGTGGTCATGGACTGCAGAACCTTGTCCGATTTGCCCGAGCCCACTCACGTGGGCGCATTCGAATCTACAGCATCAAAGGAGTATACGAGGAGGTGTTCGAAGTGGTTGACAACCAGGTGAAAAGCAGTTCCTTTCGGCCGGAAGACTTCCGAACCTCGATCGGAGGGACGCTTATTGAATGGTCCGTAACTCTCTGAATGAAAAGAATTTGCATAGGGGGGGATTTTTCTCCGACTCCGATTGGTAGGTATCCTTCCGATGGCGAGAGCTGTGGAGAGAATTTTCGGAAGCGATTCTTGGTTCCAGCCCTCCGAGAGGCCGAAAGGGTTGAGGTAGTGATCGATGACGTAGAAGGGTATGGATCCTCATTCTTGGAAGAGGCTTTTGGTGGGCTGATCCGAAAGGAGGGTTTCAAGATTTCCGACCTACGGGAAAAACTCAAAATTGTTTGTCACGACGAAGATTTTAAGATCTACGAAATGCTCATCACGAAGTACATTTCGGACGCTTCGAAAAACGGAGATGTTTAATGATTTATCTTCTTTTCGTCTTTTTGGGCACGGTAGCCGAGAGTGAAGATTCACTTGCCCTTTCGGGAAGGATTGGAAAGTGGCTCTATCATGTGTCGCCCGCCCTTCTTGCCGTTATCCTTGGTGCCTTCGGGGTTAATCGCTTTTTTATTCGAAGAGCAAATGCTGCCGCATTTGCAGATCGAATCTGTGAAGATTTGAAGATTTTGGCTAGTGATCTACTTGAATATTGGTCTTTTGATTCTTCGGATCAGAGCTCATATAGAAGGAATCAGATTCTCGCTCAAAAGATCAAAGGTGCATTGCAAGCGGTGGATCGAGATATAAGATGCTTTAGCTCAAAATATCAAAAGAGAAAGTCGTCGGAATTTCAATTATTGATGGTTGATCTCGTGGATGCGGCCACAGGTGGTGATTTTGAGTCTGATAATATCGATTTTCGGCCTGAGAAATACATAAAGATAGCAAAACGGATAGGTGAGATTAGATCAAAGCTGCTGGAGACGAAGATATAAAGTCTCGGGAAGCTGGAGTGGGAACTTGGCCACCTCCGCGCGATGGTGTAGTGCTCCCCCCGGAAGTTGGACAGCCTTTGTTCTTATTCAGGCTGCGGATTTGCATAGCTCTTGGTTTCGTTGGTTCGGTGTCTGGTAGCCGAGGGCCTGGTGCGGCCGGGCATGGTTGTAGTGTAAGCGCCGCAGCTACCCCGTTGTGCCAAGGGAATCAGATTTGTGAGAGGTATGATACCTCTGGTGGTTACGCAAAGCCGATAAAATGCCTGTCCCTTTATGAGAAAAACCTCGCCGTTTTCCCCTGATCCCGCCATCCTCCTCCCATGCGCCGGCCCCGCCTGAAGGCTCCTGCCTCCCATCCCGTCGCCTACTACCACTGCGTGTCGCGGGTGGTGGACCGCAGGTTCGTGCTGGGGGAGGAAGAACCGAGCGGAGCGAGATAGAGCGTCCGAAGGACTCCCCGAAGGGTGACGGCGGGGGCCGTCATCAAAAGGACAAACTGGTGGAGTTCATGCGCACCTACGAGCGGCTCTACGGGCTTCGGGTGCTGGCCTACTGCATGATGTCGAACCACTTCCACATCCTGGTGGAAGTCCCGCAGCGACCGGCGGATAGCGAACTGCCGGACGACACCGCCTTGGTGGCCAAGGTGCGGTCCTGCCTCGGGGACAAGATCGGCGGAAAGCTGGAGTGGGAACTTGGCCACCTCCGCGCGATGGGTGCGAAGGACGTGCGAGAAAATGCCCGTGCGAGAAAATGCCTGTCCCTTTATGAGAAAAACCTCGCCGTCTGCCCCTGATCCCGCCATCCTCCTCCAGATAAAATGCCTGTCCCTTTATGAGAAAAATCTCGCCCTCCGCCCCTGATCCCGCCATCCTCTTCCCATGCGCCGGCCCCGCCTGAAGGCTCCTGCCTCCCATCCCGTCGCCTACTACCACTGCGTGTCGCGGGTGGTGGACCGCAGGTTCGTGCTCGGGGAGGAGGAACCGAGCGGAGCGAGATAGAGCGTCCGAAGGACGCCCCGAAGGGTGACGGCGGGGGCCGTCATCAAAAGGACAAACTCGTGGAGTTCATGCGCACCTACGAGCGGCTCTACGGGCTGCGGGTGCTGGCCTACTGCATGATGTCGAACCACTTCCACATCCTGGTGGAAGTCCCGCAGCGACCGGCGGATAGCGAATTGCCGGACGACACCGCCTTGGTGGCCAAGGTGCGGTCCTGCCTCGGGGACAAGATCGGCGGGAAGCTGGAGTGGGAACTTGGCCACCTCCGCTCGATGGGAGCACAGGACGAGGCGGAGGCGCTGCGGGAACGCTGGTTCTCGCGGATGTGGGACGTCAGCACCTACATGAAGGTGCTCAAGCAGCGCTTTTCCCAATGGTTCAACAGCAAGCACGCACGCCGCGGAACCTTGTGGGAGGACCGCTACCGTTCCGTGCTCATCGAGGGCCGCGGCAATGCCCTGCGAGCGATGGCCGCCTACATCGACCTCAATCCGGTGCGGGCGAAGATTTGCGATGATCCGAAGGACTACCGCTGGTGCGGCTACGCCGAAGCGGTGGCAGGCGGGAAGCAGGCGCGGCAGGCGATTGCCTGGCTGGCGGCGGTCGATCCCCACGGCGGGATGCTGCCGGCCGAGCGGATCCCCAAGCCCGCCGAAGCACTGCGGAGATGGCGCTGCCATCTGTTCGGCGTGCCGGAGAACGAAGCCCGCCAGCTCGAGGAGGCCGCGAAGCAGGACAAGGCCGCCACCTACCGGAGGCGGGTCTCCAGAAGGAAGGCGCTTGAGGTGTTAGAGAAAGGCGGGCGGCTGTCCGAATCCGACTACTACCGCTGCAAGGTTCGCTACTTCACCGACGGCGGGGCGATCGGCAGCCGCGAGTTCGTGGAATCGATCTTCCAGTCATCCCGCGACCACTTCGGTCCCCGACGGAAAACCGGTGCAAGGCCCCTGCGCGGACTGGAGCGGCCCGCCTCGAAAGGCGAGCGGCTCCACAATCTCCGCAACCTCCGGCAAGAGGTCTTCCTGTAGCTCTGCGGGAGGATGGCGCGTGTCAGGATAGACTTGTCCTTTATCACGCCATTGATGCCTGACGCATTGTTACCCGCAGGTCGATGAGCGGATAGAAGTGGCAGCGATTGCCCTTCCGGCCGGTCATGAATTGTCATGGATCGCGTGAAACGGTAAGTTTCGCCAACCGGTCGCGACCCCTCATTGGATCTCATCCCATCGAAGATCGGGATACCCGGATCGAAACTCCTCTTCCCAACGTGCCGATGAATGTCCCTCGCCTTGTCCTTGCCGGATGGCTTTCCATGGCCCCACTCGCGTTCTCCGAGATGATCGGTGGCGTCGAATTTCCCCAGGGCGTGCTGAGCTTTGCGGACCTGGCGTATGTCAACGACCCGGGGAGTCCATCCGCGACGGCGGCCAACTACGTGGACTCCAGCCGGACGACCGGGCCGCCGGACTACGTGTCCCCGACGGGTAGCTACTCGCTCGGTCGCGGCGGGAGCATCACCCTCCAGTTCACCAACAACCTTCTCACCGGGAGCGGGAACAGCGATCCCGACCTCCACATCTTCGAGATCGGCCCCGACATCGAGGACACCTTCGTCGAAATCAGCACGGATGGAATCCTGTGGACGAGCGTCGGCAAGGTGTTCGGCTCCACCTCGTCCGTTGACATCGACCAGTACGGCTTCGGCACCGGCGACCAGTTCCGCTTCGTCCGTTTGACGGACGACCCCGACGAAGGAAACCAAAGCGGCGAGACGGTCGGGGCCGACATCGACGCCGTCGGTGCGATTTCCACCGCGCCCCTGCTGGATGCTCCGGTCCTGAGAATCCGGAACGGGGGTTCGGCCGCCTACTCCAGGGCAATCATCGATGACGGGCCGCTCGCCTACTGGCGGCTCAATGAAGCGTCCGGGAGCATCGCTGGAAACCTCGGCTCGCTCGGACCTTCGGCGAATGGAACCTATGGTCCCCATGCGCTGCTGGATGTCCCGGGTCTGCGCGAGAACTCCGTCGACGCGGCCCTTGGATCGCCGTTCGCGAGCACCCGGTCCGGCATGCTGGTCGATGCCTTCCCCATGCCCACCGATTCCGTCAGCATCTCCCTTCTGGTCGAAGGAACGAACAGCGGCAACGCCTGCTTGTTCGGATACGGAGCCGGAACGAGTCCCAACGAGTTCAGTCTGTTCACCGATGGAGGAAATCTCGTCGTTTACCTGAATGCGACCCGCCTCGATTTCCCGTCATTGGAGGTGATGGATGGCGATCCTCACCAGCTCGCGATCACATGGACCAAGGATGGCGGAACTCTCGAGCTCTATCTGGACGGGAGTCCGGCCGCCTCGTCCACGGTCTCCGACGGCGTTGCGCTCGAGTCGAACGGAGTGTTTGCGCTTGGACAGGACTTCGACAATCTGGTGGCTCCGGGCTACGGCTTCGATGCCGGCCAGTCCTTTGTCGGGACGACGGATGAAGTGGCCGTGTTCGATCGCCAGCTGTCGCCGGAAGAAGTCGACGAGCAATGGAAGGCCCGGCTCCGGGAGGGTGGCGCGAGCGAAGAGGTGATCGAGATGATCCTGGAATGGGATTCGGCAGCGGGAAGCATCTACGAATTGCAAGGATCCGAAAGCGCGGACACCTGGGAGACGATCCAACCCTGGGTGGGAACCGGCGGTACGATCCGGTTGACCCATGAGGCGGATCTCGCCTCCTTTTTCTTCCGGCTGTTGACCACCGCGGAATGACAGGATTCCGCAGGCGCGGAGTTGCTGCGAAAATCCCCGGGATTTCGAAATGCCGTATTGGAAAGGAGAGGGGCGAATCCCTTGCGGACGCGTATCCGGAAGGGATGAGTTGCCTGTCTCTTCAGTCACATGGATGGAAAAAGAGGAAATGCCTGTCCTCTTATGTGCGTTCTATCAGCCAGTGATCGCATTTCGCCACAATTGCCGGGGAAGGGTGACGCTGAACACTCCAACAGACGGATGCCGGTTTCGATAGAGGTATTGGGAGAACTGCGGGTGAACCATGGCGGACAGGTTCGGCCGCTGCCGTCGTCGAAAAAAACCCGGGCATTGCTGGCTTTCCTGGCGCTGGCGGCGCGGCCGCATCGCCGCGACCGGCTTTGCGAGATCTTTTGGGAGATGCCCGATGATCCGCGCGGCGCGCTGCGGTGGGCGCTGAGCAAGATCCGGCCGCTGGTGGACGAGCCCGGGCGCAAGCGTCTGGTGGCGGACCGGGAGCGGGTGACGCTCGAGACCCGCGAGGTGGAAATCGACCTGGCGAGCTTGCGCGAGGCGGTCGAGGTCGACGGCATGGCGGTCGATGAACTCGCGGCCGCCAGCCGGCGCCTGGCCGAACCGCTTCTGGCCGGGATCGATCTCGAGGATCACGAAATTTTCCAGCGATGGCTGGTCGCCGAGCGTCTCGAGCTCCAGCGCCTGCGAGCCAAGGTTCTCTCGAGGCTGTCCTGCCACCCCGGCCTGCCGCCGCATGAAGCGCTGCCGTGGACCCGGCAGTGGTTGGAGACCGAGCCGTTTTCCACCGACGCGGCCAGCCACTGGGTCACGCAGCTCGCCAAGCTGGGCCAGGAGGAGGAGCGCGACGCGGCCGTGCGGCAATGCGCGGAGCGGTTCCACCAGGCGGGAATGCCGTGGAACGTGCCGGACCCGACCGATCCTGCTTCACCCTGGCCCGCCCCAAGCCCGGACTCGCCCCTCCAGCTCCAGCAGCGCCAGCGGATCCAGTTTTGCACCGTGGAAGACGGCGTGCGCCTCGCCTTCGCCTCGATCGGCGAGGGGCCCCCCATCGTCAAGGCGGCCAACTGGCTGAGCCATCTCGAGCTCGACTGGGACGCGCCGATCTGGAGCCCGCTGTTCCGCGAACTGGCGCGGGACCATCACTTCGTCCGCTACGACGAGCGGGGCAATGGCCTCTCCGACTGGAAGGCGGCGGACCTTTCGTTGGATGCTTTCGTCACCGATCTGGAGGCGGTGGTGGACGCCAGCGGGCTGGAGAAGTTCGCCCTGCTGGGCATTTCCCAAGGGGCCGCGGTGTCGATCGAGTACGCGGCGAGGCATCCCGGGCGGGTGTCCCACCTGATCCTCTTCGGCGGCTATCCCGCGGGCTGGCGCATTGGGGCCAGCGAGGAGACGACCCGCGAGCGCGAGGCGGTGATGACGCTCACGAGGACCGGCTGGGGGCAGGACAACCCAGCCTACCGGCAGATCTTTTCCTCGACCTTCATGCCTTCGGCGACGGCAGAGGAGCTGTCATGGTTCAACGAGTTCCAGCGCCGGACGACCTCGCCGGACAACGCCGTGCGCTTCCTCTCCGCCTTCGGCGATATCGACGTGCGCCATCGGCTCGCGGAAGTGAAAGCGCGGACCCTGGTGATCCACTCGCTGGGGGATCGCCGCATTCCGGTCGAGGTCGGCCACGAGCTGGCGGCCTCGATCCCCGGCGCGGAGTTCCTCGCCTTGGAAACCGACGGCCACCTCCTGCTCGGGCGCGAGCCCGCGTCGCAGGTCTTTGTCGAGGCGGTGCGCGAGTTCGTCGCCCGGCGATGACGGGATTCTCGCGCCGGCGGAGCGATTCCACGGTTTTTACCACGCTCGCTACCACGGTCGGGAGGGAAGGTGGACCCCGCGATTCACCCCGCGTGCCACCATGTTTCAACGTCTCCACCCTTACGCGTCCGCCGTCATCGGCTTCGCCCTTCCTGCCCTGATCCAGCCCGCGTCCGCCGCCAGCGTCTTCATGGACGAGGCCGGGCTGAGCTGGCTCACGCCCAGCGTCTGGGGAAACGACGCCGCGCCCTCGGCCAGCAACGACTACTTCCTGCGCGCCAACGTCGGTGCCACCAGCGTGCGAGGCACGATGCTCACCTCTCCCGCCGGCACGACCTCCAACGGAAGCGCCAACTTCACCGGCAGCAGCCTCGAGGCGAGCGAACTGACCACGCTCGTCGTGAAGCAGCGCGGCACCGAGACGCTCGCGATCCGCAACGGCAACGGCGATCTCAAGCTCAGCGGCGGCACCATCCGCTTCGACCCCAACCAGGGCGGCTCCACCCCGGTGTTCGATGTGGACCGGCTCACCTTCGACGGCGGCAGGCACTTCATCGAGGTCTCCAGCTCGTCCACCCGGATCACCTTCGACGGCATCCTGAGCGGCACCGGCCGGCTCCGGCTTCTCGCCAAGCGCAACAGCTTCCCGGCCGGCAACGTCGTCACCTTCACCGAGGTCAACAACACCGCCCTCACCGGCACGATCTCCGTGAGCGACGGCATCGTCCTCGACTTCGGTTCGGACGTGTCTCCCGCCGGGAGCATCGAGCTGGAAGACAGCGCCCAGCTCCGCGTCGATCAGGTCATCCGTCTCGGCAGCGGCCGCCTCACTGATCCGGTCAACGGCACTGTGCCCGACGGCACTTATCTCGGAACCTCGCTTGCTGCGCTCGGTGCGAATTACGTCGATGGCGGCGGCGCACTCGTCGTCGGCACGGGCGGCGCCTTGCCCGTGTTCACGGTCACCACGCTTGCCGATGAGCTCGACACGCCGGTCGAGACGGGCGCGGGCCTTTCCCTCCGCGAGGCTCTCGGCCTGGCCGTGCTCGGCCGCATCCATTTCGACCCCGCGCTGGACGGCGGCACGATCCAACTCGACGCCGCGCGCGGCCCGCTGGCGGTGCGCACCAGCGTCACCATCGACGCCTCCGCCCTGCCGGCTGGCCTGACCATCGACGGCGGCTCAAACGGCGACGACGTGCAGGACGCCGGCGAAACCCGCTGCCTCCTCATCGACGACGAAAACGCCGACAACCTCCTCGAGGTCGTGCTGCGCGGCCTCACGCTGCAAAACGGTGTCGCCTCCGGCGACGACGCGGGCGGCAATATCCACAACCACGAGCACCTGACCCTCGAAAATTGCCGCCTCCTCGACGGTCGTGCGGTCGGCTCGGGCGCGAACGGCGGCGGGATTTTCAGCGCGCCGGGCAGCCGCCTCATCCTCACCGGCTGCACCCTCTCGGGCAACCGCGCGGCGAGCACGACGAGTTCCGGCGGCGCCGTCTATTTCGAGACCGAGGCCAACTTCAACTCCGCCACCCTGGTCTTCGCCATGAGCGCCTCCACCGTCTCGGACAACTTCACCGGCGGCCACGGCGGCGGCCTCTTCGTCGGCACCTTCGGCCTCGACAACGGCGGCCTCGCCACCATCGCCACGAGCACGATCTCCGGCAACACCGCCACCAGCGCCGCCGGCGGCATCAGCACCAACGGCATCACCCTCCGCATGAGCGCGACCACGGTCGCGAACAACACCGTCACCGCAACGAGCGGTTCCGGCGGGGGGATCGTCTTCCTCGGCAACGCCATCTTCTCCAACAGCCTCAAGCCCCTCATCATGACGAACTGCACGGTGGTCGGAAACACCGCGGGGCGCGACGGCGGCGGCCTCTTTCACGCCGGCCCGATCGCGGCGAGCCTCCAGCGCTCGCGCTTCACCTCCTGCACCATCGCGGGCAATCGCACGACGGTCCGCGATGGCGGCGGCTTTCTCAACGCGAACGGCAGCCAGCTCGACCTCGTCAACTCGATCGTCGCCGGCAACACCGCCGCCGGTGCCGGTCCCGACATCGACGGCGGCTTCACCTCCGGCGGGGTCAATTTCATCGGCACCACCTCCGGCAGCTCGGGCTTCCGCAACGGCACCGACCGCTCCTTTGCCAACACCGGCTCGTCGCTTGCGACCTTGTTGGCCACGACCGCCGGCGGCAGCGGTTCCCCCCTCCCGCTGCTCGCCGGCAACGGCGGCCCCACGCCGACCGTCGCCCTGCTCCCCAACAGCCCGGCCATCGACGCGGGCCTCGACGGTGCCCTCCCGGCCGGCTTGGAGAACGACCAGCGCGGCGCGGGTTTTCCCCGCATCCGCGACGGCCGCGTGGACATCGGGGCGGTCGAGGCGAATTTTCCCGTGGTCATGGACGCGGCCAACAACAGCTGGCTCACCCCCGCAGTGTGGGACAACGACCAGGTGCCCTCGCCGGCCAACGACTATCTGCTCGCTCCCGTCGGCAACACGATCATGCGCACCTCACCGCAGGGCACAATCGACGGCGGAACCGCCGATTTCACGGGCCGTTCGCTTACCGTGCCCGGCGGGACCAGTCTCCTGGTCAAGCAGCAGGACGGCGAGACCGCCTCCATCCGCGCGGGCGCCGGAGATCTGATCCTCGACGGCGGCTCGCTCCTCTTCGGTCCGAACGCCAACAACCGCCCCAACTCGGTCACCTTCGACGTGAACGACTTCGTCGTCACCGCCGCGCCCGGCGCGAGCATCGCGAACTCTCCGGCGATGGGCCGGGCGACGATCGACGCCCGCCTCACCGGTCCCGGCGATCTGTTGATCGAGATCGATGGCGACCGCACGCTCGCCGGCCGTCCCGTGGCCTTCACCGCCGTCGATGAGGATGGCTACACCGGCACGATCACGGTCGCCAAGAGCCTGGTGCTCGACTTCGACACCGACGTCCTCTTCCGCGGCGGCGCCGGCGTCACCCTGCTCGGCGCCTCGCAGCTTCGCGTGGACCAGCTCCTCGCCTTCCGGGTCGGCCGGCTCGTTGATCCGGTCAACGGCCCGGTGCCGCCCGGTATCTATTTCCCCGGTCACGTTTCGGCCCTCGGCCCCAACTACCTCGACGCCGGCGGCACCCTCGTCGTCTCCAATGCCCTCGGCGACACCGACGCCGACGGCCTGCCGGACTACTTCGAGCAGTTCATCATCGACTTCGACCCGGCCGACGCGGTGTTCGGTTTCGAGGGCGTCGCCGGCCTCCTCGCCGCGACGGCCACCGACTTTGACAACGACGGCGTGAGCGACGCGGCAGAGTTCAAGGCCGGCACCGATCCCACCGATGCCGCCAGCTTTCCGCCGGGGATCCGTTTGGAAAGGATCGAGCCGACAGTTGTCGGAGGCGTGGTCACGCGGGTGGACATTACCTTCAGGAACCTCGACCCTTCCACGACCTATCAACTCCGGCGCGGCCTGAATCTGGAGGTCTTCGACGTGGTGGTGGACACCCAATCTCCGGGAGAGACGGTGGCGACCTTCTCCGACACCAGTCCGCCCGCGGGTGGCCGGGCCTTCTACCGCCTGGAAGAGAGCGAGTAGCGAACGGATCCAACAGCGGGGAACCGGTCCATCAAGGGGGGCGGACCCCGGTGACAGGCTGGCGAATGACGTGGCGGGCGGTGCGCGAGTGCACCGCCCGGCCGTGATCGGGGTCCGGGTGCCGGACATTCCGCTCCGACGGACCGATTCCACGGTTTTTACCACGCTCGCTACCACGGTCGGCAAGGACGATGCGCCGCCGCGATTCACCCCGCGGCCTTCACCCTGGTTCACGGAGCTTCCCGGAAAAATAAGAGGGGCACCGGTCCGCACCCACGATCAACCCAAGCCATCATATGAAACGCAGCTTCCTCGCGCTCGGCGCCAGCCTCGCGGCCCTAGCCACCGCCCCCGCCGATATTACCATTACCGGTGATGTCACCGATGCCACGGGCACCTTCACCCTCTCCATCAATGCCCCCATCACTCTTGAAATGACGGGCACTACCAATCCCGCATTTCTCGTCTTCAACGAATGGGTGACGACGGACGGTACACGAACCGCCACGATTACAAGCCCCGCCGACCAAGCGCTGGAATTCACGGTCATCTCCGGGGAAAGCCAGACTTCCGGCACCGCCGGAATCAACCTCCTGGTTGACAACCACCATCTCAGATCATTCAGCGTCAGCGCGAACGACCCGCTTTTCTCATTTTCTAACCACATTCCTTCAACGAGGGGCGATACCGTCATCATCCCACCCCAATCCGTCACCTTTGCGGGCAACCCGGCCTTCAACCCGGCCCTCTCCAACAGCACCTTCACCGGGGATGTCTTTCTGGCGGCCGGCTCGGATTTCAGGCGTGTCTCCTCCATCGAGGCCGTCCACCTCGTGGTCGATACGGCAAGCGATATCGACGATGGTGACTTTTCTCCGGGCAACCTTTCCCTCCGCGAAGCGATCGGTCTCGCCAACGAGACCGGCGCGGATGTCATTTCCTTCGACCCTTCCCTCTCCGGGTCGACGATCACCTTGACCGGGGGGCAGCTTGAAATATCGAGCTCAATGACGATCGCCGGTCCCGGTGCAGATGTCCTGACCATCAGCGGAGGTGGTGCGAGCCGCATTTTCGCGGAGGTGGGAGACGGGCAGGGACTCATCAGCATCAGCGACCTCACCCTGGCCGATGGGAACTCAAATGAGGATGACGAGAGAGGGGGAGGGGCGTTCTTCTCCAATGGAGGAGCCGTCACCCTGAACCGCGTGGTGATGAGAAACAACAGCTCTCAAGCAAACAGCGGGAGCACCATCGTGATCCACTTCGGCACCCTCGACATCAATGGATGCGCCATCGTCGACAACCTGACCACCGGGGTCGGTGCGATCCGTGTCAGGGAGAGCCGGGCGACCATCACCAACACCACCATCAGCAACAACCAGACACGAGCGATCAGTTTCTTCAGTCAAATTACGAGTGGCAACGATCGCCTGTCGCTGACCAACGTCACCATCAGCGGAAACAGCCTTGGGGGCATCGAGATCATCGCCGACGCCGGACCGATCCTCTTTGAGTATCAAAACACCATCTTCACCGACAACGGAGATTCAAACATCACCGCGGTGACCGGAGGAGTGGCGGGCGTCTCGATCGTCTCGCTCGGCAACAACCTCCTCGATGATTCGCCCGAAGGCGATGCCGCCCATCCCGCTGCGGCCGGTGACCAGCGCGATTCCGACCCGCGGATCGCCCCCCTCGGTGACTACGGCGGCCCGACACCGACCAGCCCGCCGCTACCGGGCTCACCCGCGATCGAGGGAGGAGCGGCGGTTGAAGGAGTCACGGTCGACCAGCGCGGATCTGCCCGGATTTCCGGTTCCTTTCCCGACATCGGTGCCGTCGAGGCGTTCCCGTTCTCGCTTCTTCCCCTCGTCGACACCGCGGATGGCGACGGCATCGACGACCGGATTGAAACGGGCATCTTTGGCAACACCACCACGGCAAACGGCTCGACCGATACCGACGGCGACGGCCGCTCCGACCGGGAGGAGATCGCCAACATGACCGATCCACTCGACGCCACCGACTTTTTCCGGATCCTCGGCATCACTCCGGCCGCAGGATTCGATCCGGTCAGCAACCCGCTTTTCGAAGTCGCGGTCAAAACGTTTCCCGGGCTCGACTACGAGCTGCAGCTCCTTGAGGACCTTGAGCCTCCGACGCCGCCCGCACTCGCGAGAACCGTGGAGATCGTCGAGACCGGCAGCTTTGTCGAAGTCGTGACCGTCTTGATGAACCCCGGAAGGGACTTCCTCCGGGCGGTCCGGAAGTAGGGCGATTCCTGCAAGCCTCCGAGTCAGGAGCCCGCGGATCGTGGGCGGCAGCCCGAGAATTGACGACACAGGGCAGGGCGCTCGCGCCTGCGGGAGAATATGCTTGTTAGGTCTGGATGCGAGAGATAGCGCATCGCGATACAAGCCATGAAATCCCTTCTGATCCTCGTCGGTGCCATCCCCGCGCTCGTGCCCGTCCTTTTCGCGGAGACGGTCAACCGCACAGGGATCGCGGGGACGCCCGGAACCTCCGGAAGTTCGCCCGGCCAATCCGGTAGCAACGGTGGCAATGGCGAAGGACTCACCGATTCCGTGGTTTCCACCACGGATGCAGACAAGTCGCTGACCCTGGTCGCGGGGAGCGGCGGCACCGGCGGTGGAGGCGGGGCCAATGCCAACGGCACCGGCGGCAGCGGGGGGCGCGGAGGCCATGGCGGCGCGGCGAATGGAACCGGGGAGATCACCCTCGACGCGCCTTCGCAAATCCTTTCGCTGACCATCCGCGGAGGGAACAGCGGACAGGGAGCCAACGGCGCCAGCAAGAACGGCGGCGGTGGAGATGCCGGCACTCCCGGTGACGCTACGGCGCACGGAACCCTCACGGCAGGTGCGTCCACCACCCTCCAGCGGGCGACATTCAACGTGAACGCGGGCGCATCCAACGCCGCGGGGGCGGGTCACGTGGACACGCAAGCCCAGACGGGCGGCACGGGTGGCTTGGGCAAGACCGGGGGCGAAGCGCGCGCCAGCCTCGTGATGCACGGCGGCGTGACCACCACCACCCAGCAGGTCAACATCACTTCCCTGGCTGGTGCGAACGGCCCCCACGGCAGCGGATCGGGCCTGGGCATTTCCTTGCTGAACGATCCCAGCCATCCTGTCGGTTCGGAAGTGGATTTCGACATCTCCACCCCGGCGGACAATGCGTCCGTTTCCGCGTCGGTGATTTCAGGCGGTGGCGGCGGGATCGGCCGGCCGGCCAGCGTCTCCGGTGGTCCGATGCCCTCGCGCGGAGTCCTGCGCGCTTCGCGGATCGAGGCGAGCGGATCGAATGCCTCGATCACCGCTGGGATGGATGTGAGGGGAGGCACCTGTGTTTCCTACGCTCCGCCGAGCCTGGGGATCACGTACGCCATCCCCGGGGATTTCCCGTCCGTCGCAAGGGGCGCTTCGCCGCTGGTCGAGCCGCTCGATCTCGTGGCGGGGCCAGGTGGCTCGATCGGCGGCAGCGTCACGCTTTCATCGGGAGCGGGGGGAGCCGTCTTCGGCGGCAGCTTGCTGCGCCCTGGCGATGGAGGGAAGATCGAGGTGACGTCGCCGGTCCTGCGTGCGGTTTCCGGCGGCGGCAGCATCGGGCTCACCCTTTCGGGCAATGCCGGCGCCGGCGGGTCGGGGACATCCAGGAACGGCACCGGCGGCCACGTTTCGCTGTTCAACGGTCTGAGCGCCGACACCGCGGCCGGACAGGTCTCCCTCACCCAGACCGCGACCGGCGGCCAGTTCGGCGGACGGGGTCTTTCCCATCTTGAAATCGATGGCACCACCAGCGGGATCCTTACCGTCAATGCCACGGCATCCGGCGGACAGGTCTCGGATGGCAGCTCGCCGGGCTCTTCGCTCGGCTCCGGCGACGCGACAGCCATCGTCCGCGGCATCGGCTCCCACACCACGGCGAACGCGACCGCCACGGGAAATACCGCTTCGAGCGTGAGCTTCGGCGCGTACGCCAATGCCCTCGGCGATGCGACCGGGCCATCGAACGTCAGCACCGTCGCCCTGGCGCGTGCGGGGAAGGGGATCAACCACGGAAGCTCCACCGCCACCAGCGTCGCCCGAGTGACTTCCGCGGGAACCATTGCCTCCGCCCGCTCCACGACCAACGGAAACTTCGGCAAACACGACGCGACCGCCGTTTCCGCCGGGCACGCGTCGCTTCCGGTCTCATGGGTCGCCTCCACCTATGCCGCGGATCGGATCAGCCGCGGCATCTCGGATGTTTCCAACGCCGCCCTGGCCGGCGCGAATGTCCCGAACACCTCGTTCGCGAACTTCGCCACCCGGAATGCGTCCTTCGACGATCAGAACGCGGGCCAGAAGCAACAGGCCGTGACCACGCCCTTTGGCTCGAACCCGGTTCCGGCCGCGTTCTTCGACAACCTCACCGACGAGAGACACCTGATCTCCTGCCGCTTCGTCCAACCGGCCGGCACCTACGATTTTCCGAACGGCGCGACGACCACGCACACCCACGGCGGTGTGTTCAAGCTGCGCGCCGGGGCCTCGGGCGGGCAGCTCGTGATGTCCGGGGTGGGATTCACCTCGTCGGGCGACGGCTTTGATGACGGCGTGTTCCGCTTCCTGAAGGATGGCGTCGCCGTGCAGGAGATCCCGTTCGCCAATCCCGCCGAGGCCGCCGCGGTTTTCGCCAACCAGTCCACCGTCCTCGCCGATCTTTCCCAGGCGAACGACGGGACGGTTTTCTCTTGGGAAGTTCAGTTCACCGTCTCCGCCTCAACGCAGGGCTTCAGCGGAGATTTCCTCCTGTCGGCCACGGAGGACAGCGGTCTGGCCACCGCACCTCCCGCTCCTCCGGTCCAACCGGTCATCGATCAGCTCACGGTCTCGATCGATCTCTCCGACGCCTTCGCTCCAGCGGGCAGTTTCGATGGGAGCATTGGAGGGGCAGCGCCCTTCTCCCAGGTCGGCATCGAGGCGTCGGCGGATCTCGGGGAAGACGATCCATGGACCGTCATCCGCACCGTCACCGCGGACTCGACCGGCCGGGCGATGTTCGGTGATCTCCGGCACCCGGCCCAACCGGATGCCCCGAAGATGTTCCTCCGGGCCCGCACGGAATGAACCCGTCGCCCGGAGACTCCGGGCCGATGAACGGAAGCAAGTCGTTGCATTCCGCACGTTCGCGGGATGAGACGGGATCCACCCTGCATGATGGTTCCGCCGTCGGCGGTCCCGCGGTCGGAGGAAATCCCTGCTCGCAGCAGGGTTCTCGCGTTGGCGTCGCCATGGAATTCCTTCTGCTAGAGACCGCTCCATGCATTGTCCCGCCTTCCTCAAAGTCCTCGGTGCCATTCCCGTTCTGCTCCTTGCCAGCTGCGCCACCGGGCTGCAGTCCGGGGATGACCCCGGTCTCCAGCACGATCTGGATGGCGAGCACACCTATCAGTCGGAGACGGGATACTCCTACTGGGACAACCGTCCGGGCGACGGGCCGATGCGGGTGACGGTGGACCTCAGCGAACAGACCGCCTACTTCTTCAAGGGCACCGTGCCGGTCGGCAAATCGCGGGTCGCCACCGGGCTTCCCGGTCACCGGACCCCGACCGGATCGTTCACGGTGATGGAGAAGGTCGTCGACAAGCGATCGACACTCTATGGCAGGATCGTTTCATCGACGGGTGAGGTTCTGGTCAGCGAAGCGGACATTCGCCGGGACGAGGTTCCTCCCGGCGGTCGATTTGTCGGAGCCGCCATGCCCTACTGGATGCGCCTGAACTCGTCGGGCATCGGCATGCACGTGGGACCCATCCCCAACCCGGGGCTCCCCGCGTCCCACGGCTGCATCCGGATGCCCAAGACCATGGCCCAGATCCTGTATGCCAACGTCAGCGTCGGGACGCCGGTGAAGGTGGTCCGTTGACCGGGGCCGCTGCCACCGGCTTGGCAATCGCATATCTTTCATGGCAACTGGCAGGAGAGCTGGCAGGACGCCAGTCCACGGCGTGCATTTCCATTCATGAAGCTCTTCGATTCCTTCCGCGCTCTGTTCCGGCCCGGCAGCGACCTGTACGTGTTGGGCTCGTCGATCCTGTGGGGGCAGGGTCACCCCGCGGCGGCGAAGATCGACCGGAAGGTCGCGGGCTTCATCGGCTCGGAGTTCGAGGAGCGTCCCCGGGTCCATCTCCTCGCTCATTCCGGCGCTTTGCTCGATGGCGATCCGTCCTCGCCGCCCGAGTCCGTTCACGGCGAGGTTCCCACGCCATGGCCATCGGTCCTCGCGCAACTCCACGCGGCGCCCGCACCCCGGTCGGACCGGATCAGGGTTCTGTTAGAGGGAGGGATCAACGATGTCGGCGGCGTGCGGATTTCAAGTCCGGCGACTCCCCCGGAATACCTCGAAAAAGCCACCGAACGTGCCTGTTACCACGATTTCAAGCGGCTGCTCGAGGCGGTGTTCGCGCGTTTCCCACGGGCTGAAGTCTATGTGCTCGGCTACTACCAGATCCTCGCGGAACGAACCGTCCGCAAGGATGTCGAGGACATGCTCGACCGTGAAGGGCTGCCTCCAGTCGACGATGACGACTTCGACCTGGCGGAAAGGGCGATTGGCAATAGCCGGCTCTTTCGCGAGCGCTCCGACTTCTGGCTGGCAAAGGCCTGCCGGGAGGCCGGTCCGTCCTGCACCTTCGTGGAGGCGGGCTTCGACGCGGACGAAGGCATGTTCGGGAAGCCCAGCTTGCTTTTCCATCCATGGTCGAACGATCCGATGATGGGCCTGCGGGCGAGGAAATGCACCTTGGCCCTCGCGAGACGAAAGACGGGCTTGCACTGCTTTCTCGCCGCAACTGCGCATCCGAATGAAGCCGGCATCGACCGTTATGTAGCGAACCTCATCGGCGCGATGAGGGAAACCGCGGCGCGGCGGAAGCGGGGACCAAACTTCAGCCCCCGGTGACGGCTCGCCGCTATCGCGACAACAGCCGTGTCCCGGGGGAGGAAGCAAGGATCACAAAGGGATCGGGGTCCTGGCCACCAAGAGACGCCTGTGGCCAGGAACGAAGTCCCGTCATTCAACGCCGATCCTGAAAACGCGGACGTTCCGGTCCAAGCTGCGATTCCGCTCGGGGGCATCCGCCGGATAGCGGGCTTCGCTCTCACCGTAGCCGACCGGGATCAAGCGCTCGGGATCAATTCCCTCGCGGACCAGGTCGCGCACGATCGCCTCGGCCCGCCGCTGGGACAGGACCATGTTGTCATCGTAGGAACCCTCCGCCGAGGCATGGCCCTCGATGACGAATCGGGCATCCGCCAGAGCCGGATTGGCAATCGCATCGGCGAGCGCCATCAGCATGTCGTAGGAGTGGCCGTCGGCGAAGCGCGTCGATCCCTGGGCGAAAATGATGTCATTGCTGCTGATCATCGAGCTCTGGCTGACCGGGTAGGACACGACCACCGACTCCTTGCGCCGGTAGTTTTCCGGCGGCTGCTCGTTGGCGTATCGATGACTTCCCCTTTCGTCTGGGAAGTAGCGGTCGACCCGTTCCGCCGGTTGCACCGATACCCGGTCGAGCGCGGCGGCGGCGAGAAGGATCGCCGGGATGGAGTTGCGCGAATCGAAGCGCACGTAGCGACGGCCTTCGTGGTAGTAGCGCGGGGGTGCTGCCTGGAATCCACCGGCTGCCGGGCGCCGCCGGCCGTCTTCTCGCGCATCGCGGCGAGGTTCGACGCGGCCGGGCCGGCGGAAAAACTCGGGGGCTTCCTCTGACTTCGACCGGCCGCTGAGCTGGCGCAGCAGGAACTCGGAAGCGCTGCGGATTTCATCGCGATCCCGGCTGCCACCGCCTTGGCGCCGGTTGTCGCGGAGCCGCGGTTCGAGACGCGTCTCCCGGGCAGCCTCCGCCTTGGATACCGCGCTTTCGGCGCCGATCAGCTCACGGATCATGGCGCGGGCTTCTTCCTTGTCCTTCAATCCGAGCTTCCTGCGATCCGCCTTTTCCTCGACCTGCCTCGCGGTGCGGTCCACCGCCCGATCGGCATCCTTGGCCTCCTTCACTTCCTGCTTCGACTCAACCCTGTCTCCGGGCGGCGACGCGGGATCAGCCTGACGGTCCGGTTTTGCTTCGGTGACGTCGTGCGTCGGCGCGGGCCGCCCCTTTTCCGCCATCGGCCGCCCCTTCTCCTTGCCGGCAGTATCACCGGAGTTCGGTTGCTTGTCGTTCCGCGGATCCTTCGCGGATCTGGCAGCACTTTTCTCCGCGCGCCGGCTGGCTTTCTCGTCTTTCGCCTCGCTCCGTTTGATCGCGTTCTCCAAGCGCTTCCGGGCAAGCTTGACCTTGGCCTCCGCCATGGCCTTTTCCGCACCGGCGGATTTCTCCGCCAACTCCTGGGCATCCTCCAGATCAATCCTCGCCTGCTCGACCCGCGGGTCGTCGGCTTCGGGGCTTTTCACGGCATCGTCAGCGGCATTGCGGACATTCTCCGACACCGCTTCCTCCCGGTTTTCATCGACGTCCTGCGCCAAAGCCGGGTGGCCGGGAAGGATCGAAAGCATGACGGAAAGCGGGATGTAGCGGGAAACTTTGAATCTCATGATGTGGTTTCTGGGTTGGCCATCCCTCCTTGCGGTAAGCATGCCACCCCCGTGAACCTTGAAACCACGTTGATTCCGGCCGCTTCCGGATGATTGACCGGGTCAGAATGCACCATCCGATTGCAGGGTGCAAAAGGATCGCCGATCCCGTGCACTCCTTGCCCCCTGGGCCGGAACGGCTGCAATACTCCTCGATGAACACGGTCAATCGAGGCGGTGGAGCTGCGGGGGCTCTGGATCTCGCGGATGGGGGACGTGCAAGGGATGCGTCCTGACGAAGAATTTTTCCGGGGCGCAATTGCCGGGTAGATAGGCAGTGAATGACCCATCTTCAGGGGAATGACCTCGATTTCCCGGGCGCATTCCGTCGTCTGTTTCCACTTCGTGTCGCGGGTGGCGTGTCGCAGGTTCGGAACTCGGCATGAAAAGAACAAACTTGCGGAGTTCATGTGGACCTACGAGCGGCTCTGCGGACGTCGGATTCTGGCCAACGGCAGGATGGCGAACCACTCGCATTCTATAGCGAAGGTCCCGCAGCGACCGGGCGGATTGCGAACTGCAGGACGACACCACGTTGGTGAACAAGGAGTCGTTCTGCCTCGGGAGGAAAATCGGTGGAACGCTGGGATATCTTCGACCATTGCGGCGCGGCCGCGAAGCTGGTTCGAGGCCATTGCGCTGACTCAACCGACCCGCCTCAAAAGGCGATCGATTTCACCGATCTCCACAACCTTCGGCGGGAGGTCTCTTCTAGCTCCAGAACGAGAAGATTGCAGTGAGTTGGGCTTGAGCCAAGCGCCGGCGTATCTCGAGAGTCCCCCGCTATGCTGAAACCAGTTCGGCGCGTCCGCGCTCCAGGAGTTGCTGCCGGGGGATCAGTGTGTTCCGTCGATGCATGAACAACACGGCGAAGTTTCCGCCGAGAATGATCAGCGAGAACAAGCCGAAGCCCAGCGATTGGTCGCCGCTCAGTTTGCCCGATGCCATCAAGGACCGAGCGCCGAGCGCGGTCAGGGGCACCACCAGCAGCGCGTTCACGGCGAGCAGGAGCTTGATCTCCCTCGCGGCGGCCCTGGTCTGAACCAGCGTCCATTCGATGGCGGTGCGCACGTCATTCGTCATCGGCGCGAAGCGGCGCGACTCGGCGACCCGGAAGCGGATGAACTCAAGGTAGGTGGCCCAGAGTGCGAGCATTGTGACGATGGCCGGCCAGGCTTCGCCCATCGACGTGCGTCCCGTCGCGAGTGCCCAGATCCCGAGTCCGGTGACGAGGCTCATGTTGAAGCCGAAGAAGCCCATGCGGATCTTGAAGCGCCTTCCCGAGTCCCGTTCCTTTTGAAGCACCTTCGCAAGGTCACAGGGGACCGTGTTCGATGCGGCGTTTGAGTTCCAAATCGTTTCGATATCATTCATTTCATTTTCCCTTTCATGGTTTCAGCCAGTTGTTTGCGCACCCGATGAAGACGAACCGCCACGGCGTTCTCCGTGGTGCCGATCACCTCGCCGATCTCCGCGTGACTCAATCCGTCCAGTGACATCGTGATCACGGACCGGTCGATCGGCGGGAGTTCGCGGATGCACTCGTAGAGAATCTCGAGCCGTGGATCCGGCGGAGACGTGGCGGAGGGTTCCTGTTGTTGATCTGTCGTGGTCCCGGCTTCCCGAAACCTGCGCCTGCGTTCGCCGCGGACCCAGGTCAGGGCACAGTTGTGGACCACCCGGTAGATGAAAGTGGAGGACTTGGCATCGCCGCGGAAGTGAGGCATCGCCTTCCAGAGGCCCAGCATCATCAGCTGGATCAGATCGTCCCGGTCGGCGGGCGCGGCGAACGAGCTGGCGACCTTGTGAAGGATGGCCTGATGCTCCCTCAGCCGGCCGGCAAATTCGTTTTCTCGATCCGATGAATCCACAGCGTGTTCGTTTGTGGAATAGGATGCCGGCCCAGGCGGATTCCTTACATGAGAATCAGCGGCCTCTCGGTCGGAGGCTCTGCGCTCACGTGAAAACGGGCCGGAAAGGGGAGCAGGTGACAGAGTAGATGCCTGCCCCGAATGTCACCGGGCCAGGCCGTGTTTGCCCACGTTTGGCGGTGCTCGCCTTGCCTCTTGTCGCGGAAGGACCGCGTCCTTCCGTCGGGGTGCGGTGTGCTGGAAGCCAGACCGAGAAAATGCCTGCCCCTTGATGCCGTTGATCAGCTGTCGATTTCGAGACCCAGTTCCTTCCGTAGCAGGAACCCGAGTTCCGTTTCGGTGGGTGCCAGGCACTCGGACATGCCGAACTTCACGATTTGCACCCCCTTTTCGGTGGTTCCGATCGCGAGGTAGACGTCCGCGGCCGCGGGCAATCCGCGGTAGCGGATCGCCGTGACCTTGCCGAGGAAGCGGCCGTCGCCACCTTCGCTGGTCATCATCTCCATCCCGTCGGCGGTGAAGCCCTCGAAGTTCCCGCGGATGGCTTCGTTGATGTAGCTCTGGATTTCCTCAGTGGTCATGTCGCGAAGGCGGACTCTCCGGCTGGCAAGGTCATATGGCCAGCACAATGGGGTCAGCTAGTGGGGCTGGCTCCGGATGGCATGGGACCAGGACACGCTTCGCAAGTTGCTGACGGTGGCTCGCCCTTCCTCTTGTAGCGGAAGGACCGCGTCCTTCCGGCGGGGTGCGGGTGTGATGGGAATCAGACGACAGCATGAACGAGCAGGGCCGCCTTCCGCTACTTATTTTGAGCTTCAACGGCTTCCCTCCGCTCCGGATCAGCGCCCGCTGGCAGTCATCACCGCGATCTCCTCCTCCGTGTGCCCCAGCCGCTTCAGGAAGGGCCCGAGGTTCTTGCGGTGGCGGGCGGCGACCACGTCGCCCTGCAGGACCTCCATCCGTTGGGCGGGATCGAGCGCGGAGATCAGCAGCGCGCGGGCCTCGTCGAAGTTGTGTCCTCCGCTGTATTCGCCCCGCCGGAGCATGCCGATGACATGCTGCTCAATGGTCGCGTCCCCGCCGACCTGGTCGAGGAAGACCTGTAACATCTCCTTCTCCGGCGTTATGGCCAGCGCCTCCCATGCCGGCTCGTAGCGCGCCTTCTCGTCGGTGGAGGGATCGAAGCCGTCCGCCAGGAAGGTGCCCACCTCGGCGGGCGTCGCGACTTTCGTGTAGCCCTCGAAGAAATCCCGGATGTTGCTGTTGAACGACACCTCGCGGCCGAGCTGGAGCCACGCGTAGGCCGCCTGAGGATCGAGCTTTGACCACTCGGTGAGCAGGTTGCCAGGAACCGACGACAAGGTAAGGCCCGGGCCCGCCGCCTCGCTGGCGTCGGCGATGCCGTTCAGGGCTGTTGCGAAATCAAATCCCTCGGGATATTCCAAGCCCGGCCCGGTCCTAAAGCTTTTGTTCGAGACCCCCAGCCGGCAAACTTCGACCACGAACTCCGCACCACCCTTGGCGGACTCGAAAAGAAGGCCGGAGGGGATCTTCGGATTGCCCTCGTTGTCCTTTGAAAACTGCCGCGCGAGCTCAATGGCCTTCGCCAGATCGGTCTTTGCCTCGTGCCCGATAAGGTCGGCGATCAGCGCAAGCCGGTCCTTCTCCGACGACAGCGACTGCGTCCAGGCCAGTGCGCCGTCGGGGTCCTGCTCGTACCATTGCAACAACAGGTCCTTCACCAACCGCTTGTCGTCGTAAGCCAATCCGAACAGCCCCGCCCTCTCCTCGAGCAGGCCGAGCAAGGCGGGCATGTCCTCCGGAGATAGCCCGGCGAGCAGGTCCTTGTGAGCCTGCCCATGGGGCTCGCGGGTCAATTCGTCGAGCGTCCGCTCCGCCGTCGCCCGCCGCTCTGCCGATCTTGACCGCATCTCCGCCGGCGGACGCCGGGACACCTTGGCCGGTGGCGCTGATTTCTCCGGCACAGGTTCCGGCGCGGGCTTCATCCACCAGCCGATTCCGAATCCCACTGCCACCGCCGGCACGATCACTGTCCAAGTTGCTTTCATCGGTCCAGGAAGATGAGGGTCACGGCGTGTCCGCGGGGCCGACCACGAAGAATCCGCGGCCAGGGCCTCCCGGGGCGGTCACCGTGCGGCTGGCCGGGGCACCGGTGCCGGCGACCGTTTCGAGCAGGACGTAGTCGATCAGGTTGTTCGAGAAATAGATGCCGTAGTCCTGTCCGGCGGCGGTCTCGAACTCGATCGTGTTGCCGCCTTCGCCATCGGGCTGAAAGGAAAGAATGGTGATCTGTGGCAGCGGGATCAGCGTGGAGGCTCCCGGTCCGGTGGTGGTGAAGCCTGCCGGAACCGGAAGGGTGGTGCCGGAGCCCGGGACCGGCGAGTAGGTGCCTTCCGGGGCGGGGACGGCGGAGCGGCAGCCGGGAATCGGCGTGAAGGTTCCGGTCGGCGCGGGGAACTGCGTCAGGTTGCCGCTGCCGGGCGCGTAGCTGCCGATATCGGCGGGAGTCTGGTTCATCGATCCAGGTACGGGGACGTAGTAGCCGGGACTCGCCGGGATCGCCTCCTGCATGCCGGGAACCGGACAGTAGGTGCCCGCTGGGGCGGGGGTGGGTTCGATCGCGTCGGCGACCGCGGTGAAATGTCCGGCCGGTGCGGGGAGCACCTGCTCGGTCTCGAGGTCGATGTAGTAGCCGGGCAGACTGCTAAGGTCGACCGAGCGGAAGATGAGGCCGTTGCTGGTCTGCGCTGCGGTCGTTACGGTCACGGTGACGTCGCCCACGGGCGTGACCGGCTTCTGGACGGTGATGGACGTGTGGCTGCTGGTGAGGACAGGTGCGTCGAGGCCGCCGAAGGTCACTGTCGGGGTCAGCCCGAAACTGCTGCCCGACAGGGTCACCTGGCTGGTGCTGGTGACGAGGGCCCGCGCCGGCATGAGCGAGTCGAGGACCGGTGCGTCGTAGGAGAGGAGCCCGTCGGGCGAGACCTGACCGGCGACGGTCACCTTGACCAGCTTGTTGGTGCCTTGGCCGGACGGCAGGGTGCACTGGATGGTGCTGTGGGATTGGAAGGTCACCGGCGCGATGGCCCCGCCGATGGTGACCGCGGCGCCAGTGGTGCCGAAGTTGTTGCCCTGGAGCTCGATCATGACGCCGCCGGCGGTCGGCTTGCCCGCGGGAACAAGGATCTCCACCAGGACCGGCGCGTCGTAGGAGACGAAGGCCTCGGGGGCGGTCTGGCCGGCGACGGTGACGGAGACCGTCCGGTTGGTGCCTTGTCCCGGTGGCAAGGTGCACTGGATCGAGTCATGGGTTTGCGAGATCACCGGCGCGATGGCCCCGCCGATGGTGACCGCGGCGCCGCTGATACCGAAGTCGCTGCCCAGCAGTTCGACCGTGACGCCACCCGCGGTCGGCAGGCCCGAAGGGCTGTTGACCTCGACCACGGCCGGGGCGTCGTAGGAAAGGAAAACCTCGGGAGAAGTCTGGCCGGCGACGCTGACCGCGACCAGCCGGTTGGTGCCTTGGCCGGGAGGCAGGGTGCACTGGATCGAGTTGTGGGTTTGCGAGATCACCGGGGCGACGGCGCCGCCGACGGTGACCGTGGCGCCGCCGAGTCCGAAGTTGTGGCCCAGCAGTTCAATCGGGACTCCTCCCGCGGTCGGCTTGCCCGAAGGGGCATTGACCGCTGTCACGGCCGGGGCGTCGTAAGAAAAGAACACATCGGAGGAGGCCTGGCCGGCGACGGTGACCACGAGCGGCAGGTTGGCGCCTTGGCCGGACGGCAAGCTGCATTGGATCGAGGTGTGGGTCTGCGAGATCACCGGGACGGGGCTGCCGCCGAGGGTGACCATGGCTCCGATGGAGCCGAAGTTGTTTCCCTGGAGTTCGATCGTGACAGCGCCCGTGGTCGGCTTGCCGGAAGGGGCATCGATCGCCGTCACGACGGGTGCGTCGTAGGAAAAGAACGTCGGGGGCGGGGTCTGCCCGCCGACGATGAGCTCGAGCGGAAGATTGGCACCTTGGCCGGGCGGCAGGGTGCACTGGATCGAGGTGTGGGTCTGTGAGATCACCGGAGCGGGCGCGCCGCCGATGGTGACCCAGGCGCCGGCGGTGCCGAAGTTCTCCCCCTGGAGCTCGATGGTGACGCCTCCGGCGGTCGGCTTGCCCGAGGGGGCGGCGATCGAGGTGACAGAGGGGGCCTCGTAGGAGAGGAAGGCGTCGGGCGAGGCCTGGCCGGCGACAGTGACCGTGACGATCTGGTTGAAGCCTTGTCCGGGTGGCAGGGTGCACAGGATTGAGGTGTGGCTCTGCGAGATCACCGGGGCGTTGGCGCCGCCGACGGTGACCGAGGCGCCGGTGCTGCCGAAGTTGTCACCCTGGATTTCGATGGTGACACCGCCCGCGGTCGGCTTGCCCGACGGGGTGTTGATCGAGGCCACGAACGGCGCGTCGTAGGAGAAGAAGGCAGGAGGAGCCTCCTGGCCGGCGACTGCGACCGTCACCAGCTGGTCGCTGCCTTGACCGGGCGGCAGGGAGCAATGGATCGAGGTGTGGGTCTGCGAGATCACCGGGGCGGATGCGCCGCCGATGGTGACCGTGGCTCCGGATTCGCCGAAGTTGCTGCCCAAGACCTCGATCGCGACCCCGCCCGTGGTGGGCTTGCCCGAGGGGGTGTTGAATGCCGTCGCGAGCGGCGGGTCGTAAGTGAATTGCAGCGCGTTGGACGTGTCCCCGAAGGCGGTGACCGTGACCGGAAGGTTGGCTCCCTGGCCGGGCGGGGCGCTGCAGGTGATGTCGGTGTCGGTCTGGGCGGTCACGGTGGCCGCGGCGCCGCCGATGAGGACGGTGGCCGAACCGAAAGGACCGAAGCCGGTGCCTTCGAGGGTGATCGAGCCGCTGCCGCTCGTCGGCGAGCTGCCGCTGATCGAGCTAAGAACGGGCGCGGCGTGGACGGCTCCGGCCGCCAACAACAACAAGCCGATGCGAAGGACAAGCGAGCGCAGGGCCGCGAATGGAGAAGTCGGGTCGAGCATGGCCGGGAGGTTCGGGGAAAAGCGCGGCCAAGTCGATAGGGAAGGGGACGGGGGAACGTGGACCGCCCTCTTGGCGTGGCACTTGGGATCGCAGGACATCCACATGATGATTCCTTGGTGGCGGCCTCTTTGAGCTCCCGTTGTTAGAGAATCACCGCATCGGGCGATCGAAAAGTTGGACCGGCTGGAACCTTCGACGGCATTCCGGTGAAGGATCCCTCGATCGCCGGGGAACCCCGTGCAAGCGGAGGGAGCTCCGATAGAGCCGCCCTCCCGGCACGGGGAGAATTCCGGAGACCAATGCCCTTGACGGGACGGGGAATCTGCCGCCCCTTAGCCCTACTTTCCCTCACCAGCCGTATTTTCCCGACGTCGAGATGATCATCCGTTTCCCCCTGCTTGTTCCCGCCCTTCTCTGTTCCATTCATCCGGCGATCGCGGACACGATCCACGTCGATGCCTCGATTTCCCCGTCCGGCGACGGCGGATCATGGGAAAGTGCCTTCGGGAATCTTTCGGACGCCTTGGACGTGGCGGTCTCCGGCGACACGATCCTGGTGGCGGCCGGCGAATATCTTCCGGGTCCGTCCGGCCCGAGCTTCAAGGTCAATCCGGGTGTGACGGTCCTCGGAGGTCATCCCAAGGGAGGCGGAGAGCGTGATCCGGGCACCCATTCCACGGTTTTGCAGGGCTCCGGCAGAATTCTTCTGGTGGTGGGTGGATCCGCGCCGGTGGTTCTCGACGGCCTGCGTTTCGAAGGGGGCGAGGCCGTGGTGAGCTCGAACCTGCAGCCCGCCGGCGCCGCGATCGCGGCCTTCGACGGCGGGCAGCTGGAGATCCGGAACTGTCAATTCGCCAACAATCTCGCCTGGGACCAGGGCAGCGGGTTCTCCCGCAGTCCGCTTGGCGGCGACATTTACTATCATCATAGTGGGGGGACCTACGCTGATATCCTGACCATCGGGAGCTGCACCTTTTCCGGTTCGCTATCGCCCGACGTGGACGCCTACGGCGGGGCGATTTACGCCAGCGTCCCGCAGGCAACCCTCACCGACTGCGAGTTCACCGGCTACCGCGCCTTGAATGCCGGTGCCATCTATCTGCTGATGGACGGGAGCGGGGGCGGCGCGGTTTTCTCGAGGTGCCGCTTCAAGGGCAACGAGGCTCGGTTCGACGGCGGGGCGATGATCATCGAGGGCGGCGCACAGGCGGTGAACTTTTACAACTGCCTGTTCTCGGGGAACCACTCCGGGGACTATGGAATCCCCGATGCAGACGGCGGCGCGATCCGGCTCGGCAAGCCGGGGCCGACCACGTTCATGAACTGCACCTTCGCCGGCAACTCCGCGGGCGGGGATTACAACCAGCTCGCGGGTCGTGGCGGCGCCATCGCGGTGAACGGGGGAGCGGGACAGACGATCCAATTCCTCCACAACCTCTTCGCCGGCAACTTCGAGACGGCAGGGCTCGGGCCCTATGTCAACGCGGTGAACTTCCCGGCCGGTTACATGGGGAGCGCGACCTTCGCCGGCAACCACACCAGCGAGGAGGAACTTCCGGATTCAATCCCCGCCGTGCCGAACCACACGCCATTTTCCGCGGTATGGTCGCCGCCGGAATTCCGCACCCCGATCACCCTCCAGACCTCCCAGCTCGGGGGTGCCACGCGGTTCCTGGCGACGACGGCAGGGGACCTTGGCATGGACTATCCGAGTCCGCTCGCCGATCTCGCGGCGGAAGGAGTGACCTCGCATGCAACCCTCTATCTCCCCGCCGGGAGAAACGAGTTCGACGCGGCGGGGCAGGCGCGTTCGCAAGGGTGGGTGCCGGACCCGGGATGTTTCGAAGCCCAGCCGGCGCCCGGCACGGTGGAAGTGGTCGGGTTCGAGGTCGATACGACTTCGCAGACCAGCAGGCTTGCCTTCGTTTCCGATGTTCCGGTGCGGGTCCAGCGCAGCTACGATCTCAACTTCTGGTCATCGACCCCGGTCAGGACGATCTCCCCCTACTCCCGCAACGAGTCGCTTCAACTTCAGTTCGGCGAATCGACCTTCTATCGCGTCGAGCGCGCCCCGTGATTCGCGGGCGAATGGGGGTCCACGGCATCGGGTTCCTGCGGTAGGGCCTATCATGGATAGGGAACCGGCGTGAGCCGGCGACGGGCGGAGGAATGACTTTGGGCTCGACTTCGGGTGGGTGAAGCAGGGCTCAATGACCGGATGATCCGATCCCGTCCCCTCCGGCACCGGCTTGGCTTGCTGCCCTGCGTCCTCCTCTTTCTCTGCGGTTGGTGTCAGGCGCAGAACATCCTCCGCGTCCGGTCCACGGCGACGGGTGCGGCCAACGGCACCACTTGGGCCGACGCCTACGTCACGGTTCAGGATGCCCTCGCGGTGGCCGTCCTGAACGACGAGATCTGGGTGGCGGAGGGGACCTATTACCCGGACGAGGGCACGGGGCAGACCGACGGGGCCGTGCTCTCGAGCTTCCGGATGCTGCCGGGGGTGGCGCTCTACGGGGGGTTCTCCGGTTCCGAGACCCAGCTCTCGCAACGCGATCCGGAGGCCCATCCGACCGTCCTTTCCGGCGATTTGAACCAGGACGGGATCTTCAACGGCAACTGCTTCCACGTGGTGGACGCGGCCGGCCTGAGCAACGCGATCGCCAGGCTGGACGGCTTCATCATCACCGGTGGCAACGCGGTGGTGGCTCCCCACGGACGGGGCGGCGGGTTGCAATGCAACGGACCCGGTCAACTCCATCTCAACGACTGCCGCTTCATCGACAACCGCGCGCAGGCGGGTGGGGCGATCTCGTGCGCCAACGCTTCGCCCAGGATTTCGAACTGCCGCTTCGAAGGGAATGTGGCCAACCTGACGGGCGGTGCCCTCTATCTGACCTCCGGGTCCGTCCCGCTCGTCGTCAACTCCAGCTTCGCGGGCAACCGGTCCAATGCGGACGGCGGTGCGGTGGGCACCCAGGGCTCCGGCGCCGAGCCGATCTTCGAAGTCTGTGCCTTCTCCGGAAACCTCGCCTCGTCGGACGGCGGAGCGTTGTGGGTCGGCGACCAGTCCGGGCCGCGGATGACGAATTGCAGCTTTCAGGGCAACCGCTCGGTCGGAAAAGGCGGGGCGATCCACGTGGAGGGTTCCTCCAGTCCGGACTTTCGGAACTGCCTCGCCTGGGGCAACGACCGGGTGAATCCGGTGACGAACCCGGAGCGCACGATGACGATCGATGGCTCGTCGCCCACCTTCGTGGGATGCCTCTTCGAGCACGTCAACCTGATCCCCTCAGGGGCGGGCAATCTCGACGGCACGCTGGCGAGCCTCGATCCGCGGTTCGTCGCACCGCTTGATCCTTCGCTGGCACCGGTCGTGGGGGCGGATCTCCGGCTGATCGGCGGATCGCCCGCCATCAATGCGGGAATCAACGCGGTGGCGCCCGCCGGCACCAATGTCGACCTGGCGGGGAATCCCCGGGTGGTCGGCCTCATCGACATCGGCGCCTACGAGCACCAGGGGATCCTCCGTGTGCGACCCGGCGGGGGCGGGGCGATGAACGGGACGAGCTGGGGCAACGCCTTCGCGAGCTTGCAGGATGCCCTCGCCGCGGCGGTGAACGGCTCCGAGATCTGGATGCAGCGGGGCACCTATCATCCCGACGAGGGAGCGCTGCAGGTCGATGACGACCGGACCGAGTCCTTCCGGATCGGCGGCGTGCATGCGGTCTATGGCGGGTTCGTCGGGACGGAAACCCTCCGCACCCAGCGCGATCCGGCGCTCAACGTGACGCGGCTCTCGGGCGACATCGACCAGTCGGGCGACCTGGCGGGCAACAGCTATCACGTCGTCACGAGTTTCGAGCCGGGCGCGACGCTGGACGGGGTCACGGTCAGTGACGGCAATGCCGACAGCACCAGCCCGGCCAACCGCGGGGCCGGGCTCTACGTGCTGGGCGGGAGTTCGCCCCGCGTCCACGGCTGCGTCTTCCGGGACAACCGGGCCCAGTTCGGGGCGGCGATGGACATCGGCGGAGCCTCGTCGATGCTGGTGACGGATTCGAGTTTCCGCGACAACACGGTGACCAGCAACGGGGGCGCGCTCTACATCTACGGTGCGGAAGCGAAGCCGGTCTTCCGCAACTGCGTCTTCACCGGAAGCGTCGCGCCGATCAACGGCGGGGCGGTGCACCTCATCACCGCCTGCGCGCCGTCCTTCGAGCGCTGTGCGTTCCGCGGCAACTGGGCGAACAACGTGGGCGGGGCGATCTTCAACTCGTTCAACTCGCGGCCCGTGGTGAGCGACAGCGTCTTCAGCGGCAATGCGACCAACAACGTCGGCGGCGCCGTCTTCAGCTCGCGGACCTCCGACATCCTGATCCGGGGATGCACCTTCCAGGGGAACTCGGCGACCACCAACGGGGGCGCCATCGCGGCCGACGACACCGTCACGACCCTCGTCAACACCGTGGTCTGGGACAACCGGGCCGGCGGCAGCGGGACCGGTGGCAACGCGTCGCTTCAAGAAACGACGGGCGCCACCACGGTCGCGACGAACTGCCTGCTCCAGAACATCGACCTCACCGGAACGGGGTCGGGGAATCTCGACGGCACCGACCCGGCGAATGATCCCCTTTTCGTGAGACCCGTCGACCCGGCCAACGCTCCGGTGGACGGCGGGAACCTGCGCGTGCTTTCGGGCTCGTCGCTCATCGATGCCGGGTCGGGCGCGGCGGTGACCTCGGAGCTCGACCTCGGGGGCCGGCCCCGCGTGCAGGACGGCGATGCCGACGGCTCGGCGGTGGTCGACCTCGGGGCCTTCGAGGCGTCCTCGCCGATCTTCGTGAATGCCGCCGCCACCGGGGCGGACGACGGTACGGAATGGGAGCACGCTTTCGTGTCGTTGCAGGACGCGCTCGCGGCGTCGTCGTTCGGCGACGAGATCTGGGTGGCGACGGGCACCTACTTCCCGGACGAAGGGGCCGGCATCCTCGACAACAACCGGAGCGTCGCCTTCAACCTGCAGAACGGCGTTCGGATCTACGGGGGCTTCGCCGGCGGTGAGACCCGACGTGCGCAGCGCAACCTCGTGAGGAATCCCGTCGTCCTGTCCGGAGCGATCGTGCCGGGCGGTGGAGCGACGACGCGGAGCTACCAGGTGCTCCGCGCCGGGTCCGGGGCGGGTCCGGATTCGCTGCTCGACGGTTTCACGGTGGTTTCCGGCAATGCCAATGGCATCGGCGCGCTGTCGAACGGCGCCGGCCTCGTCATCGACGGCGGATCGCCGGTGATCCGCAGCTGTCTTTTCGCCGACCACCGGTCGAGCGTCTACGGCGGGGCGGTCGACGTGACCGGGAGCGGGTCGCCGGTCTTCGAACAATGCGTGATGCAGGGAAACCTCGCGCAGTTCGGCGGGGGCATCACCCTGCGGGGGACCGGATCGCCGCGCTTCGTGAACTGCACCTGGCAGGGAAACCGCGGCACCTTCCGCGGTGGGGCGATCTACAACGGCACCGCCCTTCCGAACTTCATCAACTGCCTGGTCTGGGGAAACCAGGAAGGGGATTCGACCGCCCTGCCGGACGCCTCGATCGACGACGCGGGCGTGGGGGCGAACTTCTCCTCCTGTTTGATCCAGAACATCGACCTTTTGCAGAGCGGGGGTGGTCTCAACGGGAAGGGTGCCACCAACGATCCGCGTTTCGTCACGGAGGTGGATCCGGCGTTTTCCCCGCAGCTCCCCGGAGACCTGCGCCTCGGTGAGGGGTCCGTGGCGGTGGATGCGGGGGAG
Organism: Neoluteolibacter marinus; assembly: GCF_014904755.1. GTDB lineage: Bacteria > Verrucomicrobiota > Verrucomicrobiia > Verrucomicrobiales > Akkermansiaceae > Haloferula > Haloferula marina. Next base: position 48,739 of record NZ_JACZFQ010000086.1, read on the forward strand.
CCCGTCGCGGACGGCGAGATCTTAGATCTCGGGGCCCTTCCGCGGGTCGCGGACGGGGATCTCGATGCGGTCGTCGCGATCGACCTCGGGGCCTACGAGCGGCCCGTGCCGATCTTCGTCGACGCCGGTGCCCCGGCGGGCGGGGACGGCGCCACCTGGGGCACCGCGCTCGACACGCTCCAAGAAGCCCTCGCGGAGGCCGTGGACGGGTCCCTGGTGTGGGTCGCGGAGGGGACCTACCATCCGGACGAGGGACCCGGGGTGGTGGACGGGGACCGGCTTGCGAGCTTCGTGCTTCCGGACGGGGTCTCGGTTTTCGGCGGATTCGAGGGATCCGAAACCGCGACGACGCAGCGCAACCTGGGGCTGCTCCGCAGCACCTTGTCCGGCGACATCGACCAGTCGGGGACGGCGGCCAACAACAGCCGTGCCGTGACGACCGCCGTCGGGAACAACGCGCGCACCGTACTGGATGGCTTCATCGTATCGGGCGGGGAAGCGGAGCTCGACGGGGCGGGGATGCGGGTCCTGGCCGGTGCGGTGCAGCAGGTCCGCAATTGCATCTTCGAGAACAACCATGCCGTGAATCATGGGGGGGCGGTGCAGGTGGAGGGGGGCGCGGTCGTTTTCACGAACTGCGCCTTCAGCGGCAACCATGGCACCTACGGCGGAGCCGTGAACGTCGCCACCGGCAGCACCGCGGAGTTCACGAACTGCACGCTGGTCGGGAACCGGGCAATCAAGGATGGCGGCGCGCTGCGGGTGAACGCCGGAACCCTGGTGCTCCGCAACACGGTGGTCTGGAGCAACGCGGCCTTCGGCGACATCGCGTCCGCGACCGCCTCCCTCTCCAACGCCGGGGGAACGTCCGTCATTTCCTACGAGCATTGCCTGGTCGACACCCTGGATCTCACCGCGTCGGGATCCGGCAATCTCGACGGGACCGACGCGCTCAACGCGCCGCGCTTCATCCATGCGCCCGACCCGCTGCTCGCTCCCTCGGCGGGGGCCGACCTGCGCCTCGCCGACGTGTCACCGCTTCTGGATGCCGGCTCGAACGCGGTCGGCGTGCCGCCCTTCGATCTCGGCGGGGCGGCCCGGATCTTCAACAGCACGATCGATATCGGAGCATACGAAGGTCTGCCGTTTCCCGAGATCGAAATCCTCGATCCGGTCGTGGGGCTGCTGGTGGATGACGGCCCCGTGGTGGACGTCGGCCTCCTGCTCCAAGGCTCCGGCAACCTGCTTCGCATCCTGACGGTGGGGAATCCCTCCACCGCGACGCTGGGGCCGCTGGCCGTCACGCCGCTCACGACGTTTCCCGGATCGATCATGATCACCGGGCAACCCCCGGCCTCGCTCGAGCCGGCCACCAGCGGACTCTTCCGGATCCGGTTTCCCAGCAGCGGCCCCGGGGTCTTCCAGCAGACCCTCGTCATGGCCAGCAACGACTCCGATGAGGACCCGTTCGAAATCACCTTCGCCTGGATCGTGGCGTCGGATCAGGCGGATGCGGACGGCGACGGTCTTTCGGACTACACCGAGTATGGCGACGGGGATCCCGATACCGATCCCTTCCTCTACGACACCGATGGCGACGGCGCCTCGGACGCCGCGGAGATCGCCTTCGCGGCGATGGGCTTCGACAACGGTACGGACGACTCCGCCCTGCTCGCGACGGTGCGTGAGAACAGTTCCGGTCTCGGGCTTCACACCGAGGAGAGCCTCCGCTCGCTCGCCGTGACCGGTCCGGTCATCGCGCGGAATCCGCTGACGGGGAACTTCGAGCTGCGGCTCGAGGTGTCGGGGACGCCGGATCTCGGCATGCCTTTCACCGCGTTCCCCGACTACACGCTGTCGAGGATGCCGGGTGCGAGCGGCTTCCTCCTCGAGTTCGCCCCGCCGGACCCGGAGGCTTACTTCTTCCAGATCTTCCTGGGTGAGCCCTGACCCGCGGAGTTCCAAGCCATAGGGCGGGGAAACGAATGAGATTGCGGTTGATGCTCCAACTTGCAGGATGCGCGGCAAATTGAGGACCAACGGGTCCCGTGAACATGAAGCCGCCCTCCCTTTCCCCCCTCGTCACGGCCTTGCTGCTCGTGGCACCGCTGTCGCCGGCCCAGGTGATTCCGAACCCTTCCTTCGAAGAGGATGACTACAATGTCTGGCCCGGCTACGCGATTGCCAACGGGGGTATCACCGGTTGGACCGCCGGTTCCGCGGGTTTGAATCCGGCGGCGGGAATCCCCTTCGCGGACAATGGAGTGACGCCCGATGGCAACAACGTGGCGTTCATCCAGAGCTCCTCGGACTCCGACGAACGGATCAGCACCACCATCACGGGGCTCACCCCGGGCGTGGTCTACGAGGTGAGCTTCCGGGCCAACTGCCGCGCCGGGACCTCCGCTCCGGTCGCTTCATGGTCGCTCGATGGCGGGCCCTTCGTTCCCTTCACCGCCAGTCCGGCCGTCGGTGAGGGCGAACCGTACTACACGGTCATCGGCTCCTTCACGGCATCCGGTCCCACGGCCGCTCTGGCGATCCGCAATCAGACCGTCGCAGACTCCTCCGTGCTGCTCGATGACTTCCGCATCGTCGCGCAACGGGTGCCGGGCTCGGCCTGGACCTTGAACCGCTGGGGCAACGACCTCTCCAGCGGTCTTTCGACCGGGAACACCCTGTGGGCCTATGCCTTCGGAACCTCCGCCAATCCGGAGCTGAATGGCGTCACCATGACCGGGGTTGCCGGAGGATCGCCTGCCGTGGCGGGGCGCTTTTCGGTCACCGGGGCCAGCCTCGTTCTCTCCGCGGACAGCAACCAGCTCACCGCCCTGACCGGCAGCGGCAGTGCCGGGCTCGCGGCGGATTTCATCTACGCCGGCAATCCGACGACCCTCACCCTCGAGGGCCTCACGGCCGGCCAAGCCTACCGGGTCTCGCTTTTCGGGGTGGGATACGGCGGCGGGACCGCCCGGGCGCAGACCTTCTCCAGCGGATCGAACCAGCGGGTGATCGACGAGGAAGCCTTCGGGGCGGACAACGGCTTGCGCATCGAGCATAGCTTTGTGGCGGATGCGACGAACCGCATCCTCACCATCACGCCGACCAATCCGGTGGCGACCTTCCACCTCTACGGCCTGGCACTCCATTCCGTTTCCGTCCCCTCCGTGGCCACGCTCAAAGCGCGGGACGTCGCCATGGGTGAGGCCACCCTCGAAGGTGTGGCGAACCCCGCAGGCGAGGTGTCCACCGGGTGGTTCGAGTGGGGCGACGTGGACACGCCGTTCAGTCAAAGTACGACGCCACAGGAACTTGGTGAGGGCGAAGTCGAGCAGGGCATCACCGCGGACATCTCAGGTCTGGAAAGCGGCGTGTTGTATCGTGGCCGGGCGGTCCTGAGCAACATCCTGGGGACCTTTTACGGGGATCCCGTCGAGTTCCGCAGCGGCTTCACCGCGGTCGTGACCCAAACGGACGACAATGGTCCAGGGTCGCTGCGCCAGGCCATCGAGGACTCCGTCACCGGCGATGCGATCACGTTCGATCCGGCTCTTTCTGGTCAGAGCATCCTGCTGACCGGCGGGGAACTGGTCATCGAGCGCGACCTGACCATCGACGCGTCCTCATTGGCCGCCGGGCTGACCTTGGACGCGCAGGAGGCATCGCGTCTGTTGAGCGTGACGGCGGATGCCGAGGTCGTGCTGACCGGGATCACCTTGACCGGCGGAAAGATCGTTTCCGCGACAGAAGCGGATGCCCGGGGCGGGGCGATCCTGAATTCGGGCGACCTGACGATCAACACCTGCACCATTGCCGGCAATGCCGCCGTCGGGGGCGACCACGTTCCGCCGCAATTCAGTCCGGTCACGGCGACGGTCGCGGGAGGGAACGGAAAAGGAGGGGCGATCTTCAACGAGGGACGCCTGGTTCTCAATCAGGTCACGATGGCCAACAATGCCGCCCTCGGCGGCCGCGGCTCGAACGAAGGTGGCAATTTTTTCTCCGGGTTCATTCCTCCCGGGGCGGGTGGCGATGCCGTCGGCGGCGCGATCTACAGCAGGGGAATCCTGTTCGTCCATCAGAGCACGCTCTCGGACAACCAGGCCAGTGCGGGAAGCGGGGGGGACGGGGCCATCGATCCGATCTCTCAAACCTATCGTGCCGACGGCCCCGCAGGTCTGGCCGACGGAGGCGGGATCTTCGTGGAAACGGGGGAGGCCACCCTTTTCAATTCCATCGTGGCTGGCAATTCGGGAGGCGCGCTGGACAACAATGTGACGGGTGCTTTCACGCCAGCCGGCAGCAACTTTCTGTCCGGGGACCCGCAGATCGCTTATCTTGCCCAATACGGGGGGGCGATGCCGACCATGCCGCCTTATCAAGGTTCTCCCGTGCTCGGCGCGGGGAGCATCGAGGCTTTGTCGCCGCCGTACAACTTCACCACAGACCAACAGGGAGTGACGCGCCCTCCGGGAGGACCGGTCAGCATCGGCTCGGTCGAGACGGTGTTGCCTCCGTCCACCCACTGGGTGAGCAGCCTCGAAGATGATGGCAGTCCCGGCTCCTTGCGGCAGGTGATGGCGCTGGCCCATCCCAATGACACCCTCCGGTTCGAACCGGGCCTGTCGGGAGGAACGATCGCCTTGACCGGCGGCCCGATTCACTTGGCACAGGATGTCATTTGGGATGCCTCCACGCTTCCGGCAGGGTTGACCCTCGACGGTCAGGAATTGTCGCGGCTCTTGATTGTCGATGCCGGTGCCGAGGTGGTGCTCACCGGTCTTACCTTCATCAACGGGAAAGTGGTCGCTCTGCCCGGGGAGGATGCGATGGGTGGGGCGATCCTGAATTCCGGCCACCTCACGGTGAATGCCTGCACCTTCGCCCACAACTCGGTTCTCGGAGAGAGGGGATCCGATGCGATTGCCCAGCTCTCATTATCCGTGGCGGCAACTCCGGGCGGACCCGCGGCCGGCGGTGCCATCTACAACGAGGGGACGCTTGTTTTGAACCAGGTGACCTTCGGTGAAAATCTCGCCCGGGGCGGAGCGGGTGGGGATGGAGACACTTATAACGATTTCCTTTCCGGAACGACGACCGTGCCCGGTGGAACAGGTGGCTTGGCGACGGGCGGCGCGGTTCACAGTGCCGGCACGCTGATCGTCAACCAGAGCACCCTTTCGGCGAACTCCGCGGAAGGCGGAGCGGGCGGGTCGCTGGGAGGTGAAACCGGTGGCAGCCTGGGTGGTGGCGTCTTTGTCGAATCCGGGGCGGCGACCCTTTTCAACTCCATCGTGGCAGGGAATGCCTTGGATCCTGCGAACGAGATCGCCGGGGTCTATGGGGGCGCGGGCACGAACCTCATCGCGTCGGCACCCTCCCTGAAACCCTTGGGCGACTATGGAGGTCCCACACCCACCATGCCTCCGGAGCTCGGCTCGCCGGCGATCGGGGCGGGCAGCCCGGATGCCCTGCTTGCTCCCTACGAATTCACCACCGACCAGCGGGGCTTTCCGCGGGCGGTCGGACTTCCGGTCGATATCGGTGCGGCGCAAATCCAGCCGCAGCAGGTTCCGGATCTTGCCGATTTCAGCGCGACGATCCTCTCCAGCGATCCGGCGAGCGGACTGGTGCGTGTCGAGTTGAAGCTCAGCGTCGATCCGAACTGGCTACCCACGGTCGCGACCTTCAGCTACGGGTCCACCGAGCCCTTGTCCGGCGCTGTCGGCCCGAGCGGGATCCCGGTCCTTTTTGCCGGGACTTCGTCGGTGGCCTACGTCCTGACGGCCGAAGTGAATCTGGCACCAGGGTTCACCTACCTGTGGCGGGTCGTGGCCTCCAACGATGTCGGTGAGGTCACCTCGGCCACGCAGACCTTCCGGATCAACCCGGTCGGCGTCCCCGGTGACACGGACGGGGACGGCGTGGTGAGTCGCGAGGAACTCGACGCGGTGCTGGCCTTCGCGGAGGGCGGGCTGACCACCATCAACGAGTCCGGTTACTACACGGCGGAGCAGGTGCAGACCTTGAATGTGGGCACCCCGTTGATCCAGGCGGTAAGCCCCGGTCGATTCCAGATCGTTCTCCGGATGCAGAAGAGCAGCACCCTCAACAACGACTTCCAGCCCTTGCCGTTTTCAACCTTGGGCTCGCTCCTGGAAGTCGATGCCAACGGCGATCTCTTGTTCGAGTTTCCTTCCGACGACAACGCGGCGTTCTTCCGGATCGAAAGCGAGTAAGCCGTGCGAGAACGGGCAAGCGGGTTGCGCATGCCTGAACCGCGCGGCCGAAAGGTTCCAGGCCATGGAAACGTTGAGGGACATCCATGAAAAAACCCATGAAAGCCTGGACCGCCGCCCTCTTCCTCTCGCTTGCCGGGCTCGCCGCCGCGGAGGAGCCGGCCTACGTCCCGCGGTCGCCCTTGGCCGAGCTGGAGCTCCGCGACGGCGACACCATCGTCTTCCTTGGCGACAGCATCACGCACCAGTGCCTGTACACCCAGTACGTGGAAGACTACCTCTACACCCGCTTCCCGAAGATGAGACTGCGGCTGCACAATGCCGGGGTGGGGGGCGCGCGGGCTTGGGACGCGTTGCTGCGCTTTGACAAGGACGTCGCGGCCTACAAGCCGAAGTACGTCACCGTTCTGCTGGGAATGAACGACGGCCGCTACGCCGAGTACCTGGACGATGTGTTCACGACCTACAGCACGGAGATGAACCAGCTGCTGGAGAAAATCGACGCCTGCGGGGCCAAGGCGATCCTGATGACGCCGACGATGTTCGACGCGCGTGCCAAGCGCATGCAGCCGCCCGGCGGCTTCATGGGACCGAAGGCGGTCACCTTCTACAACTCGACGCTCGCCTATTACGGCGCCTGGCTCCGGGACACCGCGTGCGAGCGGGGGCTGGGGTTCGTCGATCTGTGGGGCCCCCTCAATGAGACCACGCTCCATGAGCGGCGGAAGGATCCGGCGTTCACCCTGATCAAGGACTCGGTGCATCCGGACGCGCCGGGGCAGGTGGTGATGGCGGCCGCAATGATCGAGGACCTGGGCTTCCCGCGGGTCGTCTCGGACATGCGCTTCACCGTGAAGAATGGAACCTGGACCTCCACTGCCGAGTCCACCGAGATCACCGGAGTGGAAGGTTCGGCGGATCGGCTTGCCTTCACGTCCCTGGAAAACGCGCTGCCCTGGGTGCTGCCGGAGGAGGCGCAGGCCGGAGTCCGATTGACGGATCTCGGCCGGGAATACGGGCGGGAAATGTTGACAGTGGCGGGGTTGCCGGCCGGAACCTATGCCGTGTCGATTGACGGAGTCGAAGTGACCCGGTCGACCGGCGGGGAGCTTCATGCCGGCCTGCCGCTGCACGCCTTGCCAAATGCCCCCCAGTATCAACAGTCGGCGGCAGTCGCCGGACTGAACAAGCAGCGGAACGAGGGGCCGGTCAAAGCTCTCCGCAACGAGTGGTCCCAGTTCCAGCAATGGAAGTTCCTCCAGGCCCAGGTCGAAAAGAACCCGGCGGACGATGCGGAGAAGCAGCGGTTGGCGGATGTGGAGCAGAAAATGCCCGGCATGGACGAACGGGTGAAGGCAGCGGAAGCCGCGGCGCGGGAAATCGAGGATGAGATCTTCAAGATCAACCAACCCCGGCCGCACCGGTTCGAGATCAAGAGGGTCGGGGAGTGATCGTCATCCACACGTTTCGGCAAATGCCCGCCCTCTCTGGACGCGGCCGTTTTCGAATGGGAGCCCGATAATGGAAGCCGGAGCGATCAAGGCGGTGGCGATCTGAAAAATGGCACGTAAAATCACGAAAAAGCCAAATTCGTGAAATCGACGCATTGACGAGGGCCAGGGGTCTGGTCAAATCGGGGCGCTTTATGTCGTCCAAGAACTTCGTCCCAATCTCCGCCGCTCTTCTGCTCACCGGCTCTGCCTCCGCGGCGATCATCGTGACCGACGACTTCAACGGTGCCAACGTCGGCCTGAACGGGGCAGCGGCCGATGTCGGCGGCACTTGGACGGCGGGTAGCAATTTTTCCGCCGACGGCAGCGGGGCCTCGACGGGAGGAAGCGGGGACGATAACTCGGCCTTCATCGGGGTGGCCGCCCTCGAGGCCGGGAAGGTCTACACCATCAGCGCCACGCTCACCGAGCTCAGCGGCAACTTCTTCTACGTCGGTCTTGCGACCGCTGCCCCCACCAACACCGACGAGCGGTGGCAAGCGACCCAGGGAAACAGCTCGGTCAACATCGAGTGGCGCAATCTCGGGCTCAGCCAGGACTTCAGCTTGCATACGCAGCTCGGTGGCAGCGAGACACGTCACGGCACCACTTCGCTCACCACCACTCCCTCGCTCGATCCGTCCACCCTTTCGCTGGTGATCGACACGAGCTCCGGACTGGCGTCTTCGTCGGTTTCGCTTTTCAACAACGGCGCGGCCGTGACCGGTGCGGAGGGCATCAGTCTCGACCTGTCGGGATTCGCCGTGGTGCCTGCCTTTGGTTTCGGCAACGAGGCGGGAGGCGGAGCGTGGCAGCTCAACGCGGTGACCTACAGCGTGGTGCCCGAACCCGGAGCGCTGGCTCTCACCCTGCTCGGTGGGTTGTTGCTGGTGCGCCGCCGCCGTGTCTGACGGGCATCCGGGGTGAAGCGAACTGAACGCGGCAGCTTGGCTCAGACGACGGTCCTGATGTTCAACTTCAGCGTGTTCACGATGTCGAAGAGCCGGGTGAATTCCCTGACGATGATCTCGACCCGCTTCTTGCTCCGGACATCGGTGAGCATGCCGCCGCCCTCGAACTGGTTCCTTACGACCGGAACCGAAATCAGCAGGCGTTTGTTCCTGAAACAGAGCTCCAGCTTCGAGGATCCGAAGGCCTCGGCGAGTTCCACGACGCGCTCCATGAACGTCGGCGTGAGAAGGTAGCGCGCCTCGATCGGATCGGTCCCCCAAACCTCGAAGTGTTTCTCGAAGCGGGGGTCCTCGAGTTTGATCCTCTCGCCGGAGTGCTTCCATCCTTTCAGGAAGTTCAGCATCCGTCCCTGGTCCTTGAGCACCACGGTTTGCCCGGAGAATGCCTTCGGGAACGAGAAACTGAACAGGAGACCATGGTAAACCTGCTTGGAGCCGCGGTCTTCGTCGCTGCCGGTCTCTGCGCTCAGGAAGCACTCGAAGAGCTCGAAATCGACCCCCGCGTGGCAACCGCTGAACCGATCCTCGGTTCTGGCTCTGTCGTAGGATGGAACCAAGCGGGCGGCGGAGAATTCACCGAGATTGTGGGAACCGGGACGCTGTTCATACTCGAAGCCGAAGAAAGCGCTCACCTCCTTCAGAAGGGAGCCTTTCACCGAGGATTTGAGTTCCATGAGCTTCCAGATGGCGGTGCCCAGCCACGAGGCGACGAAAGCGGCCGTTACCCAGAATGCCCAGCCGGGTCTCCCGTCGTCGCCGGGCTCGAACCATTTCCCGACGTGATAGTGTCGACGCAACGACCAGATCAAAACCGCCGTCACGACCAATCCGATGGACGAAATCCAGGCGGCCCATGTCCGGGCCTTCCGCTGCTCCGACGCGAGAGCCGCCAGCCGGGGCGAGATACGGTTTGCGTAGTAATCGTCGAAACCCGCGAGCTCCGGCCGGCTCCGGTCGATCTCGAGTTGCTCATGAACGCTCATTCCTATCGGGGGGGCGGGGTTTATCCGAGGTAGTCGCCGGCCGAGACCGGCAGCTTGGCGGCCCCGACGGATTCCTCGTAGAATGGCATGACCTTGATCCCGGCGAGTGCCGCGATCAGGTTGCCCGGAAAGATCTGGATGGAAGAATTCAAGCTCTCGACCGTGGCATTGTAGGTTCTCCTGGCTGCGGCGAGATGGCCCTCCACCTCGGTGTAGGTGTGTTGCGCCGCGAGCATGTTGTCGCTCGACCTCAGCTCCGGGTAGCTCTCGGCAGCGGCAAAGATGTTGGTCATCGCCGGTTGGACGGCCGCCGCCGCGGCCAGGTGCTTCTCCACGCTGCCGGGATCCCCCTTGTCGTAGACCTCCATGGCCCGGCTCCTGAGCTCGGTGAGTTCCTTCATGAGATCCCGCTCATGTTCCATGAAACGACCGGCAATCTTGAGCACGTTGGGAATCAGGTCGAAGCGCTTGCGCAGCTGGATGTCGATCCCGGACAGCGCTTGCAGGGCCTTGTTTCTCTTCCGCACCATCCCGGCGTACCATGCGTAAACCGAGATCAGCACGACGACCAACGCTCCACCCCACAGCCAGCCTGATGGATTCATAGGATCCTCACCGTGAGGGGTTCTGCCATCATGGACAACAACAAAGGTCGATGTAAGAAAATGAACGCGGCCGTCCGCGGCTCCGGGTGATGGATCTCTTTGGCTTCGGGAAAAAGATAAGCATTTCGAAATGTAAGGGCTTGATTGAAGTCTTTCCTTCATCGCGGAATCCCGCGTGGAGACATTTCATACTTCAGAGGTCAGGCCGGAAGGCCTTCGTGCGCGGTGGCGGTCGGTGTGGCGGGCGGTTTTCTCAATCCTGCCGGCCGCGCTCCTGTTTTCATCCTGTGGGATGCCCGGCAATCTCACCCGGGAAGAACTTCAGGCGCGTGGACTCAAACCGGGCGAGGGCCTTATCGTGGGGACCTTCCGCGTCCAGACTTTCAACCGCGATGGGGAAGAGGTGAATGGTTCCGTCTCGGGAATCGCCATCGGCGGGAAGGGCGGAGAGAAGGGATTCCGGGTTTCGCCGGGCAATTTTTCCAAGACCGACGAGACCTTTGCCATTCCGGTTCCTGCGGGCGACTACGAACTCAACTACTGGTCCATCACTGCCATGGGATACAACCAGACGATGACGGTTTCCAACCGGCTGCCGATGTCGGTCCCGTTCAAGGTGAACGCCGGGGAAGCGGCCTACATCGGGAGGGTCGATGCAATCTCGATCTACGGGAAAAACATCATCCAGCTTCCCGTTTTCGGCCAGGGGATGGTCGTGATCACGGATCACTACGACGCGGAAGCCGGACGCATCGCCCGCGACTACCCGCTGGTGCCCAAGAATCGCATCCGGAGAACCGATGTGCCGAAGGGATATCTCAGCGAAATGAAACGCATCGCGGACACCCCGCAGCGGACGATCTGGAACATGTTCAAGAAGAAGTCGGCCCCGGAGGGGTGACCTTTTCGGAGAAAATCCCCGGTGCCGGCGGGAATCGCCGCGGGGCGTGTGGACCGGCCATCTTCTCTATGGCCGGCGAAACAATCCCGCTCTCTCCGCCCGTATGGCGTCGGCATGTGGAGGATATTCGGAGTTTGGCTGCTGACACTCGCGGGGACGCTGGCCGGCCCGTTTGCCGGAAAGGAGCATCCGAGGCTCTGGTTGCCGGAGTCGGGTGAAGCCCGCGTCCGTGAAACATTGGATTCCGACCCGCTGGCCGCCGGCTTGCAGGCCCTGGCGATCGGGGAAGCGGAGCGGATCCTCAAGGAGCGGACCTGCCGCTTCGAGATCCCCGACGGCCTGCGACTGCTTGCCGAGTCGAGGCGGGCGCTGCACAACGTCATGCACAGTGCCTGGGCCTGGCGGATCACCGGCGAGGATAGGTTCCGCCGGCGTGCCGTCGACGAGCTGGAAGCCGCCTGCGCGATGGAAAACTGGAACCCGCGCCACTTCCTCGACGTGGCGGAGATGGCGACCGCGGTGGCCACGGGATATGACTGGCTTTACGACACCCTTACTCCCGGGCAAAGGGAGATGTGCGAGAAGGCGCTCGTCGAAAAAGCCCTGAAGCCCGCGAAGGAGGTCTACGACAAGGGGAACTGGTGGTCCAAGCCGGGCAACAACTGGTCGCAGGTCTGCGGCAGCGGGATCGCCCTCGCCGCCGCGGCGATCGACGGCCGTGACGAGGGTCTTGCCGGAAACCTGTTCCAACGCGGCCTCGACCTCGTCGGGAACTGCAGCCGCTTCTACGAACCGGACGGCATGTATCCGGAGGGCCCCGCCTACTGGCATTATGGTAGCGACTACCACGTGATGCTGCTCGGCGCGTGCGGGCCGCTGGGGCAGAAATATCACGACGATCCCATCCTGCGGAAAGCCGGGGACTCGATCATGCACCTGACGAGCAACACCCGCTTGAACTACAACTTCGCGGACGGGAATGCCTCGCGGGAAGTCCCGTCGCCGGCGCAGTGCTGGCTGGCATCCCGTTACGGCGACGGGGCCCAGGCCGCGCACGTGCGCAGGCTCTTCGCCCGCGCCCTCGAGGAGGGCGGGGGAAAGTTCCGCCCCGACCGTTGCTTCCCGCTGTCGATCCTGTGGCTGCCGCCCGCGTCCCTGGCCAGCGCGGATCCGGCGGGTGCGGCGGTTTTTCATGGCGAGCAGTCGATGGCGCTCTTCCGCACCGGGTGGAACGGGAAGGATCCGTGGTTCGCCATCAAGGGCGGAACGCCTGCCGCCAGCCACGGCCACATGGATGCGGGTTCGTTCTGCTACGACGCGCACGGCGAGCGCTGGATCCACGACCTCGGCAGCGACAACTACAACCTGCCCTCCTATTTCAGCGGCAAGCGCTGGACATACTACCGCCTCCAGAACCGGTCCCACAATACCCTGGAGATCGGGGGCAAGCTGCAGAACGCCAAGGCCAAGCCATGCCCGGTCATCGGCTCCTCGCTCGAGGGCGATTCCTTCATGGTCAGCTTCGACCTCAGCGATGCCTATGCAGGGTCCGCGGACAAGGTGGTCCGCTCCGCGACCTTCGACCGGAAGACCGGGGTCGTGCGCATCGAGGACCGGATTGAGTCGCCGGTGGGCGAAGTCGTCTGGCGGGCCTTCGCCGACGTGCCGCCGGTGATGGACGGCGACTCGGTGACGATCTCGAGGCCGGGACGGGGCATCACCCTCCGCGATCTTTCCGGTGCCGGCGTATGGTCGGTTGCGGAGGCGACGCCGCCGACCGCCGGGGAGAACCAGAACAAGAACTATCGCGCGGTCGTCCTCACCGTGCCGAAGGCCGACCGCGTGAACATCGCGGTCGAGATCCGGCCGTGGTCGAAGCCCCGCTGAACCATCCGGTCCGGGTTGCCCGCGGGGGGATCGGTCTTTGAGGCAATGGACCCCGCCGAGGCTGCGTTACCTGTGATCCGCGTGCCATGTCACGATCCTGCTTCAAGGCCACCCGGTTCATCGGGGAGAGCTGCCGCGGGGAATGCCGGGGCGGAGCTTCCACCCACATGGCGGTGCCTGCAACCGGTCGCCGGCGGATGCAGACTCGCGCGCCCGTCCCGTTGGCTTGGATTTCGAAGCACGGTTTGCACCAATGCGGCTCAAGGTCGTCGGTTGGGTCCCTAGCCAAGAGATCATCGGGAATCTCCTCGAGATAAAGCTCGATTTGGAATGGCAATCGCTCGGGTTTTGGTGGATTAGGGACGATCACCCCCAACCCCGCCGAAGTCCATGAAATGCATAGTCCCATATTGGGCCTTCGCGGTTCTTGTCGCGGAAGGAGCGGAAGGACCGCCAGTCAATGTACAGGGAGAGCTGCGGATGTGGCACAAGATTACCCTGGTTTGTGAAGGGCCGGCGGCCAGCGAGACCGCGGGGATCGGTCCTGAACAAGGGGAAAACCCGTTCACCTACTACCGCGTCAACGCGCGCTTTTCGCATGCGGCCTCCGGGAAGTCTTACGTGGTTCCCGGATACTTCGCGGCTGACGGGGACGCGGCGGACACTGGCGCGACCGCGGGCAACCTCTGGCATGTCCATTTTGCGCCGGACGAAACCGGAACGTGGAGCTGGTCGGTTTCGTTCCGGGAAGGTGACGACATCGCGGTTGACGTGAATCCGGCCGCCGGCAGCGCCGTCGCGGGACCGGACGGGGCGGCGGGGAGCTTCATCGTCCTTCCCACCGACAAGAGCGGGCGCGACTTGCGCGGCAAGGGGCGGCTCGAATACGTCGGCAAGCATCACCTGCGCTTTGCCGGCACCGGCGAGTATTTCATGAAATGCGGGACCGACTCCCCCGAGAACCTGCTGGCGTACGAGGACTTCGACGGCACCCCGGACGCGGGCGGACGGCGCAAGTCGTGGAGCGATCATCAGGTCGACTTCGACGAGGCGGAGGCGGGACCCTACACTTGGTCGGATCCGCTGGCCCCGGAGTCGCCGGTCAAGGGCACCGAGCTGTTGGGCGCGATCCGCTATCTATCGGCGCAAGGGCTCAACGCATTTTCGTTTCTCACCTTCAGCCTCGACGGCGACGACGACAACGTGTTCCCCCATCTGATCAATGCCGCCGAGACATTCGGGACCTCCGGCACCAACGATCGCTGGAACGGGGACAAGGTGCACCACGACCGTTTCGACATTTCGAAGCTGGCGCAGTGGGAGCAGGTGTTTTCCTACGCGGCGGTCCGGGGAATGTATCTCCACTTCAAGACCTTCGAAAACGAAAGCTGCGAGTTGATGGATGATCCATCCGAAGGAATCGGCCCCGAACGCAAGCTCTACTACCGGGAGCTGGTCGCCCGGTTCTCCCACCACCTCGCGCTGAATTGGAATCTGTCGGAGGAATTGATCAACAGCCAGGGACAGCGAAAAGCTTTCGCCCTGTGGTTGCACGACAACGATCCCTACCGGCACCCGATCGTGTTTCACACCGGATCGACTCGTCACAACCTCTACAATTCGATGCTCGGGAATGCGTCGAAATTGACGGGAATCTCGCTCCAGCCGGATGACCAGGTCGACTTCTCCTCGGTGTTCACCGATTCCAAGACCTGGGTCGACAAGTCAGCCGCCGCGGGGCGTCCATGGGTGGTGGCGTGCGATGAGCCCGGCAACTCGCGAAATGCGCTCCGTCCCGACGACGACGCGGGAAACAGTCACCGCGATGCGCGGGTGAACGCACTTTGGGCCAACCCGATGGCGGGAGGAGCCGGATTGGAATGGTACTTCGGCTACGACCATGCCGAGTCCGATCTCACCTGCGAGGACTTCCGCAGCCGCTCCCTCTTCTGGCCCCTCTGCAAGCACATGCTCGACTTCTGGGCAAGCGGCGGAGTGCCGTTCTGGGAAATGGTCAACGACGACACCCTCGTCACCACCCTGGTGGGCGGCGAGCGGGTTCAGGATGTCTCCGCCCATTGCCTGATGAAGCCGGGGGACGTCTACGTGGTGCAACTCACGGCGGGCGGCTCCACCGACCTGACCTTGCCCGCCGGCGACTTCGGCATCCATTGGTACGATCCACGTGGTGGAGGATCGCTGCAGGGCGGATCGGTCCCGGCGGTGACAGGCGGTGGTCCGGTCAATCTCGGGACGGCGCCGGATTCGCCCGCGGACGATTGGATCGTGCTCGTCCGCCGGATCACCACGAACCAGGCGCCGGCTTTCGGCGGCGTGAAGCTGGCCACCGGATTCGATACGCCTGCCTCCATTTCAGTACCGAAGTTGCTGTTCGTGGCGTCTGATCCCGATGGCGATCCGGTGGTGCTGGACTCGGCCGGCCCGCGGTCGGCATTCGGCGGTTCGGTGACCGCGGATGGCAGCTCGATCATGTACATTCCCCTGTTCGGGTTTTCCGGGCCGGACACGTTTCCGATCACCGTCCGCGATTCGCACGGTGCCACCACGACCGGGCTGGCCCGCGTGGTGGTGAGGCCGCCGCCAGATGGCGGGGGAACCGGCAGCAACCGTGTGAATCTGCAGCCGGCGGGAACCAGTATGATTCTCCGGTTCCAGGCAGTTCCCGGGGCCACCTATGTCGTCCAGCGTTCGGTCGACCTCGAGTCCTGGGATAGCATTCACACGGGAATGACGAACCGTACCGGGACGTTGGAATTTCCCGATCTTTCGCCCCCGGCGTCCGGTGCCTATTACCGCGTCAACCTTCCAGCGGAACCATGAAAGCGATACCTTTGGGAGTCCTGTTGCTGGCGGGTCCGGCGCGGGCGGCCACGATCTCGACGGAATGGACCGTCCACGCCCTGGTGCCCGACAATACGGAACTCGGGTGGTCGGACAGCCGGATGCTGTCGACCGGCTTCGGCACGATCGAAAGCGTGGAGTTGCATCTGGAGATCGATGGAGGATTCAACGGCGACCTTTATGCCTACTTGATCCACACCACCGCCGGAGGCACGGGTTTCAGTGTTCTTCTCAATCGGGTCGGCCGGACGGCGGGCAACCCGGACGGTTCGTTCACCTCCGGAATGGACGTGACCTTTTCCGCGGAGGCCAGCCAGGACATCCATACCTATTCGGGCAGCATTTTTTCCGGCGACTTCCTGCCGGACGCGCGGGAAACACCATGGGATGAAGTGGTCGATACCGATCCGCGCACCGCCACCTTGTCGAGTTTCAACGGCCTTGATGCCGACGGGATCTGGACCTTGTTTGTCGCCGACGTGTCGCCGGTATTCCAGTCGACCGTGGTCAGCTGGGGGTTGACGGTCACCGCGACCCCCGAAATATCGGGCGTGGTGCCCACCGGTGGCCTGGTGATGGCCGCGTTGCTCCGGCGATTGCGCCGGCGGGCGGAACGAGACGGCGGCTGATTGCGCCGACCCTGAACGGGGATGCCGCGCATGCCATGGCTTGAATGTTTGCAAGCCGGCGAACGGGGGATTGGAAGCGAGATCGGTGACTTCAACTTGTTCGACCAGAGGACGCCGAACAGGGCTCGGATGCCTGAAGATTCCCGCAATTCATCCGGGAGAATCCGATGGGATCGCGTCTTTCGCTGGCCGTTCCCAAGGACGTTTTTTGAAACCCATCCGCCATGCCCGGAGCGAGTACGGATCCGATGCCCGGCCGCAGAATGTTTCCGGCCGCTGATCCTGTGCTCCCGTCAGCTTGTCGGGCGATGCCCCGTGGTTTCGTCGCACCGGGATCGAGAAGCCATGATTCGCGGCTGCCGTTTGAATGAACTTTTGAATGAAGCGCCGGGCCGGGAGGGGCTTTCCTACGGCGACCTCCCCAGGAATCCCGACGCCCCCATGGCTCCCCCGTTCTCCCCGCAAGCAACCGTTGGTCCGGCACCGGCGGTCGGCTGGTTTCCCGTTTTCCGCGGGTGCCTCTCATTCGCTCGATGCGGGACGCAGGCAGGGGCCTTCGCGGGCTGCCTCGTCCGGGGAGGGTTGGGATCCATCGCTTCCGGTCGTTCCCGGGTGGGTCCCCTCCATTTGCAATCGTTGGAACTCTTCCCCAAACCATACCAATGAAACTCCGCCACTACTCCATCCTGTCCATTCCCGCGGCACGGCGCTCCATCGCGCTGGCGATTCTCGCGTCATCCGGCATCGCCGCGGCCACCACGGCTTACGTCGATCAAGCCAACGCGGGCGACCCGGCCATGAACGGAACCGCCGCGCACCCCTACGACACGATCCAGGCCGCGATCAGCGACCTCTTTCTCGGCGCCGACGACATCCTGGTCTATCCGGGGACCTACCATGAGAATCTGACGATTACCAAGAACGTGACGCTCCGGTCCCACGATGGCCCTCACACGACCCTGATCGATGGGTCGAAACGCTCCCCCCACGCGCATGGGATCACTTTCAATGAGTCGCTGAACGTAACCATCGAAGGATTCACGATCTCGGGGGCGCAGACCGGCATCTACCAGCCTGCCCGGGGTTCCCTGACCCTGAAAAACCTCATTCTCGTCGGCAACACGGGAGATGGGGTGTTGGCCGCAGCACCACCCAACTCCTCGGAGCGAGCGAAGCTCGTCATCTACAATTGTGTATTCGCCGCGAATACGGAAAGCGGGATCCAGATCAATAATTACTACAGTTACCCCACTAATTACCATGCCTCGATGGCGGCTTATAATAATATTTTTATCGGCAATGGGTCGTATGGAATCGAGATGGGCGCGAATAGTAGCTATGACGGATCTGGATCCATCCTGATCGACTACAACAACGCGATCGGAAACACGGCTGGAAACTATAACACAAACCTCTCCACCAGGTATTCTACCGGAGCCCATTCCATCAGCACGAGCCCGACCTTCGTCGGCGGCACGGGGCCACTCACCACCCGCGACTTCCGCCTCGTCCCGGGGAACAACCCGTGCATCGACAGCGGCATGCCCGGCTTGTCCTGGCTCGATCCCGACGGCACCCGCAACGACATGGGCGCCTATGGTGGCCCCGGCGCGCAGCGCTTCTACACCTCTCCCAACGACGGGCCCTTCATTCGCGATGTGACGATCCGCGAAGGCCTGGTTCCGAAGGGGTCGACCTTCACCATCGATGCCACCGGTGCCGTCCGCTGAAGCCTCCGCCCATCGAAGCCATGTCAGGGAATATTCGCAAAAGCAGCGGACCGGGCCGGTGCCTGTGGATCGCCGTGATGTCCGTCGTTCTCGCCGTCCACGGTCTCGCCGCGAGCGGGACGATCGGATTGGCCGAGTACCGGATCGATGGCGGGCCGTCCGAGCCGCTTGCCCAGGTCGCGACCGATGACCGTGACGAGTACTGGGAAGGCGGCTTTTCCGCGTCCGTCGACTCCTCCGGCTTGTCGGTTGGTGCCCATTGGCTGGAGGTCCGCATGCAGGGCAGCAACGGGGTTTGGTCGAACTGGCAGGGCCGGTGGTTCCACATCAACGGCGAGCCGGTGCTGACAGGGGGAGAGTGGTTCATTGACTCCGATCCGGGTCCCGGCAACGGGACGCCGATCGCCGCCCCGGTGGACGGCGCTTGGGACGAGGCCGAAGAGGAGGTGTCGGTGACCGGCATCGACAGCAGCGGCCTCGCCGAGGGACACCGGCACCTGTTCATCCGTTTCCGCGACTCCGACGGCAGTTGGGGGACGCCGATGGAAACCACCTTCCACGTGTCGTCACCGCTGGTGATCGCGGCGGCCGAGTTGACGACGGATCCGGGTGACGAACCTGGAAGCGGCCATCCGTTTGCCGTGATCGAGGAAATTGCCGGGGGTGCCGGGACCTTCCGCCTGGAAGGGGAGTTTGCCACGGCCCTCGGCGGGGATACGGTCGGTCACGATGTCGTGTTCTATGTCCGAGCACGCGACAGCCTCGGTCGCTGGTCGACGCGCGGCGGCTATGCTTGGAACGCGGAGAGCGCCGCGTGGGTGTTTGATCCCGATGCCGCGTGGGAGGACGGCGTCGTCATCGGGCGGATCACCCAGGACATCGATTACGACAACTGGCTGGCGGCGAACTTCACCGCGGCCGAGATCGCGGCCGGAGTGGTCACGGCGAGAGCGTCCGATCCGGACGGGGACGGTTTGACGAACGAAGACGAGTACGGGAGCGGGACCGATCCGTTGTTGCGCGACACGGATGGGGATCTCTTCTCGGATGGCTTCGAGTTCTCGCGGGGATGGAATCCCGCGCAGGAAGGTCCCGAGGGCATCGTTTCAGCGGATGCCCTGGCAACCATCCGCGGCAGCACCCGGACGATGAATGACCTCGGGCTTTATACCCTGGAATCGATCCGGGATCTGCGCCCCGGCCAGTTGCTGGAGGTGGACCTGGAAACAGGAGAAGTTCAGATCGAGTTGCAGATGGAATCCTCGGACAACCTCTCCGACTGGAATCCGAACGGAGACCCCTACCTCTGGACGGATGCGGCACGTGACAAGTCGTTCTACCGCTTCCTGTTCAACGCGGGTGGCACATCGGAGTAATTCGCAAGCACGGGTATTTCCTCCCCGGGCGGGCGCCCAACGGCTTCTCGACAAGCCGGCGGGCGCCCGTGTAGCTTCCACGACAGGTGGATTCCTGATCGGGATGGAATTCCATCCTCCCTCCCCTGAAATTCTCCCCCCTGTTTGAACCGCCTGGAGATCGACCTGCGATTGGATGCGGGAGCATGGGAGCTCGCCCGCTGGGAGCTGTACGACGGCGGCTCGCGGGCTGGATTCGCCGGTGGCCCGCAGTCCGGGATGCCGCGTCATCAGCGGCTCCGCGACAGTGCCGGGTGGAAGGCCGTGCTGTTGGCCGCGCTCCGGACGAAACTGGGCCCGGAGCCGGGGCGGTGGCTGATCGAGGATCATCACGACGCGAAGATCGCCCGGACCGTGGCCATGCAGCTCTATCAGGGAGGCCGGGTGGCCTGGATCAAGCGACTCTTCGGGGCCGATCTCGATGGCTGGAGTGACGATGCGATGCTGGCGACGGTGACCGGTCGGATCGGCCGGCTGCTGACCTTCGACAATCCGGGCAGTGCGGCCGGGGGGCGGATCGTCCGGATTTTCCCGGCGGACCATCCCGAGCGCTTCGGTCCGGACCGGATTGACGTCACGATCAACGGGGCTCCCGCGGCGGAGCGGGCGATCCGTGACAGCGAGGCGCTGATTGCCAAGGCGCTCGGCCTGCCGCCCCTGGACCGTGCCGCGGGCACGGCGGCCTTGTTCGGGCGGGAGGAAGAACTGGCCGCGTTGTCCCGGCTTCTCGAATCCCGCGCGGGCCTGGTGCAGGTGACCGGGCCGGGTGGCCGCGGCAAGACCGCCTTCGTCCGCGACTGGCTGCGCGCCCTGCCGGAACCCGCCCTGCCGGTCTTCGAGTTCTCGCTCTATCGCCAGGCACACGCCGGCTTCCGGCATCAGGCATTGTCCCCGTTGATTGCGGCCCTCGATGCCTTCCTCGGGCTTCCCGCGGCACCGGCCCTGCCCGCCCTTGCCCGGGTCCGGCGCTGGATGGAGAAGCTCGGTCGCCGGCCGGCATTGTTGTTTCTCGACGGGCTCGAAGTGCTGCTGGACCCGGCGACCGGTGAATCCGTTCCGGAATCGTATCCGGAGATCCTTGCCTTGCTGCGCGGATTCCAGGGCCACCCCGAGGCGGGACTGATTGTCACCACCCGGGTCCCCCTGCGCTTTCCGAAATGGTCGCCGGGGGAGATCCAGCTGCCCCCGCTTTCATCCTCTGCCGTCGCCTCGATCCTGGCGGGCCGCGGCCTGCGGGTGGAAGGCGAACTGCTTCACCGGGCGATCACCTTCACCGAGGGCAGCCCCTTGTTCGCCCACCTGCTGGCCGGCCTGGCGGGCAAGGCCTGCCCCGCGGATCCCGCGGACGGCCTGCACCGGGTGCTCGATGCCTGCCAATCCCGACCCCGGGCCACGCTGCCGGAACTCGTTTCCGGACCCGCCGACTCGCCGGCCCACGCCATGCTCCGGCGTCACGAGATTGCCATTGCCGGCACCGCCGCTGAAGCGCTGCTCCGGGTGTGCTCGGTTTTCCAAGGGGATCCCGATCCCGTCGCGCTGAAGGCGCTGCTCGAGTCGCACCGGCTTGCCGGCTCCCCCGATCTCCGGGTCCCCCCGGCGTCCTCCGCCGCCTGGGAGCAGGTCGCGGCCGAGCTGATCCGTTCCGGCCTCGCCAGTGGTTCCGGCTTCGACCTGAAGCTGCATCCGATCATCCACAACCACTTCGCCGTTTCGCTGCAGGACCGCGATGCGCGCCTGTGGAAGAGCCTCCACCTCGCGCTGTACGACCATTACCGTTTGTCCGTGCTGGAACACCGCCCGCGCGATCCCGCGGACCTGACCCAACTGCTTCACGCCGTCATCCACGGCTGTCTCGCGGGGCAGGCCAGCCGGGTTCACCGCGAGGTTTCGTTCGAACGCTTTTCGCACGGCTACATGCTCTATCCTCTCTTCTCGCTCGGAGCGGCCCACGAGGTGGGAGCGGGCATGGAGGCGGTCCGGCTTTCGCTGCGTGAAGAGGGGAACGAGGGGATCGGCCTCGAGGAGACCTGTGCCCTCGATGTCGTCGAAGCCCTCGGCCAGATCTCCCTGATGCGCTTCGACCGGGCGGAGCGCTTGCTCGAACAATCCCACGCCAGCGGCTACGCTCAGGCATTGCGGGGCGACGACTCCCAGCTCGCCTCCGTTCAGGTTTTCACGCTGTGCCATCAGCTCGCCCTGTATCGCCTGAGAGGCAAACTCGCGCCGGCGAGGCGCGCCGGGCGCAAGCTCATCTGGCTGGCGCTCCGCAAACGCAGCCTGCTGGAATCGCATCTCGCCAGCATCAATCGCGACGAGGCCCGGGTCATGGGCGAGTTCGTCGCGGCCCAGGTGGCGATGACATTCCTCGATTCCGGCCGCACCGCGGTCGCGGGCAGGATTTTTTCCCGCCACCTGCGCGAGAGGAGGTCGGGTGGATTTCCCGGGCAACGCCTCCTTCCCGACCTGGCAGGGCGGCAGCACGGTGAATTCCTCATCGCCACCGGGCAGGCATCACGGGTGATCGAGGCCATCGAGTCCGGCGATCTGGGTGATAGTCCGGTGCCGCACGCCTTCGGCAACACCGCCCCCTATCTTCTCGGGTTGGCATCCCTCCAGGCGGCATTCGCTGCCGCCGAATCCAAGGAGCGCGGCGAGCTCTTCGGGCGGGCGAAGCGATCCTTGGACGAGGCCTGCCTCGACGCCGCGGATCGATTGCAACCGCAGTTCGAACTTCCCGCCCGTCTTGCACGGGCCGAGTGGGCCATCGCCGCGCGCGATGAATTGGCCGCGATGACCGACCTCCGTCATGTCGCCGCCACCGCGGACCACCTCGGTTTCGAGACGCTGGGGATCCGCGCCGGCCTGCTCTCGCTGGTTGCCGCCGAGGCCTTCGGATTCGCGCCGGACGACGGTGGGAATGCCATCGGACGTCTCAAGGCATCGGGCTGGCGGCACCCCGATGTCGCGCCCTTCTTGGGCCGCCGCGGCGCGCGCCATGTCGGCGAACTGGCCCGCCGCCGCTTCGATTGACCTCGGCGAGGTTCACGGGGATTGAAAAAGTCCAGCGGCATCCCGATCGCCGCCGGTCCGGGACGACTATGGACCTAGTTTCCGTTCCTGATGGATCCAGCGTACGGCTTCGGTGGCCACCGCGGGCGGGGCGATGACATGGCCGCCGGGGAAGTCGAAGACCTTCACCTTGCAGCGCAGCTTCTCGAGGCATTCGCGGTCGGCCTCGATCCAGTTGTTGGCCTCGGTGTCCTGGTCGCCGTTGATGATGGCGACGTGCATGCCCTTCGCGTAGGGATAGTCGTGGTTCTTGCTCAGCCAGCCGCCGAAGGCGAGGATGCCCGCGGCCTTCTGATAGACAAAGGCGCTGCAGCGGTAGGCATGGAGCCCGCCGCCCGACATGCCGCCGAAGAAGACCTTCGACTTGTCATGTTCCAGGGTGTCGAGGACGTGCTCCACGGCGGTCTCGGTCAGGTCGAACAAGGGCTTGAAGCCGAGATTGGTGAAGCGGTCGTTGCTGTAGATGTCGAGCCCGACGAGCAGCCAGCCGAGCTCGTCGGCGGCGGGCCGGAGGGTGTCGACCAGCACCTTCGAATTGCCGCCCGAATCGAAAAGGATGCAGACCGGCATCTTCGCCGCCGTCGCGGGATCGTAACGGGAAGGGTAGTAGACGACGCCGCGGCCGACATCGACGTCCGGCACGGTGATCTCCTCGTAGCGGCCTTCCTTCGCGACTTCCGCGGTGGCCCCGCCGGTTTCCTCGACCCATTCGCGATCGGCCTCGCTGAGGGTGGCGAGTGAGATCTTCGCGTTCTTTCCGGAAGCGAGGCGCAGTGTCACTTCACCGGTATCTTTGTCATAACCCGTGAACTCGGCGGTGAGCGTCCTGCCGTCGGCTTTTCGCGTCCAGACACGGGATTCGGCCGCGGTTGCTCCTGCCCATCCCAATGCCACCGCCACGGCCATCGCTGCCACCTTTCCCCATCGCGCTGTCGCGTTCCATTGAATGTTCACGGGCGAGCCTTACGGGATGGAATTTTTGTCTTCAAGCCCGAGCCGTATGTTGGCGGACTTTCGGGCGGGTCGTGTACGGGGGACGAGGTTGACATGGTAGGGGAGGGCTCCCTAGCGTTCGCGATTCCATGACTCCATTGACTCGATCGAAGATAGGCGCATGTCTGATCCTGCTGGCGGTCCCGGCCTTGCCGGTATCCGGCGGGACGCTCTATCCGGTGATCAGCAAGGTGGAGATCTTGTTTTCGATGGTCTCGCACCATTGCCACCTGACGGACCGGGTGAGCTTCTACAACAGCTATGGCTCGCCGAAGGGCAATCTGTACTACGCCGTGCCCCATCTAGTCTACGAGCCCTCGGTCACGCTTTACAATCCTTACAACGAACCGCTGACGATGACGCGCTCCCGGGTGAAGATCTGGGATCCGCCGGTCGGGTTCACCTTCAAGAAGAACGACGACTTCCTCCGGGACGCCTTCGCGGCGGGGGAGTTCCACGGGCTCGCGCGGCTCCAGATCGCCAACGAGAACAATGTGAACGCCCGGAAGACGTTCACCCTCAGCCTGAGCTCGCCGACGGAATCCGGTCAACCGGGCGCGCCGATCGTGCTGCAGCCGGGCGAGAGCAAGACCTTCTCCGCCTGGGTCGAGTCGAACTGGAACTGGGGCGTCGAAACGGCCGGCGGCTACACCCCGCGGGCCTTCTTCGACTGGAATTTCAGCAATGACTTCACCAACCGCGACGGGCGCACCTTGAGCGCCTTCGGTGCCGAGGCCGTTTCCTCGAATTTCACCCACTACCTTCACGATCCGCGGGCCGGCTTCCAGACCGACGCGCTGTCGCTGGCTGCCGCGCGCCCGGCGGCGACCCGCTACAGCTTCGAGACCAGCTCCGGCTGGGCCGGCAACTGGGTGGCGATCAAGGTCGACGAGGTGGTCCGCGTGCAGGCGAAGGCGATGCGGGCCTTCCCCGCCTCCGCGACCCCGGATTTCCAGGTCGCCCTGCTCAAGGGGCTGTCCCCGACGATCGCCAGCGACACGGTGAAAGGGTTCCCGTTGAGTGTCTCCGGGATCATCCAGAACGAGGCCGCGCCGGTGATTTCCCGGGCCTTCCGCGTTGAGGGCATTCTCCAGCACCCGATCGACATGACCCCCGGCGGCAAGACTCCCTTTGCCGCCCTCACCATGGTCGCCAAAGCGAGCGCCTTGCGCGGCAATCTCTTCTACGCCACCCCGGTGGTCCCGGCGGCGGAACTCTACGAGCTCCATTTTGTCGAAAGGACGCACTTTTACGAAGATCCGCCGATGCCCAGCGACGCGCCCACCGGAGGTCTCGAGGTCCTCGGCGTGGAACGGGTCGGGGACAAGCTCTACGTCGACTATACCGCGACCGCCAATTCCATCGGCCTCGCCTACGGCGCGGTCCGCGGAACCTCGTCGCTGGAGGACGGCTTCACCGATGACCTGAGCGCGGTGACGACCAAGATGGCCAGCCAGTCCGCCGCCGGTATCTACAAGGCGATCATCGACATCTCCGGCCGCGGCGACCGCTACTTTGTCCAGATCGAGTATTAGCCGGGAGCTTCCATTTTCGGCTAATCGACGAACTTGACGGCCAATATGGGCACGCTGCGACCGGGCAGGATCGCTGGCGCGGCGGCGGGAAATTCCATGACGCGGTGGTGAGGGTGTCCGCAGGGTTGCCGATTCCGGCTCAATTCCTATCGTGGAGCTTCACCCACCCTGAAATTCATTGAGTCCTGATCGATTTTGCCCCGCCCTCGCCGGCCGTCTGCGTTGGCTTCCACTGCTGTTGCCAGTGATGAACGCCGTGGCGGTTTCCGAACCGCTTTTTGTAGATGACTTCGACGCCGGGACCAGTGCCGCAGCCTGGAGTGCGCAGCTCTCCGGAACGGATGCCAGCGTCGATTATGCCTTCGACTACAGCTCGCTGGGAATTCCGGCCGCGCCCAATTCGGCAGGTGGCACGACGGTCGGGATGCGCTTCCTCGTCAATCAGGCGGCGAACCTTTCCCAAGGCATCTCGGCCAGTCCGCTCGGGGTGGAAACCAACGGGGACTTCCGCCTGCAGTTCGACGGCTGGCTGAACTACGTCGGTCCGTTGGGCGGCTGGCTGCCGGAAAGCAAGCAGGTCGCCACCTTCGGGATCGGCAGCGCCGGGCTGGATACCAAATGGCCGGCGACCCCGGGCAACGGGGTGGCATTGTTCGGCTGCTCCACGACCGGTGAGGGCAGTGACAACTTCCTGGCCTTCGTGAACGGCATGGAAGCGTTGCCCGCTTCCTTCATGGCCGGCAGTCCCGATGGTGATGCTGGCTACCATCAAGCGCTATTTCCCGCGCAGCAGGCGCCGGTGGACCAGATGAATGCCTATGCGAGCCAGGGAGGCAGCACCCAGCCGGGCGAGACGGCCTTCGTCTGGCATCGGTTCGAGGTGACGAGAACGGGAAACACGGTGACCTGGAGCATCGACGGCCAGCAGATTGCCACGGTCGATGTCCTGCCGGGATCGCTGGCGGGGAACGGGATCTTCCTCGGCTTTGCTGACATGGATCCGACGAGTTCGCTCGATCCCAACAACTTCCTCAATGCCTTCATCGTCGACAATGTCCGCATCGATCCGATCGTCGACGAGCGCCCGGTGGTCGACAGCATTGCGCTCGACCTGCGGACGGCGGGCAAGGTCGACACCGGCAGCCCGGAGGGCGCGGGGATCTTCGGCGGCGGGGTCATGGCGGGGGATCTCAATGACTTCGCACAAGGCAACAACGTGCCGGTCACGGTGGTTTCCAGCTGGGGCTTCGACTCCACCAGCAACGTCGGTGAGTTGCGGCTCGAGGCGGACCTCACCGTATGGAACAGCGACAACACGATCGTCGATCCGCAGGGCTTCCGCTTCCGCTTCACCGTCCACGTGGAGGGGGAAAGCAGCAAGCCGGGTGCGCCGGGCTTCCTGAACGGCGCGTTCAACGGGCTGCTCGGCATCGACGAGCCGGTGCAAGGGGCGCCGGACGACTACCCGACGATCGAAGAAGGGGAAGCCCTGGTTTTCTCGGTCCGCGATCTCGAGGTGCTGCAGGCGCCTCCGGGCCGTGCCCTGCGCTTCGGGTCGATCAGCGACCCGCAGCTTTGGAACCCACAGGACAGCCCGTTGGTCAGCGATCCGGCACCGGACACGCTGCGCTTCGAATGGAGCGACGCCGACCCCGGGGACTCCGTCCTCGGCACCGCCGGACCCGGTGGATTCATCTTCAACTTCGAGGTCGTCGAAGAGACGAGCGACGCCACGGTGGCCGTCGCGGCGGAGCAGATCGTGCTCGAGACGAGCCAGAATGTGGCATTGGAGAACTTCGTGTTCCATGTGCCCGGCGGCTTGGGTGTGGCGCCGACGGACTTCGAAGTGGCAACCGACACGCCGGAGTTTTTCGCGCTTCCTCCCGACGTCAGCCCGACCGGCACCCTCTCCTTCCAGGCCGCGGCGCCGGGCAGTGGAAACCTGAGGATCCGCGCCCTGGACGACGCCGGATTCACGCCGTGGAAGGACGTGGCGCTTCACGTGAAAGCCGTCGACGTGCAGGCCGTGCTGCCGCTCGATCCGTTCCTTTTCGAATCCCAAGGCAACCTGGCTTTGGGTTCCGGCGACATGGTGACGATCAACACCGATATCGGAACAATCCGTGACGCGGAGTCGAACAGCCTCGTGATGGCCAGCCGTGGCCTGCTGTTGGACATGACGGGCCGGATCTGGCGGGTGTTCTGTGTCGACAGCTTCAGCTTCGCGGCGGGTTCAAGCGTGGCATTCGAAGGCGCCGACGGTCATGGCTTCGCCCTCGTTTCGCGGGGCGGCGGAAGCGTGGGCACGACCATCAAGATGGGCGGAATCCGTGGGGCGGACGGGGCCGACGTCCATGGTGACGCCGTTGCGGAGGATGGTGGGGACGGAACCGATGGAGGGGCAATGGCCTTCGTCACCAACGTCACGCTTACGATCAGCGGGGCCTTGCGAGTCGATGGCGGTGATGGTGGAGAGGGCGGCCTCGCCTACATGGACGAGGCTAATAAACTCGGTTCCCCCGGAAACGGAGGCGACGGTGGCTCGGCCGGCTACCTTCTTGTCAGCGCGCCGAACTTGTCGCTTTCCGGATCACTTTCCGCCCGTGGGGGAGAAGGAGGGGATTCGGGCGTCCAGATGGCCCTTGGCGGAACGGGAGCCGACGGCGGACTCGGTGGCGACGGCGGCACCATCGTGATTGCCAACAACTATGTGAATAGTGGCAACGTCAGCGTTGGCCGGGGAGCCGGCGGACTGGGGAATGGAAGCGCAGCGAGTGGACAGGACGGTGTGGCCAGCTATCCGCCCGGCGTCTCCTATCTCGGCGCGGTGGCCGACTTCCGCCGTGGCTACGGCCTGGCCAGCGACGGCTCGGACGACACCGCCGACTGGTCGGGCAATGGCATCCCGAACCTGTTCTACCATGTCTTCGCGCTCGGCGATCCCCATCAGGTCGAGGTCGACCGCAGCCGCATGCCCTCGGTGCGCCGGGTGGAGGGAGGCGTGGAGTTCTCCTACGTTGTCCCGGACGATCCGGGCAATCTTTGGATCAATCCCCAGGTCTCCACCGATCTGTCGAGCTTCGTCCCGATTGCCACGTTGCCTCCGGAAGAAAGGGAGAGCAGTTCGATCACTTCGGTCGTTGAAGGGATCTACGTCCGGCGAACCCTGACTTTCCCGGCCGCACCTCGCGGGCGCTTCTTCCGGATCGGGGTGAGCGATGACTCCTTCGAGGCGCCCTAGTTCCGCCGCGCAGCGTCCGGTGAGGCAGGAACCGTTCCCACCCCACCGGAGCTTCTACTGAAAAGCCGTCACTTCACCTTCTGCTGGAGCTTTTCCAGCAGGGCGCGGATCTCATCGAGCTCCCGCTTTACATCTTCGTTTGCAGGCGTGGCCGGCCCGGAGTTGTCGTCGGGAGCGGTCACTTCGTGCGACTCCGTGACGGATTCGCCGACGGTGGCCATGCGATGGCCGCCCGGGATCTCGAAGCGTCGCACGAAGGTGCGCAGCGGGGCGCCACCGGCTTGTTGCAACAGGATGTCGGCGTCGATGTGACCCGTCGCAGGAGCGGTGCTTTCGCGCCTGGCGATGACCACCTCGGCCTCGTGGGTCTCGCCCTTGCGGACGTAGGTGAGCTTCGCCCGGTCGCCTTCCGCCTTGTTGGCGATGAGCACGGAAAGCTGGCGCGGGTCGATGAGGATCTGGTCGTCCAGCTTGGCGAGCACGTCGTCCGGCTGCAGGCCGGCCTTCGCCGCCGGGCTGTCCTTGGCCACCACCTCCACCAACAGCCCGGTGTCCTGTGGCAGCGGGAGGTGGGCGGAAAGTTCGTGCGGCACCACCGCGGCATTGACGCCGAGGAAGCCGACCGGTCCGGAACGCTCGATGCCCTCGAAGGCCTTGCCTGCCTGGCCGAATGCCCAGCGCAAGGGTTCGGCGAGATCACCCGCCTCGAGGGTGGGGATGTCGATGTCCGCGGGGGCACCTTTGACGGCGTAAATCCGCGCCGACGGGAATGCGGCCGGCTCGGGCTCCTGCGCGGCGGCGAGGCCGCAGATGGCGGCGATGAACAAGGGAATGGTCTTCATGGTTTCAATGGTTTCATGGTTCCTTTCAGTAGAGTTCGAGGGACACCGGCAGGACCTCCTCGCGGACCCGGCCTTGCTTGACCGGCGTGCCGCCGCCGGGCGGGGCGTAGAGGATCTCGTCGATCCAGCGGGTGCGGATCAGCCGGACGGGCTGGTCGTCCTCGCCGACGACGATGCCGAGGTCGGCGACTTCCATCAGATGCTGGACGCTGCCGACGGCTTGGAGCTTGGAGGTGTCGGCGACCTGCGGGGCGGCGGCGGGAGGTTGTGGCCAAAGCCAGGCGAGCGTCGTCGCCGCGGCGGCGGCGAGAGGCAGTCCGAAGCGCAGGATGCGGGGGTGCGCCGGCTTCATGTCGGCGGGCCGGGCCGCCTGGAGGCGGGCCATCAGGGCGGCCGACGGAGGTGCCGGGGCCGCGCGGCCGAGCAGGGCTTCGAGGTCGTCGTCGGGATTCATGGCAACGAGAGGGCGAGGGTTTCGCGGAGGGATTCGAGGGCCAGGCGGTAGCGAGAGGCGGCGGTGCCCGGGGGAATCTCCAGGGTGGTTGCGACCTCGGCGAAGGTCAGGCCGCCCCAGAACTTCAGGGTCAGCACGTCGCGCTGCTCGGGCGGCAGGCGGCGGAGCTCGTGGGAAAGCATCTCGGCGGTTTCGCGGTCGCCGGCAGGAGCGCAAAGGAGTTCGCCGCTTTCCTGTTCGCGGACGGTCCGGCGGTCGTTGGAGCGGCCGAGATCGATCGCCCGGCGTCGGATGGTGGCGAAGACCAGCGCGGCATCGGGCCGGCCACCGGCGCGCCGCCACGACTCGACCAGCGAGTCCTGCAGCACGTCCTCCGCGTCGGACTCGCAGCGGGTCTGCTGGCGGGCGAAGAGGAGGAAGCGGCCCGCGTTCCCGGCGAGCCAATCGTTCCAATCCTGTGCCGGGTCCTCCATGCCTTCACCCCCGACAGCGGAGCGCGGCGATGGATTTATCACGCCGCCGGAAAAAACCCGGCGGGCCGGTGTCCCGGGTGCCCGGATGCGAAAAGTCGCGGCTCTGCGGTGGGGCCGGGAGGTGAAGGGGGAAGAGGTGGGCGTGCTCAGCCGCCGGCGACTTTCACGCCGACTTCCTTCGCCATGCTCTCCATCCGCTTGCGCAGTCCGGCGACGCGGTCCGGCATTTCGGCGGCGCGGTTGAAGCGCTCGAAGGGATCGGTGACCATGTCGTAGAGCTCGGGCTCGCCGGTGGTGGTGCGCAGTTTCCAGCGACCCTCGCGCACGGCCTCGAGGCCTTCACGGAAGTAGAAGTAGTCTTTCCGCGGCGACTCCTGGGTCTTGCCGCTGAGGAAGGGCGTCAGGTCCTGGCCGTCGAGCGGGAGCTCCGGCGGGCTGCCACCGCCGGCGGCGATGAAGGTGCGGTAGATGTCGGGCATGCCGACCAGCTCGGGCGAGACCCCGCCGGCGGCGACCTTGCCCGGCCAGCGGACGATCGCCGGCACCCGCGCGCCGCCTTCATAGGTGGTGGCCTTCGCCCCGCGCAGCGGTCCGGCGGAGCCGGTGTGCCAGTGGTGGATCCCCGCCTGCAGCATGCGCGGCGGCAGGTCGGTCCAGGGGCCGTTGTCCGAGGTGAAGAAGACCAGCGTGTTGTCGGCGATGCCTTTCTTGTCCAGCGCCGCGAGCACCCGGCCGACCGAGCCATCGAGCTCCTCGATCACATCGCCGTAGAGTCCCGCCTTCGAATGGCCGCGGCCTTCCTTCGACACGTGGATCGGCAGGTGCGGCATCGCGTAGGCGAGGTAGAGGAAGAAGGGCTTGTCCGGGTCCGACTTGTCGATGATCGACTCCGCCTCCGCGGTGTAGCGCAGGGTCAGGGTGTCCTGGTCGAAGGGATGCTCGACCATTTCCTCGCCGCGGTAGAGGCCGAGCGGCTCGTCGGTCTGGACCCAGGGCTTCATGTAGTCGTTGGAGTAGGGCAGGCCGAACCAGGTGTCGAAGCCCTGGTGGACCGGCAGGAAGCGCTTCTCCTTGTACCCGAGGTGCCACTTGCCGACCATGTGGGTGGCGTAGCCGGCTTCCTTCAGCGCTTCCGGCAGCGTCTTCTCCGAATCGGGCAGCCCGCCCTTGCCGTCGGCGCCGGTGTGGCCGCCGAATTTCACCCGTGGCAGGTAGCGGCCGGTGATCAGCTGGTTGCGCGAGGGCACGCACCAGCAGCCGGTGACGAAGGAGGTCAGCCGCAGCCCTTCGCCGGCGAGCCGGTCGAGGTTGGGGGTTTGGATGAGCGGATGGCCGTAGCAGGAAGGGTCGCCATAGCCCATGTCGTCGGCCAGCAGGATGACGAGGTTCGGACGATCGGCGGCGCGGGCCGGGGCGGCGGCACCTGCCAGGACCAGTGTCAGGAGGAAATGGACGGCTCGGAACATGACGGGCCCATTCAAGCGGTTCCCGCCGCGGGGGAACGGAAAAAATGCCGGCAGCTGCGACATCCGGCGGTGAAGCCGCGCCGGGATTGGCCCGGATGCTGCGACTCCGCCAAACGAATCCCGCGGTCCGCGCCGATTGAACGGGGTCGGAATCCGGCGCAGGCCCGCTGCGACCGGACCGCATTTCTCCCGCTGACGTTTTTTTCATGAATTCCCTGCTCGTTCCCGCCGCCCTGCTGGGCACCCTGGTCGTCTACGGCATCGCCAAGGATGCCCTCCCGTCCGGCGACCTCGCCGCCAGCCCGCGCTTCGGCGAGTGGGGCTTCGACCTCGACGGCCGCAAGGAGTCGGTGAAACCGGGCGATGACTTTTTCGCCTACGCCAACGGGACCTACCTCGAAAAGACCGAGATCCCGCCGGACCGCTTCCGCTTCGGCAACTTCGACGCGCTGGCGATCCTCTCCGAAGCCCGGGTCCGCGGGATCCTCGAGGAGGCCGCCGGCGGGACGTCGAAGATCGGCAAGTTCTACACCGCGTTCATGGACGAGGCCCGGGTCGAGGAACTCGGGGCCGCGCCGATCGGGCCGGCGCTCCGCGAGATCAAGGAGGCGGAAAGCCACGGGGACCTCGTCGCGCTGGTGGCGGATCCGGGCTTCCTCGGCCGCGGGCTCTTCGGGTGCGGCATCCACGCGGACGCCAAGGACCCCTCGAAGTACGGGATCTACCTGAGTTCCGGCGGCCTCGGGCTTCCGGACAAGAACTACTACCTCAAGGAGTCGTTCGCGGAAATCCGCGAGAAGTACGAGGAATACCTGACCACCCTGATGACCCTGGTGGAGTGGCCCGAGCCCGCGGCGACCGCGAAGGAGGTCATCGCCTTCGAAACCCGGCTTGCCGGGGCCAGCTGGGACCGCGCCGAGCTGCGCGACCGCGACAAGACCTACCACCCGATGACGCCGGCGGAGCTGGCGGCGTTCGCGCCGGGCTTTGACTTCACCGGGATGTTCGCGGCGGCCGGGCTGCCGGGGG
>NZ_JACZFQ010000087.1 GCF_014904755.1 Neoluteolibacter marinus
GCAAGGTGATCGTCACCGACGACACCGCGTTCCCGCGCAAGGCGGCGATCTTTGCCGAGACGCCGCTGGACCTGCTCAAGGCCTGGGTGGTGTGCGGTTTGGCCGACGGTTCGGCGTCCTTCCTTTCGAAGGCCTTCGTCGACGCGGACTTCGAGTTCAACCAAAAGACGCTGTCCGGTCAGCCGGCGCCGGAAGACCGCTGGAAGACCGCGGTCGGGATGACCAACGGGGTGCTCGGCGAGGAGGTCGGCAAGGTCTACGTGGCCCGCTATTTCCCGGAGGAGTCGAAACGCCAGATGCTCGAGCTGGTGGACAACGTGAAGGGTGCCCTTTCGAAGCGTCTCGACCGCCTCGACTGGATGAGCGACGAGACCCGCAAGGCGGCGCACGAGAAGCTGTCGAAGTTTTCGGTCAAGATCGGCTACCCGGACGAGTGGCGCGACTACTCGGGCCTCGAGGTGAAGGCCGATGATCTCTACGGCAACATCGTCCGCAGCTCGGTCTTCTCGTGGAACCGCGACGTCGCGCGCCTGGACCAGCCGGTCGACCGCAGCGAGTG
The DNA here is from genome assembly GCF_014904755.1 of Neoluteolibacter marinus. Classification (GTDB taxonomy): domain Bacteria; phylum Verrucomicrobiota; class Verrucomicrobiia; order Verrucomicrobiales; family Akkermansiaceae; genus Haloferula; species Haloferula marina. Next base: position 560 of record NZ_JACZFQ010000087.1, read on the forward strand.
GGGCATGCCGCCGCAGAAAGTGAACGCCTACTACAATCCGACGATGAACGAGATCGTCTTCCCCGCGGCCATCCTGCAGCCGCCCTTCTTCGATCCCGACGCCGATCCGGCGATCAACTACGGCGGCATCGGCGGCGTGATCGGCCATGAAATCAGCCACGGCTTCGACGATCAGGGCCGCAAGTCGAACGGCGACGGCGTGCTCAAGGACTGGTGGACCGAGGAGGACAAGGCGAAGTTCAACCAGCGCGCCGAGCGGCTGGGCAAGCAGTACGAGCAGATCGAGGTGATGCCGGGCCAGCGCATCAACGCCCAGCTGACGATGGGCGAGAACATCGGCGACATGGGCGGGGTGAACCTCGCGCTTGAGGCTTACCTCGCCTTCCTCGATGGCAAGGAAGCGCCGGTCATTGACGGCACCACCGGCGTCCAGCGGGTGTTCCTCGGCTGGGCGCAGTTGTGGCGGCAGAAGATGCGCGACGAGGCGCTGCTGCGCCAGATTCACTCCGACCCGCACGCGCCGGCTTTGGCCCGCGTCAACGGCGTGGTGCGCAATATCGACGCCTGGTATGAAGCCTTTGACATCCAGCCCGGCGACAAGCTCTACGTGAAGCCGGAAGAGCGGGTGAAGATCTGGTGAGCCGCGGATTCCGGTCGCGGCGGCGTCCCGAAAAAGAATGTCCGATTCATTGGAATTGCGGACATATGGGATGAATGACGACGGCCACGGCAGATGATCGCCAGCTCCTCGACGCCTATGTGCGCGGCGGGGACGAGGCGGCCTTTGCCGAGTTGGTGCGGCGTCACCAGGCGATGATGCGTTCGGCGGCGCAACGCGTTTGCGGCGATCCCGAGGAAGCGCAGGATGCGATGCAGCGGGCGCTGATCGCTTTCGCCCGCCGGGCCGGCGAGATCCGCGCGGACCTGGGCGCGGGCCCGTGGCTGCATCGGGCGGCCACGCTGGAGGCGATGGCCTTGCGCCGCCAGCGGCTGAAGCGGCGCGCCCGCGAGCAGGATGCGGTGGCCCAAGGTCGGGCCGAAGCCGGAGGCATGCCGCCGGAGCTGGCGGCCGAGCTGGATGTGGCGATCGATCGCCTGGCGGCAAAGGACCGGACGGCGATCGTGCTGCACTACTTCGAGGGCCACAGCTTCCGCGCGATCGCGGACAAGCACGGCGGCACCGAGATGGCCTGGCAGAAGCGCGGCGTCCGTGCGGTGGCCAAGCTCGCCGCGATCTTGCGCCGTCGCGGAGTGGCTGCGAGCGCCACCGCGCTGGGCGGCTTGCTGGCCGCAGGTCGCGCCGAGGCCGGTGCCCTGCCGGCGGTGCTGCAGGAATCCCTGCGGCAACCCTGGTCCGCGGCCGCACCGATGCAGGGCCATTCCCTTGTTCTCCTGATCATGAAGACGAAACTCACCCTCGCGCTTTGTTTCCTCGGCGGGGCCATCCTGAGCTACGCCTGGACCGAGGGGCCGGCCCGGTCCGGTTCCCTTGCCGCGGCAAGTTCCGCCACGGCCCCGCAAGCCACCCGGATCGAGCGCGACGATCGCCGCGAGGTCCTGGTCTTCAATCTCGACGGGCTGGCCGCCGCGATCCGTCGCTTCGACGCGCTCGACGAGGATGATCCGTCCCGCGAGAGCCAGTTGCGGGCGCTGATGTTCAGCTTGCCGGCCGATTACCTGGCGGCGGTGCGCGAGCTGCTCGGCGGCGTCCGCCGGACCGAACGTTTCCAGGCCATCGCGGCCTCGTTCTATGCGCGCTGGGCGGAGCTCGATCCCGAGGCGGCCTGGCTCGCGGCGGGGGAAGAGGAGATCTTCAAGAAGGCAGCCCGCCGCGGGGTGCTGCTGACCTGGCTGAACGTCGCCCCGGACGTGGCGCTCGAGCGCTTGCTGGAAGCGCCGCAAGACGGGGACTTGGCGATCTTGCAGGAGTTCATCGGCGGCAAGTCGCAGCACGCGCCGCGGGACGCCGCCCGGCTGGTCGACCGCTTGACCGGAAGCTGGCCCGAGGCCGACCGGCGCCTGTTTCCCCAGGTCGCCCGCGCCTGGGCGCTAAAGGATCCCGCGGCCACCGGCGATTGGGTGGCGTCCTACGGCGACCGCGGCGTGCGCAACCAGTTGTTGCGCGAGCTTTCCCAAAATGTCGCCCGCTCGATGGGACGCCCGGGGATCGCGCTTGCCGACCGGATCGACGACCCGCCGATGCGCACGGCGGCGCGGCTCAATGCCGCCCGCTGGTGGGGCATCTCAAATGGCGCGCCCGCGCTTTCGGGCAAGACCCGCAACCCGGACGTCTGGCTGGACGGACGCTTCCCGGGCGACTGGAGCATCGACGAGATCCGCGCCTTCTCCCTCGGCACGATGGCGAACTTCGCCAAGTACTACCCGGAGCTGATCGCGATCGCCCGCGGCGGGGCGCAGCAGCAGGCAGTGTATGAAGGGGTGATCGGCGGCGCCAGCTTCAGCCAGCCGGCGCTGGTGGCGGATGCGGTGGAGAATGTCGACCCGGCCTTCGCCGCGACCGCCTCCGGGCGCAAGAGCCTGACCGCCTTCATCCTCCGCTGGACCGAAACCGAGCCCGCGGCCGCCGGTGAGTGGCTGGCCGCCCAACCCGCGAATGCCAAGACCGCGCTGATGCGCGAGGCCCTGAACCGATGACTCCCCGGATCCAACAAGCCTCCCTCTGGCTCGCTGCCGTTGCCCTCGGCGGGGGCTGCGGATGGATGTTCCATACTCTAACGGAGCGTGATCGCGCGGTGGATGTGGACGCGAAGCAAGAAGCAGGGACCAGCACCAGCCGGGCCGCCGCGGCCATGCTTTCACCCGCCGGCCGTTACCTGTGGCGGGAAACGGCCGCGCTGCGGGACGCGGAGCATTTCGACGACGAGGTCGAGAAGCTCCACCGCGAGTCGCGCAGCCCCCTGCGGGCGGAGTCGATGCTGAGCTACCGCATCCACGACAGCAGCTTCGACGAGTGGGAGTCGCTGATCGCCGCTGGCAAGGTGAAGCGGATCGAGTTTCTCGGCGAACTCGGCGAGCACCTTGCCCGGACCGACACCCGGCGGGCCCTGCAGTTGATGTTCCATGGCCGCTACGGCTTCGAGAATCTCGACCAACTTTATGCCTTCCGCGATCCGCTGCTGCGCACGGCGACGGAGATCGATGGCGAACTGGTGCTGGAGACCCTGCAGGCGATGAAACGTGGCGGCAGCCAGATGGATGCCTCGCTCTACTTCAGCGCCCACTGGGCGAAAACCGATCCCCGCGCCGCTGCCGGGCATTTCGCCGAGCTGGTCCGCCTGCGGAACATGAACATGGACGGATCCCCCGACATGCCCGACGCGACCTACGCGAACATGATCCTCAAGTCCTGGTGGCAGAAGGCGCCGGAAGAAGCCGAGGCCTACATCACGACCTTGGATAAGGGGCCGACCCGCGAGGCGCTGGAAGCGGCCCTGCGGCAGCTTGTCCCGGAGGGCTAGCGGTCAGGTGGCGGAGGATTGCTTCGCCAGTGCCAGCAATTCGTCGACCGACCACTTGTCATCGGCGAAGCGGCCGTATTTCACCACGGCGATGCTGCCATCGGGCCGGATCAGGAAATCCGCCGGCAGGCCGAGCGGCGACTCGCCTTTGCCTGGGACGGCGAAGCTGCCGCTGAGCATGCCCTTCAAGGCCGGCCACCAGGACCGCGGGTCGGCGACCGCGGCCAGCGAGGTCTCGACGCCGAATTCGCGGTAGAGCTTTTTTTCAGGATCCGGAACCAGCGCGAACGGCGCGCTGGCGTGGTGCTTGAGCAGGTCCTCGCGGGAAGAATGGAAGACCACCACCTCGGCCAGGCCGCTGCCGTCGATTTCCTGCCATCGCTGGATGAAGGAGCGCAGGTGCAGGTGGCAGATCGGGCAGCCGGCGAAGCGCCGGAATTGCAGGTGGGTCAGCTTTTCCGGGTGAGGGAGCAGGATCTCGGCGGCTTCCAGGGTGGGAAGGCTCCGCGCGGTGATGAGGTCGCCGGGTGACAGTTTCACGGGGTGGAAGGACGGTCGCGAGGTGGCGGCTCCTGGCCAATCCGCCCCGCAGGTGCGCACTGCGTCGCACGGGAATTTTCGGGAGCAACCGGAATCGGCGGGATTGTCAGCCAGATGCGTTGATTTCAAGCGGTGATCCCGCGATGATCTTCCTTCCGAGTGCGGGGATGCAGCCAGGAAATGTCGGCAGCCCACGCCTGCGGACCTTCCCGGATCCGTGGAAGAATGCTTGAGCTCGGTCTCAAAAAACGAGACTCAAGCCGTCAGGAAGAGATATTTTTGTCATTTAAAGACAAGAAATCAGTGTATTTCTGACGTATTGAGACCTCAATGGCTCGCCTTCGAATCACCATGAACGCCCGACGCCTTACCTGCTGCGGGGCTGCAAGCATCGTTGCAGCCGCGGCACCGCTCCTTCTCGTTTCCCCGTCCCGTGCGGCGACCGCCGGGGAAAGCCATCAGGCCGAGGCCGCGCTATCCGTGGTCGCGGCCCGGCGGGTCGGCCCGACTGGCATCGAGTTCGAGCTCAGCGGCCAACGTCACATGACCCTGGATTTCTACGGCGAGGGCATCTTCCGCTGGTTCCGGGATGACCAGGGCGGGGCGATCCGCGATCCGGAGGCCGATCCGGTCGCGAAGATCCTCGTCGACGAGCCGCGCGCGAAGGTCGCTGAACCGGGGCTTGAGGAGCAGGACGGGAGGTTCATCGTCACCACCGCCGCGCTGCGGGTCGAGATCGAGAAGGGCAGTGCGCGGCTGAAGGTGATCCGGACCGCCGACGGCAAGGTTCTCGTGGAGCAAGCCGGCGACCTCCGGATGGACAAGAACCAGGTCACCCTGACGCTGGCCGCGGAACCGGACGAATACTTCTACGGCGGCGGCGTCCAGAACGGGCACTTCTCCCACCGGGGACGGTCCATTGCGATCGAGAACCAGAACCGCTGGACCGACGGCGGCGTGGCTTCGCCGAATCCGTTCTACTGGTCGACCCGCGGCTACGGCCTAATGTGGCACACCTTCAAGAAGGGCCGCTATGACTTCGGCTCGGACGACCGCGGCCGCGTCGAGCTCAGCCATCAGACCGGTTATCTCGATGTCTTCATCATCGCCGGCAAATCGCCGGGCGAGCTGCTGGGCGGTTATTTCCAACTGACGGGCAAGCCGGTCCTGCTGCCGAAATTCGGTTTCTATCTCGGCCATTTGAACGCCTACAACCGCGACTACTGGAAGGAAGACGAGGAGGCGGGCGTGCTGTTCGAAGACGGCAAGCGCTACAAGGAAAGCCAGAAGGACAACGGCGGCATCAAGGAGTCGCTGAACGGCGAGAAGGACAACTATCCCTTCTCCGCGCGGGCGGTGATCGACCGCTACGCCGCGGCGGACATGCCGCTCGGCTGGTTGCTGCCCAACGACGGCTACGGTGCCGGCTACGGCCAGACCGACACCCTGGAAGGCAATGTCGCGAACCTCCGCGAGTTCGGCGACTACGCCCGCAAGCACGGGGTGGAGATCGGGCTGTGGACCCAGTCCGACTTGCATCCGGATCCGGAAGTCAGCGCGCTGCTGCAGCGGGACCTCGTCCGCGAGGTCCGCGATGCCGGGGTGCGCGTGCTCAAGACCGACGTCGCCTGGGTGGGTGCCGGCTATTCCTTCGGACTCAATGGCATCGCCGACGCGGCGGGGATGATGACCGACCACGGCGACAACAGCCGCCCCTTCATCATCACCCTCGACGGCTGGGCGGGAACGCAGCGCTACGCGGGCGTCTGGACCGGCGACCAGACCGGCGGGCAATGGGAATACATCCGCTTCCACCTGCCGACCTACATCGGTGCCGGCCTTTCCGGGATGTCGAACATCTGCTCGGACATGGACGGGATCTTCGGTGGCAAGAATCCGGTCATCAACACCCGCGACTACCAGTGGAAGACCTTCACCTCCATGCAACTCAACATGGACGGCTGGGGCGCCAACCCGAAATACCCGCAGGCGCTCGGCGAGCCGGCGACCTCGATCAACCGCTGGTACCTGAAGATGAAGTCCGAGCTGATGCCATATACCTACAGCATCGCCCGGCAGGCCGTCGACGGACTGCCGATGGTCCGCGCGATGTTCCTCGGCGAAGCCAATGCCTACACCCTCGGGACCGCGAGCCGCTACCAGTTCCTCTACGGGCCTTCCTTCCTGGTCGCCCCGATCTATCAGGACACCCGCTCCGACGAGGATGGCAACGACGTCCGCGACAACATCTACCTGCCGGAAGGCGAGTGGATCGACTGGTTCAGCGGCGACCGCTATCAGGGCGGCCGCGTCATCAACGGCTACGACAGCCCGCTGTGGAAGCTGCCGGTGTTCGTGAAGCGCGGCGCCATCATCCCGAAGGCGGCCCCGCACAACCACGTGGGCGAGATCGACCGTGCCGAGCGCCTCTACGAATTCTATCCGTCCGGGAAATCCTCGTTCACCGACTACGATGACGACGGCCGGACCGAGCGCTACAAGCAAGGCGCCGCGACGACCACCGCGATCGAGTCCGAACTCGACAGCGGCCGGGCGGTGATCCGCATCGAACCGACGCAGGGGAGCTTCGATGGATTCGTCAAAGACAAGTTCACCGGGCTGCAGGTCAACGTCACCGCGCGTCCCGCCGCGATCACCGCGAAAGTCAACGGCGAGACCGTCGCCCTGACGGAAGCGCCGTCGCTGGAAGCACTCCACACGGGGGAGAACGTCTATTTCTACGAGGCCGCGCCGAACCTCAACCGCTTCGCCACCCCGGGCAGCGGGATGGCGGACCTGGTCGTCACCCGGAACCCCGTGGTGCACCTCAGGCTGGGCAAGCTGGACACCACCCGGAGCCGGATCGAGGTGATCCTCGACGGCTACCGCTATGACCCGGCGCCGCCGCTCCTCGCCACCTCCGGTCCGCTCGCCGCACCGGTGGCGTCGATCCGCGACGAAGACCGCGGCCCCTACTCGCTGACGCCGGGATGGCAGGCCGTGAAGAATGCCGATTACTATGAGATCGAGTACGACGGCGTGCTCTACTCGACCATCCGGGAGCAGCGCTTCCTGATCGGCGACCTCGAACCGGAAACCGGCTACTCGTTCAAGGTCCGCGCGGTCAACAAGGACGGCGCCTCCGCGTGGACGGACTTCGCCGGGAGCACCCTCCCGAATCCCTACGAGTTCGCCATCGAAGGCATCGCCGGCAAGTCCAGCGCGCCCGACCAGGGGGGCTCCGCGATCAAGAACCTCTTCGATCACGACCCGTCCAACCTCTGGCACACCAAGTGGGGCCGGGAGGCGGTTCCGTTCGAGTTCGTCGTCGACCTGCGTTCGGTGAACACCCTCGACAAGCTCCAGTACCTGCCCCGCGAGGACGCGGCCAACGGCACGCTCTTGGAAGGCAGCATCTTCCATAGCATGGACGGCAGCGAATGGACCAAGGCCGGCGACTTCACCTGGGAGCGCAACGGCGACACCAAGGAGTTCGCGTTCCAGGACACCCCGCAGGCCGCCTACCTCAAGTTCGAGATCACCGCGGCGGTCGGCAATTTCGGCTCCGGCAGGGAACTCTACGTCTTCAAGGTGCCCGGATCCGAAAGCTACATTCCCGGCGACATCAACGAGGACAAGCGGATCGATGCCAACGACCTGACTTCCTACGACAACTACACCGGGCTGCGCAAAGGCGACGCCGATTTCGAAGGCTACATCAGCAAGGGGGACATCAACGGCAACGACCTGATCGACGCCTACGACATCTCACGGGTGGCGACCCGCCTCGAGGGCGGCGCCGAGCCGGATCCGGAGGCGAAGCCGCTGGCCGGCGAGCTGGTCCTCGACCTGGCGAAGCACGACTACAAGGCCGGCGAAAGCATCCGGATCACGGTCGCCGGAAAGGACCTGGAGTCGGTGAATGCCCTCAGCTTCGCGCTGCCCTACGACGCGGGCGATCTCAGCTTCGCGGGGATCGAGGCGCCCGGGATGAAGTCGATGCAGGAGTTCACCAAGGACCGCCTCCACACCGACGGCAGCAAGGCGCTCTACCCGACCTTCGTCAACGTGGGCGACCAGGAGACACTGGCGGGCAGCGGCGAGCTCTTCGTCATCAAGTTCACCGCCAACCGCGACCTGCATCTCGAGCTGAAACCACGGGACGGCCTGCTGGTCGGGAAGTCGCTGGCGTCGAAGGCGCTCTGGGCCGAGTGATGCGGCCACTTCGGGGCTTGGCCGGAGCGCCGTGCAGGTTCTATGTTTGCGACAAACCATGCACAGCAGCGAGTTCCGCAAGAGCATCGGGGATTTCAGCCGCGCCATCGAGCAGGGGCGCGCCGCGGTCTACCGGCGGAATTTCGACTCCCGCGCCTACGAGTACATGGGCCGCTACATCAAGGAGCTCACCGGTTATGACCAGACCGAGTTGACCCCGGAGCTGTGGGATTCGCTGATCGTCCACACCGAGCGCAAGGGCGAGCTGGCGGACCTCGGCCTGGAGGAGGCCAACCGCCGGGTGCGCTCCGGGCAGGTCGAGCGCTGGCAGGCCGATGTCCAGATCCGGACCCGCTCCGGGGAGACCCGCTGGGTCACCGACATGTCGACGGTGCTCCGCGACGCCGGCGGCCAGTGCTTCGGGTGCCTCGGGGTGCTGCAGGACATCACCGAGAGAAAGGCGGCCGAGCAGCGGCTGGCCCGGCTGAGCGAGGAACTCCGCCGGCGCAACGAGCAGATGGAGGCCGAACTCGCGATGGCGCGGGAGGTCCAGATGGCCCTGCTCCGCGGCATGCCGGAGCGCTTCCCCCAGGGCGCTGTTCCCGGCGCGCCGTGGCTGAGCTTCCTGAAGCGCTACATGCCCGCCGAGATGCTGGCAGGCGACTTCATGGAGATTCTCCCGACCAGCGGCCACGAGGTCGGGGTGTTCATCGGTGACGTGATGGGCCACGGGGTCCGGGCGGCGCTCGTGACCACCTTCCTGCGCGGCTTGATGGAGGAGCTGGTGCCCGTCATCAGCGATCCGGGCCGCCTGGTCTCGAAGATGAACCAGAGCTTCCGCTCGGTCTTCGGCAAGGGCGACGACCTGGTCTTCGCGACGGCGATCTATCTCGTGGTCGACGTGCAGACTGGGCGGACCCGCTTCGCCAACGCCGGCCACGCGAAGATGCTGCACCTGCGGCCGGGCGCTCCCGACTCGCCCATCCTGAAACATCCCGCGGGCTCGTCGCAACCCGCCCTGGGGCTCATCGACGACTACAGCTACCGGACTTCCGAGCTGTCGCTCGGCGGCGGGGAGTCGATCCTCCTCTACACCGACGGCCTGTTCGAGGCCTGCGATGGCGGGGGCGAGATGTATGGGCGCGAGCGCATGACCGATTTCCTGGAACAGCATCTCGGGCCGGACACCGATCCGCTGCTCGACGCGCTGATCGGGGACGTCCGGCGCTTCACCGGCACCGAGACATTCGAGGACGACGTGTGCCTGCTCAACATCCATCGCTGCCTGGCATGATCGCCGGCCGGTGAGATGGTTGGTCCGGAACGGGGGCGGCGGAATCAGGGTGACAGACGGGGGATCCCTTCCCAATCTGACGATACCGATGCAGCTTTGCATGAATCCCCCCACCACTCCCTGCGACGAGCCGCTGTTCATCCTGGCCTCCGCCCAGCGCTGCGGCAGCACCTTGTTGCAGCGGCTGCTGAACTCCCGCGCCGACACCTTGATCTGGGGCGAGCACCAGGGCGTGCTCAATGGCTTCGCCTCCCTCCACAAGGACCTGATGGCCTGGGAGTCGAGGTTCGCGGGGAACCGCAAGGAGTTCCTGATGACCGGCTGTGACCTGTTCCTCCCCAACATGGTGCCCGAGGACCACGAGCTGAGGAGCGCGGCGATCGCCTACGTGCTGAACCTGTTCGGCGTGCCGGCGGCCCGTCTCGGCAAGTCGCGGTGGGGCTTCAAGGAGGTCCGCTACGGGGCGGACGTGCTGGTGTTCCTGAAGGGCTTGTTCCCGAAGGCGCGGTTCATCCATCTCACCCGCGATCCGGCCGCCTGCTTCCGCTCGATGAAGCACTGGGAGCTGGGTGAGGACGACTGGGACCGCGCCCAGACCGAGCGCTCGATGTGGGATTGGCAGCGGATCAACTGCGGCCTGCTCGAAATGCGGGAGTACATCCCGCGGATGATGTTCGTGCGCTTCGAGGACATGGTCGGGGACCCCGCCGCCTTCATCGAACGGTTGGCCGGCTTCCTCGGGGCCTCGCCGGAGGAGTTCGATGCCGGGGTTTTCGAACGAAGGCTCGACGGCAACTTCGGCAAGCCGGTGGCGGACGGGCGGCTCGACTTGACCGCTGACGAGGCCGCCTTCCTGGCCGATCCCGCCATTGCCGGTGTGGCGGAGCAGCTGGGTTATCCGCCGGGCGCCGCCGGCCGGGCCTGACCGGCAGTTGCCGCCAGGATTCCGGAGCGCTGGAGCCCCCGGGGCGGGGGAGTTGGTGGGCTTCTTGCCCGCATGCCAAGTGTGGTCTACCTTCCCTACCCCACCACCCCACCCCGAGCGTGAAATGCGCCACGAACTGACGATCACCCGCGATATCGATGTCCCCCGCGAAAAGCTGTTTCGTTGCTGGACCGAAGTCGGGCTGTTCGACCGGTGGTTTTGCCCGAGGCCTTGCCACAGCCGCAATACCGTCCTCGAACCGTGGATCGGCGGACGATTCGAGACAGAATTGGTCGGACCCCAGGGCGAGCTTTACTCGAACGTCGCGGTCTTCCTCGATGTCATCCCCAACAAGCGGCTCGTGTGGAGTGATTCCTTTCGCGGCGGCGATGAACCGAGCCCCGGCCTGTGCTACCTCGGCATCGTCACCTTCAAGGACCTCGGCGACGGCCGGACGCGCTACACTGCCCGGGCGCGTCACTGGACGCGGGGCGCGCGGGACAAGCACCTCGCGCTGGGCTTCGAGGAAGGCGCGGCCAAGTCGCTGGATCAACTCGAGGAAGTCGCCGGAGCCCTGTGACCGGACCCGCGGGGAAGGGGGAAAGGAAGCCTCCTTCCCGCCGCGTAGAGCCATCCATGTTCGACCTCCGCCTCGTCCGGTCCGCCGGTGCCGCCGGTGCCGCCGTGTTGTCCTGTCTCTTCCCCGCGACCGCCGCTCGCGCGGCGGGTGATGAGGCACCGCCGAGTGCGGAGGTGACGGAAGCGCTGCAGCCCTATCTGGACGCGCACAAGTTCGCCGGCTACATCGGCCTGATCGCCGACCGCGAGGGCACGGTCCGCTACCGCAACCTCGCCGGCCACGCGGATGTCGAGGCAGGCAGGGCGATGGCCGGGGATGAGGTGTTCTGGGTGGCGTCGATGTCGAAGATGTTCGTCGGCGCGGCGGTGATGATGCTGGTGGACGAGGGCAAGCTGAACCTCGGCGATCCGGTGTCGAAGTTCATCCCGGAGCTCGGGAAGTGGATGGTGGTGGCGGAGAAGGATGAGGATCATGTCCAGCTGGTTCCGCCGTCCCGGCCCGTCACCCTGCGGCACCTGCTCAGCCACACCGGCGGGCTGGCACCGCTGTCGGAGGTCCAACAGGTGACCGGAGCGGATCGCATGCCGCTCCGCGCGCTCGCCCTGCCCTCGGTGACCGGGCCGCTCCAGTCGCAGCCCGGGGAGCGCTTCGCCTATGGCAACCAGGGGATGAATCTGGCCGCGAGGGTCGTCGAGATCGTCAGCGGCATGCCCTACCAGGAGTTCCTGCAGCAGCGCTTCTTCGACCCCCTGGGAATGGCGGAAACCACCTTCTGGCCGGGCGAAAGCCTGCTCTCCCGCCTTGCCGGTGCCTATGGCCCGGACGCCGGCGGTGAGTCGTGCGTCCGCGGCGAGATCACGTTCCTGACCCGGCCGTACGACGACCGGGACCATCGTCATCCGGAGGCGGGCGGCGGGCTTTTCTCCACCACCGCGGATGTCCTCCGCTACGGCCGGATGCTCGCCAACAACGGCGAACTCGACGGCAAGCGCTACCTGTCTCCCGCGGCGATGGACGAGTTGCGGAAGGAGCAGACGGGATCGACCAAGGTGAACTACAGCCTCGGCTATCACCTCCGCAACGGCATGTTCGGCCACGACGGGGCCTACGGCACCGACTTGTCGGTCAATCCCCGGACCGGCATGATCGCGATCTTCATGGTGCAGTGCACCAGCGGCGACCAGTGGCGGGCGCGTGACCTTTTCCTGCGCACGGCCACGGAAGTGTTCGGCACGGCGGAGTGAGCGCGGGCGGCCGCGGCAGCCGTCTCCGATCGATTTTCCGGTCAGCGGAGCCGCTTGAGTTCGAACTCCTTGCCGTCGAGCGCGTCCTTCACAAAGCGGCCCCAGAACGGGGTGGGGGTGTAGTTCCAGTCGACGAGGATGCGCGGCGAGGCCTTCGGGTGGAACGACCAGCCGGTCCAGTGCAGGTGACGCTTGCGGATCAATCCCAGCATGTCCGGCACCCAGGTATACGGATCCTCGTGCTGGTCCGGGCCGAGGAAGGACATCGGCTCCTCCTCGCCGCCGAGCTCGCCGATGAACAAAGGGTAGCGGTCGGCCAGGGCGAGGAACTTGCTCTTCCAGTCGCGCTTCCAGGGATAGACGTGCGACGAGTAGATGATGCCGCGCCCGTCCCGGTCGGCGAGCCCGTGGCCTTCCAGGATCCCGGAGAGGTCGTAGCCCCAGTCGAGTCCGCCGACGATCACCGGATTGCGCGCGCCGGTGCCGCGGACGGCGTTGAGCAGGGCCTGCATGCCGACCGACTGGAAACCTCGTAGTTCCTCGCCGTTCTCGGCGACGACGTTGCCGGGGCTCTTTTCATCGGCCACCGCGCCGCCCTTCTGCCAGACTTCCCAGGAGATGTCGTGCGGCTCGTTGAAGAGCTCGAAGAGCACGGCGGGATGGTTGGCGAATTTCTTGGCGGCATCGCGCCAGAAGCGGATGTCCTTTTCCTCCGGTGCGCGGAAGCGGTGAAGATCGAGCACCAGATAGACGCCCTTGGCGGCGCACAGGTTCACGGCATCCTCGACCAGCTGCCGGTAGCGGGCGCCGCCGTCGTTCTGGTAGGGGCCGGTTCCGGCCCAGAAGTGCTCGCGGACGGGGAGCCGGATGCAGTTGGCCTTCCAGCCGTCGATGGCGACGCCGACCGACTCGAGGATGTGCTCGCCGCCGGCCGACCATTCGAGGCTGGGGATCGAGATCCCCTGCAGCCAGATGTCGGTGCCGTCGTCGGTATGGATCCGGTTGCCGGCGACCCGCAGCGCCGGCGGCATCTTGTCGGCCGCCGGCACCGGCACCTGCGGCTTCACCTGGGCGGCGCGCCGCTCGACCTCGGCGGTGCGGGCGGCCTCGGCGGCCTTTTGTCGTTCGGTCACCGGCCCGGCGGGGATGGCGGTCAGGGTCAGGTCGTCGAGGTCGAGCGAACCGCCCTTCACCTGGAACAGCGCCGGGGTAATCTCGAGGCGGACCGCGCCGGCGGGAACCAGGAATTCCATCGATCGGGTGACCCAGCCTTTCGAGCTGCCTTTGAAATAGGGTGGCGACGGGCTCGCGAGGCGCTTCCCGGCGGAGTCCTTGAAGTCGAGGATGATCCGGCCGTCGTGCCAGGGCTTGTCGCCGGGTGCGATGTCCCGCCACCGCGCGCGGAACGAGAAGGAGTAGGCCTTCTGGTCGTCACCCACGGCGACTTGGCGCGGGGTGGAAAGGAATTGGTCCGGCCCGTTGAACTGCAGCCGGAGAAAATGATTTCCCTCCTCGTCCCCGATGCTTGCGCCGCCCGGCTGCGGCCAACCTTCCGCTCCACGTTCGAAATCACTGTTGGAAATCAGCGACTTGGAAGCTTGCTCCGCCGACGCGAGGGGGCCGAGGAGGAGGGCGAGGAACAGGCCGGTGGCGGGCGGGAACAGGCGCATGGTCCGGACCATACGACCGATCCGCCGGCTCGTTTCATGGCTCCGGGCGTTCTCGCGAGGTCGCCCAACGGCCATTGCCGCTGCGATGCGCCTGGTTTTGAGTTTGACTGAATCATTCATTCAGTAATGTTTTGCGGGTATCCGCCGGCAGCGATCGCGCTGCTTTCGGTGTGGTGACCCTTCTGGCATATTCCCCGATTCCCGATGAACGTATCTGCTCTCGTCCTCCACTTCTCCCCGGGTTTCATCGAACTGGCTGGCGGCATGAGCGTCGCGCTTGCCATTCGCTACGCCCTCACGGCGGGCCTCGCCTGGTGTCTCGGTTACTGGCTGTTCAAGAACCGCTGGTTTCACCGCAAAATCATCGCCCGCTTCCCGGCATCGTCCGATGTCCGCCGGGAAATGGCGTACTCCGCCTCCTCGGTGGTGATTTTCGCGATCATCGGTGCCCTCACCGTGCAGGCCGCGAGGGCCGGGTGGACGCAGATGTACTGGCGGATCGAGGACCGTGGCTGGCTCTGGTTCGGGGCGTCGATCCTCTTCGCGATCCTGCTCCACGACGCCTACTTCTACTGGACTCACCGCCTGATGCATCACCGGCGCCTGTTCAAGACCTTCCACCGGGTCCATCACCTGTCCCACAACCCGACGCCCTGGGCGGCCTACTCGTTTGCGCCCGCAGAAGCGGTCGTCGAGGCGGGGATCTTCCCCCTCGCGATGTTCGTGATGCCGATGCATCCCTTCGCCTTCGCCATCTTCATGGGCTGGCAGATCACCTTCAACGTGGTCGGGCACACCGGCTACGAGATCTACCCGCGCCGGATGATGGACACCTGGCTCGGCAAGATCCTGAACACGCCGACCAACCACGCCATGCACCACGAGTCGATGCGGGGAAACTACGGGCTCTACTTCAATTTCTGGGACCGCCTGATGGGCACCAACCACAAGGACTACGAGCCGAGGTTCCGCGAGGTCACCTCGCGCCAGAAGGCCGGACGCAAGGACCCGGCCGGAAAGGCGGTCGTCTCCTGAACGGCGGGCATTCCTGCCGTCAGTCCGTTTCCCGCGGAGGAACGGGCAACCGGATCCAGTCGTTGCGCCGGAGCGGACGGTAGGACGGATCGAGACGGGTGAAGTCGGGTAGGTAGAGGAGCGTCTGGGTTTCGGACTTGCGGTCGAGCTGTTGTTCCATCACGAGGGCAAGTCGGTCCGGGTGATAGCGCCGGACCAGCTCGCGGCCGTAGTGATAGTAGAGGTAGGGGTCGCCGCTGATCCGCATTCGCGCCAAGTTGAAGTAGTCCGGGTTGAAGATGATCTGGTCGCCGTCGAGGATCGGCCGCGTGACCTCGAATTGCTGGAGCGGCTGGTTTCCCTCCTGGAACACGCAGCTGATCCAGTTCTCGACCGGCGCGCCGCCGGGTTTGACGGGCCAGTCGCGGAACACCTGGATGATCCAGCGCTTGTCGCCCTTCTCGATCGTGCTTTCGAAGCGCACCGAGTGGCGGGCATCGAACATGAACAGCCCGAGGTAGCGCCCCTCCGCGGTGAACCGCACGTCCCCGGGGATGAGGAAGTGGAGGAGGCTGCCCAGCAGGGCGACCGCGCAGTGGGCGAAGGACGCCAGGTGGCGCCGAGTGTAGCGGTAGCCCGCGAGCAGGGGTTCGTCGAAGCCCTGGAAGGCGGCGAGCACCAGCGGCAGCATCAGGGTGGTGTACCAGAAGCCGACGATGACGCCGGAATAGAGGTGGAACAGCACGAAGGCCGCGAAGGTCAGCTGCCGGAGCCGTCGGAACTGGCTGAACCAGAACAGGGGACCGATCAATTCCAGCGCCGTGACCCCGATGCAGGCGGCGCTCACGACCCAGTCCTGCTTCGGCAGGAAAGGTAGCTTGCCCGGGAAGGAATTGAAGTAGTCGCCGGCCAGCCAGGACGGCGACAATTTCACCAGGCCGGACATCACGTACGAGACCGCCAGGGTCAGGCGGAAGAAGCGCAGCTTGTCGCGGGCCACCAGGAACGCGAGGCTGTAGAAAAGGTGGAAGTGGTGGAAGTTGGCGAACAGGCGGAAGTCGCAGAGGTAAAAGTAGAGCTTGTTGACGAACAGGAACGCGAGGGCCGCGAGCGGGAAGCGGCTGTCTCGCGAGACGACGAGGGAAAACAGCCCGGCGAGGCTCAAAAGGCCCAATCCGTAGAGGTAGGACTTCGTTTGGAGGAGATCCATGAAGACCACGCCGGTGAGATTCCCCAGTAGCGGTGCCGGCGCATTGAGAAACAAGCGGTCGCCCGCGGTGCAAAGCGACAAGGCCTGGTCCCACCACTCGTGGAAGGTCATGTGGAAAAACAGCAGCAGGCAGCCGCACAGGATCCTCAGGCGTGGATCGCGATCGACCTCGCCGCTCGCAAAGAGCCTGCCGAGGGCGTTCCAAGCGGAAGCAAGCCGGGAATCGGGCGATGGGTCCGCCAGCGGTAGCGACCCGTGCGCGGACCTTGGCTGCAGCTTCCAATGCACAGGGTGTTGTCTAGGGAGGGCGGTGGTACGGGTCAAGGATCCTGCGGAACCTCCGCGGGCACGACTCCGCGGCGATTTCCCAAAACCTCCCGGCATTTGCCGTGTTTCAGAACGGCCCCGTCCGGCCCGGGTCTCCCCCCAAATTCGGCCGTCCACTACACCGCGACCTCGCTTTCCGCGTTAATAATCCCCGATGTTCCCCAAAAACCTGCCTTACGGACTCACCGCCAGTCTCTTGCTTGCATTTGCCGCCGATGCTTTTGCAGTAAATTACCAGTATTACCGGTTCAGCACGGAGCGGACCCGGAGCGGCAGCTCGCGGAACCGGACGGTCCAGCTTTCGGAGTTCTCATTTTTCTCGTCAACGGGGCCGGTCGCAGCGGTTCCGGCGGTCAGCAATCCCGGTGGCAACAATCCGGACGGGGAAGGGCCGGCCAATCTGGTCGATGGGAACGTCAACACCAAGTGGCTCGATTTCAACCGCAGCCCGGTGGTCTTCAACTTCGGAACCCCCACGAACGTCCACCACTATGGCTTCACGACGGCCAACGACGCCTCCGGCCGCGACCCGGTCCGCTGGCTGTTCCAAGGCAGCAACGACGGCTCGAACTGGACGACCCTCGACGACCAGAGCCAGGCGACGGTGGACTACCCCGACACCCGCTTCGCGAGCTACGAGTTCTCGCTGAACCAGGTCACCGACGCGCCGGCGATGGCCTTCACCGTGACGGCGGGAACGGTGGAATCCGGGACGGCGGTCAACGTGTCCCCGGGTGGCAGTGCCACGCTGACCTGGCAAGTCACCGACGCCGACAGCGTGACGCTTACCAATGGCGGCAGCGTGATCCCGGTGGGGGCCAGCGCGTCGCTGGTGGTGTCGCCGACGTCAACGCGGACCTACACCCTGGACGGCACGAATTCGGGCGGAACGACCACGCAGTCCATCACGGTCTACGTCGGTGCCACCGTGGCGTCGCCGCGGCTCAATGAAATCCTCGCCAAGGCCGGCGACGACGACGTGGCCTATCTCGACGAAGATCACGATCTGTCGGACTGGATCGAAATCTACAATCCGAACCCCTTTGCGATCTCCCTCGACGGCTACGGGCTCACCGATGATGAGACTTTGGTCGCCCTCTGGCCCTTCCCGGCCGGCAGTTCCGTCGAGGCGGAGGGCTATCAGGTCGTCTTCGCGTCGGGCAAGAACCGCGGCGGTCCGGGGCAGGAGTTGCACAGCGACTTCTCGCTGTCGAAGGACGGGGAATACCTCGCCCTGACGGGGCCCGGCAACACCCCGGTCGACGCCTTCGCCCCGGTCTTTCCCGCGCAGTTCGATGACGTGTCCTACGGCCTGGTCCCCGGCGCCGGGCTCGATTATTTCACCGCCCCGACCCCCGGAAGCGCGAACGACACCAGCCCTGGCGCCCCGGGCGATCCGGTGCAATTCCTGACGGCTCCCGGCACCTTCACTTCCTCGGTTCAGGTGGCGCTGGCGGTGGAATCGGCCTCGGCACAGATCCGCTACACCCTCGATGGATCGGTTCCGGACGGCGCTTCATTGCTCTACACCGGGCCGATCACGGTGTCAGAGACCACGCAGGTCAAGGCGCGCTCCTTCGAGACGGGCAAGGCACCCGGCGATGTCGCGGCAGGGGCCTTCCTCAAGATCACCTCGGGCCTTGCCGCCCAGACCTCCGACCTGCCGGTGGTGGTGATCGAGAACTTCAACGCGGGCGACATTCCCAGCCAGCAAACCCTGCAAGCTTCGTACTTCACCCTGTTCGAGCCGGACGGCGTCACCGGCCGCACCTCGCTCGCCTCCGCGCCCACGGTCGCGAACCGGACCGGGATCAAGCGCCGCGGATCGTCGACCATCTTCGACGCGAAGGGCAGCTACCGGGTCGAGTTCTGGCAGGACGGCAGCGAGGAAGAGAAGGACGTCAACCTGCTCGGCATGTCGAACCACGACGAGTGGATCCTCTACGCCCCCTACAGCTACGACCGGGCGATGGTCCGCAACGCGTTCCTCTTCGGCGTCAGCAACGCGATCGGCGACTACGCCCCGCGCACGCGGTTTTGCGAAGTCTACCTGAACACCAACGGCGGCAGCCTCGACACCGCGGATTACCAGGGAGTCTACGTCCTGATGGAGCGGATCAGCCGTGACGGCGACCGGGTGGATGTCGAGAAACTCGATCCCTGGGACAACCAGGAGCCCGACGTCTCGGGCGGCTACATGCTGAGCATCGACCGCCTCGATCCCGGGGACCAGGGCTTCCGCAGCGCCCTGAACCATCCCTCCGACCCGCCCAACGCGAGCCCGCAACCTTATTTCACCTACGTCTATCCGAAGGAGCAGAACATCACCCCGGCCCAATCGGCCTACATCCGCGGCTACATCGACGACCTGGAAAGCGCGCTCTACGGGCCGAACTTCAAGGATCCGGCGAGCGGCTACGCGGCCTGGCTCGATGTCGACGCCTCGATCGACCACCACCTTATGGTGGCCTTCAGCAAGGACCCCGACGGCTTGCGCCTGAGCACCTATCTTTACAAGCCGCGGGGCGGGAAGCTGGCCTTCGGGCCGATCTGGGACTTCGACCGCGGGATGGGTCCGGACAATGACAACCGCGCGGCCAACCCGGTGGGCTGGCAGGACAACAACCAGGGCGAGACGCTCGCCTTCTTCGAATACGACTACTGGGGCCGCCTGTTCCAGGATCCGGACTTCATGCAGAAATGGATCGACCGCTGGCAAGAGCTCCGGCGCGGCGAGTTCAGCGATCTGGCGATGACCTCGCGCGTCGACGGGATGGTGTCGGAACTGCAGGAAAGCCAGGTGCGCAACCAGCAGCGCTGGTCCAACGTCGCGCCCAACGGCGGACCGCTTTCGGCGCTCAGCGGCTATGCGGGCGAGGTCGATCACCTTAAGAACTGGTTGATGCAACGGGCGGCCTGGATCGACACGCAGTTCGTCGCGCCGCCGATCGTGGAGGCCGGCGGCGCGGTCACCCCTGGCCAGACGGTCTCCCTCGTGCCGACCGCCGGAACGCTCTACTTCACCCTGGATGGCAGCGACCCCCGGTTGCCCGGAGGGGCCGTCAGCGGGGCGGCGGCCGCCTACGCCGGGACGGACCCGGTGATCGGTGACACCACGACCTTGATCGCGCGTTCCTACCAGGGCGGCCAGTGGAGCGGCCCGGTGGTGGCCCGCTACATCGTCAGCACGCCGGCCAGCGCCGCCTCGCTGGTGGTGTCGGAGATCATGTATCACCCCGCCAACCCGAGCCCCGCCGAGGAGGCGGCCGGCTACACCGAGGACGGCGTCTTCGAATACATCGAGCTCCAGAACGTGTCCGACGAGACGATCGATCTCACCGGCGTGGTGATCAGCAACAGCTTCGACTTCGACTTCACTGGCGCCGAGCTGACCGTGCTGGACCCCGGTCAGGTGGTGCTGGTGGTCCGGAATCGTGCCGCCTTCGAACTGCGCTACGGCAGCGGTCTCCCGGTCGCCGGCGAGTGGGGGGATCCGGCGTCGCCCGACGGCGGATCGAGCCTTTCCAACGGTGGCGAGCGGATCCTCATCACCGCGGCCGATACCAGC
The DNA here is from genome assembly GCF_014904755.1 of Neoluteolibacter marinus. GTDB lineage: Bacteria > Verrucomicrobiota > Verrucomicrobiia > Verrucomicrobiales > Akkermansiaceae > Haloferula > Haloferula marina. The sequence continues at coordinate 20,626 of NZ_JACZFQ010000087.1, forward strand.
TTCATCCGTGACTTTGTCTACGACGACGGAGACGGCTGGCCGGTCGAGCCGGACGGCGACGGGCCTTCGCTCGAGCTGGTGAATTCCTTCGGCCTTCCGGATCACGCGCAAGGCTCCAACTGGAAGGCCAGCGCCGCCCCTGCCGGCACGCCCGGCACCGGTGGCGACTACTACGGCTACTGGGCGAGCCTGCATTTTTCGCCGGAAGAGCTGGATGACCCGACGGTCTCCGGACCGGAGGCCGATGCGGATCACGACGGACTCGCGAATGCCATCGAGCTCGCCTTCGGTACCGACCCGCGGGTGCTTTCCACCGGTGCCGCACCACAGGTCGGTATGCAAGTATTCGAGGTCGGCGGTGTGACCGACGACTACCTGACGATCACCTTCACGCGGGTGATCTCGGCACCCGGATACGCGATCCGGCCGCAATTCAGTGGCAATCTCCAGTCCTGGGCGACCTCCGCGGCGCTGGTGAATGCGACCGACCACGGCGACGGCTCGGAAACCGTCACCTACCGTGACGTGGTGCCTTCGACCGGCGCGCGACGCTTCGCGCGGGTGGAGGTGATCGCCGCCCCTTGATCCGGCAAGCGTCAGCCGTTCTGCAACTCGACCGTCCGTCCAATCGCCAGTTCATAGAGCTGGTGGAGGCGGGCGGTTTGCGGAGCTCCCAGTTTCCGGCCGATGCGGGCGAGCAGATAGAGCGCGACGATCAGGATCAGTGAGGTCCAGAAGATCCACAGCCCCCACGCGGTGCGGCCGAGCTGCCACTGCGCGAATCCGAGCGACCCGCCGAAAATCGCGAAGCTGGCGGTGATCAGGTAGCCATAGAGAAACAAGGACCAGACGTTCGCGTTGGGACCGTAGATGCCCTCGATCCGCGTCGAGCCATCGTCCTCGGGCTCCAGCGAGAGATTCAACCGGGGTGACCAGAAATGGCGTTCCTCCGTGGGAATGCGCACGCACACGAAACCTGGAAAGCTCTTCACCTCGAAGTCCTCACTCTCCGAACGCACCGTCCCGACAATACTCGCCTGTGCCTCGTCCGGTGGCAGGGGAAGGTGCTGTGTGAAATTGGGACGGATGCCGATGGTACTCACCGGGTGCCATGAAGCAGAAGGCGGGGCCGCGTGTCAAACCGGTGCCTTGAACCTTGACCCTCCTTTGGGGAGTCCGTTGAGTATAGCGCCCCCTCGGTGAAATTCCCTTTTTCCGCCTGTCCTTTCCTTGGTCAAGGGGCCGGCGGTTGATCCCCCGTCACGATCGTATCGTGGGATGATTGCAGAGGCCGGGTGAGTCTTGCCTGCACAGCCTCCAACGCCATCCCTCCTCCGATGAAAAGATCCCGGTTCCTTCTCGTCGCCTTCCTGCTGCTCGGCATCGCGTTCCTTCTTTTTCACCGGAAGCCATCGAGGGACAAAGAGCTGACGGAGTCGCAGGAGAACGCATCACGCGCCATCGCGGCCGATCACTCCGGGGAGGAAGAGTCGGCTCCGGTGGACGATGCCTCCCCGGTGACGAAATCGACGGCACGGCCCATGCCGGTCGCGGCCGGGGCCGTGGATGTCATCGAGCTACGTGATCCGCCGGTGCTTTCGGACGAGGAGAAGGCCCGTCGCGCGAAACTGGTGCCGAGGATCCCGTTCGAGAAGACGCCGGTGGTCAAGCCGGAGGGCAACGAGTTGCAGGTGATGGTGAAATTCATGGATCCCCTGCGCGCGAGGCCGCTGGACGATGGCCGGGTGAGCTTGATCGCGAAGCAAGCGCCGGCGGAACTGGTGAAGGTGATCGAGGAATTCGGTGTTCGTTTCGAGGATGCCTTCGGCGAGAACTCGGCGAAAATGGCGGCCCTCGTCGCCCGGGCGGAACAGGCTTCGGGCAACGCTCAGGCCGATTTGAACGGCACCTTGATCGCCACCGGCAGCGACCGGTCGCCCGATGGGGCCTTCGCGCTCGCGACCCGCCTGAACCGCCTCCCGCAGGTCGAGTACGCCTACCTGGAAGCGCTCGACCGCCGTCCGTTGCCGCCGGTCGATATCGCGCCGCCGACCGGCAGCTTCGTTGCGAACCAGAATTACCGCAACGCCACCTTCGGTACCCGCGTCGATCTGGCCGCGGGTGAGTACGGCGCGAGTGGCCGCGACATGCGCTTCGGCGATACCGAGTGGGCGGCCAATATCAACCACGAGGATCTGACGGATGCATCCGGCACTCCGCTCATCACCGATGTCACCGGTGGCGTGATGCTCCAGGTGCTGACTTCCAGCGGCGGCAATCCCGCCACACCCCTCGACCATCCCTTGGGCGGACAGCACGGCACCGCCGTGATGGGCATCATGGCGGCGGGCGACAACGGCTACGGGGTCACCGGGGTCGTGCCGGACACCAAGCTGTTCTTCGCCTCCGAGTTCGTGACCGGAGCCCGGCCGGTGGCGTTGGGCCTGCTGGTCGACGAGTGCCGGGCCGGCGACGTGATCCTGCTGGAGCAGCAAACCAATGGTCCGTTCCCGGCCAGCGAATTCAATACCGGCGGCAACGGCCCCGCCGACCTCGATCCGACGGTCTGGAACACCGTCAAGGCCGCCACCGACTGTGGCATCGTGGTGGTCATCACCGCCGGCAACGGCAACGCCGACCTCGACCGTGACACCTTCATCCCGTACCGCTCGCGGGGTGACAACGGGGCCATCATCAACGGCGCGGGAACCTCGAATAACACCCACTTCAAGCTGAACTTCAGCAGCCACGGCACGCCGGTGCACTTGCAGGGCTGGGGTCAAAACGTCGCCGCCACCGGCTACGGCAACCTTGCCAATGTCGATGGCTGGACGGAAACCAGCCTCATCGACGGCCAGATCGGCAACCAGCTCTACACCGGCACCTTCAATGGAACGAGCTCGGCCGGACCGATCGTCGCGTCGGCTTGCGTGGCGGTGCAATCGGTGGCCAAGGCGGAACTCAAGCGGACCCTCAGCCCGCGCGAGCTGCGCCAACTCCTGATCGACACCGGCACGCCGCAGACGCTCGGCGGGGGTGTTTCCAGCGGCATCGGCACGTACGAGGCGGAGTCGCTGACGGTGGCCTCGGTCAGCGGGACCGCAGTGACGACCAGCTCCGGCGGCGGTGCGAGCGGGGATTTCAAGCGGCTGGAAACGACCGCCGTCGGCAACTCGTTCGAGTTCACCCTTCCCAACATCAACCGCGGCTCCTACGTGGTGAAAGTCCGCCAGATCACTTCCAGCGACCTCGGGATCTACCAGCTTTCCCATGACGACAGCGGCGGTGGCTTCACCAATCTCGGCGCGACGGTCGATCAGTACCGGAGCTCCTGTTGCGCGGCCAACGTCGTCACGGTGGGCACCGCGTCGTTCACCAATTCCGGTCCCAAGAAAATCCGCTTCACGGTCACCGGGCAGAACGCCAACGCCGGCAGCAACCGGATCGCCGTCGACCAGATCATCATCGAGGACTCCGTCGGCTGGGGAAAAGTGGGGCCGCTCCCGGACATCGCCGCCGCGATCCGGGAATTGCTCGGCACCCCGGTGGCGCAGACCCTCGATGCCGCCGGCTCCTACACCCAGGCCTTCGACAGCGGCACGCCCGTCCCTGCGGGCGGATGGACCTTGCTCGACGGTGGCCAGCATGGTCGGACCCGGATCGTGGATGGTGCCTTGCGGATGGATACCACCGGGGACGCCACGACCAATGCCGCGATCCTCCACCTCGATCTCGCCGGCAAGTCCGGGGTCTTCCTTTCCTACGACTGGCGGGACAATGGGGATGAAACCAACGCGCTCACGATGGCCGCCCACACCGGCATCCGTCCGGGCGATGGCGTCTGCATCAGCGCCGACGGGCAGACCTGGTACGGCGTCACCGAGTGGTCTCCGCAAAGCCGCACGGACGGAGTCTGGCAGCGCGAGCAGCTCGACCTCGACGCCGCGATCGCCACGGCGGGAATCAGCTACAGCGATGACTTCCGCATCCGCTTCCAGCACCACGACGATTCCTCGTGGCCGTTCGACGGTATCGAGCTCGACAACGTGGTGGTGCGGACTTCTTCCACGGCGGAGCTCGCGCTTTCGGTCCGCAGTCTCGGACTCAGCACGATCGAGGGGGAAAGCCCCGCGCCGGTCACCTTCGCCGTGATCAACCGTGGCAATGCCAGCGCGCCGTTCACGATCAATGAATCGCTTCCCTGGGCGAGCGTCAGTCCCTCCAGCGGCACCGTCCCCGCCGGCGGCAGTGTCAACATCACCGCCACCTTCGACACCAGCGCGCTTTCCTTCGGACTGTTCTCCGGATCGATCGACCTCGCGGGCGTCGATTACATCTGGATCAACGGCGTCGTGCACGGCGCGAGCTCCGGCGATACTTACCGAAATTACGACTCGACACCCCTCGCCACGATCCCCGGTTCCGGACCCGCGGACCGCTATCCGATACCGATCACCGTCAACGGAATGGAGGGCCGGATCGTCAACCTCGACGTCCATCTGTGGGGAATCACCCACACCCACTTCGACGACCTGGACATCCTCCTGGTCGGTCCGGATGGACGGGAAGTGCTGTTGATGTCGGACGCGGGTGGTTCCGATGACCTGACGGACATTTCACTCCTGTTCGACGACGACGCGCCGGGACCCGTCGATAACGGTATCGCCCCGGTCTCGGGCAGCTACCAACCCTCGGATTACAACGGGAGCGGCGATCCCTTCCCTGGCCGGCCGGTTGTCGATTCGCGCAGCACCTCCCTTGCGACCTTCAACGACGCCGACCCCAACGGGACGTGGACCCTGTGGGTGGTGGACGATTTCGCCGGAGACTCGGGATCCATCAGAGGCTACACGCTCTACATCACCACAGACACCGGTCTCGGCGGGATCGTGGAGAATTTCAGCAATAGCAACCTGGACCCGTTCGATCTCGACGGGACGTCGATCCTTTTCACGCCGGACGATTCGGACGCGGGATTCTCCCACGTGCCGAGTGCCATCACGGCGCTGCCGACCACTCATGGTGCGGCCGCGAAGGAGATCGAGCTCACGGATGACAGTTCGGTCCCCTGGTTCACCGGAGCGCAGCCATTTCCGTTCCGCGGGGTGAACCATGAAACGGTGCAGGTTTGCTCGAACGGCTACATCGCGTTCGGCGAGGAATCCCCGGCGATCCCGTCAAACCTGTCCACGTTCCTCTCCCGGCAAGCCATCGCCGCATTGTCCCATGACTTGAATCCGACGGCAGGCGGCACGGTGAAGGCGGAGAATTTCCCCGACCGCTCGGTGATCACTTGGGAGGCCGTGCCGGTATTCAGCACCACCAACTCCAATACGTTCCAGATCGAATTGTTCTACGACGGCCGGATCCGCATCAGCTGGCTCGGCATCGACGCCACGACCGCGGTTGTCGGAATCTCCGCCGGATTCGGGGAAGCGGATATCACCGAGACCGACTTCGTGATCCCGCGCCGCCCGTTCACGCCGGGCCATGTTCCGCACGCGATTCCCGGCATGATCCAGGCCGAGGACTACGACGAGGCGACGTTGCCGCCGCTCGCTTACCTTGACTACGACGCGACCAACAACGGGGGTGCCTACCGTCCCGACGAGGGCGTCGATATCGAGAACTGCACCGATGTCGGCGGCGGCTACAATATCGCCTTCACCGAATACGGCGAGTGGATCGAGCACACCGTGGACGTGGCGAGCGCGGGCCGATACAGCGCCTACGTCCGCGTCGCCAATCCATCCATCGGTGGAGGCTTTAACCTGGAATTCGAAGGCGTCAGCAAGACCGGCGATTTCTACTTCGACCCCACCGGAGCCTTCCAGACCTTCCGCACCTATGTCGTGACCGGCATGTCGCTCGACGCCGGCGTGCAGACCCTTCGTACGAACTGGGCGGCTGCCAACGTGAATCTCAACCACATCACCTTCGTGAAAGAAGATGCGGGCAATGAGCCCGGTCTCGTCGCCCATTGGAAATTCGACGCGTCCTCCGGTGCCGCCGTGTCCGATGCCGCGGGCGATCATGACGGGGCCATCCACGGAGCGACCGGCTGGATGCCGACCGGTGGCGTGAACGGTGGCGCGCTCGACTTCTCGGGGAGTGACAACTGGATCACGGTGCCGACCGACGACCTTCTGAAGCTCCGTGCCCTCAACAATGCCTACACGGTGTCCACTTGGGTCAATCTCGATAGCGCGGCCAACCAGGCGATCCTCTATCACGGGCTCGGCTGTTCCAGTTGGGCGAGCTGGCACCTTGCTGTCGGCCAGTTGGAAGTTGTCGCGGTGGGATTCCCGGGCAGCCTCGTCTTCAGCAGCCGTTCGGCAAACAACTCGGTCGATTCCACTTGGCTGGTCGATCCCTCGCCGGTCGAGACCGGCCAGTGGGTTCACGCCGCCGCCACCTATGACGGCGCGACGCTGCGTTTCTACGTCAACGGCTCGGAAGTCGGGTCGACCCCTCATGCCAACGCGCTCCCCTTCGACAGCCCCGAGAGCAATTTCCACATCGGCGCCGACCCGGGCTGCTTGCCCACCGGCCGCACGCCGATGGATGGCCGGATCGATGACGTCCGCATCTACGTCCACGCCCTCACCGCGCAGGAAATCCAGGCACAGGCGTACGCCGGCCTCCCGCCGGGTGAGGACCGCGACCACGACGGCCAGTCGAACGAGGCCGAGATCGCCTTCGGCACCAATCCGTTCGATCGCACCTCGGTCTTCCTGCCGGAGGTGTCGAAGACCGCCGGAGGGGGCAACCTTGTCGAGTTCCCCGGAGTCACCGGGCATTCCTACCATGTCCAGTACTCGCCCGATCTCTCGGTGCCCTTCACCACCATCGCCAGCTTCAACCCGGTCGCCGACGGCCCCGTGAGTTTCACCGATACCGATTCGGTCCGGACCTCGGCAAGCAAGGGCTTCTACCGGATTCTCGCGCCGTGAAGCGTGATATGTCTCCATGAATCCCCGGATCAGTGCTCCAGGCCGGATAACGGCACATCCAATTAAGACTCATCTGAAATACGCTCAGGAATCCGGGTGCGAATTGGCTCCGAGGGCGTGAGGCATGATGACCAAATGTGTATTAATAAGAACTGACTAAGAATTATCTGTAATAATCAATTATTCTAATAGTTACCATTCGATGAGATTAGAGATTCTTCTTGGCATGAAGTGTCATATCACTAATCATCTCAAGCTACTGTAAGTGGCAATGGTTTCCAATTCTTCTCCCCAATTTGGAAAGCAATCACGAGAACTTGTTGGGTCTCGCGTAGCTGAACGACGAGTCCTTCATCGAGGAGACGGGGCCCGGCCGAAACCGGCGGCAGAACACCGTGGAATGGTTTCCATCTTCGTGATTCTTGCCGGTCTCTTGTCGTGTGGCTCGATTCTTCGTGCCTCCCCGAACATCTCGGAGGTCGATCGGTTCGGATATTTTTCGAACGCGGGATGGGTCGATTTTCGGGGACACCAAGATGAAGGTGTCGTGGCAAGCGACTTCTGTTTGGGTGGGTATGCCTACGCGGCCAATTTGGGTTGGATCAACTTTGGAGATCAAGACCCTGAGAATGGCTATGAATACGGCAATACGGACGGGATGGATTTTGGCGTCAACGTGGATCAGGACGGTGGGTTGACGGGGTATGCGTATGGCGGGAATATCGGGTGGCTTCTTTTCGAACAGTCGGAGGGGAAACCCCGGCTTGATTTTTCCACGGGGAAACTTCGGGGCTTCGTTTGGGCTCCGAATGTTGGATGGCTCAATTTTGAAGATGGCGACGTTCGGGTCACCGCTCTGGTTCGTGTGGATGGCGATGGTGACGGTATCTCGGATGCGTGGGAGTACCGACACTTCGGTTCCCGGAATGTCGCCAACTTCATTTCCGACTATGACCACGATGGTCAATCGGATCTCGCCGAATACCGCGCTGGAACAGATCCACGGTTGGCCCAGTCACGTTTCAGGATTCTGTCTCAGGCCATTGACCCGGCGGCAGGGTTGGCCTCGCTCACATTCCAGAGCAACCCCGGACGTCTCTACCGGATCTATCGGACGGATCATCCGGTGGCATCGTGGTCGCCGGTTTCGGCGGATTGGTCACCAGGGGATCCGGGAGAATCAAGTAGCAGAAGTTTTTCGTTTCCCCCGGGTTCACGGCACTTCTTCCGTGTCGAGTCGGCCCTTCCCCTCAGTCCCTGATTAACCTCATGAAAATCCCGTTCTTTCTCATCCCACTCATCTCGACGGTCCACGCCCAGGGTCCACTGGTGCCTTCTGGACCTCCCGGCCCGACCCAGAAGAGCTTGCAGGAAATCTGGGACCGAATCGGCGGTCTCGAAACCCTTGTCGTCGACCAGCAGCAACAGATTTCTCTTTTGCAACAGCAGAACACGCTGCTTCTTCAAGCTGGTAACGTGGAACTCGTCTGGAGGTACGAGACCGCTTCCACGGATAGCCCTGTTGGTCCCCTTTCGCTGGCGTTCAGTCCATCGGGTGTGCCCGCCATCGCCTACTGTGACGGAGCCTCGGGTCACTTGAAATACTGCTCACGATCCACAGGCGGTTGGATAGTGACTACCGTGGACACACTAGCTGGAAGCCTTGCTTATCCCTCGTTGGCTTTTGCTCCCTCCGGGAAGCCGGTGATTGCATTCCATCGGGATGGGGACGCTGGCTCAGGGAACGGATTGGCTGTTGCCACCTATGACGGTTCTGTTTGGCAAATCGCGAACGTGGATGAAGGCGACACTGGGTATCGGCCTTGCCTTGCCTTTTCGCCGGATGGTCTTCCGCACATCGCATATGACGATACCGAGGACAACGGGATTGGCTATGCGGTTGACGCAGGCGCGGGGAGTTGGACCGCGAGCACGATCCCGGCACCGGGGGGGAGGGCGCCGTCACTGGCTTTCGGTCCGGAAGGACAACCGGCGATTGCATTTCAGATCGGATCCTACTCCTTGTCTCTTCAGCTGGCGCGATACTCGGCCGGGATCTGGAACACAGAAGTCATCGTCGAGCGAGATCCGGAGGGGGAGGTGACAGACGAATTCGGAGCGGTGTGTCTTGGATTCGGTCCCGCCGGGCTGCCGGTGATAACCTATGACTATTATGACGCGGGTGGCTATTTGTTCTATTCAACGATGGACCAGAACGGCGTGTGGCATCCGACTTCGATCAGCACCGGTTCGGACTGGGGCTTTGTAAGCTCCTTTTCGTTTGGCCCAACTGGAGAGCCGATGATCGGATTCACTGTGGATAACGATGACGGGTATGAGTCGAACATTGCGTTTGCAGCTCTTCATGGAGGGCTGTGGACCTCCGAGTATCTGGGAATCACGTTGTCGGACAAAATTGATTCAAGTCGAGCTGTGTTGTCGCTGGCTCCAGGCGGGCAACCTGCCATCGCATTTTCGAACGGGTCCGTGAGGTTTGCCGAGAAAGGTCCATATCGATAGGGTCGCGAGCTTTTGAAGTTGCGGATCACTTCGTCTCGACGCGGAGGAACGCGGTGTTGTCGCCCAGGCTGAACTCGTATTCGAGTTCCCCGCTGGAATTCACGGAGAGTCCGGGAAGGGCGAAGGGAAACGGATCGAAGTCCACGAGGTCGGTGGATTTTCCGAGGCCAAGCGTGAGGGTGAAGTTCCCACTTGAGGCATCGCGCCGGAGCAGGGGCGTGTCGATGTGGAGCGCCTGGACCTGCTCCGCGGTGAAGAGACCGGCGGAATTTGCAGCGGCATAGTAGGTGTTCACGAGGTCGGGTTGGGAGACCTGCCAGTCGAAGCCGAGGTCGGCCATCAGCGCCTCGGCACCGTCGTTGAGGCCGTCGGAATCGGTGTCGTCGGCGGTCGACAGGCCCTGGCCGGTGAGGAGGATGTCATAGGAGGCGAGATCGGGATCGGTCGAGCTGCTGGCGATGTGGATGGCCGCGGTGCGGAGACCGGGAGTGGAGGTCGCGAAGGAAATCGTGAACGTGGTGGCGGCGCTGGCGGCGAGCGTGGTCGCGGGCGGGGTGGTGACCGAGAAGTCGGTGGCGTCCGTCCCGTCCTTGGTGATGCCGATGCCGGTGAGCTCGACCGCGCCGAGGTTGCGGATGGTGAATTCGAGCGAAGTCGCGGCACCGTCGATGGAGTTGCCGAGATCGACGGACGCGCCGTCATCCACGGGGGAATCGGCTGGCTGTTCCACGACGATGTCCTGGTCGCTGACGGGCGGGAAATTCCCGCCGCCGTTCTGGCCGGTCGAGGTGGCGGCAAGGGTCAGTCCGCTGGAGACCACCGTGTTTTCGAAGATGTCGGTGAGGCGGATGGTGAAGGGCTCCGCGATGGAGGAGCCGGGAGAAAACGTGAAATGATTGTCCGCGGTCCGGGTCATGGAGACGTAGCCACTGGCGTGGAAGATTTCCATCGTGTCCACCGGGTTCACGATGTTGGCCGCCTGGAGCTTGAGGTAGAAAGGATTGCTGCCTTCCGAGTAGAAATGCACGGGTCCGGGGGTGCCGGGGGCGGACACGAGACGCCATGAAATCGGGTGGATGCCATCCGGGGAGCCGGTGATTTCCGCGAAGGGCACCGGCCCGAGATCGAGGGCACCGGAGGGACATTCGGTGCAGAGATCGACGATCTGAACGACGGCGGTGCCGGCGGAACCGGTGACCTCCACCCAGGCACCACCCCACGCGGAGCCGTCCCACTGAGGCGCGTTCAAGGCGGCGTAATAATCCGACACTTCTCCGGCGGGCAGGCTCGCCGCGCCTCCGCCGGGAGTCATGGTGTAGGTGGTCGCATTGCCGTTGTAAGTGACACCGGGCGTGATCTGGCCGGAAGAGTTGACGGGAAAGGCGAAGGCGCATGGAAATGCCAGCCGGAGCAGGAGCGAGACGGTGTGGAAGCAGGAGCGGGGTTTCATGGCGGTAGGGTATTCCCTCTAGCACGCCGCCGCGGCCTGCGCGAGGTGGAAGCTGGCGCGGCGGTTGCGAGCCGGCATCCGGCCTGCTTTTGATGGTGGCGTGTCCGGGCTTTCCAAACTGGGTGAAGCGATGTTCGACGAGGCGATCGCCTCGGGGAGCCTCGTGCCACCGGCGGCGGGCACGACGATGGACCTGGAGAGCTACTTCCAGTCTCCCGAGGAGTGGCGGGCTGGTTTCGCGATGCTCCGGGGACAAGGATTCACGCCTCCGGTGATAGGCCTGCTCAAGGAGGCGGAGGAGCTCGAGGCATCGCTCGCGAATTGCAACGATGCCGCGGAACGCATCCGTCTCCGTCGCAGCGTCTCGGAGCTTCGCGCGCGATTCCAGATGGCGCTCGAACGGTTGAGGGGCGGGTAAGCGGTCGGACCCGTGGGTGTTTGACGTTTCTGGATATTTCGGATACGTGACCTGCCGTGGAAGCTCCGCCATCGCGTCCTGGATCTGCCGAGCCGTCGGAAGACGAGCTGCGCGGCATGATCGAAGAACGGGAGCGCGAGAAGTCGGCGGTCTCCAACGAATGGCGCCGGCTCTCCACGCGGGTGTTGCTGGGTGGTCTGGCCTTCGTGATCCTGGCGTTCGTGTCCATTCCCGCGGGTCGGGATCTGATCGGCATGATGTTCCGCGAAACGTCCGAGCCCCCTCCGGCCGCGCCGCCATCGGCACCCGCGTTGTTTTCGCTTCCCGTGCCGGCGGAAGATCCCGATGCCGTGGCCTTGAAACGCGCCGCGGGGATTCCTCTGAATTCGGAGCTCCACGAGGACGGCAAGGTCGTCGATCAGGAGGACATCCGTTTCGCCATGGAGCTGATGAATTTCATGCAGGGCGCGCCACCTTCCGGCAAGCGGAAGGCTGAGGGTGCCCCTGCCAAAGCGGCGGGAGACTGAGCGCCGGGCGATCGTTCCAGCCGGATCCCCGTTGCGGGGAGTAATTCACGAACCAAGCAATCCCGGGGATTGTTGCGTGCTTGTTAGATGAGGGGTCTTGTGCCGGTGATAAACCGGATCGAATCCCGTCCGGCTTCGAATTCATGGGGGTGGTTGCTTCTACTCAGTTGGGGAGCTGTGCGGAGCTTCCTGTTTTCGCAGCGTTGCGAGTATGGGATGGCGAACTTTTTCCTTCGTCTCCCGTGTTTGCAATACATTGACAAAACCACTATGAAGAAATCCAAGGTAGATATCATGGAGTCGGGCGTGTCGGAAGTTCGCGATCGACGGAGGGCGGGGCGTTATGTGCCGGCTCTCGCGGTGCTGTGTTTGATCCCGGTCGGCATCGGGCTTTTCGGGGGCGCTGGAACCGGTCGTCCGGGCGAGCCGGGTCCTGCTGCCGCCCCCGGGCGGGTGAAGGCTGGATCCGATGCGGCAGCGGCCGCCCCGCGGGTTCCTGCGGGAGAGCCCGTCATGTTCCTGCCCGCTCCGGCGGACGAGGCGGGTGCCGTGGCCGCCTTGCCCGAGCGACGGTTGCTCGGATCGGCGTGGGACCTCGATCCCGATCCCGATCTCGCGGCCTTCGCCGGTTGGACCAAGCGCTTTCTCGAGGCCGCGACGGAGGAGCGGATGGAGATGGAAGCCGAAGGGATCGAGCTGGCGGAGCAACGTCGCGGGGCTCTTGCCCTGCATATCATGCGGGATCCCCGCCGTGCCCTGGCCGCGGCACTGCCGCTTGAGATCCGCGACGTCCTGCCGGAAGGAATGGCAGGCCTGTTGGAGGAACGTGTCGATGCGATCGGCGACACCGGCCACGTCTGCGCGCTGCCCCGGCCGGGCGAACCGGTGATCGATCATCCCGATTTCGCGGCCATCAACGATCGCTACTACGATGCCTATCGTTACGGGCAAAGTGCCGGGATCGATTTTATCGACGACGGGTCGATCCACGGCATCGCCATCGGCGACCGAATCGCCATCCTCGATAGTCCGCTGCGGCAGCTGGAGCCGGGGGAATCCCCCGTCGGAAAGGTCTCCGACCTGAGCCAGCTCGATCCGTCGCATGGAGATCATCCCGTGGAGACCGACACGGAGCATACGGTCTATCAGTTCGGCGGCGATCAGTATGGCTCCACCTGTTGCGAGTCTCACATCCGCGCCTTGGAGGGGAATCTGCTGACGGCCGCTTCCGAGCGGCGGAAGACGGACGACCTCACCGCGGGCTGGGATCCCGGCTCGGAGGTGCATTACCTCTCTGCCGACGGCGGCGGTGCGGGGGAGAGCGGATACCTGAACCGGCCTTCGGTGGGCCACACCCACGGGACGAAGAAGGTCCTCGTCTTCCGCGCCAACACCCCGGGGCATCCGCTTGCGTCGAGCGTGACCAACGACAGCAGCTTCAGCACGGCCCTGAGCGCCGCGGTCGCCCGCTATCCCCTGATGTCCTACAACAAGATGTCACTGCAGTCGACCTACACGCCGGTCTACAACCTCTCGTCGAGCTTCGATGCCACTTACGACATCCAGGCGATCACCACCGAGTGCCAGTCGATCGCCGCGGCGAACGGCTACAACCTCTCCGACTACGACTGCTTCACCACCGTCGTCGCTCCGGTGGGTGTCGGTTGGGCTGGCTTGGCTTCGGGGAACCGGATCCACATGAACAACAGCATGGGGCAGGACATCTTCATCCATGAGTTCGGCCATTTCCTCGGCCTCGGCCACGCCAATTCCTGGGGCAGCAGCGACGGGGATTCCGCCTCGCCGAACCACGTCCATTACGAATATGGCGACCGCTCCTGCTGGATGGGGATCGGCTATGGCAACGTGGCTCCCACCCGCACCTACAGCATCAACTCCCTCAACCGCCTGCGCTGGATCCCGGACGCACGCATCCAGTCGGTCACGGCTTCCGGGACCTACACGGTGTATCAGAATGATGGCAGCATCGACCCGAACTCACAGGTCCGCGGCCTGAAGTTCTCCCGCGATGACGAACACACCTACTGGCTCGGCCTCATTTCGAACAACGTGGTGTCCCCGCTGGACGCCTTCGGGAACGGCCTCTCCGTCCGGCTCCAGCGATACGACCAGAGCTCGACGACGCTGCTGGATCTCAACGACCCGTCTGGCGGCATCTACAACTCGCCGCTGACGGTGGGCCAGACCTTCTACGATCCGACCGCGGATCTCTCGATCAAGCTGGTGTCGCTGAACGGCACCAACCCGAACCGCTCCGCGCAGGTGCAGATCACCTTCGGCCCGCGCTACTCCGGCGGGATCCGGCCGTTGACCCACGGCGGGATCTACCGCTTCGCCAACGGCTACAACACGGGCATCTGCCTGGGCACGACGAACGCATCCTCGAACGGACTGCCGGTTTCCATGCTCACCGCGAGCGACACGGACGCGAACCAGCAATGGGTGGCCGTGTGGAACGGCAGCGACGGGACCTACAGCTTCAACCTGCGGGGCACCGACAAGTGGTTGACCGTGCAGAACAATGGCACCGGCAACGGGACCAACATCCTCCAGTCGACGGCCACCTCGGGCGACTCGCAGCGCTTCAAGGTTTTCCCGCGCAATGGCGGGGCGGAGATCATCCTCGGCAAGTCGACGGGATCGGGCGATGGCACGACTTCCGTGGTCGACATGGCGCAGGGGAACAGCGACGTGCTGCTGTGGAGCTACAACGGCGGTGTCGCCCAGGGCTGGGTGGCCGAGATGGTGGGCATCACCACCAGCCAGTCCTACCGCATCCTCTGCGACGTGGCGGATCGGCAGGCGATCGAGACCGACGGTGGCAATCCCGCCAACGGTGGGGTCGTGCGCATGTGGGAGTGGGGCGGCGGCACCCATCAGAAGTGGAATGCCGAAGCCAATTCCTCGGGCACGCTCCGCTTCACCAGCGCCTCGTTTCCCGCGAAATCGCTGGATCTGAACGTCGGTGCCGGCAGCCTTACCACCTGGCATAGCGGTGCGGGCTCGAACCAGCGCTGGAACATCCAGCGCCTCGGCGGCTCGTGGTTCCGGATGATCTCCGACGCTGAGCCGACGAAGAGCGTGGACGTCACCGCCAACGGTGCGAACGGTGCCGGGGTTGTCGTCTGGCAGCATCACAGCGGCAGCAACCAGCGCCTGCGCTTCGCCGACTCCGCGAACTGACCTGGTCCCGGACCGCACACCGGTGACGGTCCGGGATCACAAAACATGCCTCCCGCGTTTCCACGGGAGGCATGTGACGGGGCGAAGGGTCTCACCGGGACCTCAGGCGAGGTCGAAGCGGTCGAGGTTCATGACCTTGGTCCAGGCCGCGACGAAGTCGGCGACGAATTTCTCCCCGCTGTCCGAGCAGGCGTAGACCTCGGCGAGGGAACGCAGGACCGAGTTCGAGCCGAAGACGAGATCGACGCGGGTGGCCGACCATTTCGGCTGGCCGGTCTTGCGGTCGACGCCGGCGAAGGCGTTGCCGCAGGGCGAGACCTGCTTCCACTCCGTGGCCATGTCGAGGAGGTTGACGAAGAAGTCATTCGTCAGCTTTCCGGGCCGGTTGGTGAAGACGCCGTAGTTGCCGCCGTCGGCATTGGTGCCGAGGACGCGCATGCCTCCGATGAGCGCGGTCATCTCGGGTGCGGTGAGCGTGAGGAGTTGGGCCTTGTCGATCAGCAGGGCCTCGGCGGGGACGGCGTACTTGCCCTTGAGGTAGTTGCGGAAGCCGTCGGCGATGGGTTCAAGCACCGCGAAGCTTTCGGCATCGGTCTGCTCGTCGGTGGCGTCGGTGCGGCCCGGGGCGAAGGGCACGGTGACGGCGTGTCCGGCGTCCTTGGCGGCCTTTTCCACCGCGGCGGAACCGGCGAGTACGATGAGGTCGGCCATGGAGATTTTCTTGCCGGTGATGCCGCTGTTGAAGTCGCCCTGGATGGCCTCGAGGACTTCGAGGACATGGGCGAGCTGCGAGGGCTGGTTGACCTCCCAGTCTTTTTGCGGGGCCAAGCGGATGCGCGCGCCGTTGGCCCCGCCGCGCTTGTCGGAACCGCGGAAGGTGGACGCGGATGCCCAGGCGGTGGAGACGAGTTGGGAAACGGTGAGACCGCTTCCAAGCACCTTCGACTTCAGGGTGGCGATGTCGGTTTCATCGACCTGCGGATCCTCGGCGGCGGGAACCGGATCCTGCCAGATGAGGTCCTCGGCGGGCACCTCGGGGCCGAGGTAGCGGGACTTCGGGCCCATGTCGCGGTGGGTCAGCTTGAACCAGGCGCGGGCGAAGGCATCAGCGAACTCGTCCGGGTTTTCGAGGAAGCGGCGCGAGATCTTTTCATACGCCGGATCGGTGCGCAGGGCGATGTCGCTGGTCAGCATCGTGGGCAGGCGCAGCTTGTCCGGGTTGGTCGGATCGGCCGGGTCGGGGATGCACGGCTTGGCATCCTTGGCGACCCACTGGTGGGCGCCGGCAGGGCTCTTGGAGAGTTCCCATTCGTAGCCGAAGAGGTTCTCGAAAAAGTAGTGGCTCCACTGCGCGGGCGTCTGCGTCCAGGTGACCTCAAGGCCGCTGGTGATGGTGTCGGCGCCCTTGCCCGAGCCGTAGCTGCTTTTCCAGCCGAAGCCCTGTTCCTCGAGCGGCGCGGCCTCGGCATCGGGGCCGACGTGATCCGCGGGCCCGGCGCCGTGGGTTTTTCCAAAGGAGTGGCCGCCGGCGATGAGGGCGACGGTTTCCTCGTCGTTCATGGCCATGCGCCCGAAGGTGTCGCGGATGTCGTAGGCGGACTTTAGCGGGTCGGGATTGCCATCGGGGCCCTCGGGATTGACGTAGATGAGCCCCATCTGCACCGCGGCGAGCGGGTTCTCGAGGTTGCGGCTGTGATCGACGCCGCTGTCGTCCTCGCCGACGAGGACGCCTTCCCCTCCGACGCCGGGAGAACCTTTCGCGTAGCGCTCATCGCCGCCGAGCCAGGTGGTTTCGCGACCCCAGTAGACGTCCTGGTCGGGCTCCCAGGTGTCGGCGCGGCCGCCGGCGAAGCCGAAGGTTTTGAAGCCCATCGTTTCGAGCGCGACGTTGCCGGCGAGGATCATCAGGTCGGCCCAGGAGATCTTGCGGCCGTACTTCTGCTTGATCGGCCAGAGGAGGCGGCGGGCCTTGTCGAGACTGACGTTGTCGGGCCACGAGTTGAGCGGGGCGAAGCGCTGCTGGCCGCGGCCGCCGCCGCCGCGGCCGTCCCCGGTGCGGTAGGTGCCGGCGCTGTGCCAGGCCATGCGGATGAAGAGCGGGCCGTAATGGCCGAAGTCGGCGGGCCACCAGTCCTGCGAGTCGGTCATCAGCGCGGCGAGGTCGGCCTTCAAAGCGGCGAAGTCGAGGGACTTGAAGGCTTCCGCGTAGTTGAAGTCCGGGGCCATCGGGTCGGACTTGGCGGAGTGCTGGCTGAGGAGTTCGATCTTGAGTCGGTTCGGCCACCAATCCTGGTTGGAGGTGCCGCCGCCGGCGGTGGCGGAGTTGTGGCCGAAGGGGCATTTGGATTCGTCTGACATGGCTTTGTCTCGCTGGGAGGAATGAGGTTTCTGTGGATGCTCCGGAGATTCCCGGATCGTTCGGGTAGCCCGGATCCGGCGGGAATCAAGGGATATCAGCCAAGCAGATCCGGCCGGTGGCATGAAGGATTTGTTTGCTTGCCGGAACGATGGCGGGGACGGGAGCCGGCGCAATCGGGGATGCCTGCCGTTCACGGCGTCACTTCGGCGCGTAGCCGGGCGAAGCCCTTGTCGCCGGTGGCGGGCACGATGGAGACCGTGCCGTCCGCGGCCGTGTCGATCCGTTCCCCGGGCACCGGCGTCCATTCCGTGAGATCCGGCGATTCCTCGGGGACCAGCACGCCGTATGCGGCGGCGGTCGCGGAGGGTTTCCAGGCGAGGGTTCCGCCCGGGACGAAGCTGCCGGACAAGGGTTGACCGGCGGTGCCCGGCGGAGTGTCTAACAGGAACTCCGCGAGGTTGGGGATGCCGTCGCCGTCCGGGTCCTCGTCCGGGCCGGAGCCGGCCAATCCCGCGGCCGCGACATAGTCGAGATAAGGCTGGTCGGGATCGAGGCCGAGGACGTCCTCGAGGATCTCGCGATTGCCGAAGGGTGTCAGTTCGTTGCCGGTGGCGTCCGCGAGGGCCGCGAGGATTTCGTTGGCCACCAGCGCTTGGCCGACGGTCGATACGTGGAACCCGTCGCGGCAGAACACCTGGTCGGGTGGATTGTCATCGTCGCCGGAGAGGGTGAATCCGGTGCCGTTCAGTGAAAACGGGGTTTCGTCGAAGATGCGGTCGGTCAACAGGTCGAGGCGGGCGATCGACGGCGGGTAGTTCTTGCCCGCGGCCCAGGTGAGGATCGACTGGTTGAAAACCGCGATCTTCGCCCGCGCCGCCTCCTGTTTGTCGGGGTCGTCGTAGGTATCGGCGATCTCGGGCGCGGCGCCGATGTCGGGCACGGTGCAGACCACGATCTTCGGTCGTGCGGTGCCGCGGCTGGTATTGACCCAAGCATAGACCGAGTTCAGCCGGTTGAGCATTCCCGTGAAGAAATTGCTGCCCTCGGTGTTGTTGAAGACATCGTCATAGTCCTGCTTCAGGTCATTGGCACCCAGCAGGATCACCACGGCTTGCACCGACCAGATCTCGTCTTCGAGCGCGTCCTTAGTGATCCCGTAGAGCGGCCCGAGTTCGTCCGATCCCGGCTGCCGGTTGAGCAGGTTGACCCAGTTCCTCAGGGTCGTGCCGGGGATGCCGAAGTTCCATTCGTGCCCGCTGTTCCGGAGGTCGGCGTAGGATGCGAGGGTGTTCTCGTAGGGCCCCAGCGAGACTTCCGCGCCACGGAAGGTACGGAGCAGTTCCGTCCAGCTGCGGGTATTCGGATCATCGGGATCCGATGCCGGTGCGGAGAAGGTGGGCTCGAAGGCGTATTCTTCGGTCAAGCTGTCGCCGATCGCCAGCACGCGGAGCGGTGCGGCACTCAGGGATCCCGCGAGAATGGTTGATAGAACGGCGGTTGGCAGGGGGGAGGGATCAGAGATCATTTCGTGAGTGCGGGCACCATAGGGAGTGAGCGGCGGATGCCAACCGATTGTGACTCTGACAGGCGAAGTATCGCCGCCGGCAGGTATGGATGTTAGGCCGTCGCCCTGGCTTTCATTCGGCGATCCGAAAGACTTGGGCCGCTCTCCCGTATGACGGGTGGTGAAGGCGTATCCATGGGCACTTCCGGGACTGGCCGCTGTCATGTGCAGCGGTTGCGTCCGGGAGGTGGTGAGTGAATCCGTCTCCGAACACGCCGTGGTCGAGGGGCTCCGCTATGCGAAGGAGGTCGAGGCGCAGTCGCCGTTCGAGACCGTGGAGATGAGCTGGAGCGAGGCCGACAAGTTGATGCAAGAGCGGAACCGTGACTACATCGTTGCCAAGACCGCCTATCAGCAGGCGGTCGAGGAAAGGCCGGTGGTCCGCAACCTCACGGATGAGGTCAAGAACGCGGTGAGCTTCTCGCTGGGCGATGTGCTCAAGCCGCAGGAGCTGCTGAAAACGCTCAACGAGCCGGTCACCCAGCTGCCCAAGCAGCTCGCGTCTATCGGCAAGCTCAAGGACCTGTCCCACAACATCGAGGGCAGCGCCTGGAAGCACACCGCGGAGTCCGTCGATGCGGAGCTGAAGATGCGCGGGGAAAAGGTCAAGCTGCAGCAACTCCTGCGGACGGGTGAACTCATCGACGCCGAGATGGCAAAGCTGGATGCGGCGCCTCCGCTACCGGCCGATGCCGACCCGAAGTTGTCGAAGGCGCTGCAGGGGTGGCGCGGGGTGCTGCGCGACGAGCGCAGGAAGTGGCTGGGCGAGGTGCGGGATTTCTTCGATGCGGAGTACCGCGACGTCCGCTTCGTCAAGGACGGCTCGGGATTGCCGAACTATCGCGACGCCAATCGCCCGGATCTGACCGAGTGGGACCGTTGGGGATGGCTGCAGCGCTCGAAGGAGCTGGTGGCCGCGCTCCGCAAGGCGCACGACGCCAGCAAGCCGGCGCTGCCGGGCACCCGCGCGGTGACGGAAACGCTCGCGGATATGGTTCATCCCGGCGACAAGGAACCCGAGCCGGTCCTCAAGACCGAGGCCGTCCGCAGCGAGGTGCGGACCCTGATCCAGCATTGGCGTGAGATGAAGCTGGCCCAGGAACAGGCGCTGGGGCTGGAGGCGCAGGAAGATCCGTCGTCATTCGACAGCATCGCGCGCGTCGACAAGCGCCAGGCCATCTTCAAGCTGCGCCAGCAGGAGATCCAGCACTCGGTCGTCATCTGGATGATGGACGAGCAGTGCTGGCAGTAATCCAGGCCGTCGCGGATGCGGCTACTTCTCCGGATAGATGACCGGTGCGGACGCGGTGTCGCCGGACGCATCCAGGCAGGGGTTCGAGCGGTCGGTGTAGCCGATCAGGCAGCCCGCGCGGGTGAAGCAGAGCTCCCGCTCGGTACCGGGCACCAACCGGATGCCCTTGAAGCTCGGAAAGTCGGAGCGGTCGAACTGGCCGGCCCGGACCTTCCAGGTGACGCGCAGGTCGCCCGGCACCTCCTTGACGACGATGTAGGCGGTGTCGGACCAGGATTCGCGCAACGAGATCTCGTGCTTCGATTGTTCGAGGATCCGGTACTGCGGGGCCTGCTGGCCACAGCTCGCGAGCAGGACGGGGAGGAGGAAAAGGAGAGCGCGCATGAGGTTGGTTCTTGAGTGAATGTCGTTGTTCGGGACGAGGGACCTGCCGTTTCCCAGCTTCGGCATGCTAGATCGGAATCGTTCCCACGGCAAATCGAATGACAGCCCTCCGGGTCATCCCGCCACTATCCGCTATTCACCCCGCGGCCCGCGGTACATCCTCGCCGCGACATGGAATGGAACGCCCTCGCCATCCTCATCATCGTGGCCCTGTTCGCGCTGTGGAACCTGGATCTCATCGCGACCCTGCTCAATTTGAAAGCACTCTCGCCGGAGCTGCCCGCGGAGTTCGCCGATGTCTTCGATGCCGAACGCTACGCCCGTTCGCAGGCCTACACCCGCGAGTCCGCCCGTTTTGAAATCATCCACTCGACCTTCTCGCTCGCCGTCGTGCTGGGCTTCTGGATTCTCGGCGGATTCGGCTGGCTCGATGGAGTCGCCCGCAGCCTGGTCCCGGCCGGGATCCCGGCCGGCCTGGTGTTTCTCGGGTTGCTGTTCGTCGGCCACACGCTGGTCCATCTCCCGTTCTCGATCTACGACACCTTCGTGATCGAGGAGAAGTTCGGCTTCAACAAGACCACGCCGCGGACCTTCGTGATCGACCAGTTCAAGGGGCTCCTGCTCGCCGCCCTGCTCGGCCTGCCGCTTGCCGCCGGCATCCTCTGGATCTTCATCCACGTCGGCCACGCCTGGCTGTGGGCCTGGGGCTTCTTTGTCACCTTCCAGCTCTTCCTCACCTGGTTGGCCCCGACCTTGATCCTGCCCTTGTTCAACAAGTTCACCCCGATGGCCGACGGTCCGCTGCGCCAGGCGATCGAGCGCATGGCGGAGAAGTGCGGCTTCCCGCTCGGCGAGATCTCGGTGATGGACGGCTCGAAGCGCTCCACCAAGGCCAACGCCTTCTTCACCGGCTTCGGCAAGACCAAGAAGATCGCCCTCTACGACACGCTGGTCGAGGAACAGACGCAGGACGAGCTGGTCGCCGTGCTCGCCCATGAAATCGGCCACTTCAAGTTGCGCCACATCGTCCAGCGGCTCGCGGTGTCGGTCGTGCAGGCCGCCGCGCTGTTCTTCCTGCTCGGCCTCGTTGTTGACGGCGGCACCTTTTCCCGCGCGCTCTTCGATGCCTTCGGGGTGGCGGAGGTTTCCCCGCACGTCGGCCTGGTGCTGTTCGGGTTGCTCTTCGCGCCCGCGAGCCGGCTGTTGGGCATCGCCGGCAACGCCTGGTCGCGCAAGCACGAGTTCGAGGCCGATGCCTTCGCCGCCGGCGCCACCGGCAAGCCGGAGTCCCTGGTGAGCGCCCTGAAAAAGCTCTCCGCGAAGAATCTCTCCAACTTGACCCCGCACCCGTTCCGGGTCTTCCTCGACCACTCCCATCCGCCGACACTGACGCGGATCCAGGCGCTCCGATCCCTTTGATTCCATGTACACTTCCGATCCTTCCCGCTACGACGGCCGCATGCCCTACCGCCGCTGCGGCGACTCCGGCCTCAAGCTTCCCGAGATCTCGCTCGGCTGCTGGCACAACTTCGGCCACGTCGACGACCAGAACGAAGCCCGCGCCATCCTGCGCCGTGCCTTCGACCGCGGCATCACCCATTTCGACCTCGCGAACAACTACGGCCCGCCCTACGGCAGCGCCGAGGAAAACGTCGGCCGGATGTTGTCCGAGGACTTCGCGTCGCACCGCGATGAGCTGATCATTTCCTCGAAGGCCGGCCACGACATGTGGGAGGGACCGTACGGCGAATGGGGATCGCGCAAGCACGTGCTGGCGTCGCTCGACCAGTCGCTCAAGCGGCTGCGCCTCGACTACGTCGACATCTTCTACTCGCACCGGCCCGACCCCGACACCCGGCTGGAGGAGACGATGTCGGCCCTCGCCACCGCAGTGAGCTCCGGCCGCGCGCTCTACGTCGGCCTGTCGAAGTACCCGCTCAAGATGCTCAAGCAAGCGGTCAAGATCCTCAAGGGGATGGGCGTCCGGCCGATCATCTATCAGCCGCCTTATTCCATCCTCAACCGCTGGCCGGAGACCGAAGGGATCCACGACTGGCTGCAGGAAAAGGGGATCGGCTCGATCGTCTTCAGCCCGCTCGCGCAGGGAATGCTCACCGGCAAGTACGTCGATGGCGTTCCGTCCGGCTCCCGGGCAGCCCGGTCCGACGGCTTCCTCCAGCAGTCGCAGGTCGAGGATCAGCTCGAGAAGATTCGTGCCCTGCACCGCTTCGCTTCCGACCGCGGCCTCAGCCTCCAGCACCTCGCCTTGCGCTGGGTGCTCGGCCAGGGCGCGGTGACCTCGGCGATCATCGGCGCCCGCACGGTCGCCCAGCTCGACGATTCGCTCGCCGCCCTCGAGGCCCCGCCGCTCGACGACGAGGCGCTGGATGTCATCGATCTGATCGCGCCCAAGGTAAAACAGAAGACCGCGGAAGGCTGATTGGGACGATCCGGGCCGGATCATCGCGCCAATTCTCATCGCCGGTGCCTGCTGCCATTCGTGGCAGCAGGCGCCTTTGCTTCAGCCGGGAATTCCGCCGGTCAGGCGGCCGGCGGGCCGAGATAGCGGGCATCCCCGAAGCCGAGGATCGGGTAGAAGATCATCGGCAGGAATGACAGGCCGAGTCCGAAGCCCACGCCCTTGCCGAACCGCTCCGCGAGGCTGATCGCCACCAGGATCCCGATGACGACGTTCACCAGCGGGATGAACATCAGGATGATCCACCACATCGGCTTGCCGGTGATCTTGAGCAGGATCACGGCGTTGTAGATCGGCACGATCGCCGCCCAGCCGGGCTGGCCGGCCTTGACGAACACTTTCCACAAGGCGGCGATGACCAGGATGATGATCAGCAGGCCGATGATGCCCGGGATCGGGGATCCGCTGCCGGCATTGTTGAACTGCTCGAGCTGTTGGAGTTGGTCGGGGTCCATGGTTGGGAGAGGTTGGTTTGAAACGATTTTTGGATCGTTAGATAGAAGACGGCAAACACCGCCGGATGTCGATGAAGAACAGGCGCCGGGAGCTCAGGAGAAGTTTTCCACGGAGATCTGAAACCGGGGCAGCGGGTTCGCGAATGAGGCGCAACCGGATCACCAGCCCGACCTGTTGGAGGGGGCTTGGACCGGGCAAGACACACCATGAAACGAACCATCCTATCATTCGTGCTGCTCAGCGGCGTCGCCCTCGCGGGTTCCAGTTCCAAGGAAGTGATCCCTCCGCCACCCGCGCCCGAGCCGGCGCTGTGGAACTGGTTTGCCGGTGCCAGCGCCGGCTATCTCGTCGACTACGAGGAAGACATGTATCATCTCCACCTCGGGATCGACTTGCCGTCGCGCTGTGAATGGCAGCATTCGGTCTTCCTTGAATGCGGCTGGACCTCGGCGGACGACTCCTTCGTCACGCCGCCGGTCACCGTGGGTGACTCGCAGTTCTCGCTCTATCTCGATTCGGAAGTCGAGATCGTGCCCCTCACCTTGAATTACAAGATCGAGCGCAAGTTCAAAGAGAAGCTGTCGGCCTACGTCGGGGCCGGGATCGGTGTCGCCTTCGTCGACTACGAGGCCACCGCGGCGGCCCTCGGCGGCGGTGGACCGACTGCGAACTTCAGCGACAGCGACACCGTGTTCGCGGCGCAGGTTTTCGCCGGGTTGGCGTATCAGGTCACCGAATCCTTCGACCTCTACGGGGGTGCCCGCTGGATCTACCTCGACGACAGCGACATCAGCGTGGCGCCGGTGGGCGTCGGGATCCTCGAGGACGACGTGCTGGTGGAAGCCGGGTTCCGGGTCAACTTCTGATCCGGATTGGAACATCCCCGATGGCCGCCACGGGACCGCAGGCTTGCGGCGGGCCTGAGGGTTGAGTAGCCGTCGTGGATGTTTCGTCGCCTCCTCCCCCTGCTGTTGATTTCCAGCTCCCTCGACGCAGCCACTGTGTGGGCTTTCGGTGAGCCTGGGATCACCTCGGTGAGCTTCTCCAAGGTGGCCTTCTCCGACTGGACCCTGACGGAAAATCAGGACCTGGTCTCGACCTCGGTCGCGATCACGCGCCAGAACCTGAAAGGCATCTACAACGCGAACGTCGATGCCGGCACCCAGTTGCTCAACGGCACGGCGGCGGACGTGGCGGGAACCCTCTGGGCGTTCGAGGGGCTCAACGGCAACCCCGGCAGCGGCAGCTTCGGCGGCGCCGCCAACCACGCGGCGCTCAGTTTCAACAACTGGGGCCGCGCGGTGGAGGGCAGTCCGCCATCGTCGGTCGGGGTGCCCGGTGTCCTCTACTTGGTCGCGGAGGACGTTTACCTCGACATCATCTTCGACGGCTGGGGCGGCGCGGGATCGGGTGGCACCTTCTCCTACACCCGGGCGGCCGCGGTGCCGGAACCCGCGGCGGCATTGCCATGGGTCGCGGCCGCGGTGCTCGCCTGCCGGCGCCGGAGGATCCGCCGCTAGGGGATCTCGGCGCGGAAGGTCCGGAGGTCGAAGGCGCGGAAGTCGAGCGGATCCGTGGCGCTGCTGCCGGCAGCCGGCTGCTCCAGCAGACC
>NZ_JACZFQ010000088.1 GCF_014904755.1 Neoluteolibacter marinus
GTCTCCACGAACTCCAGCGGGCCGAAACCGGTCTCGAGCTTTGCCCGCGTCGACCGGCCACCGGCTTCCAACCAGCGCATGACCAGCCCCTTGCCGTCCTCGGATTTCTTCAGGCACTCCAGCGTCACGGCGGGCCGGTCGGCGGACAGCCACGAGGTCGTGGCCCCAGCTACGGAACTACCGGGTCTCAGCAGCAGCGGGAAGTTGAGGGCGAGCGCTTCCTGAATCACGCCGCCGGCGAGGGTGGCCCCTGCATGCGGGAACAGGCTGAAGGTCCGCCGGTGCACGCCGCGGTCGGCGGTGGGATCGGGGGCGCTTGCCGACTTCAGCAAGGTTAGCCGGACCCGGCTCTCCAGCACGTCGCAGCCGAAGATGCCGTCGTTCAGCAGCGCCACCCCGGCATCCGCTTCACAAAGGTCAATCCATCGCTGGACCGGGATCTCGAAGCGCGCGGCATCCCAGCTGGTATTGCGGTGATTCGGCCGCCGGACATGGCCGGACTGGATCTCGCAGACCGAGTGATCGGTCTGCACCGCCAGCGGGAACGAGACCTTGAGAACCCGGTCGCGCTCCTGCCAGTCGATCTCGGTGTCGAAGTCGAGGCGCGCGCTGCCGGCGCGGAGCACGACCTTCTGGGTGATCCGGGATTGACCGAAGTTCCGTTCGAAGCGGAGCACCGCCCGCAGCGGCCCGCTTTCCTCCAGCGTCCCGGTGCCGGTGCTCCCGACGATCTCCTGGTCTTCCATCGCCGAGGCCTCGATGTCCCAGGCGCTCCAGCGGTTCGGGTAGTCGCGGAGCAGGTGGAACTCGTTGGCCGGTCCGGCCAGCATCTCGCGGTCGAGCGCGAGCTCGCGGCACGAGGTGACCACCCCGTTGCCGCCGATCTCCACCGCCACCAAGCCGTTTTCCAGCCGCCAGCCGTCGTTTGATTCGACCACCGTCACGCCCGCCAGGTCGCCGGGCAGCTCTGCTAACAGATCCAGCGCGCGGCAGCCGCAGGACGGGGCCTCGGTCCAGACCGGCTTGCCTTGGTATTCGGTGACCTCCCGACGGGCCTGGGCCAGCGTGTTGAAGACCGTGACGCGGCCGGGATTCGCGTTCGTCTCGAGCAGGCGCTTCATCCCGGCCTCGCGGACCGTCAGGGCGATGGTCTCGATCACCTCGTAGTCGCGGCGGCTTTCTTCATAGACGCGGTGGATCGACGATCCCGGCAGGATGTCGTGGAATTGGTTCAGGAGCAGAAGCTTCCACGCCCGGTCCAGGGCTTTCGCGGTCGGCGATGAATCCTTGGCGGGGGAATGGCCGGGGACATCCCACACCGTTCGCTCGGGGCAGGGGTCGTTCGCCAGCAGTTCGCCCGGTGCGACGAGCGCGGCGATGGCGTCGAAGAACTCGGCGTCGCGCAGCAGCAGCTCGCAGCGGCGGTTCATGAGCTTGTTGTGGGCCTGGCTGGTGTAGGTGCCGCGGTGGAGTTCCAGGTAAAGCTCGCCGCGCCACACCGGGGCGTCGTCGATGTCCGCTTCCGCCGAGTCGAAGAACCCGTCGACGGTGCCGAACTCGACCCGCGGCATGCCCTCGAAGTTGTTCCAACGGCGGATCCGCTCGATCATCTCCACCGTCGGCCCGCCGCCGCCGTCGCCGTAACCGTAGGGCATCAGCGATCGCGACGCCCGGTCTTTCTGCGCGAACTGGCGCTCCGCCTTCACCAGTTCGGCGGCCTGGACCCTCGCGTTGTAGGTGTCGACCGGCGGGAAGTGGCTGAACACGCGGGTGCCGTCGATGCCTTCCCAGTGGAAGGTGTGGTGCGGAAAGCGGTTGGTGTCGTTCCACGAGATCTTCTGGGTGAGGAAGCGGTCGACCCCGGCCTTGCGCAGGATCTGCGGCAGGGCGGCGGAGTAGCCGAAGACGTCCGGCAGCCACAGCTCGCGGTTGGTCACGCAGAACTCCTCCTCGAAGAAGCGCTTGCCGTGGACGAGCTGCCTCACCAGCGACTCGCCGGACGGGACGTTGCAGTCGGGTTCGACCCACATGCTGCCCATCGGTTCCCACTGGCCGCGCTTCACCGCCTCGCGGATGCCTTCGTAGATGGTCGGGTAATGCTCCCTCATCCACAAGTACTGCACCGGCTGGGAGCAGCTGAAGCGGTAGTCCGGGTGATCCTTCATGTAGGCCAGCGCGGTGGAAAAGGTGCGGGCGCACTTGCGGATCGTTTCGCGCAGCGGCCAGCACCACGCGGTGTCGATGTGGGCGTGGCCGGTGGCGGTGATGGTGTGCACCGTGTCGCCGTTCTTCGCGGCGAGGACGGGGGCGAGGACCGCACGGGCAGCAGGAACCCAGGCCGCGCTTCCGCGTTCCATGAGCCGGCAGGCCTGGTCGAGCGCCCGCCTCAGCCGCGCCCGCCGTGTGCCGTCCTGCGGCAGCTCGAACATCGCCTCGCGGCAGACCCGGAAATCCATCAGCAGCGAGAAGACCTCCTCGTCGCGGACCGCCAGCCGCGCCTCGCGGACGCGGAACAGGCGCGCTTCGGGATCGCAGCGGGTGCCGTCGTCCCAGTGCCACTCCGACTTCGGGTTGGCCGAGGCCTCGACCAGGAAGTCGACGGTTTCACTACCCCTCGCGGCGCCGAGCAGCGGCACCGCCTTGCGATGGCGGCTCAGGGCGATCACCGGCTTGCCGTCCATCCAGACCTGGCCCTCGCGGCCGAAGCCCTCCTCGTCCTCGAAGCTCAGGTCGACCAGCGCCACCACCTGCCTGCCGGTCCAGGCCTCGGGGACGGTGCCTTGGAAGCGGAACCACGCCGTGCCCCATTCCTTGCCCCATTCCGCGCCTTCCGCGACCGGGGAAAACTCCATCGCCGCCGCTTCGTCGTGGCCGACCGGTTCGCCGGGAGCCTCCCAGCAGGTGATCCCGAGCGGCCGCTTCTCGGGGTGGAGGAGGGGCAGGATGAAGCGGTCCTCGGCGAGTTGGATGCGGGTTTCGATCTTGAGCTGCGTTTCCACGGATACGTTGGTTGGGGCGATGACGGGTAGGGTACGTACCGCGGTGCCCGCGGGTTGTGAAAAAAGCTCGGTTCAATTCAGGACCGGCACAAGCGGCGAGGACATCCGCTGTCCGGATCCGGCCTCCCCGAATGGATAGACCGTGGGCGCTGCCGTGGATTCCTGTCGATGCACGGGTCGATTGCCCGCAGCGTCGAAGAGCCCATGAAACTTCTCTCCACCATCCTGATCGGCTTGTTTGCGCTTCCCCGCCTCTCCGCCGAGGCATTGCCGGAGCTGGCGGGCCACGACTTCTTCTACGCCGGCGAGGCGAAAACGCAGGATCTCTACATCGTGCGGAAGGGCGAGATCGTCTGGTCCCACCACAACCCGGGGAGCCGCGGCGAGATCAGCGACGCGGTGCTGTTGTCGAACGGCAACGTCCTCTACGCCCACCAGTACGGCATCACCCTGATGGATGCCGGCAAGAAGGTGCTGTGGCGCTACGAAACCCCGGAGGGTTGTGAAACCCACACCGCGCGGCCGATCGGCACGGAGCGGGTGGTCTTCCTCGAGAACGGCCGCAAGCCGCGCTGCGTCGTGGTGAACGTGAAAACCGGCAAGACCGAGCGCGAGTTCCCGCTGGAGGTGGGCAATCCGCAAGGGGTGCACGGCCAGTTCCGCCATGCCGAGCTTACCACCGCCGGGACCTTGCTGGTCGCCCACATGGACCACGGCAAGGTCGCCGAGTACGACGAGCACGGGAAGGAGCTGTGGAGCGTCGCGTTCCCCGGCCCGTGGTCGGCGTCGCGCCTGCCGGATGGCAACACGCTGATCACCGCGACCAAATTGATCCGCGAGGTCGACCCGGCCGGCAAGACGGTGTGGGAATGCACGCCCGCCGATCTTCCGGGGCTCGACATCCGCAGCTTCCAGATTTCCACCCGGCTGCCCAACGGCAGCACGCTGATCAACAATTGGGTGAACTCCTGGAGCGAGTCGCTCGATCCCGACAAGGTCCCCGAGCAGGCCTACGAGATCACCCCGGACAAGAAGGTGGTGTGGAAGCTGGATGCCTGGAAGGAGCCCGCGAACCTCGGTCCCTCGACGACCATCCAGCTTCTCGACAAGCCGGACGCGCCCGAGGCCCGCCACTTCGGCGGGTTCCGCTGAGGCGCTCCGGCGGCAAGGTTATTCCGGAGCCGCTTCCGTCCGGATGACGAGCTCCTTGCCGCGGGCGAGCTCGGCGTGGTCGACGAAATAGCCGTCGATCTTTTCCCCGTCGTAGTCGATCCCGCCGAGCTTCCGACCTTTGCCTTCGCGGCGGATGGTCAGGGTCGATTCCGGGTTCATCCGGAGCTGCACCCGGTCGAACAGCGGGGCGCTGACGATGTAGTCGTCGTCGGCCGGCGAGTAGGGATAGAGCCCGATCGCGGCGTAGACGTACCACGCCGACATTTCGCCGGCGTCGTCCATGCCGCACAGGGTCTTGCCGCCGTCCATGCCGTAGAACCGCTCCATGATTTCATCCAGGATCGCCTGCGATTTCTCCGGCTTGCCGATGAAGTGATAGAGCCACGGGAAGCTGTGGTCGGGCTGGTTGCCGTGGCAGTACTGGCCGATGAAGCTGTTGATGTTCATCGCGATGTGGTCCGGCTCCCACGGCAGGGTGAACAGCCGGTCGAGCTGCGCCTCGAAGTCGTCCTTGCCCTTGTAGAGCGCGATCAAGCCTTCGGTGTCGTGTGGGGCGAAGAAGGTCGACTGCCAGGCGTTGGCCTCGCGGTACATGTACTCGTAGTAGGGGAATTTCGGATCGAAGGGCGTCACCCAGCCGCCGTCCTCCAGGCGGCCGCGCATCAGGCCGGTCTCCGCGTCGAAGACATTGCGGAAGTTCCGCGAGCGCTTCATGAAAAGCTCGCGGTTCGCCTCGTCGCCGAGCTCCCCGGCCATGAGCGCCACCGCGTAGTCGTCGTAGGCGTATTCGAGCGTCTTGGTCACCCCGGCCTTGGCCTTGGTTTCGACCCGCGGGTGCTCGACCGGAGGCGTCGAAACGTAGCCCTTGGCGATGTACTCGTCGAGGTGGGGGCGGGCCCGGCGCGACTCGACCGTCGCGTTCTTGAGCAGCAGTTCATAGGCGGACTTCACGTCGTAGCCGCGGAGCCCGCGCAGGTAGGATCCGGAAATGAAGGGCGCGGCGTGGTCACCGTGGAAGAAGGTCGGCATGAAGCCGCTGCACTGGCCGACATCGATCATCGACTGGATCACGTCGTTGGTCACCTCCGGCTCGAGCGTGCCTAACAGCACCAGCTTGTTGCGGTAATCGTCCCACAGCGATGGCGTGGTGTAGTAGCGGAAGTCCTTGCGCACGACCTGGCGGTTCTGGTTGGTGAACTCGCCGTTCACGTCGCTGCGCAGCACCGGCCACAGGAAGGAGCGGTAGAGGCAGGAGTAGAACATCCCCTGTTGCTTGTCGGTGCCGCCCTCGACGCGAATCTTCGACAGCAGGGTCTCCCAGGTGTCGGACGCTTCCTTGCGGACGCCGGCGAAGTCCTTGCCATCGAGTTCCTTCTCCAGGTTCAGCTTCGCGTTTTCCGTGCTGACGAAGGAGAGCCCGATGCGGATTTCCAGCGGCTCGCCGGCGTCCTCGAAATCGACGACCGAAATCGAGCGCCGTCCCTTCGGGTTGAGGGAGCGGATGGCGGTGATCTTGTGGTTGGCGACGGCGTGGAAGTAGACCTTCTCGTGGGCGTTCTGGAAGCCCTTGAAGGCGTGGTCGCCGTCCTGGTCGATCTTCCAGTCCCGGACCCGCTCGTTCGACACCGCGAGGTCGACGACCAGCTTCTTGGCGGCTTTTTCCGGGAAGGTGTAGCGGTGGATGCCGCCGCGCAGGGTGGTGGTGAACTCGGCGTTGATGCCGTGGCGCTTCAGCAGGACCTGGTAGTAGCCGGGTGATGCCGATTCCTGGTCGTGGCTGAAGGTCGAACTGAAGTCGTCCGGATCGACCTCGCCGGCCACCGGCATGATCGGGATGTAGCAGAGGTTCCAGTGGCCCTTGTTGGTGTGGGCGAAGGCTTGGATGGTGTCGTCCTCGTACTCGTAGCCGGCACCACTGCCGAACTTGGTGATCGGGCTGAGCTGGACCATGCCGTTCGGCATCGACGCGCCCGGGAAGGTGAGGCCGGCCCACACCCGCCAAGGCGGCTTGAAGCCGATGTCCTCAACCTTGGTGAGGGGGGCGGTTCCGAGGAAAGGGTCGACGCGGTCGACCAGTCGCGTTTCCGCGCCGGTGGACAGGGAGCCGAGTGCGAGCAGGAGGAGAAGCCGTTTCATGATCGTGTCGGAGTGCGCCCGGGAGTGCCGCCGGGCGGGAGCGCCCCCGCTACGGCCGGGGCTTCCGGGGTTTATCCGATCGAACCCGGTTTCTACCACTTCGGGTAGCCGGAATCGCTTCTTGCGCGACGCAGTCAATCCCGCGCGGCGGCGGGGATCGGCGAAGCGGGGGACTTGCCGTCGGTCATCCGGATCCGGCGGATCAGGCCCTCGTTGTCGTAGTCGACTTTCTCGACGGCAATCTTCCGGCCGCCGCGCATCGGCGGCTCCTTGCGGGAGGTCTCCCAGCGGTGATAGACGATGAACCACTGCTTGGTGACCGGATTCTCGACGAAGGAATGATGGCCGGGACCCTGGTGGGTGTCATCGCTTTCGAGGATCGCGCCACGGTAGGTCCAGGGGCCGGTTGGCGACGGCGCGGTGCAGTAGTGGACGCTGTACGAGGAGTCGTTCCACTTGCCGTGGCTGTAGGAAAGGTAACAGGTCTTCCCGCGGCGGTGCATGAAGGCGCCTTCGGTGAACTTGGGCGGTTGCTCGATCGCGACCTCGCGCTTGAAGGAGATCATGTCGTCCGCCATTTCAAAGACGCGGAGCGTGGCGCCGGCACTGCCGCCGGCGTAGAACCAGGCCTTGCCGTCAGAGGGGTCGACGAAAACCATCGGGTCGATCGCCTCGAAGCCGTCGCCCCCGGTGAGCAGCGGCTTGCCGGAATCCTTGAAGGGGCCGGCCGGCGAATTGCCCACGGCCACGCCGATGCGGCTCGGCGTCGGGTTCTGCGGGCCGACGGAGTAGTAGAAGTAAGCCTTGCGGTTCTTGACCGCCAGGGCCGGGGCCCACGCCGCGTGGCGCGGTGCGCCGTCGTCCTTGATCCACGGGATCTTGTCGAGTTCCAGGATGGTGCCCTCGCGCCGCCAGCTGCGCAGGTCGGTCGAGCGGTAGGCGGCGAAGACCGGCCGGCGGCTGCGGGCCTCGGTCGGATACATCCAGTAGTCGCGGCCGATGACGATCGCATGCGGGTCCGCGCCTTCGGCCACCGGGTTGGCGGCGAGGGGCAGGGGGGAAACAAGGAGTGCGATCAGCAAGCGGCCGGACATGTGCCACCCCTACGGCGGCAAGGGGGCGAGGTCTTGCGAAATCGGCCGCGGTTGACGCAGCGTCTCAGCCCGCGGTCAGCGAGTGCCGGGCGTCGTCGAACTGCGGCAGGCGCTGGAATCCACCCCGCACCTCGCGCAACAGCACGCCGAGGTGGCGGCGGCGGCTGGCCCCGGTGGCGGGGTCGTGCCAGAGGCGCATGAGGACGCGTTCGAGCCGGCGGTCGCCGCGTTCGCACTCGCGCGGCAGGGTTTCTTCCGAGTCCGGGGCGCGGCGGTCGACCAGGGTCATCCACAGTTGCTGGAAACCGGCTTCCCAGGTCAGCCGCAGGTCCGGCGTGCCGCCTTCGTTTTCGATCAGGCGGGCGATCCGGTTTGCCTGCGACTCGCGTTCTTCGGTGAGTGCCAGGCAGAGTTCTTTCAACCTCGCGCTGCGGGCGATGCCGGTGGCGTGGCGGTAGGAGTTGGCCGACTCGAGGGCGCGGGTCAGGGCGAGCTGGAGGGTGGCGGTCGAAGCCGGGGTCGGCAGGCGGAGTTCGATCATGCCGCCACTTTCGCAAGCGCCATGCCACCGCGGGTTTCCAGGGAAAGTCGCGGATTGTCAGGGATTTGCCGCAGCAACGCGGCAAACGGGCCGAAGCGCTTGCGGCAATCTGCACCGCAGGCCTTGGCGCATTGCAATCCGGCCGCCGCGGATCACGGGTTGCGTGCGGACTCGTCGCGGGTCGGCCGGTCGGCCGCCTGCCAGGTGCCGGCGTCCCGCCGGAAGGTGAAGTGCGCGTCTTCCGCGAAGCGCGTGGCGGCGAAGCGGTGGCGGGTGATGTCGAGCCGGTCGCCGGACCACTCGATCACATGGAATCCCTGCGGCTCGCCTTGCAAGCGGGTCGAACAAACGGTCGCGGCTTGGGAGACCACGGTGTGCCAGCCGGCACCGGCGGGAAGGGCCGCCAGGTGGGAACGGTGGAAATGACCGCACAGCACCAGGTCCACTTGCTGCCGGGCGATCAAAGAGAGCAGCTCGGGCAGCGGCTTCACGACTTCCCGATCATGCTCAGGTGGCCCGAGCAGAGGATGGTGGAGCATCAGGACGCGAAGGCCGGTCTCCTGCGCCGCGAGGCGTTCTTCGGCGCGGGCCAGCGTTTCCCGGCTGAGCCGGCCCTCCGACCAGTTGGCATGGAACCCGAAGGCCTGGTTGCTGTTCATGCCCACGGCGTGGATTCCCCGCGCCCGCAGTTCCGGCTCGAGCTCGTGACCGAAGCTGCCGCGGTAGCGGTGGAAGGGCCGGAAGAAGCGGTCGAAGGGCTGGTTCAAGGCAGGGATGTCGTGGTTTCCGGGGATCACCAGCTGCGGCTGCGGGAGCTTGCCGACGAAGGCCCGGGCGGCGCGCAGTTCGGCCCGCCGGGCCCGCATCGTGAGATCGCCGCTGACGAAGGTGAAATCCGGTGCAAGCGAGCGCGCGGTCTCGATGAAGCGATCCGCCACAAGCGGATCCGCCGCACCGAAATGGGGATCGGAGAGATGGAGGAGGCGGATCATGAGGGGTCGGCTCCGGCGAGGGTTTCGGCGGTGGTGAGGACTTTCAAGTGGCCGGGCCGGATCTCAAGTTGGAGCGGGAAGGGCAGCCGGGTGATCTCGCCGTCGATCATCACCGGGCACTGCTTGCGGCGGCCGCCGCGGAGCTCCAGCCGCGGCGACTCGACCAAGGTCAGCTCGGGGTTCTCCTCCTGGCGGCCGAAGATGTAGTCGAGCATGGCGCGGACGGCGGTGGCGGCGCTTTTTTGCCGGCCGATGTAGGCGGTCAGCTGGCCGGACCGGAAGCCGGTGCGCGCCGGGACGATCCCGGTTGTCGCGGCGTAGCGGCCGGGAACAAAAGCGGAGAATTTGGTGCGAGTGGAGCCCGATGCGTCGTCGCCTTGCCAGCTGAGGTCGATCGCCCGCGAGCGGGCGAAGGTTGCGGGCAGCCGCGTGACCAGCTTGAGGGCCTTGCGCCACCAGTAGCCGCCGTGGTCGCGCTTCTCGAAGGCCCGGGCGAACTCCGGGTAGAAGCCGATGATGGTGGTGCACAGGCAGCTGTGCCCGTTGACGTCGAGGACATCGATGCGGTGGGCTTCGGCCTTGGCCAGGAAACGCGCGGCGTCCTCGAGGTCGAGGGGCACGCCGAGATCGCGGGCCGCTAGGTTGAAAGTGCCGAGGGGCAGGATCCCGAGCGCGATGTCGGATCCCCCGAGCTGGCGGGCGGCGGCCGACACCGTGCCGTCCCCCCCGGCGGCGATCACCGCGTCGGGCCGGTCGGCCAGTGCCTGCCGGATGGCAGGCTCGAGGAAGCGAGGTTCGATCAGGCGGGACTCGATCTCGTGTCCTTCGGCTTGGAAGATCTCCTCCACCTTGCGGCAGAGGTTGCGGGGGTCGGTGCCCCGGTCATTGCCGCCGGACCGGCGGTTGAGCAGGAGAAGGAAGCGTGCCATGGGTCCCTTCTCCTAACAGTCGTCGTGCCTTCTCCCGGAATGGCTGCAAGCGGCGCATTCCCAAGGACCGGCGGATCTGCGGTTGAATTGGCACCGTGCGAATTACCCGTTGTCACGGCCGGATCGTGCACGATGCACAAGCTGAAGCTCCCGGTGGAAGCGCCGTTCGCCGTTCCCGTGGGGAAAGAGTGCTTGAAAGTGAGAAGCTTGCCTTCCCCGGCTGCGGGTTGGTTCGGCGACTGCGAAGAGGGTGGCGATGAACAATCCATTGAACTTCCGCTTTTGCCTCCGCCTTTCCAAGCACCGCCGCCGGGCTCCTTGGCCCATGGTCGCGGGCTGTCTGATCTTCGGCTTCGGTGCCCTCGGTCTCAGTTCCTGCGGCACCGCCCGCGGCCTCGGGAGCGACATCGAGCGCGCCGGCGAGGAAATCCAGGAGCACGTGCCGAACTGAAGCCAGCGCACGAAAAAGCCCGCCTCAATCTCTCCGGTTGGGCGGGCTTTTTTCATGTCGCGGGGATCAGTCGAGGAAGCTGCGCAGCATCCACGCCGCGGCCTCGTGATCCTGCAGCAGGCCGGTGAGGAAGTCGGCCGTGCCCGCGTCGCCGGCTTCCTCAAGCGCGTCGACGGCCTTGCGGACCTCGCGCGCCGCAGCCTCGTGATCGTCGAGCAAGCCCGTGATCGCCCGTTCTCCGTCGATCAGTTCGCCGGGAGCTTCTTCCAAGGTGGCGAGCGCCAGTTGCTCCTTCATCGATCCGGGGCTGGCTGCACCGAGCATGCGGATGCGCTCGGCCGTCTTGTCGATCGCCAGCGCCAGCGCGTCGTACTGCTCCTCGAAGAAGGCATGGAGGGTGTGGAAGCGGTGGCCGGTGAGATTCCAGTGATAGTTCCGCGTCTTCAAATACAGCACATGCTGGTCGGCGAGGATGCACGACAGCAGGCGGACCGACTGGCCGCGGACTTCGGGTTCGAGGCCGATGTGGACCGATTCGGGAGCGGAAGACTTGCGTGTGGCTTGTTTGTTCATAGCTGCGTTCCTTCTAGCAATGCCTGCGCCGGTGTTGCCGGTCGGCGAGGCAAGTGTCTGATCGTCAGTGGAATGGATTTGATTTCGGCATCCGGGGAGGCCGCGGGGCAACCGGCCAATATAGGCGTTTTGCACGATCGCGCCAAGGGAGGAAACCGCGGCCACTTGCCTCGCGGCGGCGATGCGTCCACTCTATCCGGATGGCAGTCGACCCCCTCGCAAGCATCACCGCCGGCTTCCGTTCCTGGCGTCACGTTCCCTTTGCCGACCGCGCCGACGGGCTACTGCGGGCGGCGGAATTGTTAGAGAACGGCCGGGACGAATTCGCCCGGATCATGGCGGCGGAGATGGGCAAGCCGGTGGCCGAGGGCCGCTCGGAAGCCGCGAAGTGCGCGACTGCTTGCCGTCACTATGCGAAGCACGGCGAGGAGATGCTGGCCCCGGTTGCCCAGGGCGAGGCGACCCTCCTCCACCAGCCGCTCGGGCCGGTGCTGGCGATCATGCCGTGGAATTTCCCTTTCTGGCAGGTGTTCCGATTCGCCGCGCCGGCGCTCATGGCCGGCAACACCGTCCTGCTCAAGCACGCGTCGAATGTCCCGCGCTGCGCCCGGGCGATCGCCGGACTGGTGGCCGGGGCCTTCGGGCGCGACGACCTGTTGCAGGCGGTTTTCGTCTCCGGCAAGGAGGTCGAGCCCCTGATCGCCGACCCGCGGATCCGGGCCGTGACCTTCACCGGCAGCACCGGGGCCGGGCGCGAGGTCGCCGCGGTGGCGGGCCGGCACCTGAAGAAGTCCGTCCTGGAGCTCGGCGGCAGCGACCCCTACCTGGTCCTCGACGATGCCGATGTGGCGAAGGCGGCCAAGGCCTGCGCCGCCGCGAGGATGGTGAACGCTGGCCAGAGCTGCATCGCGGGCAAACGCTTTCTGGTCGCCGCCGCGGTCCACGATGCATTCACCGCCCGCCTGATGGATGAGATGGCGGCCTGGGTGCCGGGCGACCCGCTGGATCCGGCGACGAAGCTCGGGCCTCTGGCCCGCGCTGACCTGCGCGACGAGCTCCATGCCCAGGTCGCGGCCAGCGTGGCGGCGGGCGCGAAGCCCCTGCTCGGCGGCTTCATCCCCTCGGATCCGGAACTACGGGAGAAGCCGTATTACCCCGCGACCGTGCTGTCGGAAGTCGCCCCGGGCATGCCGGTGTTCGACGAGGAAACCTTCGGGCCGGTCGCCGCGGTTGTGCGGGTGAAGGACGACGCGGAAGCAATAGAGCTCGCCAACCGCACGCCCTTCGGGCTCGGCGGCGCGGTCTTCAGCGCCGATCCCCGGCGGGCCCGCCGCGTGGCCGAAGCCATCGATAGCGGTGCGGTCGCCATCAACGCGCAGCTGGCCTCCGACGCGCGCTTCCCGTTCGGCGGGATCAAGGACAGCGGCTGGGGCCGCGAGCTCGGCCGCCACGGGATCCTCGAGTTCGTGAACGTGAAGACGATCCGGCTGTGACGGTGGCGAGGTCGCGCACCGTGACCTTGGAGTGCGGTGGCAGAGCGCAGCGCCGACACCGCTTTCGAGTCACCGCCGCGTGCCTCCCGCATCACTGGATACTGAATTGTCACGAGGTTCCGCAGCAATGACGTTCAGGATCCGCCTCCACGAAAAGCTGAAGCCACCCGCCCCAAAGCGCCGTCGCCGTTCGCAAGCGGCCTCTGCCGGCGCACTCCAAAGTACCTTGGAGTGCGGAGGCAGAGCGCAGCGCCGACACCGCTTTCGAAGCACCGATGCGCGCCATCGGATCAGAAGCGGCCGGATCGCCACGAGGGTCCGCAGCAATGTCGTTCAGGATCCGCCTCCACGAAAGGCCGAAGCCACCCGTCCCAATGCTCCGTCGCCGGCCGCGAGCGGACTCTGCCGGCGCACTCCAAGGACTGGCAGCGCCAGCCGGGCCGGGAAGACCGGAAGGAAATCGTCCCGATCCCGCCGCGATTTGATCCTTGCCAGCCCGCGAAAAGCCGCCAGTCTCCGCGCCCCCGCCGTTGCGGGTAGTGCGATCCAGGAGGCCTGTTGGTTGTGGTTTCCAGGATCATCCGTCCTTGAAACCACCTGACCACGAACATGGAAACACCTCCATTCTCCGAACTCGGCCTGCCCGCCGAACTCCTCGCCGCCGTTGAAGCCCTCGGCTTCGAACGCCCCTCGCCGATCCAGGCGAAGGCGATCCCGGTCGCGCTCAGCGGCCGCGACATCCTCGGCCTGTCCCACACCGGCTCCGGCAAGACCGCCGCGTTCACGCTGCCGCTGCTCGCCAATCTCGATTTCGCCAAGCGCTACCCGCAGGCGCTGATCCTCTGCCCGACCCGCGAACTCGCGGTGCAGGTCTGCGAGGAAGTCCACCGCCTCGGTTCCAAGCTCGGCCAGCTCCGCGCCATCCCGGTCTACGGTGGCGCGCCGATGGACCGCCAGCTGCGCGCGCTGCGCGACGGCGTCCACGTCGTGGTTGGCACGCCCGGCCGGGTCATGGACCACCTGCGTCGCGGCTCCTTCGATGTCAGTGGGATCAAGACGGTGGTGCTCGACGAGGCCGACCGCATGCTCGACCTCGGCTTCCGCGAGGAAATGGAGGAGCTGCTCGCCGCGATGCCCGCCGAGCGCCAGACGATGTTCTTTTCCGCGACCATGAGCCGCGGCGTCACCCACCTGATCGGCAAGTTCGGCCAGGATCCGGAGACGGTCCAGATCGAGCAGAAGGCCAAGACGGTCTCGACCATCGACCAGTGCTGCTACGAAGTACGGCAACGCTCGAAAGTCGAGGTGCTGTCGCGCCTGCTCGACATGGAGCAGTCCCGCCTGGCCATCGTCTTCTGCAACACCAAGCGCGCCGTCGACGAGTGCACCGAGGCGCTGCTCGCCCGCGGCTACACCGCCGACCGGCTGCACGGCGACATCACCCAGCAGATGCGCGAGCGGGTGCTGAACCGCTTCCGCGACGGCAGCATCGAGCTGCTTGTCGCCACCGATGTCGCCGCCCGCGGCCTGGACGTGGAGAACATCGACGTCGTCTTCAACTACGACCTGCCCCAGGACCCGGAAGACTACGTCCACCGCATCGGCCGCACCGGCCGCGCCGGTCGCAGCGGCCGCGCGGTGAGCTTCGTCTTCGGCCGCGAGATCCACCGGCTGGAGATGATCGAGCGCTACACCCGGCAGCCGATCCGCCGCGAGCGCGTGCCGACCCAGGAGATGGTCGAGGGCCGCATCGCCGACCTGTTCTTCGACCAGATCAAGGATCGCCTCGAGAAGGGCGAGTTCGAGTCGCACGAGAGCCAGATGGACCGCCTGTTGGAGCAGGGCTTCACGCCGACCGACATTGCCGGGGTGCTGATCACCATGCTCAAGGAATCATCGGGCCGCGAATTCGGCGAGATCGCCGAGGACCGCGAGATTCCCGGCCAGCGGGGTCGCCGCGACCGCCGCGAGCCGCGGGAATTCCGCGAGCGTGAACCGCGTGCCCCGCGCGAGCGCCGCGACGGTCCGCACGACAACGCCGACATGGTCCCGCTGTTCTTCTCGCTGGGGAAATTCCACGGCGTGAAGGTCGGCGAGATCATCGGCATGCTCTACGGCGAGGCCGGCCTGCCGGACGGCGCCGTCGGCCACGTCAAGCTCTTCGCCAAGCACAGCCGCATCGACGTCCGTGCCGACTGCGCCGAGCGCCTGATCCAGGTGTCGAAAGGCGCCAACCTGCGCGGCAAGAACTTCATCCTCGATTACGACCGCGGCCCCCGTCACTGAGATAGGAGGCAGCGGGGTCGCATCGGCGGATCTCGCGACTCATCGCAAAGGACGAAACATCGAGGATGCCTGCGATGATGCGGAGGCTCTGGCCTTGGCGATGAAGCTGGCCGGTGAAGCGGCGTCTTCCAAGGACGAGGTGATTTCAGGCCACGGGATGGTTGCGCTCCGTGTACATCGGAATTGGGTCCACAGAACCCGGCGCTTCGAAGATCCGAGAGATCAGGGGGAGCGGATCAGAACGCCACGGGTTCCGTGGCCAAGGATCCTGCCTGAAAAGGATTGATCCTAAGGATCTCCAAGCCTTGCTTCGGACGATCGAAGGACCCATCGCAAACTCGCTCCGGGGTTGCGATGGGGGTAAACTAATTCTGTTAGCTTGAAAACGAATCGGCCAAAATCAGTGATCGCTACCGTGGCTCTTTTTGGGCTGCCGTTTGCGCTGTATATTGGAGCATGGAACTGGTTCTACCACGATCAGCCCCCGCCGAGTCCGTACTATCCAAGTGCTACGCCCTTTTCTTCGGGGGTTCAAAAGTCAGAATTACGTCAGAATGTTGACCGTTTCAGCTATTTCCTTTTCACCCCGCTGCGTCAGCGTAAGTGTTCGATCGAACGGCGCGACATTCAGGCGGCTTCATGGGAAAGTTGCGAGGGGAATTGGGAAGCATCGGTGCCCGTGGACGGAGGACGTTTCCAGCTGAAGTTCAGAATTGAAGGAGGTAATGTCGTTTTCGATCAAGCGGCACACTGGCCTGAACTGAGCGGACACACCTTCGCGCTTCAGAACCACGAGGGAGAGGGCGTGCTATGCTTCCTGACCGAACTCGGTGAGATCTGTATCCAAACACCAGCTGCGTTGATGTTCGATGGGGGATCTCCGGATGTAATGTATTTGAGAACATTCAAATTCAAGGGATGGGACGAGAAGGACCTCGAGTTAAAGCGAGCAAACAACTAGATCTAGCAACTCGGTGGGGATCGACGTGCTGCGGCTGACAGTTTCGCTTGTTTCCCTCCCGCCGGGTTCGGGGTATCCGTGGTTGGCGCGTAGTGCAGCTGGCGCGTCTCACCTTTGAAGTTCGCCCAAAAATGAAGTGGTTCGCATTCGCAGGATTGATGGCCGCGCTAACCGGCTGTCAGAAGGAACGACAAATGAAGATCGAGTCCAACGGGTATCGGCTGGAAGTCGTGAGGGAGTACGCCGGGATCACACTCTATTTGGACGGTGACTACTTGCCGCCATCTGCGGAACGTCGTCCGACAGAGGAAGAGTTTCACGCGGCGCACGAAGTGATCGTCCGGCACTTGAATCACGTGGGTAAGGCTACCGAGAATTCGAAAGAATACGAAGGTGCCGATTTCACATTGAATCGGTATTTCGACCCTCGGGCCGCTATCAACGTCGTGGCCGACCTTCATTCCCCCCGGGTAATCGACGCTCTGATTGCGGCACAGCAGGAGCTGAAGGGAGCTTTTGCCATCAACCTGGATTCCCACCCTGCCTACGTATCGGTAGTTCCCGATGGCAGGGTGATTGGATACGCCGGCGAAGGTGACCGGCATAAGGAGGGCACAAAGATTCTTCAGG
The DNA here is from genome assembly GCF_014904755.1 of Neoluteolibacter marinus. Taxonomy (GTDB): domain Bacteria; phylum Verrucomicrobiota; class Verrucomicrobiia; order Verrucomicrobiales; family Akkermansiaceae; genus Haloferula; species Haloferula marina. The sequence goes on from NZ_JACZFQ010000088.1 coordinate 16,259, forward strand.
ACTACGGCTTCGACACGAAATCCAACGGCGAACCCCAAGCCGCGCCATCCGACGGCGACAAGCCGTCAATTTGAATCCGGGCTCCCATGGCGCTGCCGGACCCGCAGGGCGCAAGTCGAAGCTCTGTACGACAAGGGAATCAACATCAACGATCTGGTGGAGTACGCAGTTGATCCCGACATTTGCATCAAGTTCCTCGCCTACTACAACCAAGAGAGTGTACGAGAACGATAGGCCATGCAGGTCGAGGCATTCGCGCGATTGGTCCGCCCGGATCTTTCCCGTGACCAGACTCCTCAACCTCCGGAGAATGCGAGGCTGCCGTCAGGCGGTGGGTGTGCTTTGATGTTTGGGAGAAAATGAAGAACAAGGGTTGCCTGATCGCCTCCATCGCGCTCCTCGGGATTGGCGTGGTGCTCGCGGTTGCCATCAAAAGGGCGCTCACACCATGGAGTCTGGCAGACAAGGACCCGGAGAAGATGCTGCGGATGTTCGTGGTCGATCCTCCGATGGGGTCGATTTCGGACATCGACGCACGTGGAGTGATTGCCTTTGCCGGTGGGAACGCCCTCATAGAATTTCGGATCGACCCCCGGGACGTCGACAAGCTCCTTGAACAAGGTCGGTTTGAGAAGGCCGATGAGCACGCTCCCCGGTGGATCAAGGAGTTTGTGCCCGATCCGGGTCCGGAAGACGTAGTACGGTATGTCCGCGTGAACGAAGGAAGGATGACGGAGACCGCTTTATTCGTGGCACCAGGTCGTGATCGGGTGTGGTTCCGTGAAATCCGATTCTAGCAGCCCGTCAGGTCTTTGATGGCGAATGCGAAACAAAGCAGTGATTGCCACGTTCAAGAGGTCTCGACACCCCGGGTGCTACGGCTTCCGCATCCGGAAGGAGTTCCGGACACACCCGGACTCCCACCTGTTTCCTTCGATGAAATGAAGCATGAGGTTTCCCAGGCGGCTTTGAAGGTCCGGATGAATCGTGTCCGGGACTGGTACACCGGAGTTTCTCCCGCGCTGGCCATCCGCCTCCTGGTTCTCCCGGTCATGTTAAGCGTCATCGATTTCTCGGTGACCTTGTCCTTCCAGCCTCCGGAATATTGGGACGGCGACCGGGCTGCCTTGGTCGAAGCCAATCCAATCGCGCGATGGGTCTTGATGGCTCATCCACTCCTCATTGTGCCGGCAATGTTGGCCTGGTATGCCTTGGTGTTTCCTCTTGTTTTCCAGACGCCCGCAAGAATCGGGCTCAGGGTGATCGCGGCCCATCTGCTCGCCTACCCGATTTCGATTTCAGGCTGGCTGGTGCGCATGTGCAAGGACGGTTGGGGGTGGGTGGCTCTCCTTGTCATCTCCGTGGCGATTCTGACCATCGGCATCTTGTGGCCGTTCCGGAGGCAGTGGAATTCCCCGGTCAGAATCCATCGTTAGGGACGGGAGTTCCAAGACCGGAATCAAGGGGGGCGAAGCCGACTCATTCAGCGGCCAGCGTGCCCGGTGGTGAAGATAATCTAACTTTGACTGTGATTGATGCTGGCGCCGCCGGTGAAGCACCGGATAGGCTCCCGGATCAGCTTGAAATCATGAAACCAATCGCAGCGATTCTTTGCCTCCTGATCGTCGGGTGCTCCACCGCCTCCCTTGAACGCGGAGGGTGGGTGACGCCGAGGCCACAGACGAGCCGGTCGATGTCAGTCGAAGGAGGTGGATTCACGATGGCAACGGGGCAGAAATCGATGGAGCTTTTCGTGAGCGTGAAGGTGTCGTCGGTCCCTGCCGGTGCCAATTTCCTCCGGGTGCAGTTCCCCGACCCGGCGACCAAGGAACCGAGGGACACAAGAACCCTGAAGTTGGACGGGCCAAAGGAGTACAAGGCCTCTTCAAGTCCGATGTCGAAGTTGAAGTATCTGGATGCCTACCCGGTTGTGATCCAGCTTTGTTCCGATCGCAATGGAACTCAGGTGGTCGAGCAGATTACCCAGCCCGTACGGTTCGAGCTGCCTCCTGCAATGCAAGCGCAGCTGGGGGTCAACCAGTGACCGCGGCTTCCAACAACGGGCTCGATCAACGGACATGAAGATGAAATGCAATCTCCCCATGGCTCTGGCCCTGTCCTTGGTAGTTCTCCTGTCGTCGCCGTCGCTTGCGGAGCAACCTGAGACCCCGGGGCGCGCAAAGGCTGTCGAAGCGCTGAGAGCATTGGAAACGGAGACGGGTTTGGGCGCGGACGAATTGTTGCCGGCGATCACGCTCTGCTCGCGACTGGTCCAATCGCTTGGTTCGAAAACTGAGGACGGCACGTTGAGCGGGAAAGAAATCCCGGATGCAAGGAAGAGCATCTCGAGGCGGTTCGAACAGATCAGCCGGGATTTCGACGGAAGGGCTGCATTGGGAGTCATGGCGCTCGGCCTGCTCAACAGCGGGAGGGATGAAGAGCTGAAAGACTTCCTTCGGGGCGAGGTGGCAACCCGTTACGAGCTTCAGCCCGATGATCCGGATCCTTCGGCGGTCTCTTTCAAGAAGGCGGCAGAGCATGTCGCGAAAAGCGATCCGATATTGAAGGCTCTCCTCGAGGGTCAGGGTAAGCCAACTGCACCCGAAAAACAGGAGAAGGCAAGATAGCGCCCGATGCCGTGGTTGCTCCGGATCTTTCACCGCAGCCTTGGTGGCCCGTGGATAAGCTGCTAGGTCCAGGAAATATGTTCGGGGCATTTCGCGAAGAGTTTGGTGAAGGCATTGGAGCCGCCGGGGATTCCGATCTCACTTTCGTCCAGTCGCTCGAAGATCGGGCGAAGGGCATTGCCGGATTGCTCGGGTCCGCTGGCGGGGCAACTTTCAGAAGCGGACTTTACCGCTTGTTCGCTCCGGGGGAGATGGAGACGTGGACGAACCATGTGGTCGCGACCTTTCCCGAATATCGGGGGAGCATCGCCTGCTTCGGCTATGATTGGCTGGGCCGCGTGTTCGCGCTGGACCAACGGAACGACGAGGAGCAATGGCAGATCCTCATGATCGAGCCCGGGGCCGGGGAAGCGATGAAGATTCCCGCTTCCTTTGCCGAGTTTCACAACGTTGAACTCGTCGAGTATGCCGCCGACGCGCTGGCGGAGCCGTTTTTCGAGGAGTGGGTGGCGTCCGGAGGTGCCGCGCCCCGGAGACTCGAGTGCGTCGCCTACAAGGTTCCGTTGTTCCTCGGCGGGGAAGATGTCATCGGGAATCTCGAGATGTCCGACATGGAAGTGTACTGGCACCTTTGCGGTGAACTGCGCCGATCCATTCGCGAAGGGAGAAATGTCGCCGGAGGGTGAGCTTTCGTCGGACCCTGGCGACTTTTCCCCGGGGAACGTCGCGATGGGTTCCTTTGACGGATTCGCCAGTGATCCGTACCGATTCGGCAAGCGCGGCGGATGCAGCGAAACCTAGCGACGGAGAGGGGGTTCCGGGGAAAAGTTCTGCTCCGCCGATGAAGATGTTTCCCTTCCTCCTGCTCGTGGCCGGCCTGGTGCTGCCGGTGTCCGCCGACGACCTGCGCACCTGGGTGTCGAACGACGGCCGGCCGATCGAGGGGAGCTACCTGCGGGCGAATTCCGAGGGCGTGGTGATCCGGCGCAAGGGCGGCAAGGAGCTGTCGATCCCGCTGAAGTTCCTGAGCGCTGCCGACCGGGACTTCGTGGCTGCCAAGGTCGCGGCCGCTTCCCCGGCAGCGGAAGAACCGGAAGCGAGGCAATACCTGAAGTACCAGCTCTCCGGCGGCTCGGAGAATTGGCCGGAGGATCGCCGGAAGCGGATCGTCGAAGCGATGGACGCCGCGGTGGCGTTCTACAACCAGCACGGCGTCTTCAAGAAGTCGGTCACGGCCAACAACAGCCCCGGCACGCCGACGGCCGACGCCAACTATGACGGCTGGATCAACTTCGGCGGCAGCATCAACCGACGCACGGCGCTGCACGAGATCAGCCACACCCTGGGGATCGGCACCCACGGCAACTGGCAGGCGAACATCAAGGACGGGCTGTGGACCGGCAAGCACGCGCTCGAACAGCTGCGCGAGTTCGACGGCAAGGACGCGGTGCTGCACTGCGACCGCATGCACTTCTGGCCCTACGGGCTGAATTTCGACAACGAGTCGAGCAAGGAGAACGATGTCCGCCACGTCCTGATGGTGGCGGCGATGCGGAAGGACATGGGGATTGATTGAGCATCCGCTTGCATGCCCCGCGGCATCGCGCATGAATGTCCTCATGCCCGAAAGACCGAAGATTTCCCGGCTGGCCGCGTTGCCGTTGTTGTTGCTGGCCGCGTCCTGCGGGTCGCTGCAGTCGAACGCCGGCCGTTCGATGGAGCGGCGGCCGCAGGCCAGCGATCCGGTGACCGGCAACGGCCAGCTGGCGGCCAGCGGCTTCCGGGCGACGGCGGTGGCGGCGGTCCGCCAGCCGGTGACGACCCTGCGCAGCGGGCTCGCGGTGATGTGGCACCGGCCGCGGGAGGTGGTCAGTGGCAATCTCCCGGTGAGCTTCGAGTTCGGCGACCGCCCGGAGGAAGTGCCGGGGACCGAGGCGTTCGAGGTCCTGCTCGACGGCGAGGGATTGCGCCGCCGCGAGTCGGGACGGATCTCGCTGCTGGTCGACGGGCGGGAGTTCTTCGGCGAGCTCGACCGCCAGCTGGCGGCCGCGCGGAGCTCGGTGGAGATGCAGTTTTTCATCTACGACAACGACGACGTCGCGGTGCGCTATTCGGACGAGCTGAAGCGGCGTTCCGCGGAGGTCTCGGTCAAGGTCTTGTACGACGACCTTGGTAGTGCCTTCGCCCACACCGCGGCCCCTGAAACGCTCGGCCCTCCCGGGTTCGAGCCGCCGGGGGACATCCGGCGGTATCTCCGCGACGGCTCCCGGGTCCGCGTCCGGCGTTCGCTCAACCCCTGGCTGGTGTGCGATCACACCAAGCTGCTCGTTTTCGACCGCCGCACCGCGATCCTCGGGGGCATGAACATGGGCCGCGAGTACTATTCCGAGTGGCACGACCTGATGGTGAAGGTCGAGGGGCCGGTGGTCGGGACGCTGGCCCGGGAATTCAACAATGCCTGGCGCAAGGCGGGTCCGTGGGGCGACTTTTCCTTCCTGACGCCGCCGGGAAACATCCACAGCCCCGACCCGGTGGCGGGCGGCATCCCGCTGCGGGTCCTCTGCACCGATGCGGCCCGGGGCAAGACCGAGGTGATGGACGCGACCCTGCTCGCCATCCGTGCGGCGCGCAAGCGGGTCTGGATCCAGAACCCGTACTTCGCCCACGACGAAACCGCGATCGAGCTCGCCGCGGCCGCCCGGCGCGGGGTCGACGTGCGGGTGATCCTGCCGGCGCGCGGCGACTCGACGATCATGGATGCCGGCAACCTCGGCACCGCCCGGGGGCTGATCGAGGCCGGGGCCAAGATCTACCGCTATCCGAAGATGACCCACATGAAGGCGATGATTTGCGACGGCTGGGCGCAGATCGGCTCGGCGAACCTCGACGTCCTGAGCATGCGGATCAACCGCGAGTTGAACATCGCGTTCTCCGATCCCGCAGCCGTCGGCCAGCTGGAGCGCCGGGTGTTCCAGCCCGACTTCCGGGTCTCGCAGCGCATCGCCCTCGAGGAAACTTCGTCGCCGGTGGCGCCGCTCGCCGAATCGATCGCGGACCAGCTCTGAGCTGAAGCGAGGCGGACGGTACATATGTTTTGCAGGAGATCCGGCGTTCTGCTATCGGCCGCGCTGTGAAACATCAAACTCGTCTCGTCCTCCCCCTGTTCGCCGCCGTGGCGATGCTCGTTCCGTCGCTCACCGCCGCGGAGAAGAAGGCCAAATTCACCGACTGGGATCTCGGCAAGGTCGCCTTCGGCGAGAAGCTCGGCCGCAAGGATACCAAGGGAAAAGTCGTGGTCCTCGAATACTGGGGCGTGAATTGCCCGCCCTGCATCGCCTCCCTGCCGCATCTCGCCGAGATGGACCGCGAGCACCGCGACGACGGCCTGGTCATCATCGGTGCCGAGTGCCAGATGAGCACCAAGGACCAGATGAAGCCGCTGCTTGAGAAGGCGAAGGTGGATTACACGATCGTGGAAGGCGCCGAGGGGCCGATCGAGGTCACCGCGATCCCCCGGGTTTTCGTGTTCGGCACCGACGGGATGCTGGTCTTCGACGGCAGGCCCTCCGGCCCGGAATTCGAGGAAGCGGTGACGAATGCGCTCGGCTCCAGCGCCAGCGAGGCGGAACCGGAAGTGGCCGCCAACCTGATCGAGCAACGCGACTGGACCAATGCCAGTGGCGGCCGCATCGAGGCGGCGGTGACCAAGGCCGACAGCAAGACGGTGACCTTCCTGATGGCGAACGGAAAAAGCGTCGACTACCCGCTCGCGAAGTTGTCCGAGGAATCGCAGAAGGCGATCGCCGAGGCCCTGGAGGCCGCCGACGCGGAGTAACCGGCTCCGGGCACCCCGTGCGGGCACCCGCCGCCCGGCGGCTAGACCACCGGGGCCATCCACACGAGGCGCACGGCATCGACGCGGACGCGGGCCGCGGCGATGATTGCCTCGAGCTGTTGCTCCTTCGCTTCCAGCGCGCGGATTTCCTCGGGGCGGACGTGGTCGTTGAGTTCGGCGAGGTCCTTGAGGCGGGCGATTTCGCCGCTCATCTCGGAGTGCATCGCGGAAAGGGCGTCGCGGACCACGATCTTGCTCTTCTCGGTGCCGAGCTCGCGCACGGCTTCGAGCATTGTCGGCAAGACCTTGCGTTTCACCGTTTCATTGCGCAGCAGGCTGGCCGGGTCGCCGCGCCGCAGCTTGGCCTTGGCGAGGGCGAAGTCCTGGGTCTGGTCGCCGCCGGTGTGGTCGACCGCGACCCTCAGCGGGGTTTGCGGCAGGTAACGCTCGACGTGCAGGTGGGCGGGAGCGACGCATTCCACGACGATCCACGCTTCCAGCAGCATCCGCTTGCCTTCGGGCGACTCCCACACGCCGAACGACGCATTGCCGGCTTCAGAGCCCAGCAGCAGGTCGAGCGCCCCGCGGACCATCGGGTGATCCCAGGTCAGGAAAGCTTCCTGTTCCCGTTCCAGCGCGCGCTGGCGGTCAAGGGTCACCGTCACGCCCTCGTTGGGGAGTGACGGGAAAGCATCGGACTTCAGGTTGCCGGGTAGCAGGAAATAGCGCCGCCGGCCGAGTTCCTCGATGTGCAGGCCGGCGTGCTCGAAGAGGCGCATCAGGAAGTCCTCGAAGGTCCCGTCGTTGTCCCAAGCCTGGATCTCCTTGACGATCTTGCCCGAGCGGTCGGCCCGGTTCGAGCTGCGCTCCAGCAGCCGGTCCTGGCCCTTGGCGAGGCGCTCGGAAATCTTTTCGCGGCACTGCCGGGTGGCGGTGATCAATTTCTTGAGTCCCGCCGGTTTCGCCATTGCCTGGTCGAGCAACGGCTGCATTTCGCGCTGGATCTCCGCGGCGCCCTGGGGGCTGGCGCGGAAGGCGTCCAGACCCTCCTCCAGCCAGCGGACGCGGACCTCGCCGGCGCTTCCCTTGAGGTAGGGGACATGGATCTGGATGGTGCCCTTCTGGCCGATCCGGTCGAGGCGGCCGATGCGCTGCTCGAGCAAATCAACGTCGTCCGGCAGATCGAACAGGACCAGGTGGCGGGCGAACTGGAAGTTCCGGCCTTCGCTGCCGATCTCGGAGCAGATCAGCACCCGGGCGCCGTCTTCGTCCGCGAAGAAGGCCGCGTTGCGATCGCGCTGCAGCAGGGTGAGGTCTTCGTGGAACAGGCCGGCATCGATGCCGGTGGCGTCCTTCAAGGTCGCCATCAGGGTCTCGGCGAGTTCGCGGGTCCGCGTGATCACCAGGATCTTTTCGCTCGCGGGCAGTTCGCCGAGGAGTTGGCTGAGCCATTCGACTTTCGCCTCCAGCTCGTCGTCGCCGGAAAGGGGCACCAGCAGCGGCTCGCGCTCGGGGAAGCCTCCCAGGTTGGCGCGGGTGTTGCGGAACATCACGCGGCCGACGCCGAAGCTGTCGAGCAGGTCCTGCAGCAGCTTCTCGCGGGCCTTGGCCCGCTCGTCGCGGAAATTCAACACCGCGATCTCGAGGCGCTCGCGGCCGGCGACCAGCTTTTCAAGGCGTTCGTCGACGTCGCCCTCGCCGGCGAGCGCCTCGACCACTTCGGCGGCTTCCTCGTAGTGGAGGGTCTCCTCGCGGTAGCGCCCGAGGTCGACGTAGCGGTCGGGGTCGAGCAACTGCAGGCGGGCGAAATGCCCCTCCGGTCCGAGCTGCTGCGGCGTGGCGGTGAGTAGCAGCAGGCCGTCGGTTTGCTCCGCCAGGGCGCGGACCATCTCGTAGGCCGGACCGGGCTGGCCGGGCGACCACTCGAGGTGGTGGGCTTCATCGACGACCAGCACGTCCCACCCGGCTTCGCGGGCCTGGGCGGCCCGCTGCTCGTTACCGGCGAGGAAATCCACCGCCGCCAAAACCCATTGGCTTTCCAGGAAGGGGTTGGCATCCGGATCGCCGTCCTCGATCGCCTCGCAGCGCTCCTCGTCGAACAGGTCGAAGGAAAGCTGGAAGCGCCGCAGCAACTCGACGAACCACTGGTGGATCAGCGGCTCGGGGACCAGGACGAGCACGCGCGAGGCACGGCCGGTCAGCAGCAGGCGATGGATGATCAGGCAGGCTTCGATGGTCTTGCCGAGGCCGACTTCGTCGGCCAGCAGCACCCGCGGGCGCGGCCGGTTGGCGACTTCATCGGCGATGAAAAGCTGGTGCGGGATCAGGTCGACGCGGGCGCCGGCCAGGCCGCGGGCGGGGGCGGAGCGCATTTCGGCACGCCGTTTCAAGGCCTCGCCGCGGAGGTCGAATTCGCCCGGATCGTCCAGCTTGCCTCCATAAAGGCGCTCCTCCGGCTTGCTGAAGCTCATCGAGTCGGACAGCTCGGCCTCGGTGACTTCGCCGTCGTCGGTTTCGTAGATCCTCAGCCCGGACTCCTCCCGGACATTCACCACGGACATCTCGGTACCCTCGTGGGTAATGATGCGGTCGCCAGGCAAAAACTTCACCCGGCGCAGCGGCGCGGATTCCAAGGCATAGCAGCGGTTCTCGCCGGCAGCGGGGAATACGATCTCCACGCGGCCCTCGGCGCCGCTCAGAATGATGCCGAGACCGAGTTCCGGCTCGCTGTCGCTGACCCAGCGCTGACCGCGCTTCCATGTGTTTTTTGCCATTCGGAAAAGGGCGCGCACCCTAGCGCCCGGGACCGACCGTGCAAGCCGGGTCTTGCCAGTGCCAGCAATTCCTCCCACACCTCGAGCCGACCATGAGGCAAATCCGCGATGATCCGACCCGCGCCCTGCTCCAGGCCCAGGGGCCCCTGCTCGGGTTGATCGCGGTGATGGTGGGGATTTTCGTCTTCCAATTGCTCGGCGAGCCCGGGTGGGACCGGCACTTCATGGTGATCCCCGGCGCGGTCACCGAAAGCTGGCACCATCTCCGCGGCGGCGAGGTGTCGGGGCTGGATCTCAAGGGCTTCGGGACCCTGCTGAGCTACGCGTTCCTGCATGCGGATGCCGAGCACATCCTCTACAACATGCTCTACCTGTGGGTGTTCGCAGGACTGGTGGCGGAGTTGCTGGGCCATCGATGGATGTTGCTGGTCTTCTTCGTCACCGCCCTGACCGGCGGGATCTTCCACACCGTGCTCAACGCGGATTCCTTCAACCCGATGCTCGGCGCTTCGGGCGCCGTGCTGGGTTTCGAGGGCGCGTATCTCGGCCTGGCGGTGCGGTGGCAGTTGCCGGATCCCCACATCTGGCCGATGGCGCGCCCGGTGGCGCCCGGACAGCTTGCCTTGCTGGGGGTGGTGGGGGTGGTCATCGACTACACCTCGCTGATGAGCCACGCGCCGGGGAACATTGCCTACGGCGCGCACCTGGGGGGCTTCGTCGGGGGGCTTTTGCTCGCCTCGCTGGCGGCGCCGAAGCCGCGGACCGCGAGGCGACGATACTAAGGACTGCCAAATGAATCTGGACTGATGGGCCTCAGGATGTTAGGGGAACCCCGCTATGAAACTGTTCACCCTAGTCCCCGTGGGCGCCGCCCTTGCGCTCGCGACCGTGTCATGTTCCAACATGACCTCCACCGCCTATGGCTACCAGGCCGCCGGCTACAGCCCGAACGAAGCCTATCACCGCGGTCTGGTCGATGGTCGCGGCGACAAGATCCACGGCCTCGCCTACGATCCGCACATCAACGAGGACCGCACTCTCCCGCGTGCCCATCGCAACGACTACCTCTGGGGGTACGTTGACGGCTATCGCGGTCGCTCGACTTACGGCAGCGGCAGCAAGTAAGCGCCGTCCGAGCGCCTCCGCAACAAGTCCGGCGCGCCGCCCGCGACCGGGCTGTTTTCGTGTACGCGGCCCGGGTTCTGACGGGCCGTTAGGGGGACGCAATTCAAGCTTGGAAGCGTCCGCTTTGCATGGCAAAGCAAGCGCATGACGACCCACCAGGAAGCCGCGGAGCAATTGCGCGTGATCCGCACGATGATGGAGCGCGCGACCATTTTCCGCGCCTTGTCCGGTGAAGCGGCGCTGTTGGGCGGGGCGATGTCGGTGGCCGCCGGCTGGCTGTCGGAGGGCAAGATCGGCTGGTCCTGGGGCGGGATCTGGATCGGCGGGCTGGGCATCGTGCTCTTGTTCGCGGTGTGGCAGTTGATGCGGCTGGCGCATTCCCATTCGCGGCCCTTGTGGTCCCACGGCCTGAAGGTCGCGCTGCGCGGTAGCCTGCCGCCGCTGGTCGCCGGCGGCTTTGTCGGCTTGCTTTACCTGCGGGGGGGCGGGCGATCGGCGGAGACGATCGCGGCCTGTTTTTGGATCATCCACTATGGCCTGGCGTTGCTGGCCATCCGCGAATTCGCGCCGAAATCGATGATTTGGCTCGGTCTCGCCTTCCTGGGCACCGGGCTGCTGGCCTTGTCGGCGAGCACCTTCGTCCAGTCCATGAACCCGCTGCTGGTCCGGCTCGGACCCTCCGGGTTGATGGCAGCCACGTTTGGCGGCTTCCACTTGCTGTACGGCGCGGCCATTGTCACCACCACCCGCCGCGACGGACCGGGCGCATGATCGATTTCAGCAAGCTCGACAAAACCATCCACGAGAAGGCGCGGCTCGGCATCATGACCTTGCTTGCCTCGCGGGTGGAGCCGTGGCCGTTTCAGGATTTCAAGGTGGAGCTGGAGATGAGCGACGGCAACCTGATCACCCACCTGCGGACGCTCGAGCAGGCCGGCTACATCGTGGCGGAAAAGCAAACCGGGGACGGGCGGCCGCAGACCCTGTATGCGCTGACGGCGCAGGGCCGGAAGGCCTTCGAGGACTACCTGGCGATCCTCGAGCAGATCCTCCATCTCGGCAAATGACCCGCACACGGTGGTCCGGGATGCTGCGACGGGCGGTGGCCGCGGGATTGGTCGTGGCGTGGGCCGGAATCCTTTGCCGCGGCCGGGACGGCTGGATTGGAGTGGCGATGATCTTCTACGCGACGCCTTGGTTGCTGCGGCTGATGGCCGGGCTGGCCGCGCTGCTGGTGTTGCGTCACCGGGGAATCCGGGTACTGGCGGCGGCATGCCTGGTGATCTCGATGGCCGAGGGCTGGCGTTCGTTCCGCCTCGACCGCTTGCCGGAGTCGGCGCCGGGTGCGCTGCGGGTGTCGGTCTGGAACACCGGACGCGACCTGCCGCGGATGCCAAGCGCCTGGTCGGGGGCGTCGGAGGCGGACGTGTCCGCGGTCATCGAGACCGGGACCTTCAGCCCGGACCGGTGGAGGGCGTTCGTCGCGGGGTCACCGGATCACCAGTGGCAACGGCTGGACGGCAGCACGATGATCGGCGTGCGCGGGAAAATCGTCTCCTGCGATTCCCTTGGCACGCACGACCTTTTCCGCTGCCACCGGATCCGGGTCGACCTGCCCGGGCGGGGCGAATTCACCGTGGTTGTGGCCGATGTCCGCTCCCAGCCGTGGATTTCCCGCGAGCAGGCGATCACGTCGATCGTCCGCGCGGCCGGTGATGATCCGCGGGCCATCATTCTCGGCGACTTCAACACGCCACCGGAGTCCACCTGGTACCGTGGGTGGCGCGACCGCGGATTTTCCCTCGCCAACGATGGCCCGCGCCGCGGATTCCGAGAGACATGGGCCTACGGCCTGCCGTTGTGGACGCTCGACCAGATCTGGCTCGGCCCGGGTTTGAAGGTTGCACGGACCGACCGCGCGAGGCCGGGGTCGGATCACGCGCGGGTCTTGTGCACGCTGGCACCGTGACGTCTTTCGGCTCGCCACCGCGGTGGCTGGACCCGGATGATTGGCGTCATGGGCGGGCCTTCTACCGACTCGCCCGATTCAAGACCTGACCGAATGAGGCCTGCGGAAACACGCAAACTCCGGATCCAAGCGCGGGGCACCATGCTGCTGGGCGTCTCGGCCGCGCTGGTGCTTGCCGGCCTGTGGCGTGTGGATGGAGCGATGGCGGCGTTGGGGTCGGCGGGACTTGTGTTGGCCGGGATCGGGGCGCTTGCGGCGAGGGCCAACCTGCGCGGGCTGGCGCTGGACCTCAGCGGTCCCCACGTCGCGGCGGTCGGCCAGCCGGCGAGGCTGCAGGTCAGCTTGGGCAACCCGCGCCACGGGCTGGACGCCTTCGGCATTCAAACCACCGTCAAGGTGCCCGGCAGCCCGGAATCCGGCAGCCACGCGGCCTGGGTGGCCGGCCGCTCGGCGGCGGACGTCGAGCTGCGGTGCGTGCCGGGGCAGCGTGGCGATCATGATCAGATCCACGTCGAGCTGAGCTCGGAGTTCCCCTGCGGCTTCTTCCGCGCCCGGCGCGTCTTGGCCTGTCCCCACCGGTTGCTGGTGTTCCCGCGGCCGCTGGTGCCGGTCGAGCTGCTTTCCAGCGGTGCCTGGGTCGATGACACGCCGCGCTCGGCGGTGGCGGCAGGCGAAGCCCAGGGGGAGCCGCGGGGATTGCGGCCATACCGTGCGGGCGACCCGGTGCGGGCGATCGCGTGGCCGGCGACCTTGCGGTCCCACGCACGGGGCGGCGGGCCGGTGGTGCGCGAGCTCGATCCCCCCGGATTCCACCCGCGGGAGGCGATCGTGTTGTTCCATTCCTGCGGTACCGAGCGCGCCTTGATTCGACCCGACCGCTTCGAGAAGGCGCTGTCGCTGGCATGGGGAGCCTTGAGGCACTTCCAGAGGCAGGGGATCCCGGTGCGCTTGGTGGCGGATTTCGATGGCTGGAAGCAACGCAAGGCCGGCAACCGCCGGCAGCTGGGTGCTTGCGGCGAATTGCTGGCGAAGGCATGGCGGGCCGCCGGGACCGAGGCCCATGAGGTCCAGGCGGTCCTCGCCGGCTTGGACGCCGCCACCGGGGTGTTGATCGTGTCGGACATGCCGCGGGCGTCGTGGGGTTCCTCGTTGCGGCCGACCGGTCCCTGTGTTGCGGTCGACATCGTGCACTACGAACCGAAGGCCCGGCCTGCGCGGGCGGGCACCAAACTTCATTTCGGGAATGCGTAGCCTGGCGTTCATCGCGACCCTGACGGGGGCCTACTTGCTCCTGCACGGCATGCCGGAGCGAATGCCGGGCTTGCTGCGCACCTGCGTGGCGGTGCTGGTGCTGGTGGCGGGCCTCGGGATGTGGGGGCGGCGGGTGCGGCCGGAAGGGGCCGCGGCGTCGAGCCGGCGCCCGACGGGGTGGCTCGACTACCTCGCGATCGGGATGACGGTGTTGGCCTTGGAGTTCGCGTTCGTGCTGTTCTTAAGCGCCGCGCCGGAGCCTCTCGAGTCCGTGGCCGTCCAGCTGGAAGCCTGGCTGCGGCCGGCCGCCGCGGCGGAACGGGAAGTGGCGTCGGGCGGCGGGGCGGCG
>NZ_JACZFQ010000089.1 GCF_014904755.1 Neoluteolibacter marinus
ACCATCAGCGCCGGCCCTTGCCGCGGCGGACGAACTTGAAGCCGGGCAACCGGCCAGAGGTTTTCCTGCGGCCGCTGGATGGCACCGCGACGGAGCAGCTGCTGAGGCGGCGGATCTACGTCGAAGCCTTCGCGCTCGATCGCTACGAGTCAGGCGCGTGGGGCAGCGGTGGCGGGCCGCCCGAGGTGCTCGTCGCCCGGGCCGACGGCTGGCTGCGGCTGGGCGAGACGCGGGCCGGCGAGGGCCTCGAATGCGAGATTTTCCATGCCGCCGATCATCCGACGGGCAATCCCCTGACGGCGGTCCAGGGAGTGGTGGCGGCGGATGTTCCGGAGCTGACACGGTTCGGCGACGGACTGCACCTGCTGCCGCCACCGGGCGAGGAAGGCTATCAGTATCGCACGGTTTCCAAGCCGTTGTCGCTGGACGATCTGCCGCGTGGAAGCGGCACCGGAACGCCCGCCGGGGCGGCACCCGGGTTGCTGGCACTGCCACCGGGCCGGCTCGGCGAGAGGATCGCGGGTCTCGCGGAGCTGGCGGCGGGCGAAGGGACCACGGTGGAGCGCTTGCTGCGGCTGCGCGGGCACCTCCGGACGACGCTCGGGTATTCGCTGCAAACCGACAATGTGAAGGACCTCGATCCGATCGAGAATTTCCTCTTCGACGAACAGCGCGGGCACTGCGAATTCTTCGCCACGGCCGGAGCCTTGCTGGCGCGGTCGATCGGGGTGCCGGCGCGGGTCGCCTACGGATGGTCGGGAGGGACCTTCTACGAAGGGAGTAGTTTGTTCGTCTTCCGGGCCCGCGAGGCGCACGCGTGGACCGAGGTGCTGCTGGATGGCTACGGCTGGACGGTGCTCGATGCGACGCCGCCGGGAGCCCTCGAGCACGAGCTGGCCGAGACCGCCGCCCCGGAGGAACAGCCGCCCGGCGCCTCGGAACTGTTGGAAGCGGAGGACGAAATGCCGGTCGCAGGGAACGGCGGATTGAAGCTGCCGCTGATGCTGGCGGCGGGCTTCGCGGTGCCGGCGCTGCTGCTGTTGGCATGGCGCGGTCGTCGGGGCACGGCGACGGGCGGGTCGGCCGCCGGAGCGGAAGCGGCCGAGGCGGGGTACTTCGCGGCCTTCCGCCGGGCGAGCCAGCGCCACGGACGGCCCTTGGCCCGCGCGCGCACGCTGCGGCGGCACCTGGCGGACCTGGAGGATGCCCCCGATTTTGCCCTGGAACTGCAGCGCTACCACTACGCGGTTCGCTACGAAGGGATGGCCGCGGATCCACGCCTGGAGCGGCGCTTGAGGAAGTCGGCGGAAGAGTGGTCGTAGCCCGGTGTCGCGTGGCTTGCGCGGTGCCCGGGCCCGGCTGCATGCTCGGCCCATGGCGCTGGCGGCGGTGATTTTCGACTTCGATGGCGTGGTGATTGATTCCCACGAGGCACACGAGCGTTCCTGGTTCGCGTTGGCGGAGGAGCTCGGTGAAACCCTGACCCGCGAGACCTTCGTCGCCACCTTCGGCCAGCGCAACGAAAGCATCCTGCCGCTGCTCGGCTGGGCGCACACCGCGGAGCGGATCCAGGAGTTGGGCGACCGCAAGGAGAGCCTTTACCGTGAGATCCTGCGCGCGGAAGGAATCGAGCCGCTGCCCGGCGTGGCGGCCTTGTTGGAGGAGCTCGGCGAGCTCGGCATCCCGTGCGCGATCGGGACCTCGACGCCGCGGGCGAGACCCTATGGCTGCGACTTGAAGCAGTCGGCCGCCACCGGGTTGGGTTCGGGGTTTGGAAAGAGGTGCCGTGTCTGGTTCAAATCGTG
>NZ_JACZFQ010000228.1 GCF_014904755.1 Neoluteolibacter marinus
CGCCTCCTCTGCCTACGAGGACAAGGCCGTGCAGGAGGCCTACCCCATGTACGAGGCCATCCGCGAGTCCCTGGACAGCGCCGCCCCGCGCCCGCAGACCCCGTACTACAACGAGATCTCCTCCGGCATCCAGCAGGAGTGGACCCCGATCCATGAGGTCAACGAGAACACCCCGGCGAACTCGCAGGAGTTCATCGACTCCGTCCTGAAGGGAGAGTCGCTGCTGTGAGCACCTCGACTCAGGGCCGCCGACGGCCCGCCTCCGCCCCGGTCTCCGACCGGCTGAAGTCCGAGCGCCGCCTCGGC
>NZ_JACZFQ010000229.1 GCF_014904755.1 Neoluteolibacter marinus
CGGTCATGCTGCTGGTGACCATGTACCCCATCATCCAGGCGCTGTTCGACTCGCTGTTCTCCTACCGCCTCACGGCCCCGGATGACCGCGAGTTCATCGGCCTCCAGAACTACTGGACGGTCCTCACGGACGGTGTGTTCTGGAAGGACCTGTGGGTCACGTTGCTCATCACGGTCGTGACCGTCGCCGTGGAGCTCGTGCTCGGCTTCGCGCTGGCGCTGGTCATGCACTCGGCGATCAAGCAGCTGCGCGGCCTGCTGCGCACCGTGATCCTGGTGCCCTACGGCATCATCACGGTCGTGTCCGCCTTCGCCTGGTTCTACGCCTTCGACATCAACACCGGCTAC
>NZ_JACZFQ010000230.1 GCF_014904755.1 Neoluteolibacter marinus
AGGAAGGGGTCCTCCGTGAAGTCGTCTTCCCGGTCAGCGACCTGGGTGGATTCGGCGGACTGGGGGAGGAACGAGCTCTGCTGATTGGTGGAGACGTCCGAGATCCTCCCGAAGAACGGCCCGCCGAGCATCAGCACGGCCAGCCAGATGAGGATCAGGGCAGGGGCGATCAGGGTGCGCGCCCACGGGCGGCGGTGCTCTGCTGGAGTGTTCACTGGTCCTGCTCGATTCGCTGGGGAGACCTCACTGTCTCATGGCCCTGTGGCGCGACAGCGGCCAGGGGCCCGTCGGATCGATCCGACGGCCCCCTGGCCGGCAGCTGCACCCCGCGCGGCGGGGCGCAGATCACTTCCTGTGGTGCTCGTGCGTGGAGTAGTCGCCGAGCGGATCGTGCCCGCCCGGCTCCTCGCCCAGGGTCGCGATCGCCTGCGTGTCCTCGAAGCCCATGGGCTCGTGCTTCACGAAGCGCTTGTACGCCCAGTTGACCGCCGAGAGCAGCAGGCCGATGCCCAGCAGGACGGCGGCGATCTGGTACTCGATGACGTCCTGCGCCCACGGGCCGATCAGGAACAGCGTGGTGGCCGCGCCGATGAAGGGGATGAACGCGGGAGCCCGGAAGTAGCCGGTGCCCTCGCGCGACTTGTCCTTGCGCAGCACGATCACGGCCACGTTGACCACCGCGAACACGCCGAGCAGCAGCAGCGCGGTCG
>NZ_JACZFQ010000231.1 GCF_014904755.1 Neoluteolibacter marinus
AGGCGATCGGCCGCGGGATCAACAGGGACTTGACCAGCAGCGTCGTCTCGCGAGCGCCGAGCTCATCCGGGTCGAAGGACCTGCGCTGGATCTCCATCTCAGCGGGCGGAGGCTGTGGACGGGCTGCGGCTCACCAGCCGCGCTCGCGCCACTCGTCCAGCGACGGGCGCTCCTGGCCCAGCGTGGTGGATTCGCCGTGGCCGGGGTGGATCACGGTGTCGTCGTCGAACCGGTCGAAGATCCGCTCGACGACTGACGTGTAGGCCTGCTGGAAGGCCTCCGGCGAGTTCGTCTTGCCGACGCCGCCCGGGAAGAGGGCGTCACCGGTGAAGATGCGCACCGGGCCCTGGGGGTCGCGG
>NZ_JACZFQ010000232.1 GCF_014904755.1 Neoluteolibacter marinus
AGACCAGGCCGATGGAGCCGGGGGTGTGACCCGGCAGGCCGATGACCTCCAGGTCGAAGCCCTCGAACTCGGCGACGTCTCCGTCATCAAGCGTCAGGTCCATCTCGACGTCGATGTCGTCCTCGTCGTCGGTGCCGCAGGCCGTGACGGCCTCGGAGCGGGACTTGACCTCCTCGAGCGCCCCGATGTGATCGTGGTGGGAGTGCGTGGTGATGATCATCTGCAGGCTGCCCGACAGCGAGCAGTCCGTGGAGCCGGCGCCCACGAGCCCGGCGATGGCGCGAGCATCGGCCGCAGCATCGATCAGCACCTGGGAGC
>NZ_JACZFQ010000233.1 GCF_014904755.1 Neoluteolibacter marinus
CCAGGAGATGCGGCAACTGGTCGAAGGCGTTCCAACTGCTATCCACGTACTTGTCCAGCAGCAGCGGATCCAGGTCATTCCCGGTCGCCGCTGCGAGAACGTGCGCAGCCAGACGCGGTGGAATGGCGTTCCCGATCTGCTGGGAGATGTCCATGCCTGACCACGGATAGTCTGCAGGGAATGTTTGCAGAATGCCCGCTTCTGAGTGGTCGAACCTGTCGAGATCGACGTCGTAGGACGTGACCAGGCGGTTGCGTGAGATCTTCCCGGTGACGGTGAATGCTGGCT
>NZ_JACZFQ010000234.1 GCF_014904755.1 Neoluteolibacter marinus
TGAGAACCCCTGCGCCCTCGAGCCTTCGGATCCCCTCCGCTTCCGTAGTTGGAGATGACGGTGAATTCCTCTCCGCGCTGCAGAACCTTGCCCATGGTCTTGTAGGGCAACAGGCCGTGGAGGTCATCGGGGGCCAGGTCGAGTTTCCGGAAGCGCTTGTGGGTGGGACGAGGCAACGCCGGGGCACGGTCACGGCGGGCGACCAGGATGGCACGTCGACGGGTCTGCGGGACCCCGTATTCCTCGGCGTTCAGGACCCCGGTGGCGACCTCGTACCCGATCTCGTTCAGGGCCTGACCGATCGCGACCCAGACGGGGAGGACGGCTGGCACCTGCTCCAGCATGATGGCGTCGTACGGCGTGC
>NZ_JACZFQ010000235.1 GCF_014904755.1 Neoluteolibacter marinus
AAGCCGATGACGAGGAACCATGCCGTGGCCAGGCCCGGCTGTCCCGCGAACTGCTCGAACATCTCTCGTCTCCTCAGTAGGCGAAGGCCAGGACGTCGTCCCGGGAACCGTCGTCGTCGTGGTCCTCGTGCTCGACCAGCTCGGGCATGGCCGCGACCACGCCGGTGCGCACGTACTTGGCGATCAGCGCGACCTCCACGACCAAGAGCACCCCGTACAGCAGCAGGAGGCTGCCCAGCGAGAACAGCAGCTCCCCGGCCGTGACGTTCGGCGAGACCGCGGCTTC
>NZ_JACZFQ010000236.1 GCF_014904755.1 Neoluteolibacter marinus
AGCGGCAGGTCCGGATTGGGTGCTACGACGAAGGGCTGCCGGCCCATCTCCGTGAAGACCCAGCCCGCCACATTGGCCCCGAACGGGGCCAGGATGCCCACGACGCCCAGACCCATCAGCCCCTTCGACAGGGGCACCGTGCCCTTGCGCGTGAGCCACCAGGCACCGGCGCAGGCCACGGCCGCCAGACCGCCGAAGGTGATCATCAGCCGGAAGCCCCAGTAGGTGACCTCCATGAGGGGCTGGTACTCGATCTGCTCACCGGCTCGGTCGCCGTAGAGCTCGTCGTCGGCCAGGTTCGTGCCGTACTCCTGCTCGTACTCGGGCTGCAGCGTGTTCAGCCCCGCCACGTCGGTCGTGAAGT
>NZ_JACZFQ010000237.1 GCF_014904755.1 Neoluteolibacter marinus
CCCCGATTCGATGGGTTTCTATTACGGCGAGTGCACGTCGTATGCGGGCTGGAAGATCAACGAGGCGATGGGCCTGAGCGCCGAGGACGATCCGGTCTTCACCAACGCGGTAGCCGGAAACGCTGCGGAATGGCGACCGGCCTGGGAAGCACGGGGATGGGAAATCTCCACGGAGCCCGTTCCGCAATCGGTCGCCTGGTGGGACGCCAACTCGAATCCCAACGTCGGGGAGGCCGGGCATGTCGGTTGGGTGCAGGACGTGAAGGACGGCAAGGCCGTGGTGGACGAGTACAACAACTCCTACTACGGACCGCCGGGGCACAAATACTCGGAACGCCCCGATCCCGTCGACCCGAACGCAGACGACGCCCCCGACGCTTACCTGATTCCGCCGGAGAAGGATCAGATGAAGAAGTCATAGTGCGATACAATAGAATCACTAACGGATATCACAGGGAGGGCGTCATGAGGACTCGGCGATGGACCGCACTGGCAGGAACGACCGCAGTTGCGCTGACGTTGGGCGCATGCTCGACGGGAGGCGACGAACCGGCTGAGGATTCGACGCAAACGCAGGAGCAGACTCCGAGCATCGAAGTGCCCGAGGTGTCGAACGGCAACACCATCGACTTCAAGCTCAACCCGCACGGACTCGACCAGGGCACGAACGTGCGGATC
>NZ_JACZFQ010000238.1 GCF_014904755.1 Neoluteolibacter marinus
TGATCGCAGCTCGATTGGATCCCCAAGAGCAGGCGGTAGCGGGATACAGGTTCTCGTCAAGTGACCCGAACTTCTACCACGTGGGCGAGTCCTTCCCATCGATTCGTCGGAATGCTATCCCGGAAGGAGTGGCAGATGTGACCTATTCGCTCTCGCTTCAGGCGCTGTCAGCCTTCGAGGTTCCGACCCCCTCGGCATACGCTGGGGGCACTGCCGAGGAGGCTCAGGATGCAAGATGATTTCTTCCGAGCATTGCAGGAGGACATCGACAGGCGCGCGTCTGCTGCTGGCAAGTACACACTGGAGGCCATGACAGAGGTACTCGCTGAGCGCCTGGAGGACGCCGAG
>NZ_JACZFQ010000239.1 GCF_014904755.1 Neoluteolibacter marinus
TTGCCGTGGACGCCGGAACAAGGTTCTCGAGATTCTCGGATACGCCGAGGATGGCGGGGATGACTCCCTTGTCGTCTTGGCGGGGACGCACACTGGCGATCCCGACGCCTCCCTTAGCCTGACCGAGGCCAAGAGGATCTTCAGCGCCGCAGCGGGATTCCTAGAGCAGTCGGCCGACGGATCGCTCGAGTCGATCCTCGAGCCGAGCTCCAAGGAAGCGGATTACGCCACGTTCTTCCGAGAGATGCTCGCAAACCGCGTGCAGCGGATCCGCTTCTACCTCCTCACGGATGCCGTCAAGAGCACGAGGATCAAGGAGATCCCCGGAT
>NZ_JACZFQ010000240.1 GCF_014904755.1 Neoluteolibacter marinus
GAGACCGTGCGCTTCTTCTCGTCGGCCTCGTAGTCCTCGTCCAGCTCCAGCCGCTCGACGAGCGAGGCGAAGACCGAGTACCAGCGGTTGGCCTCGCCGGAGGCCGGACCGGAGATGATCAGCGGGGTGCGGGCCTCGTCGATGAGGATCGAGTCGACCTCGTCGACGATCGCGAAGTTGTGCCCGCGCTGCACCAGCTCGTCGACCGACCAGGCCATGTTGTCGCGCAGGTAGTCGAAGCCGAACTCGTTGTTCGTGCCGTAGGTGATGTCCGCGGCGTACTGCTTGCGGCGGACATCCGGGGACTGGCCCGCCAGGATCGTGCCGGTCTCCATGCCCAGGAAGCGGTAGACGCGGCCCATCTGCTCCGCCTGGGAGGAGGCCAGGTAGTCGTTGACCGTGATGACGTGGACACCCTTGCCGGACAGCGCATTGAGGTAGGCGGGCGCGGTGGCCACCAGGGTCTTGCCCTCGCCGGTCTTCATCTCGGCGATGTTGCCCAGGTGCAGCGCGGCCCCGCCCATGAGCTGGACGTCGTAATGGCGCTTGCCCAGCACGCGGTGCGACGCCTCGCGGACCACGGCGAAGGCCTCCGGGAGCATGCGGTCCAGGGACTCGCCGTCCTCGAGGCGCTGGCGGAATGCGTCCGTCTCCGCACGCAGCTCGGCGTCGGTGAAC
>NZ_JACZFQ010000241.1 GCF_014904755.1 Neoluteolibacter marinus
CTGCCGTTCGCGATGGCGACCAGCGCTGTCGTCATTGTCTGCCAAGCAATGGAAGAGCGGGATGAGCGAACCCGGCCCGCCGCGGTGCGTGAGCGCAGGATCGGTCATCAATTCGGGCAGAGCGGTGGCGATGAGGCCGTCGAGGAGGACGGGTCCCGTCACAGCGGCCATGAGACTCTGCACCGCTTCTGTCTCGGCTCGTCCCGGCTCGGCCCAGGAGCCGGGCACCGAATGGAGCGCGATCCTGGACCCGGCTGCCGCGGCGAGCGCTCGGT
>NZ_JACZFQ010000242.1 GCF_014904755.1 Neoluteolibacter marinus
GTCGCTCAGTCAGAGATTCGGCCAGCTTCCGTCCGATGTGTTCGGCGACGGCTTCGGTCGTGCTCAGTCTCTCGGAGAAGTCAGGGTGTTCGTCGAGATTCGTATAGCGCAGAGGGGTCAGAGCCGCGTCGAGCAGGCTCATGGCTTCACCGATGTCGAGGACGACGGAATGCTCGTCGAGGCTCGCGCGGGTGAAGGTAGCCGAGACTTCGAGAGTGGCACCGTGCAGGCCTTGGGCGGGACCGAAGAATTCGTCGGGCAGGCTGTGGGCGATCATCACATGGTCGTTGACTGTGAGTCCGAACATTGTCTTCTCTTTCTTCT
>NZ_JACZFQ010000243.1 GCF_014904755.1 Neoluteolibacter marinus
CTCCGTCACGGAGATCACCGGGGCCGCGGCCAAGGCCTCGCCCTCGGTCGTGACGATCTCCTCGTCGGACGGCCAGAGCGCAGGCTCCGGTTCGGGAATCATCCTGGACGAGGAGGGCCACATCCTCACCAACGCCCACGTGGTGACCATGGACGGGCAGTCCAGCGACCCGTCGATCGAGGTCCAGCTCTCGGACGGCACGGTGACCACCGCCGAGGTCGTCGGGACGGATCCGCTGTCCGATCTGGCCGTCATCAAGATCGACGAGGACGGGCTCGTGCCCGCCGAGCTCGGCAGCTCGTCCGATCTGAACGTGGGGGATACCGCGATCGCGATCGGCGCTCCGCTGGGGCTGTCCGGCACGGTCACCGACGGCATCATCTCCACCACCGATCGCACGATCGCCGTGGCCTCCTCCGCCGTGCCCGAGACCCCAGACGAGGGCGAGAGCTCGGAGGAGGACCAGGGCGGGGGCGGCTGGCAGGACTTCTTCTTCGACTACGGCCAGGGCGACTCCTCGCAGGGCCAGACGGAATCGGTGTTCCTCAACGTGATCCAGACCGACGCCTCCATCAACCCGGGCAACTCCGGCGGCGCGCTGGTCGACGTGGACGGGAAGGTCGTCGGCATCAACGTGGCGATCGCCTCGGCCTCGGCCTCGGGCGAGGAATCCGC
>NZ_JACZFQ010000090.1 GCF_014904755.1 Neoluteolibacter marinus
AGGCGAAAAACATCGGCGACAGCAGCGCGAGCCTGGAAGAACGGGTGCGCTCGTATTTGGACTCGAACTGCGCGCAATGCCACCGGCCGGGAGGGGTGCGAGCGTTCTTCGACGCGCGCTTCACGACGCCGCTCAACGAGCAGCAGCTGATCCGCGGTGCGGTGGAGGCGCCGCTCAGCGGCCCCGGCGACCGGGTGATCGTGCCCGGGGACCTGGCGGGGTCGGTGCTGCGGGTTCGTCACGGGACGACGGGATCGGTGAAGATGCCGCCGGTGGCGAAGAACCAGGTGGACGAAGCGGCGGCGGGGGTGATCGCGGAGTGGATCCTGTCGCTGCCCGACGCGCCGGCGGTGAGCCTGGAAGCACCGCCATCGGCGGGCGGGCCGTTCGAGGTCGCCGTGCACTTCTCGGAGCCGGTCAGCGGCTTGAGCGCGGATGATTTCGTGGTGAGCGGGGGAACGGCGGAAAACCTGAGCGGCGGTGGTGCCGACTACACGTTCACCGTGGTCCCGGCGGGATTCGGAGAGGTCGTCATCCAGCTGCCGGCCGGCCGGGTGCAGGGTGCGGGTGAAGGCAACTTCGCGTCCGCGGAGCTGCGGGTGGGAGTGGTCGATCCGGATCTCCTGGCCTGGCTGAAGCTTGATGAAGGCAGCGGCAACTCGGCCAACGACAGTTCACCGCATGAGACTCATGGCACCCTGGTCGGGATGGAGCCGGAGGATTGGACGACGGGCCGGATCGGCGGCGGCCTGCATTTCGACGACAGCGACGAGCGGGTGACCTTGCCGAATGTCGCGCCCGGGGATTTCACCCTTTCGTTCTGGATGCGCACCAGCCGCCCCTTCACCACCACCGACACCCCGTCCGGCGGTCTCGCCATCGCGGCGGCGGACAGCCCGGGGGCCCGCAACGACTTCATGATCACCGGCACCCGCGGCGGCGGGGTGAACCGGATTTCCTTCCAGACCGGTCATGCCGACCAGTCCCCGAACACGGCCTTGCACGGCACCGTCGAGGTCAGCACCGGGGAGTGGGTCCATGTCGCCGTGACGCGGGCGCGGGCCACCGGAGAGATGCAGCTTTTCATCAACGGCCAGTTCGACGGATCGATCGCCGGCGGCAGCGATTTCCTCGATTCCAATCCGGTGCTGTCGCTCGGCGGCAATCCTGCCGGTGCCGCGGTCAGCTTCGAAGGGGACCTCGATCAGTTCCGCATCCACTCGCGGGTGCTGTCGGCGGGGGAGATCGAAGCCCTTTCCCAGGAGACCGGCGCGGTGGCGCCCTACCTCGCCTGGCTGGAGGAATGGCTGCCGGGCCTGAGCCACCTGCACGGGATGGATCTCGACATCGAGCACGACGGCCAGAGCAACTTCGCGGAGTTCGCCTTCGGCGGCGATCCCTTGCGCCCGAACGTCTTCCCGATGCCGCTCGAGCGGGCGGCGGACGGCCGGGTGACGCTGAGCTTCACCGCCCGCAAGGCGCCCGCCGGGGCGGTCTATCAGGTTCAGGTCGGCGACGACCTCAGCACCTGGGAGGACGCCGATCCGGGCATCACGGACGTGATCCGCGAGGACTACCCGGGGACGGACTACGAGAGGGTGACGGTGACCTACGAGCCGCCCACCGGGGCGGGCACGCGGTTCTTCCGGATCGAGGCGCTGCCGGAGTGAAATCCCCGCGAGGGCTTGCATTTGAGGTTTGGAATTTGGTCGACCCGGTTCCACGCTGCCCCCGTGTTCCAGATCGTTTTCAACGAAATCAGTGCGGCCGAGATTTCCCGCCTCGACACCCTCGAACAGCTCGAGCTGCTCGATGAGTTCAAGGTCACCGAAAAGGACCTGGAAGACTTCGACGGCGAGCGCTTCGGCCGGAT
This sequence comes from Neoluteolibacter marinus, assembly GCF_014904755.1. Classification (GTDB taxonomy): domain Bacteria; phylum Verrucomicrobiota; class Verrucomicrobiia; order Verrucomicrobiales; family Akkermansiaceae; genus Haloferula; species Haloferula marina. The sequence goes on from NZ_JACZFQ010000090.1 coordinate 1,874, forward strand.
CGAGCGCGACGGGCGGACTTTGTACCGCTTCCGGGCCAAGGACTGGCGCTTCTATTTCGAGGTCAAGGAGGGGGTGGTGATCGTTCACCGGGTGCTGCACAAGGGCACCTTCACCGACTTCGCCTTCCGTTCGAAGATCCCGATGGCCGAGGACGAGGAGCTGGCCAAGTCGAAGCACTTCTGGAAGCTCATCGACGAAGGCCGTGCGGCGCGGCGCCTTTGAGACGGGCCTTTCCGATCCGGCTCCTGTCCGATTTTGTGCTTCCCGCGGGGCGCGCCGCATTGATTAGTCTTTCGACATATGAAGTGGGGCATCTATGCGGTGATGGCGATCGTGGTGGCGTTCTCCTGGATGAAGTTCATCGATTCGGGGAAAAAGATCGAGGAGGACAAGGTGGCGCTTCAGGAAATGAAGTACGCCGACGAGCCGGAGGACGACATCAAGAGCTTTCAGGCCGACATCGAGGGACGTGAAGGGGAGAAGGTCTTCGTGGGGATCCTGCTGGCATTCCTGACCGCCGGCCTGGTGGGGATCGTTTTCGTCATCCACGTGCTGCCGGCAATCGCCCAGCGTTTCACCCACGCCGTCTACGACAGCGCCGAGATGGTCGAGCAGGACGCGATGCACAACGCCCGCGCCAAGGTCGCGCAAGGGGACTGGGAAGGGGCCATCGAGGAGTTCCGGGCCGCCGCCGCGGAGGATCCGCTCAACCGCGTCCCGTATGTCGAGATTTCGAAGATCCAGATCGAGCACCTGGAAGATGTCCAAGGAGCGGTGCAGACGCTGCGCCACGCGATCGAGGACCAGGAGTGGCAGGAGAACGATGCCGCCTACCTGATGTTCCGCCTGGCGGAGATCTACGAGACCCAGCTGGAAGACCACGCTTCGGCGGGGACGATCATGCAGCAGGTCATCGAGCAATTCCCGGAATCCCGTCACTCGGCCAACGCCCGCCACAAGCTCCGCGAGTGGGGCATGGCCTGATCCGATGAGGGCAGGGCTCCGCCAGACGGTGGAGCGCCACCCGCTGCTCTGGGCCGCGGTTCTGGCGGTCGCAGCGGTGGTGGCGGCCGACGGCAAGGTGATCGCGGGATCGCTGGCGGCTGCCATTGTCCTGGGACTGTTCCTGGTGGCCGGCCGGCCACGGGTGGCGATCTCGGCCATGCTCTGCGCGGCTGCGGCGGCCGGCTTGCATGGCTGGCGGACGATGCCGCAGGACGCCGCGCGGCGTTGGATCGAGGCCGATCGCAGCCATCCCGCGAAAGTGGTGGCGCAGGTGATTTCCGAGCCACGGTCGTCCGGCCACGGCTGGTCTGCGCTGGTGGTACTCCGCGATGGCGGCGTGCCCGGCAAGGTCTGGTGGCGGGGTGGCGGGCCGCCGGCGGCACGCGGCGAGACCATCGAGGCACGCGGCCGCTTCGTGCCGGTGCCACCGCCGCGGAATCCGGGCGAGTTCGACTTGGAAGATTGGCTCCACCGCCAGGGAGCCTGGGGCGTGTTCGAAGCGCAAGGCGTGGCGAGGTCCGTGGCGGCGCCGCCCTTTGTCGACCGGATGGCGCAGCGGTGGCGGGCGCGCTTTCGCCGCGCGGTGACGACAGGGCTGGATCCCGCAAGCCGCGAGGCGGCGGTGATCCGGGCGATGGTGCTGGGGGAGAATCCGGACGATGACGACGCCCTGATCGAATCCTACCGGTCGAGCGGGACCCTCCATGTGTTCTCGGTCAGCGGCATGCACGTGGCGATGGTCGGGGCGGTGGTGTGGCTGGTCCTGCGCTGCCTGAGGGTGCCGCGGCGGCCGGCGGTGGTGGTGATCCTGCTGGCGATGCTCGGCTACGCCTGGATCACCGGGATGAAGCCGCCGGCGACGCGGGCGGTGACCATGGCCGGGGTGCTCCTCGCCGCTTTCCTGGTGCGCCGGCGGCCGGACCTGCTCAATGCGCTGGGCCTGGCCCTGTTGATCACGCTGATGGCGGACGGGCACTTGATCTTCCGGGCCGGCGTCCAGCTTTCGTTCGGCGTGGTGCTGGCGATCGGACTGGGCATGAAGGCGGCCACCGGATGGTTTGCGGTGATCGAACGGAAGGAGCCCTACTTGCCGCTGTCCCTTTATGGCAGGTGGCGGGCGGCGTGGCTGGACCTGCGCCGCAAGGTGGCCGCGGGCTTGGGGGCGTCGTCCGCCGCGAGCATCGGGTCGCTGCCGCTGACGCTTTGGCACTTCGGTTTCGTCGCACCCATTTCGGTGCTGGCGAGCCCGCTGATCGGGCTGCCGGTCTTCATCTTGATGGCCCTGGCGTTGCTCGCGGCATTGCTGGCGCCGCTGTCGGCTGTTGGCCCGCGGATCAACCGGGTGAATGCCGGGGTCGCCTGGACCTGCACCGCCGTTGCCGAGGGTTTTGCCGCCGTGCCGGGTGGCAACTTCGCGATTCCTCTCGGGCGGCCGGCGGACGATTTCCTGATCGTCTACGACGTGGGCTACGGTGGCGGGGCGGCTTGCCTCCATGACGACGGATCCAGCGTGCTGTTCGATACCGGCAGCCAGCCGGGCTTCCGCAGGTCGGTGCTGCCCTCACTGCGGCGGATGGCCCTGCTCCCGGAGAGCCTGGTCCTGAGCCACCCGGAAAGCGGTCACGTGGGAGGTGCGGTCGAAGCGCTGGATGCGCTACCGCTGCGGCAGGTCTTGATGCCGGTGGAGCGATCGCGCAGTTCGACTTTCCGACGACTGGAAGCAGCGACGGCGGAGCGGCGGGTGGCGACAACGGTCGGGCGGGAAGGTGAGTTCTACCGCATCTCCGACGAGGCGCGCCTCGAGGTGATCCACGCGCCTGATCCGCGGGATTGGAGCGCGGTGGCCGATGAACGGGTAATGGTCGTGCGGCTTCACTGGCACGGCTGGCGGATCCTGTTCACCAGCGATGCCGGGCTGGCGACCGAGCGGGCGATGATGGAAAGCGGCCGCGACTTGCGGGCGGATGTCATCGTGGCCGGACGTCATCGGCACGACGGCTCGCTGGGCGATGACTTCCTGGCGGCGGTGAAGCCGCGGGCGATCGTCGTCACCCACGCAGATCACCCTCCGCAGGAACGCGTGCCGGACAACTGGGTCGAGGCGTGCGGGAGGGCCGGCATCCACGTCTTTCACCAGGGCCGTGCCGGCGCGGTGACGATCCTGCCGGGCGAGGACGGTGTGTTGGTGCTGCGTGGCTTTCTCGACGGCTCAAGCTTGAGCTTGCTTCCGCAACCGTAGTTGTTGGAGCGATTTGCCCTGGCTCTCCCACAGCAGTTGGAAGTCGGTCTTCGGGTAGAAGAAGGCATCCTCGGGCCATTCCAAGCGCTCGAACTTGCCGAAGGCGGCAATCTTCTCGCCGGCCCACTCGAAGTATTCGGGATGGTCGGTCTTGAACAGGAACTCGCCGCCCGGCTCAAGCGTGTCCCACACCGCCTGCAGGAAATCCTGTTGGATCAGGCGGCGGCGATGGTGGCGCAGTTTCGGCCACGGGTCCGGACAGAGCAAATGCAGGCGCGAGACCGATGCGCGCGGCAGCAACCATTCGACGGTGTAGCGGCTTTCCAGGCGCAACACGCGGGCGTTGGTCAGGCCGTGTTTGCCGATCTTCTTCGCCACCTTGCGGACCCGCCCGAGGAGGCGTTCGACGCCGAGGAAGTCGCGCTCCGGATGATGTCCCGCCATCCCCAGCAGGAACCGGCCGTCGCCGCAGCCGAGGTCGACTTCCAGCGGCCGGCCGGCGCGGACGATCTCGTCCTTCTCCAAGCGCCGGAAGAAGTCGTCGGGCATGAACTCATGGGGCTCCGGCGGGCGGGCGGGTCGTTGCATCCCTGCTTTGCAGCCCGCCGGCCGCCCGCGTGGCAAGTCCAATCCTCGGGAACTTCGCCGCCGACGACCGGGTTCCCGCTTGACGCTCTTTCGACCCCTTACCTAGCCTCCGCAATCGTAGCGGTCGCCGCGCCGGGCAGGCTGCTTTTCCCAATCGCACACTCTCGCACCATCGTGGACCTCAAGGAAATCCGCAAGATCGTCGAGCTCATGAACGAGCACGACCTCACCCTCTTCGACATGTCGAAGGAAGGCTTTCACCTGAAACTCCGCAAGGGGCCCGACCTCGACTCGATGCGCGGGCTGCTTGCCAGCATGCCCGCCCCGGCCGCCGCCTACGCCGCTCCAGCCGCTGCCCCGGCACCTGCCGCGGCAGCATCCGCGCCGGCGTCCCCGGCCGGCGAGGAAGGGGTGGCGATCACCTCGCCGATGGTTGGCACGTTCTACCGCAAGCCCGGCCCGGATTCACCGGAGTTCGTGAATGTCGGCGATGTGGTCAGCGAGGGCCAGGTCGTCTGCATCATCGAGGCGATGAAGGTGATGAACGAGATCAAGGCCGAGAAGTCGGGCACGATCACTTCCATCCTGGTGGACGACGGCACCCCGGTTCAATTCGGCGACGCCCTGTTCCGCATCAAGTGAGCTTGAGGTTTTCACTGCAGGAGCCCTCCCGCTGACAGCCCGCAACCAATTCCCATGTTCAAGCGCGTCCTTGTCGCCAACCGCGGCGAAATTGCCCTCCGGATCATTCGTGCCTGCCGCGAACTCGGGGTGGAATCCGTCGCCGTCTATTCCGAGGCGGATGTCGATTCCATGCACGTCCACCTCGCCGACGAGTCGGTCTGCATCGGCCCGGCATCGAGCAAGGAGAGCTACCTGAAGGCGGATCGCATCATTGCGGCGGCCGAAATCACCGAGGCGGAAGCGATTCATCCCGGCTACGGCTTCCTTTCCGAAAACGCCCGCTTCGCCGAGATCTGCGAGAGCTGCAATTTCCAATTCATCGGGCCCTCGGCCAAGGTGATCTCCACCATGGGTGACAAGGCCACGGCCCGCGCCACCGCCTTGGCCAACGGCGTGCCGGTCACGCCCGGGTCGGAGATCCTCTCCGATGCCAAGGAAGGCCTCGCCGAGGCCAAACGCATCGGCTTCCCGGTGATGATCAAGGCCACGGCGGGCGGCGGCGGCCGGGGCATGCGGCCCTGCTTCAAGGAGGAGGATTTCCTCGCCCAGTTCCAGGCGGCCTCCAACGAAGCCGCGGTCGCGTTCGGCAACGGCGAGTGCTACCTCGAAAAGCTGGTGCTCAACCCGCACCACGTCGAGTTCCAGGTGATTGCCGACCGCCACGGGAATTTCATCCAGCTTGGCGAGCGCGACTGCTCGATGCAGCGGCGCAACCAGAAGATCATCGAAGAGTGCCCGTCGCCTTTGCTGGGTCCCGACCTCCGCGCCCGCATGGCCGAGGCGTCGGTGAACCTGATCAAGAACATCGGCTACGAAAACGCCGGGACCATTGAGTATCTCGTCGATGAGAAGGGCGAGAACTTCTACTTCATGGAGATGAACACCCGCATCCAGGTGGAGCATCCCGTGACGGAAGAGGTGATGGGCTGCGAGCTGATCAAGGAGCAGATCCGCATCGCCGCCGGCGAGCCGCTGTCCGAGCACGTCCTCAATTCCACGCCCCGCGGCCACTCGATCGAGTGCCGGATCAACGCCGAGGATCCCTTCAACAATTTCTGCCCCAGCCCCGGCACCATCGACATGTGGTACGCCCCCGGCGGCAAGGGCGTCCGGGTCGACACCCACGTCTATTCGGGGTACTCGGTGCCACCGCATTACGACTCGATGATCGCCAAGCTGATCGTCACCGGCGCGACCCGCGACATCGCCATCTCCCGCATGCGGCGGGCCCTCGGTGAGTTCATGATCCGCGGGATCAAGACGACGATCCCGTTCCAGCAGGAAATCATCGATCATCCCGATTTCGCGGCCGGCACCTACGACATCGGCTGGGTTGCCCGCTATTTGGAAGAGCGGGGGGCATGAAGGAGTGGTTCCGGATGTGGCCAGCCGGCGAAGCGATCGCTTTCACCCGATGACCCTCGCTGGTCAGCTTTATGCCATTCTCGATCTGGGCTACGTCCCGGCCGAGGCTGCCGCGGAGGTAACCCGGGCCTTGCTTGCCGGTGGCGCCGGTCTCCTCCAGCTCCGCGCCAAGGGGCATCCGCCGGAAGAGATCGAAGCCCTCGCTTGCCAGCTGTTGCCGCTTTGCCGAGCCGCAGGGGTTCCCTTCATCGTCAACGATTACCCGGACATTGCTGCCCGCGTCGGGGCGGATGGGGTTCACATCGGCCAGGACGACGGCGCGCTGGCTCCGGTTCGCGAGGTGATGGGCCCCGGAAAGATCATCGGCCGCTCGACCCACTCGCCCATGCAGGCGCGAGCTGCGCTCGAAGAGGGATTCGACTACATCGGGTTCGGACCGCTTTTCCCGACGCCTACCAAATTGGGTCGACCCGGCATCGGTCTTTCCGACATCGCCGCGGTTCAGTCCGAGGTCGGCCGCGAGATCCCGGTCTTCTGCATCGGCGGTATCAAGCGCGATAACCTGCCCGAAGTTCTTTCCGCCGGAGCTCGCAACGTCGTCATCGTCTCCGACCTCCTCACCGCTCCGGACGTCCAGATCGCCACTCGTCAGGTATCGCAAGCCATCGCTGCCGCGTCACTGGCCGGGGATCGCTGATCAGTTGGCACTTTCCCTCCTTGGCGCTTGGCACCCGCCAACGGCGTCTTCAGCTTCGCTCCATGCCCGCCTCGCTTCCCATTGTCGTCGGAGGAACCATCGCCATCGACAACGTCAAGACGCCCTTTGCCGACGAGACCGAACTGCTCGGTGGTTCCGCGGCCTACGCCGCCCTCGCGGCTTCGTTTTATGCCGAAACCGTCCATTTGGTCGGCATCATCGGCAAGGACTTCCCGGCCCGCCATCTCGACATGCTGGAAGCACGGGGAATCTCGCTTGAAGGCGTCGAACGGTCCTCCGGTGATTCCTTCACCTGGTCCGGCGAGTATTTCAACAACATGAACGAGCGCACTACCCACCGTGTCGGCCTCAACGTCCTGGAGAGCTGGAAGGTGAAGGTTCACACGTCTTCCTCCGCCGCACCCATCGTGGTCTTGGCCAATATGTCGCCGGACAACCAGCTCGAGATGCTGGAGCAGTGCCAGGCAGCGGATCGCTTTGTCATTGCCGATACCATGGACCTGTGGATCGAGATCGCCAACGAACGGCTCCACGACGTCCTCAAGCAAATCGACCTGTTTGTCATCAACGACAGCGAGGCCCGGGAATTCACCGGCACCTCCAACTTGCTCGAAGCGGGTCGCATCCTCCTCGCAAAGGGCCCGAGGCACGTGGTCATCAAGCTCGGCGAATACGGATCGATGTTCTTTTCGGGGACCGCCGACGACCATGAGTTCTTCCGCGGGCACGCTTACCCGATCGAGACCCTGGCCGATCCCACCGGAGCGGGAGACACCTTTCTCGGGGCCCTCGCTGGGTTCCTCGCGGCCAAGGGCTCGACCCAGCCGGACTTTGACACCCTGCGTCGTGCGGTTGTCCACGGCTCCGTTGTGGCCTCATTCACCTGCGAGGCCTTCTCCACCCGTCGCCTGGAGGCCCTTGAACAAGCGGACTTGGACTCGCGCATGGAGCATTTCCGGGCGGTGACCGCCTGGTAGGTGCCTGGAGGGGGAATCGCTACGCCGTGAAGCGTCGGCGCGATGCTAGGAGACACCGGAAGCCCTGCTCTTGCGCGTGCCAGTCGCGTGAATGGCGAAGGTTTTTTCAAAATGGCGATCTATGCTCGCTGCTGGCCTGCAACGCCGGGAATCTCCGTTGCATCGGATTCCGAATTGGATGGTCGACAACGAAAGTCTTCAACGTGGGCATGTTTCCCCACGAGCGGGGAGAATTGGTCACCAGAAGCCTGGAATCCGGGCTCGAAACGACATGTTGGCAAACAATCCGGCGTGAATTCTGCGGCTGAGGCACTCCCAGACTGGACCTTCCTGTTTGATTTGGAGCGGGGCCGCAAAATCGGACATTTTGAAAAAACCAAGCCTCGATCGTCGGGTAAAATCCCGGATTCGAGCGATCAGGAATGAACCCAAGAATGATCTCATTCAATGCTTCCCCCAATCTCGCAAGTCCCTGAAAACCCGCGTTTAGTCCCCCGTCCAATAATTTCCTTGCGATCCCGACAAGAATCGTCGTCAATGTCTCTTGTGGATCAGAAATCCGGTGAAAAACGACGTGGCGTTACGAACGTGCCACCCGCCATCACGGTTTTTTGCTCGACGAAAACCAAAACCGTACCTAAACCCAACCTCGTCATGAAACCAATCATTCCCTTTGCGCTGCTCGGAGCGCTTCTTGCTGTCGGGGCAGCCAATGCTGCCGTCACGGATCCTGTGGGCTATATCTCGCACACAGTTGCCGGGAACGTTGCCGCCCTGCCAACGGGGGCGGACACCTACCTTGGCCCTGTTTTGACCAATTCGATCGATTTTGCAGGGCAGACGACTGTTGACCCCTCCGGTTTGACGACTCTTACCTTTGCCGGCGGAGTTCCGGAGGATCTGAACAGTGCATCGTATTTGGAAATCACTTCAGAAACTCAAGAAGGATGGTGGTCGCAGATCGTTAGCTCGACCGCCACCACCATTGTGATCAATGATGCAGTTCCAACAGTTGGAGGAAATGTAAGTGTAGCAATTCGTCGGATTACCACTATCCAAGATTTTCTTGGGGCCAATGCTCCCGGGTTGGCGGATGATTCCGGGACCCCAGATGAGGTCATTATTGTCGATCCAGTGACTCAAGCTGCTAAGACGGTGGTTTACACGCTCACGAACGGTCCTGTTGAGCCTGCTACATGGGTGGATTTCGTGACTTACGAAGATGAGTCAGATTACCCCCTATTTCCAGGGACGGGAGTTATCATTCGCAATTATTCTGCCGGCGAAAAGACTTTCACGTCTGTAGGTGACGTGAAAACGGGCAAGACTCAGGTCGATGTCCTGCTTGGGGATAATTTCATTGCTCCTCCTTACGCAGTTGGCAATAGCTTTAATCAGATGGATTTGGCTACACAGTTGCTCGATCAGTCCGACGAAGTGATTACGCTGAATGCAGCTCAAGCGGCGACCACATATTACTCGTATGACGATGGTTCTACGACGGAAATGGTTGACTTCGTGACATACGAGCCGAAGGGGACTGTTGAAATCAAGGAGGGTACCGGAATGATCGTTCGCAGGCCGGCCGGTAGTCCATCGACGATCACATTCCCTGCTCAGGTGATCGCTGAATAATAAGCCACTTCACTGAAAGCAAATCCGTTCCTGTTAATAAAGTCATGAAAAAACTAGTTATTACCCTACTGGCGGCGATGTCGTCGTTCGCCTTTGGTTCGACAGTTGCAATTGGAGGGCCGCCCGCCAACCGCTTGGGGGTGCAGGCAGCTGCTGGTGGTGAACTGCTCACTGGGACAAGTTCATATTACCTCACTGTGGGCACATATGGCACGGCTCCTGTTGTGAATGATTTGGCATCATTCATGGCGGCAGTGAGTGATTTTGTGCCGTTGACCGCAGTCGGTGGCGCTGTAGTCACACTCGGATCTGCTGACGCCGGGACGATCAGCGGAAGCTTCGTTGGTGTTGGGCCCGATGCGTTGAGTTCGGCTCCAATCTATATTTTCCTGTCGAATACAGCGGATTACACATTGGCGACGGAGATCGCTGTTCTCCGAGCATCGACTCAAGTGTTTGCGAATCCTGTCTCTGGTTCGGGATCTGTCACCGTTACCCCTTCGGTCTCTGGACTCGTTGGTGTTGTGGGGCAAATTACAGATGTCGCCACTGGCACTGATTATGTGACAATGGTCCAAGCTGTTCCTGAACCTTCGATTGCTCTTCTGGGTGCGTTGGGACTTTTTGGTCTGGTTCGCCGCCGTCGATAATTATTTCAGCGGTTTAGGATTTACTACACTGTCCAAGGGAGTCGGCGATTGCCGACTCCCTTTTTTTTGAACAATAGGCTCTCGATTCCTTTCGAGGTGATATCAGGAAATGGAGATATTACTTGGAGTTTCGTGTTCCTTTTGGGCGAAACCCGAAGGATGTACATTTAGCGCTATTCTGCTGCAAAGATGAGAGCTCGGAAATGGATACAGTTTTGAAGTTGCCCGAGACAGCAGCAAATCATCGAGCCAAGAGTTGATTGGAAGATTCTGGGCACATTTTTGGAGAAATCTGATGATCAGAATCGGTTTCTCTGGAGACTTGTCTCACCGACCCCAAGCAATATGAATGCAAAACATTTCCTGGCGGCCGCCTGCGTCGCTTCGCTCGGATTCTCCTCTGCCATCGCTGGTGGTGAAGGTTGGACCCACGACTATACCGCTGCCAAGAAGCAGGCGGCGGATGAAAGCAAGGACCTCCTCATGGATTTCACCGGCTCGGACTGGTGTGGCTGGTGCATCAAGCTGAACGAGGAAGTCTTCAGCCACGATCCCTTCAAGGAAGGGGTGAAGGACAAGTTCGTCCTGGTGGAACTCGACTACCCGCGCGACAAATCGCTCGTTTCCGAGGAAACCCAGAAGCAGAACAAGGAACTCCAGGCCAAGTATGCGATCAAGGGCTACCCGACGATCCTGCTGGCCGATCCGGACGGCAAGCCATATGCCCGGACGGGCTATCAAGCCGGTGGGCCGGAGAAGTATGTCTCTCATCTCGACGAACTTCGTGCCAAGAAAGACACCCGCGACCAGGCTTTCGCTGATGCCGCGAAGGCGAGTGGGGTGGAAAAGGCGAAGCTGCTGATTTCGGCCCTCGACGCCATGGGGCTCGAGGAAGCCGTCGTGGGCAACTTCTACTCCGAGGTGGTTGATCAGATCAAAACCGCCGATCCGGAGGACGAGACCGGCTACCTTGCCAAACTTGAGGCCAAGGAGAAGTTTGCGGCCTTCGAGCAGGAGCTCAACGGCTTCGCCGCCAAGCAGGACATGGACGGGGCGCTTGCCTTCGTCGAGAAGTCCGTGCAATCGGGTGATTTCGAGGGGGAAACCAAGCAGCAAATGATTGCCACCAAGGCGATGATTCTCGCCCGGATGGAGAAGTTCGATGAAGCGATTGCCGCCATCGACGAAGCCAAGGCCGTGGCTCCCGACAGCGAAACCGCCGGCCATCTCGATGGCTTCAAGGCGCAGTTGGAGAAGGCCAAGGACAAGGCGAAGGGGGAAGCAGCCGAGTAGGCACGACTCCAGAACCCGATGATCTTGGCGCTGTCCGGCTTGTGAAGCCGGACAGCGCTTTCTTCTTTTTGGGGGGCATGGAGGGCAGAGGTCTCAAGTTCTGTACGGGGATACCACCGATTCCGGTGGTCGGACCGACGTCGCCGGATCAATGCAGTCGGGTCGCATTTTTGTTCGAGTGAACATCTTTTTCTTTGACGCTTCAGGTTCTGCCTGCGACAAGCACCAGCGAACAAACGAACACCATGGCCAAGATCACCGAAGACCCCTCCAGCAAGCTCGCCGATGCCCGCAAACGGAACCTCGACCTCGCGATTTCCAGCATCCAGAAGGAGTTCGGCGAAGCCGCCATCATGCGAATGGGCGATGGCAACCGTGTCGATGTGGATGTAATTCCGACCGGTAACCTCCTGATCGACCGGGCACTCGGGGTCGGTGGTTTCCCGCGTGGCAGGATCATCGAGGTGTTCGGTCCGGAATCTTCCGGCAAGACGACCCTGACCCTGACGGCCATCGCCCAGGCCCAGAAAAAGGGGGGGCTGGCGGCTTTCATCGACGTCGAACACGCGCTGGATCCCCAGTACGCGAAGATGCTCGGGGTCAATCTGGACGATCTTCTGGTCTCCCAGCCGTCGTCGGGCGAAGAAGCCTTGCAGATTTGCGAGGCGCTCGTCCGCTCCAATGCCATTGACGTGGTCGTGCTCGACTCGGTGGCGGCTCTCGTCACCAAGCAAGAACTCGATGGCGAGATCGGCGATTCGACCGTGGGTGCCCAGGCCCGCCTGATGAGTGCGGCCATGCGGAAGCTGACGAGCTTCATCTCGAAGGCCCGCACGGTATGCATCTTCACCAACCAGATCCGGGAAAAGATCGGCGTGATGTTCGGCAACCCGGAAACAACGCCTGGTGGCCGGGCCTTGAAGTTCTTTGCCTCGGTGCGCATCGACATCCGCCGGATCGGCCAGATCAAGGCAACCGACGGGTCGGTTCAAGGCAACCGCACCAAGATCAAGATCGTGAAGAACAAGGTGGCCCCACCGTTCACCGACTGCGAGTTCGACATCATGTACAACGAGGGTATTTCCTCGGTGGGGTCGCTCCTCGATTTGGCCTTGGAGATGGACCTCATCCAGAAGCGCGGTTCGTGGTTCGCCTACAACGGTTCCCAATTGGCCCAAGGACGCGATGCTGCGAAGGAGGCACTCAAGGCCGACGAAGCGCTCTACAACGAGATCACCGAAAAGGTTCGCGAGAAGCTCGACGAGGCGAAGAAGAAGTAGTTCCGATTCGACGGGGGCGGGCTATCGGCCAGCCCCCCCGATCCGTCTTGGGACGATGCTCTGCCAAAGGGTCGGCTGCTTTGGCAGGCCGAACCATTCCACGACTTTGGCGCCCATTTGGGTCCCGCTGATGGGTCGTCCGTCCGCGGGATCGGTTCAAGGCGGCGTCAGGAATCGTAAGGTAGCTCGCCGGGAGGGACGCCGACAAAGTCGGGCGGTGGAAGTTCGGGCAAACGGCGTGCAGGGATCGTCGTCCAGCCGAGCTCCAGCGCTTTGCAAACCCGGTGCATGCCATCCATGACGCGCCCGGAGGGGTCGATGAGGATGGGATGGGCTAGGTCGGCGGCCTGGATCAAGCGGGCATGGGTGGCGACCTTCCTGCAGGTGGGAACTTCGTCCCCGGGTGTGAACCAGAACGATTCGTCGAGTTCGCGGATGGCAGCGAGAAGCAGGTCGAACGTCGGCAGGTTGGCTGATTTCTCAATCAGCTTCAGGATGTCCCAAGCGAGCAACCCGCGATCGGAATCCCGGAGGTGGTACTGCGGTCGGAGTCCTGGACTCCCGGCTTCGGAAAACAGCGATTCGACGGCGTAGGGCAACGCGAGTTCGGGCATTTCGCTCCGGTGGAAGAAGCGGAGGCTTTTGGTTTCGTCGTCCCGCCAAGCCCCAGGCTGCTGTTCAACCTGACAGCGGAAGAGCGTGATCGCATACTCCACCTGATCCCCGTTCCGATAGGTGTGGCGGAACGCCTGGCCGCCGAGGACATCAACGGGATGGCATTCGAGCACCCGATAACCGGTTTCCTCGAAAACTTCCCGGCGGACCGCTTCTTGCGGAGATTCGCCCGGCTCGATGGCTCCCGCAGGCAAGCTCCAGGAGCCGTCCTTCTTTTCCTGGAGCAGCAAGCGACCAAGACCATCGTGAATGACCGCCGCCACCGACGGGATGATCAAAAGGTCATTCCCGATCGCGGCCCTGAGCTTCCGGTAATACGGCGACATGCCATCACGGCTCTTCCGCCGTTTCGATGTGCTTGAGCAGGCGGAACAGGTCGCTGTTGGTCGTGAAGACGGCGGTGCTGTCCTTCGAAAGGGTGTCCTGGTAGGTCTCCAGGGTCTTGAGGAACTGGTAGAACTCCGCTGCCGACGGGCTGGAATTGTAGGCGGCGGCGTAGATCCCGGTCGCCTCGGCGTCGGCCTTGCCCTTGATCTCCTGCTCCTTGCGGTAGGCCTGCGATTGGATCGAAAGCAGGTCACGCTCCTTGCGGCCGAGGATCTTGGCCGCTTCACCGGCGCCCTCCGAGCGGAAGCGGTCGGCGATCTGCTGCCGCTCGGACGCCATGCGCGCGTAGATCTTCTGGATCACCCCGGTCTTGTAGTTGATGCGCTTGAAGCGGACGTCGATCAGCTCGATGCCCCAGGTCGCGACCTTAGGGGCGGCGGCTTTGAGGATCTGCTGGTCGAGCACGCCACGACCGTCGCGGATCGGCGGCAAACGCCCCAGGTTCGAGTCGGCAGCGGCCAAGGCCTCGTCGCGGACCGGCTTGCGATCCTTGTCGCTGCGGATGACCTCGATCAGGTCGTGGGAGGCGATGACGTTGCGGGTTTCACTACCAATGATGTCGTCGAGCCGGGACAGGGCGCTGCGGATGTCGCGGAGCTTCTCGAAGTAGGCCTTCGGGTCGGAAATCCGCCAGCGGGCGAAGGTATCGACGGTGATATAGAGCTTGTCGCGGGTCGGCATCTCGGTGCTGGGGCCGTCCCATTCGAGGATGCGCTTGTCGATCCGGTTGACCTGTTGGATGAAGGGCTTCTTGAAGTGCAGACCGGCTTCGCTGTTGGCCGGGTCGGGATCGTCATTGATCGGTTCTCCGACCGGTTTGCCGAACTCGGTGATGAAGACCTGCTCGGTTTCATCGATCGTGTAGGCGCTGCTGGCAAAGAGGATCAGGCCGACGACCGCGGCGAGGAGCCCGAGGACAAAGGAAAGTTGTTTCATGGCGGGCTTAGCGTTGGGCCGGTGGAGCGGCGGGGCCGATGCCTTGGTTGAGGTTCATCAGCGGCAAGAACTGTTTGGCGTCTTCATCAAGGATGATCTTGCCTCCCAGCCGTGGCAGCACTTCCTTCATGGTTTCGAAGTAGAGTCGCTTCTTGGTGATGGCGGGGGCCTTCTCGTACTGTTCGAGCATTTGCTGGAAACGGGTCACGTCCCCTTGAGCCTCGTTCACCCGCTGGACGGCGAAGCCTTCCGCGCCGGAGATCTTCTGTTCGGCGAGCCCCCGGGCCTTGGGGATGATCCGGTTGTACTCCCCGTTGGCCTCGTTGATCATCTGCTCGCGTTCCTGTTGGGCGCGGTTGACCTCGTCGAACGAACTTTGCACCGGTCCGGGCGGGTTGACGTTCTTCAACTGGATCTGTTCGACGCGGAGGCCCATGTTGATCTTGGCCATCAGCTGCTGGAGGCGGGCGAGCGTCTCGGTTTCGATCTCGGTCCGCCCGATGGTCAGAACCTCGTCGACGGTGCGATCCCCGACCACCTCGCGCATCACGCTCTCCGTGAGGTCACGGAGCGTCGGTCCGGGATTGCGGACATTGAAGAGAAAGTCCTTCGGGTCGGAAATCCCGTACTGGATGATCCACTCGACCTGGGCGGCGTTGAGATCACCGGTGACCATGTCGCGTTCCCGGTCGGGTTCCTCGCTGGCTTGGTCGGGATTGGTGGCGCCACGGGTGGCAAAGCCGAATTCCAGCTTCAGCTGGCGGCGGATCGGGACGAGGGTGGCGGTATCGATGCCGAAGGGAATTTTGAAGTGCAATCCGGGATCGGCGATGCCGGTGAATTTCCCGAAGCGCTGCACTACGGCGACCGCCTCCGGGCTGACGGTGTAGAATGACGAAAAAACACCGGAAATCAGCAGCACAATCACCGGGATCACGACCAACACGCGGAGGATCGGACCGATTTTCAACTGCGTGGAGCGGAACTGGGGAAGGGATGGCGGACTGGGCATGACGGGAAGCTGGGCTACTGGGCGGGTAGGCTTACACCGGCACTTCGATTTCCGCGAGGATATCCGCAACCACCTGCCGCCCGGTGACTCCGGAAAGCTTGGCCTCGGGGGTGATGACCATGCGGTGGGCGATCACATCCGCGGCGACGGCCTGGATGGTTTCCGGCACCACGAAGTCGCGTTCCTCGAACAGGGACAGCGCCTGCGCCATCTTCATCAGGGCGATCGAGGCCCGCGGGCTGGCGGCGAGCTGGACGTCGTCGCGGCCACGGGTGGATGATACGATGTCGACGATGTAGCCGCGAAGCTCGTCGGTGATGCGAACGTTGCGGGTGGCCTCGAGCAGGCCGATCAGGTCGTCGCGGTTCACGACCGGTTCCAGGGAGTCGACGGGGTGGCGGTTGATCTGGTCGGAAAGGATGGCGCGCTCTTCTTCGGGCGTCACGTAGCCCAAGCGGCTCTGGATCATGAAGCGGTCCATCTGCGCTTCCGGCAGCGGATAGGTGCCGCGGAATTCGACCGGGTTCTGGGTGGCGATGACGAAAAACAGCCCGTCGAGATCGTGACGTTCGCCGTCGATCGTCGCCTGCCGTTCCGCCATCGATTCCAACAAGGCGGACTGCGTTCGCGGCGAGGCGCGGTTGATTTCGTCGGCGAGCAGGATGTCGGCGAAGACCGGGCCGGGCCGGAAGCGGAACTCCTGGGTGCGCGGGTCGAAGATCGAGACGCCGAGGATGTCGCCGGGCAGCAGGTCGGGGGTGAACTGGACCCGCTTGAAGCCGGCGCCATCGACCGAGCGGGCAATTGCCTTGGCGAGCGTGGTTTTACCGGTTCCAGGGACATCCTCGACCAGTGCGTGGCCACCGCCGGCGAGGCAGGCGAGAATGTTCCTGAGAGCGGCGTCCTGGCCGCGCACCACGGTGCGGACGGCGTCTTCCAGGCGGCGGGCGGTTTGGCGGGCGGAGATGAGGTCGCTCATTCGTTGGAAATCGGGGCGTGCTCGCGGGCGCTGGCGGAAACCTCGCGATGCTTCTCGAAAATGGCTTCAAGCTCGGTGCGGGCGCCGTTGGGAAGCCGGTCGTCGATCCGGTCCCAGACGCGGCGGTTGAGGAACTCGCGGCTGCGGGTCAGTGGATCGAAGAGATCGAGCTCCGGCAGCACGCGGGGACCTTTTTCGGTCGTGACCACCAGGTAGAGGGGAAAGGAGTCGGCCGAGTCGTCGCCTTCCTCCGGGGGAACCCTCATCGAGACTGCCGCCCAGCGGCCCGAACGATGGACGCCGAGCACCTCGCCCGGCTGTCCGGCGAGCAGTTCGTAGCCGGTGTTCCGCAGGGCGCGCTTGGATCCGCTGTGGTCGTCGAAACATGCGGACAAGGCGAGCATGCGGGCTCCGTCACGGTCGGCGACCGCTTGCCGCCAATCTTCCACGACCTTTCTGGCCTCTTCCTCGGTTGGTGCCGAGTCGGCGGGGACGCCACCCACCCGTGTCAGCACACCGCTCGAAAAATCGTCGCCGTGTTCTTTGAGGGCGGTGCCGAGCCACTTCCCGGCCCCGGCGCTGTCATCGACGAAGGCCAAGGCACTTGCCCCGGAGAAGCCCCGGTTGGCCCGCCAGCCCTTGTCGTCCTTCTTGAAAAACAAGGCCTGCAGGGAGGGCTTCTCGGGATTCCGGGCCGAGAACTCCTGGATGATCGCGCAGGCATCGACACCGAACTCGTGGACCTCCAGCAATAGCGGGGAAACGATCTCGTCCGGATAGTGGAACGTCTGCCAAAGGCGTGCGGCGCGGCTGAGGGTTTCCAGCGCGTCTGCGGCTCCTGAAAGGTCGAGGCTGCGACCGAGCGGCTCCAGCGTGGGTGCCCGCAGGGCGGAAATCATCGACTCCGCGGCTGCCTGCGGGGTGCTCTTCCGCTCGCTGCCGAGAGTTTCCGCCAGCTTTTCGGGAAAACTCGAGATCAGGTTCGCGTCGATCGGGTCGATCTCGTCCTCGTCATCGCGGTCGCTCCCGGTCGTCGCCGGTGCCAGCAGTTCCACCGGCAGCACCACCCGCCAGAGACCTGCTTTCGAACGCGCGAACGGCAGGTGGATGGCCTTGGCCTGCGGGCGGTGGTCAAAATCCGCAGCCGGGTCGATGGCGACGATGCTCACATAGCCGTCATCGCCTTGTTGTTCGGTCAAGACGATCGCGCGGAGGGCTTCCGGGGCCGCGAGCAGGCGCCAGCCGGGGTGGCGGATCCGCTTGCTGCGGAACAAGCGTGAGACCGCCTGGAAGGTCTCGTCCCAGTCCGACGGACGCGGGCTCTCGAGACCGCCGGCCAGCGCGAGGGTGGCGGGCAGGTCGCGCGCCTTGAGGGCGGCCAGGAATTCGAGCGCCAGCTTTTCCGGGGTCGCTTCGTGGAGCTCGTCGGGGCTTTTGGCCTTCTTCATTTCGTCGGACAGCAGCGAGAAGATGTCGTTCTTCAGGCGGACGAGCTGCTGGCTGCGTGCGTTCAGCATCCAGCTTTCGAGCCCCTTCATGCGCTCGAGGAATCCCGGGCGGAAGCTCAGGCCGGTGCTGTTGAAGGACGAGGGCAGGGGTGCCGGCAGCCACTTGTTGTCGCTTTTCACCATGCCGACGGCGTGGACCTGGACGCTGTCCGAGTCGAAGTCGGTGACTTGGGAAATCAGTACCGCGGCAAGGTCGCCGTCCTGTTTCTCCTCCAGCACCCGCAGGTCGTCCGGCCGGATGTGACGGCCGAGGCGGCTGAGCCGGCTGGCAATGTCGGCCCGCCGGTCGGCGGGGATTTCGGGAGAGATCGCGGTGTCACCGACGGCGAACACGCCGTTCTCCCCGCTGAGTCCACGGAGGAAGGTGAGGGCCGCTTCCCCCGGGCTGCCGGCCGCCTGGGCAGCCGCGCTCAGGGCGAGCGAAACAGCGGCGGCAAGGGACTTCATAGCGATTGATGGAAGCGGTCGCCCGGCGTCAGCGACTGGACGAAACCGGTCAGGAGATCGATCGTCCGGGCGATGTCGTCCAGATGGGCGGTCTCCACCACCGAGTGCATGCAGCGGAGGGGCAAGGACACCAAAGCGCTGGGAACGCCTTCGCGCATGTGGAAAATCTTGTCGGTGTCGGTGCCGGTGTAGCGGCTGCTGGCTTCGTGCTGGACCGGGGTCTTGCCCTTTTCCGCGACTTCCATCAGCCGCTTCACCATCAGCGGATGGTTCGCGGTGCCGTGGGAGATCGTCGGGCCACCGCCGAGCTTCACCGCACCGTGCTTGCTGTTGTCGATGCCCGGGGTGTCGGTCGCGTGGGTGACGTCGAGGCAGATGCAGGCCTCGGGATTGTGCCGGTAGGTTGCCATCATCGCGCCGTTGCCGCCGATTTCCTCCTGCACCGCGTTCAGGCAGAGCAGCGAGAATGCCGGCTTCTTGCGGCTCTTGGCGATGCGCTTGAAGACCTGGGCGATGATGTAGCCGCCGATGCGGTTGTCGAGGGCCCGGCCGATGAGCCGCTTGTGGGCGAGTTCCGACGGTCCATCCTCGTAGACGGCCGGATGGCCGACCCGCAGGCCGAGGGCGGCGACCTCCTTGGCACTGGAGGCGCCGACGTCGACCCACAGCTCGTGGACCAGCGGGGCCTTCTCGTCGCCGTTGCTGTCGCGGCGCAGGTGGATCGCGGTGTTGCCGATGATGCCTTTGACCGGTCCCTTGTCGCCGGCGAAGGTCAGGCGGCGGCCGCGCGCCGTGGCGACATCGCTGCCGCCGACCCGGTCGAGGCGGATGAAGCCGTCGCTTTGGATCGTCTTGATCATGAAACCGATCTCGTCCGCGTGGGCGGCGAGCATCACGGTTTTCCCGGACTTGCCTTCGAGCCGGGCCCAGGTGGACCCGTAGGCGTCGCAGGCCACCTCGGAGGCGACGGGCCGGAGGTAATCCGCCCACACCCGTTGACCGGGCATTTCAAAGCCGGTCGGGCTCGGGGTCTGGAGAAGGGTGAAAAGGAACTCCCGGTCGTCTTTCGTCATCGCCGTCATTCAAGCAGGACGGGGCCGGAGGGCAACCGGCGAGTGCAGCGGATCTTGCGCCCGGTGCGACCGCTCCGGGAAGCAGCAGGATCACCGCGGAAATGTTAGTGCTTTTGCCTCGCGTGACCCGGATTCCGGCGGTATCCGGGGACCTCAGTTTTTCCCTGACGCTGTTTCCGGCCGAGTTGCCGCCCAGCGCCCGCCGGCTCGCCCCCCTTGTGCCCGGCGTCATCGCATTCCGATCATGTCATTCCATTTCACGTCGCCGTGGAAAGTCGTTGTCGCGCTTCTTTCCACCCATCTCGCCGGCCATTCCGCCACGGTCCCCCCCGGTTCGGTCTACCAGGAAACCTCGGGCATCGTGGTGATGGAGGCCGAGCGGACCCCCTCGTCGCTGGGCAGTGGTTCCGACCGCTGGGAAGTCTATCAGCCGGGTGACACGAACTATGTCCACGGGGCCACCCGGGAAGCCCACCTCGAGTTCCTCGGCAACAGCTCCAATGGCGGGTCGCCCGAGGCCCCGCTGACCTACACCTTCAAGATCCACGACGCCGGCTACTACCACCTCCATCTGAGGTGCCGCGCCCGGCTCGACGGAGCGGCCGGTGACAAGAACAACGACTGCTACGTGCGGATGGCGGGTCTCAACGGGGCGAGCTTCGGGCCCGGCCCGGACGCCGGCAATTCCCACATGGACGATGCCCCGCTCAGCATGCTGAGCCAGGACACCAAGATGTACGGCGGATCGCCGAACAGCTGGGGCTGGGCGAACCTGCTGGATGCCGGCGGGAGCTCGAACAAGCGCTGGCCGGTCTACCGTTTCGACGCCGGATCGACCTACCGGCTGACGATTTCCGGCCGCTCGATCAAATTCAACCTCGACCGCATCGTGCTGCGGAAATCCACCGTCACCGACACCAGCGCGAAGGCCGCGTCGATCCCCGAGTCCGCATTGGAGGCGAGTTCCGTCAGGGTGCCCGAGGTGGCCCGGATCATGGTGATCGAAGCCGGCACCGATACCGAGGCGGGCGAGTTGACCGACGGGGCAACGATCAATCTCGCCACCGGTGGCCCGCACCTCAACCTGCGGGTCGACACCTCGCCGCCGATCGTTGGTTCAGTGCAATTCGAGCTGGATGGCGACCCCGCCTACCGGACCGACGGAGCGGCGCCTTACAGCATCGGCGGCGACAACATCTGGGACGACTACCTGCCTTGGAGTCCGTCGCCGGGGAATCATGTCCTCACCGTGACCCCGCGCGCTGCCGACGGAACGGCCGGCACCCCGGTGACCGTAAACTTTTCGGTGATCGATCAGCTTCCCGCCGGCTCACCGGTGGCCGATGCCGGGGGCGACCGTGCCATCACCCTGCCGGTGGATTCGATCGCCCTGCCGGGGTCGGCCAGTGATGCGGATGGATCCGTCTCGAGTTATTGGTGGGACCAGGTGGCGGGTCCATCGATCGCGACCTGGTCCGGCCGTACCGGGACGAATCCGACCGTGTCGGATCTGACCTTCGGCGTTTACCGATTCCGCCTGACCGTCACCGACAACAGCGGGCTGAAGGGGTTCGACGAGGTGGAGGTGACCTTGAATCTAGCCCCCGGCTCACTCGCCGTGGACGCGGGGCCGGACCGGACGGTCGTGGCGCCCGCGACTTCCGTCACCCTGAACGGGTCGGCCGACGATCCGGGCAACGTGAGCGATTTCGAACTGTGGACCCAGCTATCCGGGCCGAGCAACGCCACCCGGACCGGTGAGACCACTCTCAACCTCACCCTTTCGGATCTGGTGGAGGGGACCTATGTTTTCCGGCTGCGGCTCTTCGATGGCAGCGACATGGTTGGCGCCGACGATGTCGCGATTACGGTCACCGGTGCCGGCTCCGCGGGCAACCCGGTGGCCAGCGCGGGACCGGACCGGGTCATCACGCTGCCGCAGTCATCGGTCGTGCTGAGCGGCTCCGGTTCCGATCCGGACGGTTCGATCGCCTCCCATGCCTGGACGCAAGTGTCCGGACCGGCGGCCGCGATCCTCAGTGGCGCCGGCACATCCACCCTCACCGCCTCCGGCTTGGTCCAAGGGTCGTATGGGTTCCGTCTCACGGTGACCGACAACAACGGCCTCACCGGGAGCGATGAAGTTCAGGTGACGGTCCAAGCGTCGGGTGGCAGCGGCCAGGCGGTCACCACCCTGACGCTGGTTAATGCCGACACCGACCAGGATATCGGCCCGATCCACGACGGCGACACCATCGATCTGGCGGTGATGGGGGCGGCGCTGAATATCCGGGCCGACACTTCGCCAGCCACCGTCGGTTCGGTGCGCTTTGCCTTCGACGGCGATGACAACTACATGACGCAGAGCGGCGCGCCCTACACGATCGGTGGCGACGCCTTGAACGACTATTACTCGTGGACACCGCCGCTCGGGGCCCATGTTCTCACGGCGACCCCCTTCACTGCATCGTCCGGTGGCGGGACAGCCGGCACGCCGATGACGGTCAGCTTCACGGTGATTGATAGCGGCACCTCCGACGGCATCAGCGGCTTCCCGCCTCCGACCATCGGGTGGCTGCCGGGCGACCAGGTGCAGCTGCGTTTCCAAGGCCTCGCCGGCCGCAGCTACGCCTTTCAGCGGTCCGCGACCCTGACCGGGTGGACCACGCTCCAGACGCTCGCTGCCGGGGACGACGGGAAGGTCGAGTTCATCGACCCCGATCCGCCGGAAGGTCGCGCCTACTACCGCCTCGCAACTCCCTGATCGTCCGCGGCGATTGTCCCCAAAACAGGCGGGACAGCCGGCCCGGGATGGTGTTGAAAGGGTGGCCTGAAGATTCGTTGGAAACTCTTCCTCGCCCTGTTCCTGATGGAGGGCGCGGTGACCGTCGGGGTGCTCTTCGTCGCTGAACGTGAGTTCAGGTCGTGGGTGGCTGCTCAGGTGATGGAGAGCTTCGAGCGGGGCGTCGACGGCCTGTTGGAGGCGCGCCGCAAGCGGCTCGCGGACACCAAGGTTCGGGCGGAAGCACTGGCGCAGGCACCCGAGGTCAAGGCAGCGATCCGGGGTGAGCTCGACGCCACCACGCGGCAGTCGCTGATCCGTCGCTACCGCGAGCTCGCCGGGCAAGCAGAGAACCCGGCGCCCGCGCGGCCGGGCATTCCCGGGGAGTCGACCCCGGCGGTCCCGGTCATGGGGGTGGCCGACATGGCCGGACAGATCCGTTTTTTCGGGCCGGCGGCACCGCGCCTGCGCCATGCAAAGGGCGGCCCGCGACCTGAAGAGCGCTTGCGCGATCCCGACCTCATGGGGGAGACCATCGTCGGCTACGGCGTGGTGGACGATCCGGGACCGGAGGGAACCGCCTTGAGGGAAGTGGTGCTGGTGCCGGTGCGCGACGGCGGCCGGGGGATCGGCTGGTTCTTCCTCGGCCGGAACGCCCTGACCGCCGAGGACCGGGCCTTCGAGAGGATGGGCGAAGCGAGCGGCCGCGACGTCAGGTCGGGACTGGTGATCGATGGCACCTGGTACGTGGGTGGGGTCGCGGCGGCCTTGGCCGAAGAGCTCGACCGCGGTCTCGACGACGATTTTTGGCAGGGCGGGAAGCCCCGAGTGGTCGAGGCGGAAGGCGCGGACTATCTGCTGATGGCGCGCGAGTTGAATCCCGGCTCACCTTTGGGAAAGGGCGTGCAGATCGGGGTCTTCCCCTTGGCTCGCCTGGCAGCGGCGATCCATGACCTGCGCACGGCGGTCGCCGCGGCGGGATTGTTCGCGCTTGGCATCACCGCACTGGTGGCATGGTGGCTCGCACGGCGCTTCAGCAGCCCGATCCACGCGCTGGTCGAAGCCACCGAGCGGGTCAGGGAAGGGGACTTCGAGGGACAGGTGATTGTCCGATCAAAGGACGAGCTCGGCCTGTTGGCCCGCGAGTTCAACGAGATGACTCGGGGGCTCGGGCTGAAGGAGAAGTATCACGACCTGTTAGGGAAAACCAGCGACCCCGCGGTGGCGCGGCGCTTGATGGACGGCTCGCTCGAACTCGGCGGTGAAGTCCGCGAGGCGGCGGTGATCTTCTGCGACATCCGCGGCTTCACGGCGATGACCGACGGTATGGCGCCGCCGCGGGTGATCGCGTTGCTGAACGAACACATGACCGCGATGAATCGGATCATCCATGCCCACGGCGGGGTGGTGGACAAGTTCGTCGGCGACCTGGTGATGGCGGTGTTCGGGGCACCGGTCGGGGCCGCGGACGATCTCGAACGCGCCGCCGCTTGTGCGGTCGCGATGATGCGGGAACGGCAGCGGCTGAACCGGGAGACGGGCAAGCCGGTTGAGATCGGCATCGGCCTGGCGGGTGGAGAGGTGGTCGCCGGGCTGATGGGTTCGGAGGAACGCCTCAACTACACGGTCCTCGGCGACCGGGTGAACCTGGCTTCGCGCCTTTGCTCGATGGCCGCCGCCGGCGACGTCCTGGTGGACGGCGCGAGTGCCGTCCGGCTCCGCGGGAAGATGGCGATGACCCGCCGCGGCACCGCCCCGGCCAAGGGCTTCCGCGACGAGATCGAGGTCTGGGAGCTCGGAGTCTAGAAGCCGAGGAAGTTCTCGAGGATCCGCTTGCCGTCCTGCGTCAGGATCGATTCCGGGTGGAACTGGACGCCGTGCACCGGGTGCTCCTTGTGCCGGAGGCCCATGATCACGCCATCGGCGGTCCAGGCGGTGATCTCGAGGCAATCGGGCAGGGTCTCGCGTTTCACCACCAGCGAGTGGTAGCGGGTCGCCTCGAAGGGGCTCGGCAGGCCGGCAAAGACGCTCTTGCCCTCGTGCAGGATCGGCGAGGTCTTGCCATGCATCAACTGGTCGGCGCGGACGACGTCGCCGCCATAGACCTGGCCGATCGACTGGTGGCCGAGGCAGACGCCGAGGATCGGCGTGGTCGGGCCGAGCTCGCGGATCAGGTCGCAGGAAATGCCGGCTTCATTCGGCGTGCAGGGGCCGGGGGAAATGCAGATCCGCTCCGGCTTGAGCATCTTCACATATCGGCGAGGAAGATCTTGACTCCCCATCTTGTCACCAGTCCTTGGGTCTGCTCTGATCCGGCTTGTGTCGAGCCAACCGCCCTCCCCCAAGCTCTCTCCCCGCGAGGTTAAGCTATATCACGTCTTTCTGGCGTCCCCCGGCGACGTGAATGGAGAACGGCAGATCGTTCGAAATTTCTTTGAGCGCTACAACCGCCAAACAGCACAACTTTGGAACGTACGGTTCGAGGTAATTGATTGGGAGAATCACTCGACGATCGGCGTCGGGCGCCCCCAAGAGCTCATCACTCAGCAAACGTTGGAAAAATTCCGTGGCTCGCTCGCACTCGTGATCGGAATTATGGGGCAAAGATTCGGATCTTCCACAGGCGTAGCAGAGTCTGGCACGGAGGAGGAATTCAACTGGGCGATGGAGTGCCATGAAGCTTCCGGATTTCCTGAGATCAAATGGTTCTTCCGAAGGATCGAGGAACTGAAGTTTCCTCCCGACCCGATTCAGGCACAAAAAGCCCTCGAGCAGTGGACCAAAGTTCGTGCTTTCCGTCAGCGCCTTGAGAAGCCCGGAAACTCCGTTTTTTATGCGGAGTATCCCGAGGCGACGGGTTTCCGGGACGTCTTGGAGAATGACCTGAACCGGTGGCTGGCCGACTCTTCGCGACCTTGGGTGTGCACAGATTCCTCCCAGGAAAGGGTGTCGAGAAGCACTTTGACTGCGCCGGACAAATACTACAAAAACATCGAGTCCGACTTCCACCGCCTCGACATTGCCGGGATCGACAATGACCGCGCCTTCGAGATTCCGCTCAGCGAGATCTACGTTCGGCTCCGCGTCATGTTTGACGAAGATGCGGTGGACGAATCGACCTACCAGGAAAGTGGGGCCATCGATATTCAGACGGCGCTCCATCGGTATCCCAAGTTGGCAATCGTCGGTGATCCGGGCAGCGGTAAATCCACCTTCCTCAAATACATTGCGCTGATGCTTTCCCGCTCGCACGTCTCGGGAAACTCAGCGCTGGCGCTTGAAAAGCTCTGTCTGCCGGAGCCTCTTCCCCTTCCCATTTTTCTGTCGTGTTGGGATCTCGCCGATTTTCTGAAGCGAAAGGAACAGGCGCGGCTTCCTGAGTTGGTGGAATTTATTGCGGACAGACTTGCCGCCTACGATTTTCCCGTTTCGTCACACGCTGTTGAGCAACTACTTCGTTCGGGAGGATGTTGCCTTTTATTCGACGGTCTAGATGAAGTTCCCACCGACCTCGGCCGCTCGACAGTGAGCCGCCTTTTGGAGGATTGCGTGAGGCACTTCGGGGACAATCGCTACGTCGTAACCTCGCGAGTCCGCGCCTATACCGGCGACGCGATTCTCAAGGGAGGCTTCACACGTTGCGATATCCAACCATTTGATGCCGACGATCGGCGTGATTTTGTGAGAAACTGGGTGGCATTGCTCTTCAGCATTCCTCCAGAGGAAGTGGATCGCGAAGGGAGCAAAGCACGTCCCGAGTTTGAGGGCCTTACCGAGGGAGTCGAAACCAACGACCGCATCCGGCCGTTGGCTGTCAATCCCCTGCTCCTGACGGTGATCGCCATCGTCCATTGGAATCGGAAGCGCCTGCCGGAGCAACGAGTCGATCTTTACGATGAATGCGTCGATGTGCTTCTTGGACAACGAAAGGAGGCGGAACGCATCCAACTTAGCCGAAGCGTGGAGGCAATGGATGTCGGAATCGAGGGGCGGACTCAAGAGGACCGGGCGTGGGTAAGGAAACGGTTTGCTGAAATTGCTCTTCACATCCTTTGCCAAGACGCGGATAGCGAAGAAGCCACCAAAGCAGAGCTCGTGAAACTTCTCGTCCCTCGATTCATTGATCAGGGTGCGGGAAGCCAAGAGCTCGCTTCCACGAGAGCCGAGCAATTCCTTGATAGGCAGGAGCTGAAAAGCGGTCTCCTCGTAAGTCGACGGGCTCACAGCTATCGTTTTGTCCACCTCACCTTCCAAGAATATCTGGCGGCATGGCACCTCTCGAACATGGATTTCGCGCAAGTGGCGGAGATCGTCGCAAGCCGCCTACGGCTCGCGAAATGGTTTGAAGCACTGCAGCTTCTCGGCAGTCAATGGGCGAAAGAGTCCGACGAGAAAGCTGACACTTATGTTAGCTGGCTTCTTGAAAGGCGTGGTTTTACTATTAATGAGCAAGCCCCATTAGTCGCTTTGTGTGCGAATATCGTGAGGGATATCAAAGGGGTTGCGGAAATAAGGCCGAAGACTAGGAATCTATTCCAGACAGTACTAAAAGATACTCTTGATGCCTTTGAGCCAGCATCTGGAGTGCCTGCCAAAACTCAGGTAGAAATACTTGAGGCTCTCGGTCAGCTTGGTTCGGCGGTTAAGTCTCACCTAATTGACGCGACCAAGGCGAGTCTTTTTCAGGTTCGAAGACGGGCGATTGAGATGCTCCTTCCGCACCTCGCTGACAACGATCTCTTTTCGTTGGAGCATATTCTATGTGACCGAAGTCAAGAGCCAGTATGCAAGTATGTCGAAGCGCTGATTGAACGTGATGGACCGCGAGCGTTAGATTTTTTTTCCAAGTCGAAGTGGTCCGGCGGCAAATTCTACGAAGGATCGCTGTTGGCGTGTGAAAGGAGCAAGGCTGATGTGGTTCGGCCATTTTTGACCCGAATCGCGGTTGATTCGCCATTTGGTTGGATCCGAATTCGGGCTATGGTCATATTGGCTCGTCGTTGGGAGGATTGCGTAACACGTGAATTCCTCGTCCGACGCTCCAATGAGGATGAAGACGACTTTGTCCGCTCAAGAGCACTCTATGCATTGGCTGACCGCGACGAATGGGCAGACGGCAACATGCGAGAATTGTTAGTTCAGTGTTCCGTAGATGATGACGGACATTGGACCCGCGCGAGCGCTCTTCACTTTTTGGGCACAAGAGCCGACTGGGCTGACGATGCCACCCGAGCTTTATTGAGTCGGCGCGTGATCGAGGACCCACATCCAGATCCACGATCGGAAGCTCTCAGATTGTTAGCGAGGAGAAAAGAATGGGCTGACCAAGCCACACTCGATTTAGTGCGGTCGCGCGCTACAGAGGATATCAACGAAGGGATTCGAGTCCAAGCCCTTAAATTGCTCACGGCGCGGAAGGAATGGGCAGACGAAGCTACGCGGGATCTGCTTTGCCATTGCGCGCTTGAAGACAGCGATATCGAAACACGGTGGGAAACCCTGAAGTTGCTGGCACAGCGGGAGAGTTGGGCTCTTGCTCGGCAAGAAGTCATCACTCATCTCAAGCTCCAAATCCGCGACGGCAAGACCCCGGAACTGCGTGGTTGGGCGGCTTGTGTTGCGTTTGGAACACACGGAAAACCTTCAATTGAAGGAGCTTCCATCGCTGATGCCAAGCGTCGCTTATTCTCCCGAGACGCCGACGCGCAGCCACCATATCGCGACCCATTAGAGCCGGTCTCAAAAGTACATCTCAAGAAGGTTGGGCGGCTTGCCCACCCCGAGGCGCTATCGGACGAAGAGCTGCATCAGGCGGTAAAGGAGGTTAATGCCGAGCTAGGTTGGGACATTCGAGAGGGTTGGAATTGCCCGGAGTAAGCCTATTCTCCCAGCTAAAATTCCAAGAAGTTCTCGAGGATCTTCTTCCCGTCCTGCGTGAGGATGGACTCGGGATGGAACTGCACGCCATGCACCGGGTGTTCCTTGTGCCGGAGACCCATGATCACGCCGTCGGCGGTCCAGGCGGTGATCTCGAGACAATCCGGCAAGGTCTCGCGTTTCACCACCAGCGAGTGGTAGCGGGTCGCCTCGAAGGGGCTCGGCAGGCCGGCAAAGACGCTCTTGCCCTCGTGGAGGATCGGCGAGGTTTTGCCGTGCATCAACTGGTCGGCACGAACGACGTCGCCGCCGTAAACCTGGCCGATCGACTGGTGGCCGAGGCAGACGCCGAGGATGGGCGTGGTCGGGCCGAGCTCGCGGATCAGGTCGCAGGAAATGCCGGCTTCGTTCGGCGTGCAGGGACCGGGGGAAATGCAGATCCGCTCCGGTTTGAGGGCCTTCACGTCTTCCACCGTCAACGCGTCGTTGCGGACGATCTTCATCTCCGACCCGAGTTCGCCGAAGTACTGGACGAGGTTGTAGGTGAAGGAGTCGTAGTTATCGATGATGAGCAACATGGTCGTCAGTCCTCCAGGGTTTTGGCGAGGGCGATGGCGCGCAGCAGCGCCTTCGCCTTGTTGACGGTCTCGTTGTATTCGTAGGTCGGATCGGAATCCGCGACCACGCCGGCGCCGGCCTGGACGTAGGCCTTGCCGTCCTTCAGCAGGCAGGTCCGCAGGGTGATGCAGGAGTCGTGGGCACCGTCGAAGCCGAAGTAGCCGACCGCGCCGGCGTAGGTGCAGCGCTTGCTCTTCTCGAGCTCGTTGATGATCTGCATGGCGCGGATCTTCGGCGCGCCGCTGACCGTGCCGGCCGGGAAGGTCGCGCGCAGCACGTCGTAACTACTATGACTGCCGTCGAGCTCGCCGGTGACGTTCGAGACGATGTGCATCACGTGGCTGTAGCGCTCGACGATCATGAAGTCGTCGACCTTGACGCTGCCGTGCTTCGCGATCCGGCCGACGTCGTTGCGGGCCAGGTCGATCAGCATCAGGTGCTCGGCGCGCTCCTTCGGGTCGTCGAGCAGCTCGCGGGCGAGGGCTTCGTCCTCCTCCGGCGTCTTGCCCCTCCAGCGGGTGCCGGCGATGGGCCGGATGTCGATGCGGCCGTCGATGGCGCGCACGTGGACCTCCGGTGACGAGCCGACGAGGGAGAAGTCGCCGAACTCGAGAATGAACATGTACGGCGACGGGTTGACGTGGCGCAGCGCGCGGTAGAGGTCGACCGGCGAGCGGTTGAAATCGGTGGCGAAACGCTGGCTGGGCACGAACTGGAAGACGTCGCCGGCGACGATGTATTCCTTGCCGCGGCGCACCATGTCCTCGTACTCGGCCTGGGTGGTGTTGCTTTCGGCCGGCTCCGGCTCGACCGGCGCGAGGCCGTTGAGGGCGGGAACGTGGAGCGGGCGGTTGAGCATCTCCACCAGCGCGGCGACCTTGGCGCGGGCGGCGGCGTAGGCTTCCTCGAGGCTCGCGTGGTCGCCGGTGAAGGCATTGGCGATGACCTGCAGGCGGCGCAGGCGCTGGTCGAAGATGATCAGCGTGTCGGCCAGCAGGAAGACCGCGTCCGGCACCCCGAGCTCGTCCTTCGGCGGGGCCGGGACGGTCGGTTCGAACTGGCGCACGGCATCGTAGGCGAGGTAGCCGACCAGACCGCCGCAGAAGGGCGGCAGGTTGCCGTGGAGGACCGGCTGGTAGCCGCCCATGTGGCGTTGCAAGGCGGCGAGGACGTCGTCGTCGACGGTGCTTGTCTCGACCGAGGATCCCTCGCGGACCGTGATTTCCTTGCCGCGGGCCTCGATCACCCGCCGCGGGCCGCTGCCGATGATCGACCATCGTCCGCTCTTGTCGGTGCTTTCAGCGCTTTCGAGCAGGAAGGAATGACGCGCGTCGCGCACCTTGAGGTACGCCGACAGCGGCGTCTCGAAGTCCGCGGCGAGCTGGGTGTAGACAGGGACGACATTGCCCTGTTCCGCCAGCTTGCAGAAGGCTTCGAACGACGGTTCGACCGGGATGGGATTCACAACGGGCGGGAGTGTGGACGCCAGCGGCCGGTGCGCAAGCCCTCAGCGGGGCTGTGGGAGAGGACCCGTCCTCCTGCGGGTGGGGATGCCCCGGGGTCAGGCGATGCGGACGGGGTCCCCGACCGCGATCTGGCCGGACTTGCTTTCCTGGATCAGATTGACCCCGAACAGGACGGAGGAGGGCGAATCCGGATCGCGCCGGAACTTCGCCAAAGTCGCCAGCGGTTCCTTCCCACGCTGACCGGTGAGGGGGTCGGCGGTGGTGACGACGCAGCGGTCGCAGGGCCCCGCAGACCGGAAGCGGACCCCGGCGATCTCCAGGGTGGACCAGTGGTCCTCGGCGAAGGGCTCGGTTCCCTCGAGGACCAGGTTGGGCCGGAAACGGTCCATCATCACCGGATCGCCGCCATTCCCGCGGATCCGGCGGTTCAGCTCGTCGAGCGACGCCATGGTGGTGACCAGCAAGGGGGCACCGTCCGCGAATGCCAGCAGGTCGCCGGGTCGGGCGTGGTCGCGGGTCACGGGACGCCGGAAGTCCGGCCCGATCCGCACCAGCCGGCAGGGGACGCCGAGCACGCCGCCAAGCCATGCCGCCGAGTCATCCCCGCAATCTTCAGCAAGCATCCCGGAATCGCGCCAGACGGTGACCGGTCGCAAATCCGCCCGGGTGTCGGGAGCCAGCGGCACCGTGATGGATCCGGCGTCCTGTTCGGAAAGATGGAGGAATTCTTCGCAGAGGGCCGTGGCCACCCGAGCCATCCGCGGGACTGTCCGCTGGGTCAGGAATTTCCCGGCGTCGTCGATCACCAGGAAGCGCCGGTCGCCCTCGAGGCCCAGGTCGTCCACGTTGGCGCGATCGACCGGGAAGCCGCGCAGCGATTTCACCGGGTGGAGGAACAGTCCGGAGACGCGGATCATGGTTCGGGAGCATGCCGGGGTGGCGGGATCCGGCAACCGTCATTCGGCGCGACCGGCCCAGCGGACCATGTCGGCGAAGCGGGTCGACGGGCTCGGCGGGCGCTCGCAGTGGGTGCTGGTGAGGACGACCCGGCCCTTGCCGAAGGTCCCTGCAATCACCGCCGGGGTCTCTTTCAGGGGGTAGGTTCCCTTCTTCGGGTGCTTCTCATCGCGCGTGAAGGTCGCCCACACCTGGACCCGCCCGGCGCCGGCGTCGGCAACCCGGAAAGTCGGCCCCCCGTGGAGGTCCGCCCTCTCGAGCCGCCCGGCCGCCAGCGGTCCGTCGTTCCACGAAAGCGGCGTCTCACAGGTCAGATCGGTGGCGCCGACTTCCACCGGCAACAAGTGCAGGTAGGGCGGCTCGCGACGGCTGCTGCTGCCCAGGTAGGCGCCCGCGCAGATGCCGAGGTAGCCGCCACCGTGCTCCACGAAGCGGATCACTTCCGCCCGTCCGGCCTTCCCCAGCGACGCCGATTCCAGGTTGGCCTTGCCGCCGCCCATCACCAGGACGTCGGCCCGTTGCAAGGCTCCGCCCAGGATCTCGGGCACGCCCACCAGTTCGACGATCAGGTCCGCGTTCCGCGCCAGCCGTTCGCGCAACCACGCCGGACCACGTCCGGTGCCGTTGCGGGCGCCGGTGTCATCGTAGACGGCGACGCGGAGTTTCTCCCCGCGGGGGGCGGGAAACAGCACGGAAGTCCGGGCCGCCTCGTCGCCCGTCATCTGCAAATTCGCGAGCAAGGCGAGGGCGGCGTTGCGGAATTCCCGCTCCTGCACGGCCGGGCGCAGGCCGGCTTCCATGTGCGGGCGGGCGTTCGTGGTGACGACGATCTCGCTTCCTTCCGGTCGGGCCGGCAGCATCTGCCATGCTTTTCCCGGGATGGAGGACTCCAGTTCCCGGAGTGCTGTCAGGACCGCCCGGGCCTCCTCGCCGTCCCCTTGCACGGTGTCTCCCCGGAACAGCGGATCGAAGGCGTGGGACTCGATGTCTTCCTCAAAGGTCAAGATGCGGGAGCCGGGAAAGCGTTGCGTCACCGCGGCGAATCCGGCGCTGATTTCCCACCCCTCCACGCCGCGGGGCGTGTCGCGGCCGGTCGCGGGACGGGATCGGGCGAGGATCACGAGCCCTCGCTGGGGTGGGCACTGCTGGAGTTGACGGAGGGCGTTTCCGCCGGCCCCCGCCCCGGTGGCGTGGATCACCACCGTGGGACCCGCCTGCTTGGAATCCAGGACCCGATAGTCGGTTTCGCCCCGGGCGACGTATGCGGCGGCGAAGACGAGAATCCCGATGGCGGGACCAAGGCGGCAAGGGAATGCGGAGGACGGCATGATTCGATGAAGGTAGGGGTGGACACCGGGGGCGATCCATCACCGGGGCAATGCAGGTCGTGTCACGAACCTGACCGAAAACCACCCCGCGGACCCGCGTGGATTCATCCCGGGCACCTCCGCGGTGTCGGGTCATTCCACCACCGCCTGGATCACGAAGAAGCAACGCGGATTGACTCCCGGGTCGATCGGGACCCGGAAGCGGCTGGCTCCCGGGACCGGCACGTTGAGGTAGCGGGGAACCACGAGCTGGGTCCAATCGTCGGGGAAATTACCCTGGAGGTCCTTCGAGCTCCAGATCACGTAGCCGTCCACGGCGACTCCGGTCTTCTCGGTGAAATCGATGACGTATTCGGGTCCGTCGATCTCCAGACCGAGGATCTCGATTTCCGGCGGGGAGGCCTCGAAGGTGGACTCGCTGCGGATGCTGAGCAGGACGCTGAGTTCATGGCTGGCCCCGTCCGCGAGATCAGGGAAATCGAAGGCCATGGCCCCGCTGACCCAGCGGCCCTGCGGGGGATCGAAGAAATCAGTGCCGTCGAGGGCGTCGGCTTCGACCGACAGGTGGACGCCCGCGCTCGGCTTGCCGACGACGTGATCGTCCACGCCGAGGATACCGTAGTAGCCGCACTCGAAGGCCGCGGGAGGATCCATCGCATGCATGCAGATGATGTCGTGGTGGGAGAACACCTCGCCGGTCAGATTGTGAAAGCTGCGCGAGTTCCCCTTCTGGGTGTTGTCATAGCGATAGGCGGCCATGGCGCCGGTGTAGGGCCGGTCGTCGTAGAGCGAGACGCCGCACTTCAAGCCGCGAAGGAATTGGAAGAAGCGCACGTCGGTCAGCGGGCCACCGGAGACGTTTTCCACGACATAGGTCTGCCTCAGCAGGTATCGGCCGCTGGTGGTGCTGCCGCCGGGAGGCCCGTTGCCGGCGGGGACATCGCCCTGGTCGATGCCGGTGACGGAGTCGACCATCTCGTAGTGGATGGTCACCTCGACGTCACCGTTGCTGATCCTCGACACCAGACGGATGAACTGGCCGTTGGTCGGCGGGTTATCGACCCCGATCTCGTCGAGGACGATGAAGTTCGAGTTGGTGGTCCAGCAAGGGTATCCCCACACTTCCCGGAACCAGACCGGTCCCGCGGGATTCCCGCCGCCGGTGTAGCTCAACGCGGCCGCCCACTCGCCGGAAAGGTATTCCCGTCCCTCGAAGCCCGGCCGTTGGTCGATCGCGACGTCGGAATAGCCTTCCGGCGTCATGACGATCGTCCACTCCGGGTTCACGATGCCCACGCCGGGCACCGAGGGGAGGGCGTCCGATGGGACGGGCAGCAGCTGGAGGGGAAGCCACATCCACCGCGCCGCCGAATGGATCCAGCGACACATGGGAGGTGACCCAACGCTTGGATCCGCCTCCCCGCAACTGGAATTGTCGCGCTATTTCGCCGGAATCCGGGTGCGGGCGGCGGTGAATCCCGGCGCTTCCGCGGTGATCTCCCAGGCGCCGCCGTTGCCTGCTCCGGCAGGTTGGTCGCAGAGCTGGATGGTGCCCTCGGCGCTTCCGCGCGTCTCCGCCATGCCGCCGGCGAGGTCGAGCACCGCGCGGATGATGGTTTCGCCCTCCGCATCGGAAACCGCGGCCTGGGGCGGCATCGGAATCTCTCCCCAGGCGCCCGCGCCGCCGGTTTTCAGCTTGGTCCGGAGGCGCTCCAGTGCGCCCGCGTCACCGCGGTTCTTCATCGCGACGTCGAGGTAGCTCGGCCCGACCACGGTCTTCTCGATCTGGTGGCAGGCGAAGCATTGCTTCGAGGTCAGCAGGTCGGTGATCGCCTGGCTGAACTGCGGGCCGCCGGCATCGTGGCCGGTCGGCGGGATGTAGCGGGCCCGAACCACGAGCTTGCCGGGATCGGCGGCACCCTTGACCGAGAAAGCGAGATCCTCGCCGAAGCCCGGGCGATCCGGCTTGCCGGTGAGTTCCAGCTGGAGCGCCGGCCCTGCGGTCTTTTCGACCAGCGGGACCCGGGCGACGCCGATCGCACCCTTGGCGTCGGTCGCCACGGCGCGCAGCTCGAGGCCGCCGCCGGTGTGGGTGATCGACGGGCCGCTGCCTATTTTCGACTCGTCCGCGCCTTCCGTCAGCCACCACTCGATGGTCAACGGGTCGCCGTCGGGATCCGACGCGGTGGCGGTGTAGGTGGTGCCCGCCGCCGCGACCTTGACGGCCGGAGGCCGGTTGCCATCGGCAGGGCGCAGGCGGCGGACGCGGCCGTCGGTGCCGAACCACCACTCGCTGCCGTATTCAAGCAGCCAGACGGTTCCGTCGGCGGCCATTTCCAGGTCCATCGGATGGTTGATGCGGTCGAGCAGGGGCTCGAGCGATTCGAGCTTCTCGTCCTTTCCGAGCTTGGCTTTCCAGATTTTGCCACGGGACCAGTCGTAGGTCAGCAGGGTGTGGTCGTCGTCCTTGCCGAGCAGGTTGTACTTACGATTGGCGTCGTAGTAGAAAACCGGGCCTGCCATCGCGTTGCGGCCGCCTTCGCCGACGGTCGGGAATTCCTCGCTCTTGGCATAGGGATACCAGATGAATGCCGGTTGGGATGCGGGCAGCACCTTGAGGCCGTTGCTGTGGACGGAAGGGTTTTCCGGCGCTTTGGGGTCGGTCATCTTGCCGGGCTTGCCGGTGGTGAAATCGACGATCGGATACGGCTTGTTGTCGGCGATCACGAAGGGCCAGCCGAAGTTCCCGGCCCGCTTCGCCTGGTTGACCTCGTCGTGGCCGCGAGGGCCCTTCTCCTTGGAATCGCCGGCGTCGGGGCCCACCTCGCCCCAGTAGAGGACGTTGGTTTTCGGGTCGATCGAAATGCGGAAGGGGTTCCGGCAGCCCATCACGTAGATCTCGGGGCGGGTGTTGGCGGTACCGGGAGGAAACAGGTTGCCGTCGGGGATCTCGTAGCCGTCCTCGGTCGGCCGGATGCGCAGGATCTTGCCGCGCAGGTCGTTGGTGTTGCCGGCACTGCGCATGGCGTTGGCGTGCTCGTGGCCGTCGCGGTCGTCGATCGGCGCGAAACCATCACTCTCGAAGGGGCAGGTGTTGTCGCCGAGACTGAGGTAGAGCAGGCCGTCCGGTCCGAACTGGATCGATCCGCCATGGTGGCAGACGCGGTCGCGGCGGTCGGTCGGGACGTCGAGGAGGACCTTTTCGGAAGCGGGGTCGAGCTTGCCGTCCTTCATTTCAAAGCGCGACAGGCGGTTCAGCATTTTCTCCGGATGGCTGTAGTAGAGGTAAAGCCGGTGGTTGGTGGCAAAGCCCGGGTCCAGCTCGATCCCCAGCAGGCCGTCCTCGCGGGCCCAGGGGCTGTCCTTGTCGGCCTTGCGGAGCGCGGTGACGGGGATTTGGCCGACTTCGAAGATCCCGCCGGTGGACGGGCGGATCCGGAGCATCCGGCCCTCGCGCTCGACCACGAAAAGATCGCCGTCCGGGGCGATCGCCAGCTCCATCGGATCATTGAGGTGATCGGCAATGAGGGAGTTCTCGATCTCAGCGGCGGAGGCGGTGGCGGCCAGGGCGAGAATTGCAGTAAATTTCATAAGCGGCGCCATCTTACGACAGCTGGCAAGCGGGGTTTTCAGAATGCGGTAGAATGCCCGCGAAACACGGGTTTTTCAGGGTAACGGAAGCCAGCGGGCGGCCCGCTAGTCGGCAAGGATACGCACCCGGTAAAAGCGCTTATCACCGGCGATGACAACGCCAATGACCGTCGTACTCGCGGTGGCCTCGACCGCCGCGCCGGCCTCGGCCCAGGATCCCTCCTCCATCGAGGGGCTGGTTTCGAGCTGATAGATGCGCCCGGGAACGCTCGCGAAGGTCACCTCCACGGTGTCGCCGCTGCGGGCGATGCCGGTGGCTTTGAAGACCGATCCGGGGTCGAAGGGGTTGGTGCCGACACTTTCCTCGTCGGCATTGGCCGCACCGTCGCCGTCCTCGTCGGCCGCACCGTCCAGCAGGGTCACGGCCACGCTGGCCGGGCTTGCGGGGCCGGCCTGGGCCGGGTCGTGCGGGTTGACGGCCGCGACTGAGAGGCTCACCTGGTCGCCGGGAACGAGGCCGGTGATTTCAATCCTGGCGAGACCGGTGAACAGGTCCGGCTGTGCGATGCCGTTGATGACCGGGGTGACCCGGTAGAGCGGGACGACGCCTTCCGCGTCGGCCGCGACGGGGGCCCAGGTGAACGCGGCGCTGGTTCCGATCGCGTAGCCGAAGCCGTTCGGGCCGGCGGGCTGGCCCGGTGCGAGGGTAGGAGCGGTGGTGTCGAGGAGCTTGAGGAATTGCGCCTCGTAGGGAGCGCCGCTCCAGCCGGCGGCATCGACCGGGACCTTCTTCAGCACGACGCCGATCCCGTCGGCGAGGAGCTGGCTGCCGCTGCGGCCGCCTCCCCAGAGCAGGGCCTGGTCGCGCGAGGCATCCAGGGAGGTGTAGGCGGCAAGGTTGCGGACGTTGTAGGTGCGGCCCGGCTTGATGCCGAAGAGATTGGTGCCGCCCTGGTCGATCGCCACCCGGAAGTCGCCGCCCTGGTCGGCGTCGCGGTCGAGGTTGACGAAGCCGAAGACCACGTCGCTGGTGGCGGGGGAGGCGTTGGCTGTCTCGTACTTGGCCACGGAGAAAATCCGCTGGTGGGTGCCGCCGCCGTCGAGGTCGAGGAAGTAGCGGTTCGGCGAGCGCAGCGCCGGGCTGGCGCGGCGGGCGCGGCCGATCGCCGCGTAAACCGGCTGAAGCTGGTCGAGGCCGAAGTCGCTGTTCGTCCACAGCGGCATCATCGAGTTCCAGGTTTTGAAGTGCGGGATGAACTTGCCGAGGTTCTTCTCTAACAAGTCGTAGCCGTAGAGCGTCGAGATGCCGAGTTCCTGGCCGGGAAAGATCATCGGCACGCCGTCGATGGTCGAGCAGGCGGCGTAGCGCAGCAGGGCCTGCCAGGGGTCGTTGTAGTTGTCCTCGTCGTGGGAAGTGGTGTTGAGCAGCACCAGGCCCTGGCCGTAGCTGCCGCGGCGCGATTCGAAAAGGCTGCGGAAGCCGCTGGTCATCGAGTTCGAGCCGACGTCCAGCGCCTTCATCCCGAACAGGATGTTTTCGTTGAGGATGTCGAAGCTCCGCGCCGAGCGGTAGGTGACGTTGCCGCCGTCGAGCGACTCGGCCATGAAGGCGAAGTTCCACTTCCGGCAGCGGGTGACGTTGACGATGTATTCCCAGCCTTGCGGCGGGATGCCCTGGGCGAAGTCGGCGCGCAGGCCGTCGATGCCTTTCCACGTCTGTTCCGCGGGCGGGGTGCCGGCGGTGCAGCCGGTCTGGTCGAGCCAGTGCAGGCAGTAGCCGGTGAAGTAGCGCCAGACGTTTTGGGTGATCGTGTCGAAGTGGCCGTTGCCATCGCCGCTGCCGCCCTCGCTGCCGGTCGAGTAGTCGAACCAGTCGCCCTCGCTGTCCTTGTTCCCGTTGCCGCCGGGGTTCACGTCGACCAGCGCGGCGTAGCGTCCCCAGTAGACATCGTAGGTGTCGATGAACTTGCCGAAGTCGCCGCGGTCGGGTGCCAGCGCGATGCTGCCGGCGTCGTAGGCGCGCTGGGCGTAGTTGCCGGCGCGCGAGAAGAAGCGCGCCTCGTGGTTGCGGATCTCGTCGCCGGCGTTGGCGGCGGGGGCGAAAAGCCCGACACCCGGGGTGCCGAGTTCACAGTCGAACGAGGTGTGGTTGAAGGGTGCGTCGAGCATCACGTTGACGCTGTCCGACCCGCCGTTGTCGGCGGCGGCG
This sequence comes from Neoluteolibacter marinus, assembly GCF_014904755.1. GTDB lineage: Bacteria > Verrucomicrobiota > Verrucomicrobiia > Verrucomicrobiales > Akkermansiaceae > Haloferula > Haloferula marina. The sequence goes on from NZ_JACZFQ010000090.1 coordinate 40,154, forward strand.
ACGAAGTCCTGGAATTCCTGCATCGCCGCGGCGCGGGTGTTGGCCTTCGACATCCGCGGTTCCACCTCGAAGAAATTCTTCACCGCGTAGGGGCTGCCGATCGCGTACGGATAGTTGACGTCCTCGTAGGGCGCACCGCCGTTCCACCGCCAGGTGGTGGCGCCGGGATCGCCGTAGCCGAGGTTGATGTTGCGGGTGTTGATGTCCGCGGCGCTGAGGTGGCGGCCGGCGATGCCGACCGGGTGGATCGGCTGGAACCACAGCCAGTTCACGCCCAGCCCGCGGGCGTGGTCGAGGTTCCAGCGCGGGGTCCGGGTTGAGCCCGGGCCATCCCACAGGTCGACGAAGGTGCTGCGCAGGCTTTCGCCGATGCCTTCGGATTCGATGTTCAAGGTGTTGATCTCATACATCACCATGTCGCGCAGGGTGGCGGGTGAGACGACCAGGCAATGGTCGCGCTTGAATACCCCCGGGCTGGTCTCCTCGGCATTGTAGTAGCGGTAGGTCCCCGGGGCGTCGCCGTTCAGCCGGTAGCGGGCGGTCAGGCGGTAGGCGCCGGTTTTCTCCGCCTGCAAGGTGACCTGGTAGCCGCCGCTGACGCCGGTCATGGGCTGGGCCTTGAAGTAGTGGCCGTCGTCGCCGGCCGCGATGGTGTTGGCGTCCGGCGGCTTGATGCCGTCGTGGACACCGTCGCCGTTGGCATCGAGCGCGGCGCGGTCGCGGCGGTTGAGGTTGGTGAGCACTTCCGCGCTCTCCACGCCGAGGGTCTGGGGGTCGAAAAAGACGGTCACCGGCACGCTGTCGCCGGCCACCTCGTCGAGGAAGAGGTGGCTGGTGGTGTAGTTCGCCTCGATCTCGGCGGCCGGCAGGCGGACGGGCGAGCCGGCGGAGATCCGGAGCGTGCCAGCGGATAGGGTCGTGAGGCTTCCGGCCGCGATGAGCGCGAGGGTCTTCACGGCAGGAGAATGCTGACTCGGTAGAAACGCGGGCCGGCGACCGGGGCGGGGTCCGTCCAGAAATGCATCGGGTTGGCCTCCGTCACGCTGAAGCTCGCGCCGAGGTCCTCCCAGCTGCCGAGATCGTCGCAGGCTTCCACCTGATAGATCCGGTTCGGGATCACCGGGAACTGCAAGCGCCAGGTTCCGCCGTCCGGCGAGATGACCGGGGTCAGGAGGTGGCCGTCGGCCGGGTCGCCGGGGTCGAAGTCGGCGAGGAACTCGAGGATCGCGCTCAGCCCGTCGCCGTCCTTGTCGCTTTCCGCGCCCTCGTCGCCGTCGGGGTTGTTCGGGTCCAGGCCGTGCTGGATTTCCCAGTAGTCCGGCAGCCCGTCGCCGTCGCTGTCGAGGATGGCCCCCGGCGCGGCCTTCACCAGGCGGATGTCCGACAGGGTGATGTTCCCGCGCTGCCAGGTTGCCCGCAGTTCCGAGAGCTGGTCGGGATTGCCGGTGTAGAAATTGGGGAAGTGGAAGGCCAGGGCGCTCTCGCTGCCGGTCTCGTCGGCGATGAAGGTGTAGCCTTCGCGGGGGATCAACGCGCCGTCCAGGGTGATCTCGAATTCACCGGTCATCTGCGCCGCCGGAACCGGTTCGCCCGCGATGTAGCCGAGGCTCTTGTCGAAGTAGACCTTGGCCTGGTAGTTCATGTCGACCGTGGCGCCGTCGGTGGTCGGATACTCGATGCGGTAGTTGACCGGGTAGCCGGTGTCGATGTTGCGGGTGAGGGTGGTGAACCAGCCGCCGGCGTCGTCGAGGTTGTTGTCGGGCGAGGAGGATGCCTCGCGCAGCCGCACCTGGACGACCGCGGCACCGCTCGACGGGATCTGCTTGTAGTCGAAGCGCCACTCGCGGGCGAAGCCGCTGGTGCCGAGCTGGGTCGGGGTCACCTCGGTGGCGGCCGCCCACTGGCCGGCACCGTTGCCGTCGGCCGCGCCGTCGTTGCCGGCGTCGGTGTCCAGGATGTTGAACTGCACGCCGGTCACGCTGGCGTCGGTCAGCACCACGAAGCCGTAGCTCGATCCGCCGATGGTCGCGTTTTCGGCGGGAAAGGCCATCTCGCCGGAAGGCGGCTCGACGTCGTAGTAGAAGGTCCGGCTGCTGGTCTTGAACAGCGAGGCCGCCCCGCCGCGGTTGAGGAAGGCGCGGGTGCTCACGAAATGGAATCCTTCACGGAGCCCGGTGTGACGAATGCCGTTGTCGGCATTGGGAAAGACGGTGCAGGTCGTGGCGTCGAAATCCGCGATCTCGAAGATCGTCTCCATGTTCTGCTTGAGGGTGACGTCGTCCTTGCTGAAGGGGAAGCGGTCCGGCGCGTCGGTCTTGTGGACGCCGATCTTGTAGCGCAGCACCGTGCCGTCGGGCAGGGCGGGCAGCGTGGTCTTCCACCATTGCGGCGTCCCTCCGCCGTCGACGGTGCCATCGTGGTCGAAAGCCATCGCCGCGACCTGTGTGGCGCCCTTGCCGGCGCCCATGCTGCCCTCGGGATAGGTCGTGCCGTCGGTGGTGTAGTAGAGCCAGGCGTGGCTGATGCCGCTGGCGGCGTAACCGACCTTGGTCCAGACCGTCACCGGCTGGCCGGCGGCGTCCGCGGGTGCGGGGGAGAACTGGGGTCCGGCGACGCCGTTGATGTCGGCGTTCCCGGGGCCGTGGTAGACCCAGTCGGCGGTGCCGGTGTCGGTGCTGACGCCGCCGCCGTCGTTGCGGGTGAAGCCGGCGCTGCCGATGGTGCACTGCCAGGTTTCCGCGCCCGGTGAACCGATGATCTCGCGGCCGGTGTTGGTGGTCCGCGCGGCGAATTTCTCCACCGCCCGGGCGACGAAGCGCATTTGCTCGTAGCCGGCGACCATGTCGCGGGTGACCCCGGGCGGGTTGTCGCGGCCGGCGGTGAAGCCCATCTGCGAGTTCAGGTCGATCCCGGCGTCGAGCTTCATCAGCACGTTGTTCGCCGAGCCGTCGGTGCGGGCAATGAAGCGCAGGTTGGCGGGATCGGTGACCCGCGGGACCTGGACGGTGTGGGTGTAGGCGGGATCGCCGTTGGCGCCGTCCTTCCGCTCCACCGCGATGGTGGCGGCCGGGACGCCGTTCTCGAGGATCTGGATCGGCTCCACGCCGGTTCCCTGCCACAGGGCCGGCAGCTCGGGCACGTCGTAGGAAAAGGCGAAGTAACCGCCGGAGGGAATGATGACCGGGTCGAGGCTGCCGTCCGCGCGCAACTTGCCGTCGCCGCCGACCGAAGCATGGAAGGGGCCGCCGTGGGGCGAGTAGTTCTTCAACCGCGAGCCCGGGGCGAAGACCGTGCCGAAAGGCATCTGCTGGCCGCCGGTGTAGTTGCGGGCATGCATCACCACCAGCGTGGTCGCGTTGGCGTCGCTCATGCCGGGGCTCTCGGAGTAGTCGCGGAATTCCCAGCCGCACGCGTCCTGTCCCTGGTACTTCGGCCATTGGTCGCCGCGGATGAAGTCGCGCCGCACCCGCAGCGAGCCGGTGACATACTGCTGGCCGTATTGGCCCAGGAAGGGGATGTGGGCCTGCTTCGGGAAGTGGTCGGCGGAATGGTTGTAGCCGTCGGTGTAGACGATCGGCAGGCCGGCGCGGGTCAGCATGTACTGGTGGGCCGCCGGCCGCTCGCTGCCCGCCATGTAGTTGTTGTCGTGGCTCAGGCAGTACATCATGCCGCCGTTGACGCCGAAGGTGAACTTACCGGGTTCATCGTAGTTCGCCATGGTCGAACCGATCCCGGCGAATCCGCCGACATTGTTGAGGAAGTCGTCGTTCGCCACCCGCATGCCGGCGGCGAGGTAGTCGGCGGGGTTCGGCGGGGCGCCGAGGTGCTCGCCGTAGAGCATCAGGTCGTCGCGCGGCGCGTTGGTGGAGTAGCACGAGTTGCGGTGGTTCGACCAGTCGGCGAAGCCGCGGCTCAGGTTGAACTGCGCCTGGGCGCCGCCGAGGTAGCCGGCGCTCGACGGGTCCTTGTCGCCGCCCTGCAAGCCGAAGAAGTAGCTCGGCACGTGTTTCACCGCATCGAGGCGGAAGCCGTCGCAGGCGGTCTGGTCGATGGTCCAGCGGATCGAGCGGATCAGCATGCCATTGACGTCCTCTGCCACCGGGTTGCCCATGTTGTAGATGCCGTCGCCATGGCCCCACGCCGCGGTCTGGTGTTCCGGCACGGTCGGGTCGACGCCGGTGTCGGTGAAGGCTTCACCGGCTTCGCCGGCGTCGTGCTGGCCGTTGCCGTTGGTGTCGGTCCAGTCGAAGCGGCCGTTGCCGTTGGCGTCGACGAAGGGCTCCTTGTCGGCGAAAGGATGGAAGATCACGCCGTTGGCATCCGCCACGCCGGGCAGGTCGGTGTCCGGGTAGAGTTCGGTCCGGCCCGGATGGCGGATACCGCTCCACTTCGGATGGTCGGTGCCCTCGTTCTGGCCGGTGGCGTCGAAGCTGGTGTTGGGGTTTTCCTGGGCGATGTCCCACGCGAAGGGGTTGCGGTTGAGGACCTGCCACTCGTCGTTGTAGTCGAGGCTGTCGGTGGCCTTGCGCCAGCCGCCGCCTTCCCGTTTCACCAGGTGGAAATCCTCCGGCACGAAGCCGGGAATGCCGGGCAGCAGGGTCCCGGGCGGCACGTCGTCGAGTGGCCCGGCGCTGTGCGCCATCACGTTGTCGAAGTAGACGCGGAGGCCGAAGCGGTGCGCCGTTTCCACCAGCCGCAGCAGCTCCGCCTTGGTCCCGTAGCGGGTCGCCACCGTCCCCGCCTGGTTCTTGTCACCGAGGTCGAAGCGGTCGAGCGGGTCGTAGCCGACCGAGTACGCGCCCGAGCCGCACTTGGCCGGCTGCGGCAGCCACAGCGCGGTGTAGCCCGCTTCGGCGAGTTCCGGCATGCGGCGCGTGATCTCGGTCCAGCGGGTGTTGAAGTACTGCAGGATCACCTCGCCGCGCAGGGCGGGCGAGACCAGCAGCGACAAGAGCGCGGCCCATCGGCAGGTTCGGCGGGGACAAATCATCGGGGTTTTCGTCAGTGAACGCCACGACGTGCCGGGTTTCAAAGGGTTTCGGCGGGACCGGGGTCCACGCTCCGGGCACGGCGGGCACCCATGGAATGTCCGCAACGGCCGCGGGGTTTAATCAATCGCGGCCGGGATTTGTCCGGCTCCCTCGGCGTGGCGCTTGATGTGACCGAGGACCCGCAGGTGAATGCGGTGGATGATTTCATCGGAGACCACGCCCCAGTAGAAAGCCGGGGCGATGCGGTGGGTGTACCAGGTCGTGCCCTCCAGCAGGACACGCCCGTCCTTCTCGGAGAGCCGGAACTGCCCCTTTTTGGAAGTCATGTAGCCGTGCAAATGGGGGGCGTGCAGGTCGTCGTAGAGGGAGAACTCCTTCATCGCCGGCGGGTTCTCGGTGACGTCGAACGAAAGCCTCCGGGGAGCGTCCCACTCGGTCACCGGTTCCACGAAACTGCCGGTGGAAAAGGTGCAGTAGCGGATGGCTCCCACGCCGTGGCCTTCGATGCTGGCTTTCACCGGGTAGGCGATGCCGAGCCGGAAGATCGCCTCCGGCGTGCCGTGGATTTCCGGGAAGGCGATGACGGTGTCCCAGACATCCTCGATGCGGGCGTCGACCAGGACCGAGGTGGTGACCTCCCGCAGTTCCGGCTCCGGTGCGGTGGCGTGTTCGAAGCCGACCAGCAGGGGAAAGGCGAGGCACAGCAGGGAAAGGATCGTCGATCGCCCGGCGGCTCCGATCGACGACCCGACAAAACGACCGGCCGCCGCGCCGACCAGGCCCAGCGCCATTGCCAGCGGCAGGGCCATCAACAGGCAGATCAGCCCGTCCAACGCGAAGATCATGATCAGTCCGCCGAGCGCCAGGATGCTCAGCGAGGCGACCCCGTAGGCGCTGCCGAACGACATCGGCCGCCGGTAGCTCCAGCAGAAGGCGGAGAGGAAACTCACGGCGACCGGCAGGCCGACAAACAGGCTCCAGCCGTATTCCTCGAAACCCTTGATGGAAAGCGCCGCGCCTCCCATTCCGATCAGGGCGGGCAGGAATATCGCGGTGAGCTTGTGATTGAGGAGGCGTTGCATGACGGTCGGGCGTCCGGCGCGGGCGAAGTTCCGGAAAGCCTCAGGGCCGCTTCGCAATCGTGCAAGTTTGGTCGATTCTTGTGACGCAATTTTACAAGCCAAACGGGTTTGAAGTGGGGAGAGTAGGAGTCTAACCCATGATGACCCGGGCTCTGCTCTCCTTTCTCCTGCTTACCTTGCCCGCCGTGGCGCGGCATCCGGTCGGCAACGTCAACCGCTTCCTGTCCAACTCCTCGCGCACCGATTTGATCGGCCGCGACCTGTGGACGACCGGCAAGGAGGTCAACGACGAGCGCGTGTCGAAGCCCGACTTGTCCGGGCGCCCGCAGGTGCCGGAGCAAAACTGGACCCCGCCCGCCTTGGGCATGAACGGGGTCTTCGCTGCCGGCCACCAGACCCCGCTGGCCGATGTCATCCGGATCAAAGTCCGCCAGCATGTCGGCGGGGAGGTCGTGCCGCTCGACCTGGTGGTCACCCGCCACCAGTGGACGCCGGCCTGGAGCATCACCCACTACCGGCCCTTGCCGTCGGGGAAGCCTGGCAGCTACCCGTTTTCCGGCACGATCGCGATCAAGGAAACCAAATGCGTCACCGGCGACGACGTCTTTGTCACGCGGCTGGAAATCCTCAACGACAGCCGCGGCGACACCACCGTCGACTTGCTACTGGAAACACCGGAGTTCACCCGTAGCGACGACGGCAAGGTCCGCTTCGATGCCGAGACCAACGTCGGCGGGATCTCCGGCGGCGCGCCGGGCAAGCGCGGCGGCTGGCCGATCAACCCCACCGGCTTTCTTTCCACCTCCGGCGACCTGGCCTTTGGCGAAGGCATCGTGCTGCCGCCGCAGAAAACGAAAACCCTGCGGCTCGCCTTCGCGGTCGACGAAACCGGCACTACCAACGCGGCGGACCGCGTCGCCGCGACGCTGGCCGATCCCGATCCCTTCAAGCGCCATGAACAGGATTTCAACGCCTGGTTCGACGCCAAGGTGCCCGCCTTCACCACCGACGATCCCGACCTCGCGAAGCTCTACTACTATCGCTGGTTTCTGGTGAAGCGGAACATCCACGACCCCAAGCGCTTCATCGCGAACCATCCCTACAAGCGGCCGGCGATCTACGAGAGCCCGATCGGCGACTGGTTCTGCGCGGTCATCGGCCTGCCGATCCCGGTCCAGGTCCAGGAGGTCCGCTGGTGCCGCGACATCACCCCGGGCAAGGACCACATCCTCAACTGGGCGGAAAACGTCCACTACCAGTACCGCGACTATCTCCAGTTCACCCCGGCGGCCTTGTGGAACTTTTACAAGATCAACCCCGACCCGGAGATCCGCGCCGCCGTCGCCCAGCCGGCCACCGACTACGCCTGGAAAGACGTGCCCGTCCACGGCCAGCCTCAGCTCCCGGTCCAGGAAGGCAGCTGGCCGACCGGCGCGGAGTACCAGCCGAACTTCTACCAGTTCACCAAGCCCGAGCCGTGGGACTGGCGCCACGACGTCGAGGGTCACAAGCAGGGCTTACCCTACGCGAAGTCGGTCCGCCTCGACAAAGCCGCGTTCACGATCGCCAACCTCTACGGCGCGGCGCACTTCATGGAGGAGCTCGGCAACACCAGGAGCTTCACCGATTCCCGCGCCCAGGCCGACCGGATGCTGGAAACCGTGAAGCAAAAGCACTGGAAAGACGGCTTCTTCTATTCCGCCGACCCGGAAACCGGTGCCCTCGCCGACCAGGCCGCCGGCTACGACGGCTTCCTGCCCTTCCTCTTCGGCATGATACGGGATCCGCAGTATTTCACCGCCTTCGACCGGTTCTTCGACCCGGACTGGTTCTGGTCGGAGTACCCGATCACCACCGTCGCGAAGAACTCGCCGATGTACTGGAGCGGCAACTGCCTGACCGGGCCGACCGCCGCCAGCGTCGCCGAACCGCACGTCTACCACTGCTGCTGGAACGGCCCAATGTGGAACTACAACAACAGCGCCATGTGCAACGCGCTGGGATCGGTCGCCGCCACCCCCGGCGGCGCCAAGTACCGCGACGGCTGGCTCGAGTTCTACCGCCGCTGGTCGGACAGCCACTTCATCTACGGCGACCGCTCGGTGCCCTGCGCGCTGGAGCATCTGCGGCCGACCGACGGCGCGAACTTCCGCCGCCAGGTCGTCGACTACTTCCACAGTGCCTGGCTCGATCCGCTGTATTCGTTCTGGGCCGGCATCTCGGTCCCCGACTCGCGCGACCGGGTCCGGTTCGATCCTTTCACCGACGAGGACTTCCGGTTGGAAAACGTCCCCGCGGGCGGCCGGGAGCTGACCTTCGTCCAGCAAGACGGCCGGCGTTCGGTCCTCGACGCCGACGGCAAGCTCCTCGCCGAGGGGGCGGGAGCTCTGGAGGTGAAATAACCCGCAAGCCCTCCCGTATCGCGATGATCGACAACCACCACCCATCCCTCGAGCAGCACGGCGGGACTTCCGCGGAGGCGGTGACGCTTGTCCTCGAGTCGGTGCGGCGCGGCGATGGCGGGGCGTCGAAGGACCTGCTGCCGGTGGTCTACGAGGAGCTGCGGCGGCTGGCGATCTCGCGGATGGCCCACGAGCTGGCGGGGCAGACCTTGCAGGCCACCGCGTTGGTGCACGAGGCGTGGCTGCGCCTGGTCAACAACGGCGACCGCACCTGGCAGAACCGCGCCCATTTCTTCGGCGCCGCGGCCGAGGCGATGCGCCGGATCCTGATCGAGAACGCCCGCCGCAAGTCGCGCCTCAAGCGGGGCGGCCATTGCACCCGGGTCGACCTGGTGGACGTGGAACTCGCCGACACCACCTCGGACCAGAAGATCCTGCTGATCGACGAGGCGTTGGAAGAACTGGAGGCCAGCGACCCCGACAAGGCGCGGGTGGTGGTGCTGAAGTTCTTCGGCGGCATGACCAACCAGGAGGTCGCCGAAAACCTGGCGGTCAACGAGCGCACGGTCGAGCGGCACTGGGCCTTTGCCAAGGCGTGGCTGTTCCAATCCATCCGCGGCCGGACGCGCTGCGAATGACCTGCCGGGTTTTGCCGGTGCGATGGCGCATGAAGGAGTGAAGCACCGATGACCGGACGGAACCCAGGCGAGGAAACCCTCTTCGATGCCGCGCGGCAGATCGGTCGCGGGGCGGAGCGCCGCGCCTTCCTCGATGCCCGCTGCGCCGGGGAGGCCGCGAAGCGATCGCGGGTCGAGGCGCTGCTGGCGGCGGAAGACGAGGCGGAACGGTTCTTCGAACATACCCTCGCCGGGTTCCGGGCGCTGGTCGATGGCGCCGCGGCGGAACCTTTTGGCGGAACGGTTGCTTGCGCCGAGGAAAAATCCGGGTCGCGCATCGGCCGCTACGAGGTGCTCGAGAAGATCGGCGAGGGGGGCTGCGGGGTCGTTTACATGGCCGAGCAGCTCCATCCGGTGCGCCGGCGGGTGGCGCTGAAGATCATCAAGCTGGGGATGGACACCAAGTCGGTGATCCGCCGCTTCGAGGCCGAACGCCAGGCGCTGGCGATGATGGATCACCCGAACATCGCGATGGTGCTCGACGCCGGGGCCACGGAGTCGGGGCGGCCATACTTCGTGATGGAGCTGGTGAAGGGTCTCAAGATCACCGATTACTGCGACCGGAACCGGCTCGGGACCCGCGAGCGGCTGGGTCTTTTCATCCAGGTCTGCCAGGCGATCCAGCACGCCCATCAGAAAGGCGTGATCCATCGCGACATCAAGCCGTCCAACATCCTCATCACCCTCCATGACGGGGTGCCGGTACCGAAGGTCATCGACTTCGGCATCGCCAAGGCCACGGAGACGATGCTCACCGACAAGACCCTGTTCACCGCCTACTGGCAGATCATGGGCACGCCCGCCTACATGAGTCCGGAGCAGGCGGAGATGAGCGGGATGGATGTCGACACCCGCAGCGACATCTACAGCCTCGGCGTGCTGCTTTACGAGCTGCTGACCGGCCGCACCCCCTTCGACGCGGCGACGCTGCTGAAGTCGGGAGTCGACGAGCTGCGCCGCACGCTGCGCGCGACCGATCCGCCGCGGCCATCGAGGATGCTGCTCAGCTTGGCCGGCGAGGAGCTGGCCCGGACGGCCGGCTGCCGCCGTGCCGAGGTTCCCAGGCTGGTCTCGCAGGTTTCCGGCGACCTCGACTGGGTCGTCATGAAGGCGCTGGAGAAGGACCGCTCGCGGCGCTACGAGACGGCCAACGGGCTGGCGCTGGATGTCCAGCGACACCTCGCCCACCTGCCGGTCACCGCCCGCCCGCCGACCGCGGTCTACCAGTTCCGCAAGCTCGTCCGGCGGAACAAGGCGGCCTTCGTCGCCGCCAGTGCGGTGACCGTCACGCTGTTGATGGGACTGGCGGCCTCGTCGTGGCTCTACCTGCGCGAGCGCGATGCCCGGCGCCGCGCGGTGGTGGCGGAGCGCCGGCAGGTGGAACTTCGCAAGGAAGCTGAAGCGGGTCGTGCCGGCGAGGCCCTGTTGCGGGAGCAGGCGGAGACGCGTGAAAAGATCACCCAGGCGGTCGTTTCCGTGCGCTACGGCAACCATCCCGCCGCGGATGCGATCGTGAAGGACCTCAAGGTGAGTCGCGCGACGCTGGAAGGGGCGGAGGTCTACCGCACGCTCGGCGAGTGGCACGCCTATGCCGGCCGCTGGAAAGAAGCGGCGGAGCGCTTTTCTTCGTTGCTGCAGGTCAACCAGCTGGAGTGGAAGGACCAGCCGTCGCTCGACTATGTGCGGGCGAGCGCGGCCTGGATCGAACTCGGCGACCTCGCGGGCTACGAGGAGTTTCGTAAGTCGATGCTCGGGCGCTACTGGCACTCGTCCGACCCGATCTCCGCGGAGCGCACGATCAAGTGCTGCCTGGTCTTGCCCGCGGACGCCGAGATGATGGCGAGGCTGGCCCCGCTCGCGGAAGTCTCGGTCCGCTCCTTCGACGGCAAGAGCGAGGATCTGGTGAACGAGGACCAGGCGACGCGGATGACCTGGCGGATGCTTTCGATCGCGTTGATGGAATACCGCTTGGGCCGCTTCGAGCACTCGGCCTTGTGGTCGCGGCGTTGCCTCGCCTACCGCGAGGAACTTCCGGCCCGGGTGGCCTTGGGCAAGACCCTGCTGGCGATGGCGCTGTTCGAACTCCACCAGGGAGACCAGTCGGCCTCCGAGCTGGCGGCGGCGCGGGAGATCATCGACGCGAGGTTCGCCGAGGTCGCCGAAGTCGGTTGGGAAGAGGATTACCACTGGTTCGACTGGGTGATGGCCCGCGTTCACCTGCGGGAAGCGATGGAACTCTTCGCCCGCGGTCCATCGTCGGCTGCCGGGGCGGACTGAGCGTCGGGAGCGCGGCCGCCGGATGAGCCGGCGGATTTTTTTCGCGGGCGTGTCGGATTCGCGCGGGCCCTTGGCGCATTGGAGGAGACCCCAGAAACCGCTGCCGGGGGCATCCCCGGTATCGACCCGCCGCTGCGTCGCCGACTCCCGGGCGCCATCCGGCCGGAAAACCTAACCAAAATCCTGACGAAACCCATGAGAACCCCTTGCCTGACACCGATCACCCGGGCCTCGTTGCTGGCCACCGCCTCGCAGCACTCCCGTTGGTTCGCCTGCCTTGTTGCCGGAGCCTCGGCCTTCAGCGCCGCCCCGGTGTTCGCCGTCGATTGGAACGGCGCCGGTCCCGACTGGAACAATCCCGCGAACTGGACGCCCGCCGGGGTGCCGAGCGGTGCCAATGCCGTGATCAACGTCACCGCGCCGAGCATCGCCACCATCAACGCGACCATCTCCGTCACCCCGGTGGATATCATCATTGGCGACGGGGCGACAGGCCAGCTCGACCACCTTGCAGGGGACGCCGGCACCGGGCCGGGGAACTGGATGTTCGCGGGCCGCAACGGCGGGACAGGCGTCTACAACCTGGGAGATCCGGAAGACGGCGACGGCACCTACAGCGGCCTCGCGACCGGCACCGGCAACCTGAACGTCGGCGGCCGCCTCTACGTCGGTGGCAACGCCGGCACCGGCAGCACCGGCACGGTCAACGTCAACACCGCGGGCACGCTGGCGATCGGCGCACATCTGGAAATCGCCACCAACTCCAGCACCGGCACTTTCAACCTCGACGCCGGGTCGGTGACCGTCGGCGACTGGATGGAGGTCGGCAACGGCGGCGGTAGCACCGGCTATCTCAACATGTCGGGCGGCACCATCACCAAGGGCGGCAACAACGGCTTCATCATCGGTGCCAACGGCGCGACCGGCGTCGCCACCGTCACCGGCGGCACCATCGTCACCACCTCCGGCGGCAACGGCCAGTTCCGGGTCGGCAACAACTCGGGCTCCAACGGCACGCTCTATTTCTCCGATGCCAGCCTGAGCGTCTCCAACGAGATCTGGATCGGCAACAACACCGGCGCCGGCGGCACCGGCACGCTGCTGATGTCCGGCGGCACCTGGACCAAGACCGGTGTCAGCAATTTCATCATCGGCGCCAGCGGCAACGGCACCATGGAGATGAGCGGGGGAATCGTCGACGTGGCGCCGAGCACCACCGCCGACCGCGGCATCACCTGGATCGGTGAACAGAACAACTGCACCGGCGCCCTGACCCTTTCCGGCAGCTCGGAGTTCCGCACCGCGAGGTTCACGCTGGGCGTGACTGGCGGGACCACCGGCACGCTCGACCTGGACGGCGGTACGGCCAGGACCGGCCAGATCACCGGCGGCGGCGGCACCTCGACGGTGAACTTCAACGGCACCCAGATCGTCGCGACGGCGAACCAGGCGAACTTCGTCGCCAATCTCACCGGTGCCGTGGTCGAGGCCGGCGGCCTGAAGGTGGATACCAATGGTTTCAACGTCACGATTCCCCAGGGCCTCACGGCGGGCACCCCGTCCGGCGGGGTGGTGAAGACCGGCTCCGGGTCGCTCACGCTTTCCGGGCTGAATTCCTACACCGGTGATCACCAGGTGAATGCCGGCCGGCTGGCGGTCACTTCCGACTCGACCGGCGGCGGCAGCTTCACCGTCGCCGACGCCGCGACCTTGGGCGTGATCCAGACCAGTGACATCAACTCGCTTAATGCCGCGAATGTCACCCTCGGCAGCTCCGCGGCGACCGCGCTGGACATCGACCTCGGCGACATCGCCGGCAATCCCGAGGCCGCGCCGCTCAACGTCACCGGCACGCTGACCCTGAACGGTGAGGTCACCGTCAACCTGGCCGACCTCCGGCCCGCGGTCGGCGTGGTTCCGCTGGTCGCCTACCAGGGCGCGGCGGCCGGCGGTGGATCCTACACCCTTGGCTCCCTGCCGAACGGGGTGGTGGTCAGCGCCGCCGGGATCATCGACGACCCGGACTACTACGGGGCGGGCCAGGGACTGGTCTACGTCGAAGTGGAAAGCGTTTCGCTACCGTCGTGGACGGGCTCCGACAGTTCGGTGTGGGACACCACGACCGAGAACTGGTTCGACCTCGTCAGTTACCTTGACTCCACATACAGCGACCCGGCTCCGGTTCTGTTCGACGACTTCGCCGAAGAGACCGCCCAGGACATCACCCTCGACGAAACGGTGGCGCCGAGCAGCGTGGTCTTCGAGAACTCGACCCTGGTATTCAGCCTTTCCGGCACCGGCAAGATCACCGGTGGCACCGGCTTGACCAAGAAGGGCACCTCGTCGGTGACAGTGAGCACGGCCAACGACTACCTGGGCGTGACGTCCGTGTCCGGCGGCACCCTCGAGGCGATCAGCCTCGCCGACGGCGGAGCCCCGAGTTCGATCGGCGCCTCGTCCTCCGACCCGGGGAACCTGGTCCTCAACGGCGGCACCCTGAGCTACACCGGGGCTCCGGTGACCATCGATCGCGGCCTGACCGTCGCCGCCTCCGGCAGCACCATCGCCGTGGCAGACGCCCTGACCTTGGCCGGGCCGATCGTCACCGCCGGCGGCGACTTGACCAAGGCCGGCGCCGGTAACCTGATCCTGGCAAACGACGGGCCGAGCGTGATCGGCGCGGTGAGCCCGGGCTGCAAGGTGCAGGAGGGGACCCTCACGCTGAGTGGCGCGGGGGCCCAGGCCATCACCGTGATCGGCGAGATGCAAGTGGCCAACACGCCCGACGTTTCCGCCGACCTGGTGTTGGAAAACAGCTCGCTGACCACCACCAACTTCCTCGCGATCGGCCGCGGCAACGGGGACAACGGCGTGTGCCACCTGACCGCCACGGATTCCACGCTTTTGACCGCGAACTTCAGCACCGGCTACAACAACGGCCTGGCCAACAACGCCAGCGAGCAGTTCGTGGTGCTGAACGACACGGTGTGGACCAACACCGGGGTGACCTATCTGGCCGAAAGCACCGGGTCGTTGGCGACGATGACGCTCAACGGCACCTCGCAGTACAATGCGGCCGGGACCATCCTGGTGGGCCGCTTCGGGGGCACCGACGCCACCTTGACCCTCGCGGACGACAGCAGCGTGACCAAGACCGCCGGTTATCTCGGCATCGGTGCCGGCGGCACCGGCGTGCTCAACGTGCAGGGCAACGCGTCGTTCACTTCCAACGTCGATGACTTCAATGTCGGCGACGGCGGCACGGGTACGATCCACCTCGGTGGCAACGGCGAGGTGAACGCCTCGCAGGTTTACGTCGGCAAGGGCGCCACCGGGATCGGCCTGATCGACCAGACCGGCGGGTCCTTCGAAAGCAGCACCTTTGTCACCGTCGGCCGTTTCACCGGCGGCAACGGCGAGGTCAAGGTCTCCGGCGGAACCTTCACCCAGAACGGTGCGGCGCAGACGCTCCTGCTGGGGCAGGAAGGCAACGGCTCTTTGTGGGTCTCCGGAACCGGCGAGGTGCTCGTCAACGGCACCGCGCTCCAGCTCGGGACGGCCGGAACCTCCAGTGGCACCGTTCACCTCGACGGAGGCACGTTGACGGTCCGGCAGGTCATCCAGGGCGCCGAGGGCAACAGCGAGTTCTACTTCAACGGCGGCGTCCTCAAGGCCAACACCGGCGCGGCCTTCAACTTCCTCGCGGGCCTCGATGCCGCCTACGTGAACGGTGGTGGCGCGGTGATCGACTCGAACGGCCAGACCATCGCGATCGGCCAGAATCTCGTCGACAGCGGCGCTGCGGGCGGCTTGACCAAGACCGGGGCCGGGACCTTGTTGCTGAACGGCAGCAACAGCTACACCGGCACGACCACGGTCGCGGCGGGCACGCTCGGCGGCACCGGCTTGATCGCGGGTCCGCTCGCGGTCCCGGCCGGCAGCACCATCGCCCCGGGAGCCTCGGCGGGAACCTTCACCGCCGGTGCCACCACGATCGACGGCACCTATGCCTGCGAGATCGACGGCGCCACCGCGGACAAGCTGGTGGTGAACGGGGCGCTGGTCATCAATCCGGGCGCGGTGCTCGACTTCGACGTGCTCGCGGCACCCACGGTGCCGATGCTGGTGATCGCCAGCTACGGCGGCCTTAGTGGAACCTTCACCGTGCAGGACCTGCCGGACGGCTACGAGGTCGACTACCACTACAACAACGGCGTCAACTCGAACAACATCGCGCTGGTTTCCACCGCCGGCACGCCGTTCGACTCGTGGATCGCCAGCCACTTCCCCGGCGAGACCGATCCGCTGGTGATCGGCGCAGGCGCGGATCCGGACAAGGATGGCAGCCCGAACTTCCTCGAGTTCGCGCTCGGCGGATCGCCCGGTGATGCCGCCGACGGGCCGAAGGCCTTCCAGTTCGCCGCCGACGGGGGTGACGCCGGCAGCGAGAAGGAACTGCTGATGACCATCGCGGTCCGCGGCAACCCGACCTTCAGCGCCGATCCGCAACCGACCGCCACGGTCGACGGCTACACCTATGCCGTCGCCGGCAGCCTCGACCTCGGCACCTTCGCCAGCCCGGTCACGGCGGAGGCGAGCGCGGTGGTCCCGCCGTCGCCGGACGACCTGCCGCCGGCGGGCTATGTCTGGCGCACCTTCAGCCTCGACGGATCGAACAACCTCCCCGGCAAGGGCTTCATGAGGGTGGCGGTCGAGCAAGCTCCCTGATGTTTGGGTTCATCGGGATTTGAAACCGGGAGGCGTGCCAATTGGGTTTTGGCACGCCTCCCACTTTCTTGCCATGGTCGGCAGGACCTGCTTCATGAGATTCCACGCGCTGCTTCTCCTTTTCCTCGCGATCCCCGCCCGCGGCGACATCGCCCGCTGGGCCGACGGCCGCATCCCGGTGACGGACGGGCTGGAGCTGTGGCTCGACGCGACCCGCGAGAACGAGGCCCGCGAGGCCCACTACATGAACCGCCTGGAGAACGGGCAGGGGATGGAGATCTGGCACGACTCGTCCGGCCGCTCGCGCCATCTGGTCCAGTGGAGCGCGGAAGCGAGGCCGTCCTTCCGCGATGGCAGCGCGGCCTTCGACGGCGGCGACTACCTTGCCGCGCTTCTAACAGAACCGGTGGCGGGCAAGGGCTTCACGGCCTTCCTCGTCACCGCACCGGATCGAGCGGGCGGCGACTTCCCGGCAATCCTCAGCGCGGCAAAGCGCGGAGAAAACGACTACACCAGCGGACTCAACATCGATCTCGGCCGTGCCGCGTCTGGCGACGGGACCGCCCCTTTCCTCAATGTCGAGGGCGCCGGCCAGAGCGGTGAAAGCAACCTGCTGCTGGCGCCGCTCGCCTTGCCGCAAGGCCACCTGCTGACCGTGACCGGGGCACCGGGCGGCACCCGCTTGCGGGCCGACGGGGTCGCGCAGGGCCGCCGCGACCGGGGCGACGTTTCGATGGTGCTCGATCGCGTGGCCGTCGGTGCCCGCTTCGTGGAACCGGAGATGCATCATTTCTTCCAGGGGCGGATCGCGGAGGTCCTGCTGTTCAGCCGCAGCCTTGGCGACGACGAGATCGCGGCGGTGGAGGGCTGGTTGCAGGGAAAGCATGCCGCGTTCCTGCGTCCAGCCGATCCCGATGCCCCGCGTGAGGTGCCGTTGGAACCGGCGAAGGACGCCCCGGTGGTGCAGATGTTCGTGCCCGGATTCACCGTCGAGGAGCTGCCGGTCGAACTGAGCAACCTCAACAACATCGAGTACGCGCCCGACGGCCGGCTTTTCGCCGCGGGTTACGACGGCCGCTTCCACGTCTTGCGCGACACCGATGGCGACGGCCTCGAGGACCGGGCCGATACCTTTTCCACCGCCACCACCGACAACTATCCGCTGGGCCTGGTGGTCAAGGACGGCATGCCGCATGCCTTGCTCGCCGACGAGCTGGTGCGTTTCCGCGACACCGATGGCGATGGCATTCCGGAAAAACGGGAGACCGTCCTCAAAGGCTGGGACGATCCCGCGCTGCAGGACGACCCGAACCTGATGCACCGCCGCGTCGACAGCGCGATGGCCCTGGCGGCCGGTCCCGACGGCTCGTGGTACCTGACGATGGGCAGCGCGAATCCGGGCAACGGTTACTGGCAGAAGGCCGAGGGCGACGTGTGGTCGCCCGACGCCGTGAAGACCGGCAAGCCCGGCTATGCGCCGGACAAGCGCCGCGGTTGCCTGCTGCGCATCTCGCCGGACGGCCAGGTCGAACAGCTGGCGAGCGGCTTGCGCTACATCATGTCGCTGCAATGGGACCAGCACGGCGAGCTCTTCGCCACCGACCAGGAAGGGGCGACCTGGCTGCCGAACGGCAATCCTTTCGACGAGCTGCTCCATCTCCAGACCGGGCGACATTACGGCTTCCCGCCGCGGCACCCGGAACTGCTGCCCGATGTGGTCGACGAGCCCAGTGTTTGGGACTACGCGCCCCAGCACCAGAGCACCTGCGGCTTCCGTTTCAATGGGCCGGCGCAAAACCGCCCGCGCTTCGGCCCGGAGTTCTGGGCCCACGACGCGATCGTCACCGGGGAATCCCGCGGCAAGCTCTGGCGCACGACGTTGGCAAAGACCCCGGCCGGTTATGTCGCCGCCAACCAGCTGATCGCCCGGGTCGGCATGTTGCTGATGGATTGTGCCATCTCCCCGCAGGGTGACCTGGTCCTCTGCTGCCACAGCGGACCTCCCGACTGGGGCAGTGGTCCTTCGGGCATGGGCCGGCTTTTCAAGATCCGCTACGCCGGCTCCGATGCACCCCAGCCGGTTCTCGCCTGGGCGGCGGACGAGACGACCACGGTGGTCGAATTCGACCGACCGCTCCCGCGCCACACTTGGGCCGACCTTGCCGGCCGCGTGCATCTTGAAACCGGGCGCTTTGTCGACGCCGCGGATCGCTTCGAGACGATGCGACCCGGCTATGCGGTTGTCCGCGCCCAGCAGAACGCTCCGCGTTTCCGCCTGCCGGTGAAGTCGGCGGCCCTCGGGGATGACGGCCGCAGCCTGGTGATCACCAGCCCGCCGCGTATCATCGCGGATCCGTATGCGATCACCCTGGAGGTGCCGCGCGGGGAGGCCGGCATTCCCCAGGCCGGGGCGATCGATCTGGTACACACCCTCGGCGGGCTTGCCGCCAGCTGGCAGGGAGAGGATGGCTGTTCCTGGAGCGGCTGGTTGCCCCATCCCGACCCGCGGGTTTCGGAGGTCCTGACCCGCGGCAGTGCTTTCCACGCCGAAGCACGGAAGCTTTTCGCCAAGCCGGGAACCCTGAAGCTGCGTTGCCAGCTTGACCTCAGCCATCTGCTCCAGCCGTCGGTGCAACCCGGATCGAAGCTCGACTACACTCCGGAACCGGAGGTCGCGACCCTGTCCTTCGACAGTGATGGCCGCCTCAAGATCAACGGCGGGGACGAAGGGAGCATCACGCTCACCGGGGATGGCCTGCATCCGCTGGAGATCGAGGTCACCACGCCGCTGACGCAGCTCGAGGCGACCTTTGTCACCGCCATCAGCAGGGTGCCCCGGCCGCTCGGGACCGGCAGGTTCTTGCTGCCCTTCGCCCGGCCCGGCGATGCCGCGCTGCGCGAGGCGACGATCCCGGAGATCGCCGGCGGCGACCGCGGGAACGGCCGCGCGCTGTTTCATGGCAAGGCGACCTGCTTCACCTGCCACACGATGAACGGCGAGGGCCACGCCGTCGGTCCCGACCTCAGCAACACCGTCCACCGCGACTACGCCAGCGTGCTGCGGGACATCGAGGATCCGAGCGCCACGATCAACCCCGATGCCATCGCCTATCAGGTTTCGCTGGTCGATGGTCGCTCGATCGTCGGCGTCCGCGTCGGTGAAACCCCCGACGAACTCAGGTTCGCCGCGCCCGGCGGGGCCGTCACTACGGTGAAGAAGTCCGATCTTTCTAGTAGCACGGCGCTGCCGGTCTCCCTCATGCCTCCCGGCTTGTTGGGCACGCTCAGCCCGCAGGAGGTGAAGGACCTGATGAGCTACCTGCTTACCCCGTCGGAGCCTTGATCACCCGCCTTCGGTTCCCCTTCCGTTGAGACGGCATAGGTCACCAGCACCGCGGCGTGGTCGGACGGCCAGGTGTTGCCTTCCACCGGGGACTTGTCGGTGCCCCAGGCCCCGACGGTAATTTCAACCGTGGTGGTGAAAGTCCGCGCCTCGAGCACCCGGAGCGAGCGGCCCATGTGGTAGACGAAGTCGATCCGGTCCTGTGGCTCGTCGCCCTTGTGAATCGCCGACCAGGTGGTGCCGGGGAGCACCAGCGGGTCCGGGTGGCAGGCCCGGAAGGAATCGGTCATGCCGCTCGCCGCGACCTGCCGGCTTTCCGGCCAGGTCACCGGGCCCAGCCCGCCGTGGGAGGAAGCCGTGGCCACGGTCCAGTCGAGATGGGAGGGCACGTTGAAGTCGCCGGTTAGGAAGACCGGCGTGGTGTCGGCGGAAGCGAGCGCGGCCTTCATCGATGCCAGCACCGCGGTGATCTGCGCGACGCGCTCCGAACGGTTGTTTTCCGCGAGGACACCCGCCGCCGTGGCTCCTTCCGCGCGGGCGGCGTAGGGCCCGTAGTGCAGGTAGTCGAGATGGGTGTTATAGATCACCACCTCGCGCGGCGTGTCTCCCGCCAGCTGGACCCGCGCGCCGATGAGGCGGTCGCGGCCGATGCCGCTGCCGGAGTAGGTTTCCAGGATTGGATGACGGCTGAGAATCTGCACCGAGCCGGTGCCCCCCGCGGCACAATGCCAGCCGAGGGACCTTGCCATCCGCCGGGCGCTTTCCGGCGACGATTCCTGCAGGCCGACCAGATCCGCGCCCGAGGCCCGGATCGCCTTTTCGGCCTTGGCAAAGCCGTCGTCGACCTGGCTCCAGTCATGCCACGTGTTGAAGCTCATGACCGTCACCTTGGTTCCGGCGGCACCGGCCGGACGGCACAGCAAGGCCGCCAGGAGGCCGAGACAAAGAATTCCCCCGGCTCCGGAGGGAGAGCGGTGAACGGCCGGTGAGGCGGATTTCATGGAGCTGATGCTTGGCGATCCGCCGGGTTTGTCGAGCGGCGGATCCAATGCTTCCTTTCCAATCCCGCGTCATCGGTTAACATCCCCGGATCATGATGCCGGAAAACGCGGAAACCATTGCCAGAGGCATCATCTGGGCGGCCATCGTGGGGTGGCCGGTGGCGCTGGTGGTGGCGTGGGGACTCAAGCGCCGCTGGGGCTTGCGCTACGACCGGCTCGGCGAGTCGAGCTCCGAGGAAATGATCGATGAGCTCAACCGTGCCTACGCCACGCGGCGCAGCACCGTCATCCGGACCTCCACCGAGTACCTGCCCTTCGTCTTTGAATGGATCCGCGAGGTGGTGGACGGCGGCTTCGACGACGTGCAGATGCGCTCGCTGCTGGACCGCATCGACTTCCACCGTCCGGGGGACCACCGCCAGGCGGTCTTTCCCGTCGAGGTGAAGGGGCGGACCGTCGATCTCTTGTTCCAGTGGTCGCGCGATTCCGGGGACCGGGTGCGGCTGCGGGTCACCGCCGCGCCGACCATCATCCGGGCGCTGCGGGAGCAGAAGCGGAAGATCCCGAAGGTGGCGGCGGTGAAGTGACCCTCGCGGCCCGTGCCGGCTGCAACCGCTAGCCCGGGGACTTGAAGTAGGTGGCGACCTGCTTGTCGAAAGTCAGGGTCCAGGCAACCCAGGCGAAGAAGATTCCCATCAGGACCATCCACACGCACAACACGGTGACGATCCCCGAAGCGTCGGCGTACCCGTTCTCCACGGTTCCGGGGACCATCATGGCGATCCGGCGGAACAGCATCGGAACCGCGCCGATCACGGAGGCAAGGACGCCAAGGGTGCACAGCCCGGCGACGACCCCGCGGGCCCAGGGAGCCCCGCGGAACAAGAAGAGCGACAGGATGCAGGTCAGCGTGAAGCGGATGCCCCGGGCGACCAGCTGCTCATTGGCCGAGACCGAGGCAAGGAGGCCGATGTTGGCGAGGGAGACCAGCACGAGGGCGACGGCAATGATCCGGGTCTTTCGTCGGCCTGGCATGTTGCGGGGAAGCTGCCGGAATCGAGAAGATCACGGCAAATTGATTCTCGCCATCCAGGCAAAGAAAAGGGGTCGCACACCCGTGCGACCCCGATAATTTCGTCATGAAATTTATTTCATCCCCGGGGATTGCTCCCTTCGGATGAGAGGAACTTGGCAGAATGGAGGGATTCTGTCTTGTCCCTAAGATTTGGGACAGGGGGAGCTGGGCTGGAAATGTCCGGGATTTCCTCTTTTCCCGGCCCGGCCGCTGCCCCACCGCGGGCTTGCCATTGGCGGACTCGTCCTCTTCACTCCCGCCCCGTTCCCGGCCATGGCCCTCATCGTGCAAAAATACGGCGGCACTTCCGTCGGCTCCATCGATCGCATGCGCAACGTCGCCGCGCGCCTGAAACGCACCCGCGACGAAGGCAACCAGGTCGTCGCCGTGGTCTCCGCCATGTCCGGTGTAACCGACAAGCTGATTGGCATGGCCAAGGAGTTCGGCGAACACCCGGCGGAACGCGAGATGGACGTCCTGCTGGCCACCGGCGAGCAGCAGTCGATCGCGCTGGTCACTCTCGCCCTGCACGAAATCGGCGTCGACGCGGTGTCGGTCACCGGCCGCCAGGCCGGGATCTCCACCACCGGCTCGCACACCCGCGGCCGCATCCAGGACATCGAGCCGGAGTTCATGAAGCGCTCGCTGGAGGAAGGGAAGACGCTCGTCGTCGCCGGCTTCCAGGGCGTCACGCCGGAGGGCATGATCCACACCCTCGGCCGCGGCGGATCCGACCTCACCGCCATCGCCATTTCCGCCGCGCTGGGTGCCAACGTCTGCCAGATCCTCACCGACGTCGACGGCGTCTACACCTGCGACCCGCGGGTGGTGCCGAACGCCCGCAAGCTGCCGGAAATCTCTTACGACGAGATGCTGGAAATGGCCTCGTCCGGCTCGAAGGTCATGCAATCGCGGTCGGTCGAGTTCGCGAAGAAATTCGGCGTTGTTTTCGAAGTCCGCTCATCCCTCAATGACAATCCGGGCACACTGGTGCTCGAAGAACATCCTGCCATGGAAAACGTCGTCATCCGCGGAGTCTCCATCGAGCGCTCCCAAGCCCGCGTCACCATCACCGGCATCCCCGACGTCCCCGGCATGTCCGGCAAGATCCTCGGCGCGCTCGGCGACGCGGAGATCAACCTCGACATGATCGTGTCGAACATCGCCCACGACGGGATGGCGCGGCACTCGTTCACCATGCACTCGAACGACCTCGGCCGTGCCCAGGCCGCGCTCAAGCCGGTGCTCGCCGACATCAGCGGCGAAGCGGCGATCGAGACCGAAGGCGGGATCGCGAAACTCTCCGCCGTGGGCATCGGCATGCGCTCCCACTCGGGGGTCGCATCGAGGATGTTCAAGGCGCTCGGCGACGCCGGGATCAACATCGGCATGATCTCCACCTCCGAGATCAAGATCGCCGTGACCGTCGACGAGACCCGCATCGAAGACGCCGCCCGTGCGGTGCACGATGCCTTTGAGCTCGACAAGGAGCCGGTGAAGTAACCCGGCGTTCCGAGAGGCAGGTGCGGGGCGTTAGGATTCCGCCGCATCGCCTTCGAACAGCTTCTTCAGCACCTCCGCGAAGCGGTTGTAAAAGAAGCCCAGCACCACCAGTGCGACGCCCAAGGCGATGAAGGCGGCGACCCGGGTGAAGGCGGCGAAGTCCCAGACGTCGACGCAGAACAATTTCACCAGCGCCATCGCCAGCAGCGCGAATCCGGCGTGGCGGAGGGCGGCGATCTTCCCCCACAAGCCCCCGCTCACCAGGCCGAAGCCGAGCATGGTCCACAGGATCGCCACCGGTTTCCAGTCGAAGTGCCAGACCAGCACCTGGCTTGACCAGGCCGCGAGCAGGGCACAAGCGGTGTAGAGGATGCCTTGGCGGAGCGCTTGCTGGTTGACGTCGGCCGGGCGTAGCAGGATGCCGCAGGCCATTGCCGCGGCGACGACCGCCCAGCCGTGGGCAGCGGGGGAAGGTTCCAGCGGCTCCCAGGGCCGGCCGGTGAGAAGCATCAGCAGCTGGAAGGCCGACCAGCCGAGAAAGACCCAGCTTTCAGGCAGGGCCCGGGAACGCTTCCAGGCAGTCCAGGCGCCGAGGCCCAAGGCGCTGGCCGCCACGATGTCGGCGGCCGATTCCGGCGCGATCCGGTGCCAAGCGATCAACCACGAGATCACCGCCGCGACACGCGCCAGGATCCCGGCCAACGATCTCGGGCCCGCCATCGCGAGCAGACCGAAGGCCGCGGCTGCGGGAAGGAAATGAAGCAAGTTGGAAGCGCCGGGGATGATGGCTTGATGGCCGGCGGCGCGTAGAAGGATCAACGATGCGACAACCAGCAGCGGCGGCGACGGCAGCAGGCGCCAGCCGAGGAAGGCCAGCGCCAAGGCCGCGCCGACATGGCAAGCCAAGGAGCCGGATGCTTCCCATCGGAAGGCATCGATCATCGCGATCAATGCCACTCCGGCAACAACCGCGGTGGCCCAGACCAGAAACTTGAGAGGCGGATGGACCCCGGAGGGATCGTCGTCCGGGCCAAGGCGTGTCCACAGCGCGTGGGCAGCCAGCAGGAGTCCCGCGGCGATTCCGGGGGACCAGGTGGGCGGGACATGTTCCGGCGGGTGGAGCATCGGCACCACCGAGACGGCGAACACCAGCGCCAACCATCCCCACTCGAACCAGCGCCGGCCGGGATTGAAGCGGAGGACCAACCCGGAAAATGCCAGCGCGACCACGGCGCAGGCCGGTGCCCGTTCGTCGACCCCGAGGTGGTGGCAGCAAACGACCCACGCCAGGATGCCGCCCCCGACCAGGACAAATGAAGAGGCGGTGAGGGCGAGATCCGCGAGTCCCGACTTCACTCCGCCGCCGCGGAGCGGAACCGCGGCCGCCATCGGCAGCAGGGCCACCAGCGAGCGGCTCCACAACGGAACATCGGCATTCAGACCGGACGGGATCAGCGACAGATACATCGCGCCGGCCGTCGCCAGCACCGCGAAGCCGAGCTCGCTCCTTCCCCCGAAGCGGCGGAACGCCAAGGACAGGGCCAGGGCTTCCATCGCAAATCCGAGGGGAAGGTGATAGCCCTCCAGCTTGAGCGCCATCGCCAGGGACAGCGCCCCCAGCCCTTGGGCCACATGCACCCCGCCGGCAGTGTTCCTGGAGCGACCGGCAATGCCCAGGCCGAGCAGCACCGCGCCGAAAACCGCGGGGATTCGCCAGTAGTGGGCGTCGCCCCGCTGCATCAGCCAGACGAGGGAAAACAGAAGGAAGAAGGCCGCATTGTTGGCCCCCGCGAACCACGCCTTGCCACGATCGGTCAGGCTGTCGAAACGCCGCGAGATCCCCAGCACCCCGGGTAGGGCGAAAATGGCCCACACCGGCGGCAGGTACCAGAGCGCCGCCGGATCTTCCGGACGGCTGCCGGACCCGCCGGCCAGTTGCCACCACAGGAAGGCCACGTAGGTGCCGGCCATCGAGGCAATCCCCGGGGTCGCCCAGCCGGGCCGCAGCATCAGGGCCGTGCCGGCCCCGGCGAGCAGTACATTCGACAGCGCCGACAGCCAGCCGAGCGGCTGGAGGACGGTCGCATACGAGGCGAGCAGGATTCCCATCACCGCCGTCGCCCGCGAGTCACGGCGCAGCGAGATCCCCGCGATTCCCACGGCGGCGGCCAGCAGCAAGACCCCGGCGAGCACCGGTGAGTCGACGACTTTCAGCCGCGGCACATGATGGGCGGCGAAGGTGCACCAGTAGAAAAAGGCCAGCCCGCCGGCGACCAGCACCTCGCCGAAGCGCAGCAGGTTCTCCCGTTTTGCCAGTTGGGTGCCGGTGCCGAAGATCAACCCGGAGCCCAGGTAGAGGGCTGCCAGCCGCACCCCGGCCGGCAGGTCGCGGATCCAGTTCTGGTAGGCGTAGTTCCCGAGCAGCACCAGGCCGGTGACCAGCAGGCCGATCCCCAGCCGCACCAGCCAGATTCGCCCGAAGCGGAGTTCAAAGGAGCCTTTCGGCTCCGCGACGGCGTCCGGCATCCGGCCTTCCGCGGTGGTCTTATCCGGGAGAGGGGTCGGGACGGGGATGGATTGAGGCTGCCCTTCCTTCGGGACCTCCGCGTGCACCTCGATGCGCGGGTGCGCATGTCGCGGCACTTCGGCAGGGGCCACCGCGGGCGGTGGCGCTTCTTCCGCGAACGGAGCATCGAAACGGTCCTCCAGACGCCGGATGGCCTCCCGGAGATTGCCGATCTCCTTGGCATGGGCCGCGGTCAGGAAATCGAGCCGCTCGCGCATGCGCTCCAGTTCCTCGCGGTAGGCTTGTTCCTGCGATGGGTCCACGGTGGCGTTCTATCATGTCGAAACGCGGCGCCACAACAGGCTGCTTCATTGATTCTCCGGAGCCCAAGATCGGCAAAACCGATGTTCGTGAATGGAAAGCGCAAATTATTGCACAAATTCCTAAACCTAGGACGCTTCTCGTCGGTTCGTTCCGAACACTCCCATTCCTATGAAAGCCATTCCAACGCTTCTCGCCGCTTTCGTGGCGCTCGCCCTTCCCGCCATGGCGGGCAAGAAAGACAAGCCGGCCGTGCCGGATGCTTCCGTCGATCAGGTCCGCTGGGCCGAAGTCGTCAATGATGCCGCCTTCAACAAGGACGAACTCGAAGGCAAGGTCGTCGTCGTCGAAGAGTGGGGCGTGAATTGCGGTCCCTGCATCGCCAGCCTTCCCGAAATGGCCAAGATGGCCAAGCGCTATCAGAAGAAGGGCCTGGTGGTGGTCGGACTCGAGCGCCAGAACAGCACCAAGGAAGACATCCTCAAGGCGATCAAGCCTGCCCGCGTCGCCTATCCGGTGATGGCCGGCGGTTCCGGTCCGGTGAAGAGCGACGGCATCCCGCACGCCATGGTTTTCGGCACCGACGGCAAGCTGGTCTGGCACGGTCATCCGGCCGACGGCGAGTTCGAAAAGTCGGTCAAGACCGCCCTCAAGGGTGTGGCCAAGACCACCCGCTGATCCCGGGATCTTTCCCCACGCCGCTCCGGAATGCCGGGGCGGCGTTTTTTTGTTCCGGCTATCGCACCCGGTCGACCTGCACCAGCGTCAGCCAGCTGCGGGTCCCGGCTCCGGCCTCGAGCTTCTTCCGGGGCGCTTCCAAGGCGGAGAAGATCCGCCATTCGCCTTCGGTAAGGCGAACGATGCCGCGCCCACGGGCCGAGGTGAAAGCCGGCATTCCGATCAGGAGCTCGTCGGCCCCGAAATGTTCCATCCCGGGGAGATCGACGACGCTGAGGCTGATGCTGGCGTCCCACGATCCCGGCTCCGCGCGGACCGGCTGGACCACCGCCTCGATCGTTTGGCCCGTGTTGCGGGTTTCGAAGCTGGTGGGCACCGCATGCTTTCCCGCGGCCGCCAGCCAACGTTCCCAGGCGCTGTTTCCCGGCTTGGCGTCCTTGGGGTCGAGGTTCGACGGCGGCAGTTCCGGCGGTTCGTATTCGGTGGGATAGATCCTCTCGAAAATCGATTCCGCGATCATTCCCGTGCGCTCGTCGAGACCGAGAACCGGGGCGTGGACCAATTTGGCGGTGACGTCGGCGAGGAGCTCCTTGCGCCACGAAGCGAGGTCGCCGGGGCCGTGGATTTCATCGAGTTTCAGGGCGATCGCCTTGGTCTCGAGTTCCCAGATTTCGAGACGGAACCGGAGGCGGGTCCGCTGCTCATCGCCCCGCTGCGCGGGGATTTTCGCCCGTGATGCGACCCCGGTGTATGCCGGCGAGAACGGGTCGTCGTTGACGCTCTCCGGTGCGCTCGTGTCTTCCGGAGCGTATGGGGTTTTCGCCGGCTCCCCGCTGGCCGCCGGCTTTTCATCCGCCAGGCCGGCACACGCCATGGCCATGCTCCAACAGAGGACCCATCCCGATCGCAGAAGTTTCATCACGTTCCATGCTCGGACCGTCGGGGAACCGGTTCCATTCAAAAAAGGTGTGGAGCCACGCGACGGGTGCCGGCCGCCTTCCCGGTTCCGGTGCCCGAATCCGCAAATCTCCGGCGCAAATTCCTCGTCCTCTTCCGCTGTTTCCCCGTTAAACAAGCGCGCCATGTTCTCCGACTCCCTCGCCTCCCACCTTCGCGGCACCCTCGCCGAAATCGACTCCGCCGGACTCTACAAGCGCGAGCGCCTGATCGACTCGACGCAGAACTCCACCGTCCGCCTCAAGGACGGCCGCGAGGTGATCAACATGTGCGCCAACAACTACCTCGGCCTGGCCGACCACCCGGAAGTGGTCGCCGCTGCCAAGGGGGCGCTCGACCGCTGGGGCTTCGGCATGGCCAGCGTGCGCTTCATCTGCGGCACCCAGACGCTGCACAAGCACCTCGAGGAAACCATCAGCCGCTTCCTCGGCACCGAGGACACCATCCTTTACCCGTCCTGCTTCGACGCCAACGGCGGCCTCTTCGAAGTCCTGCTCGGCCCCGAGGACGCGGTCATTTCAGATTCGCTCAACCACGCCTCGATCATCGACGGCGTCCGCCTCTGCAAGGCCAAGCGCTTCCGCTACAACAACAACGACATGGCCGACCTCGAGGCCAAGCTGCAGGAGGCCGATGCGGCCGGCGCGCGCTTCAAGCTGATCACCACCGACGGGGTGTTCTCGATGGACGGCATCATCTGCGACCTCGACCAGGTCCATGCGCTGGCCGACAAGTACAACGCCCTCGTCCACTTCGACGACTGCCACTCGACCGGCTTCCTGGGTGCCCGCGGCCGCGGCACCCACGAGCACTGCGGGCTCTTCGGCAAGATCGACCTCACCACCGGCACCCTCGGCAAGGCCCTCGGCGGCGCATCCGGCGGCTACACCTCCGGCAAGAAGGAGATCATCGACCTGCTGCGCCAGCGCTCGCGTCCCTACCTCTTCTCCAACACCATCGCGCCGCCGATCGTGGCTGCCTCGGTGAAGGTCTTCGAAATGCTCGAGGCCTCGACCGAACTCGCCGACAAGGTGAAGGCGAACACCGACTACTTCCGCACCGCGATGGCGACCACCGGCTTCACCATCGCCGGCAAGGACCACCCGATCTCGCCGGTGATGCTGGGCGACGCCGCCTTGTCCCAGAAGTTCGCCGACAAGCTGCTGGAGCACGGCGTCTACGCGATCGGCTTCTTCTTCCCGGTGGTGCCCCAGGGCAAGGCCCGGATCCGCACCCAAATCAGCGCCGCGCACACCCGCGAGCAGCTCGACAAGGGCATCGAGGCCTTCGTCAAGACCGGCAAGGAACTCGGGGTGATCTGATCCCCCGGATCCCTCCCCGCAATCGGCAACGGCTTTCGCGGGGATTCCCGCCGGGGAAACGCATCAGGTCACAGCAGCCGGCCGCGCCGGGGCGGGAGATATTGGCACGGAATTGGAATCGAAATCCATCGTCTCGACGGTGCTTTCGGTTACTCCTCCACTTTGGCTCCCGCCGTTTGTCCCAAATGAAAGCCCCATCGCCGACCCGTTGCCATCCCGCCTTGAAGTGGATCCCCTTGCTGGTCGCCGTGGCGCAGGGGAACGCCGCGGTGGTCTCGTCCAACCTGGTCAATGACGATCCCCTGTTCTTCGATGGCGGCATTGCTCCCAGCCTGGTCACCACCGGCCAGTCGTCGTTGGTCTCGGTTACCGGGACCACCCCGTCCAACGGCTTTCCCCTGGGTGGGGTGAACGACGGGACGGCCGTCGGCTTCAGCTTGCCGACCACCGACATCAACTCGCTGACCTTCTTCGACGGTCTCAACGGCGGCCCGGCGACCATCACCTTCCAGTTCGACCAAGGCTACGACCTCACCAGCATCTCGTCGCTGTGCGGCTGGGGCGACACCTATTTCGGCTCCCAGCTGTTCAGCGTGCTGATCGAAACCGGATCGTCGGGGGTCTTCAACCTGCTCGGCAACTACGGCGAAACACCCTACACGCCGCCGGCCCCTCTCGGCTTTCCCGAGGTGGTGGACCACGGGTTCGCGGTGCTGACCACGGTGACCGACAGCTCCCCCGGCGCGGTATTCGCGAGCAACGTGACCGGGATCCGCTTCGTCTACAGCGACCCTTATCCCGGCATCGGTTCACTCAATGGCACCGTGATCCGCGAGATTTCCGTCAACGGCATCGCCTCGGTTCCTGAACCGGCTTCCGCCGTGTTGCTTCTCTTCGGCGGCATGGCGGCGTGTTCGCGCCGGCGCCGGCGATCCTGATCCCTCCCGATCGGCTCCGGAACGAGCGGCCGGCGGAGTCACGACGCATCCGGTGGATGATTCCTTGTTCCGGATCGTGCCATGCCAGAAGGTCCTACCATTCCATAAACCCGAAACCCTGATGAAATTCCTCCGGCTTCCGCCCGCGGGCCTTGCTTTGCTTGGCTCGCTCTTGTCCTCCGGCATTGGCCACGGCCAGGCTCCCGTCCGCATCCTGCCCTTGGGAGACTCGATCACCGACGGCTCGGCCTTTGACAGCCCCGACGGCAGCGGCGGCTACCGCGGCCCCCTCTACAACCTGCTTTCCGGAGCCGGTTACAACGTCGACTACATCGGCAGCCACACCGTCAACAGCGGCCTGCTGGTGGAGAAGGAGCACGAAGGCCACAGCGGCTGGCGGATCGACCAGCTCGACACCAACATGGCCGGCTGGCTGGAAAGCTACGCCGACCCGGACGTGGTGCTGATGCACATCGGGACCAACGACTTCGGCCAGAATTTCAACACCACCACGGCCATCGACCGGCTGGACGCGCTGATCCTGAAAATCGCGACACTTCGGCCCTACGCGCACATCATCGTCACCAACCTGATGGAGCGCGAGGAGCCGAGGAACTCGAACATCCAGGCCCAGTTCAATCCCTTCGTCGAAGCGGTGGTCGATGCCCATGCCGCCGCGGGCCGGCGGGTGACCTTCCTCGACATGCGCGCCGCGGTGCCGCTGTCGGACATGCCCGACCAGTTGCATCCGGACCAGACCGGCTACGACAAGATGGCCGGCGCCTGGTTGCCGGCGATCCAGGAGGTGATCGGTGTGGACGGTGACGATGCGGTGCCGGAAGTCGTCAGCGCCACCGGCAGCACCGACCACACCCATGTCACGGTGAAGTTCAGCAAGCCGGTCGCGGACAGCGCGGCAAACCTGGCGAATTTCTCGATCGACGGCGGCCTGACGATCTCCGCCGCGGAGCTCGATGACTCCAAGCGCCTGGTCACGCTCACCACCAGCGAGCAGACGCTTTCGACGACCTACACCGTCAGCGTGAACGGGGTGGAGGATCGTCTCACGCCGGTGCCGAACAGCATCGCCGCGAACAGCACGGCGACCTTCGAACCGGCGATTCCGCGCGGCTATCACAACCACGTTCCGGAAGCCGCCGACTACACGCTGGTGCAATCGGTCGACCTGCCGGCCGTCGCGAACTTCCGTCTGATCGGCGTGCCCTATCAGATCGACAACCGCGCGGCGATCGGGCCTTTCGACCGCGTCGCCTACTACCTCGAACTGCAGTCCGCCAACGGCCAGCTGAAGTATTTGTGGGCCTCGATGGACGCCTTCACCGACAACGTGAACCAGATCGGCGTGCCGACCCATGCGTCGGGCGCTGTATTCCAGGAAAGCGTGGCCAACCTGAACGTCGTCTCGAATGTTGCCGGCGTCACCACCGGCAGCGGGCTGACCGGCAACCTGGAATTCTGGCCGACCAACTACCAGGAGCCGAACGGCGCGGGCGTGCCCGGCGCGGACGGCGGCACCTTTGATTTCGGCGACACGCCGACTCCCGGCGACTACGGCTCGATGCAGCTCCACAACGCCGCCGCCGGCGAAACCTTGTTCGCCTTCAACCACTGGGGATCCGAGACCTTCATGACCGGGATCGACCTGGGCATCGGCAACCAGCCCGGCGGCAGCCCGGACTGGACCTTCTCCAACAACGGCGGCAACTACACGGTCAAAACCCTGCAGGTCCTGGTCCGCGCCAGCGGCGACGTGACCCCGCCCACCGCGGTGGCGGCCACCGCCACCTTCAGCCGCACGAGGGTCATCGTGACGTTCTCCGAGCCGATCGTCCCGTCGTCGGTGCTGGCCACCAACTTTTCGCTCGATCAAGGCGTCACGGTCCTCAATGCCACCCTTTCCGACAACCGCCGGGACCTGATCCTGGCAACCACCCCGCAGCCGGTGGGTCCGGCGCTGACGCTCACGCTCGGCGGCGTCCGCGACGCCTCGCCGAACGCCAACCCGATCGCCCCCGGCTCGACCATCGCGGTCACCGGCCCTGCGCTGCCGCCGGAGATTGTCGCCAATGTCGGCGCGGCGGCAGACGGCTACCAGCTTGTCTCCTCGATCGAGCTCCCCGACACCGGCAACTTCAACGCGGGCTCGGCCGCCTACCGCTACGACGACCGCGACGCCACCGGAGCGTTCAACCGCATTGCCTACTACCTCGAGCTCCAGAAGCCCGGCCAGCCGTCGCAGTTCATCTGGACGGCGATGGACGCGTTCACGGTGAACCGCCGCAAGCTCGGCCCGCCGACCATCGCCACCGGCGCGGTGTTCCAGCGCACCGTCGGCAACCTCGATGTCATCTCGAACGTCGCCGGGGTCATCAACGGCACCGGCATCGCCACCGGCAACATCGAGTTCTGGCCGAACGACTACGGCGGGGGGAACGCGGCGGCCGTCCCCGGAGCCAACGGCGGCACCCTCGACTTCGGCGACACCCGCAACACCACTGGCAACAACTACGGCTCGATGCAGGTCCACAACCACGGCGCCGGCCAGACGCTGTTTGCGATCAACCACGCCGGGGCCGACAACCTGACTCTCGACATCGGCATCGGCAACCAGCCGTCCGGCCAGCCCGACTGGACCTTCGCGGGCAACTCCGGCTCGTACTCGAAACGGATCCTCCACGCCCTCGTCCTGCCCGGCTCCACCACCCCGGCCGGAGTCGCCTCGAAGGTCCCGGAGTCGGCCGGCTACCAGCTGCTCGCCACGGTGAACCTGCCGGGCAACGGCAACCTCAGCGGCGGCGCCGGGGCCCCCGGTTACGCGGTGGACAACCGCACCGAGATCACCTCGTTCAGCCGCGTCGCCTACTACCTCGAGCTGAAAAAGACCACCGATCCGGTGGCGAACTACATCTGGACCTCGATGGACGCCTTCTCGGCGGAAGCCGGCAAGGTCTGCGTGCCGAACACCAACTCGGGCGCGTTCTTCCAGCAGAACGTCGCCAACCTGAACGTCGTCTCCAATGTCGCGGGCATTGTCACCGGCAACGGCATCACCACCGGCAACATCGAGTTCTGGCCGAGCAACTACAATGGCAGCAATGCCGCGGGAGTCCCGGGGGCGAGCGGCACGGCCTTCGATTTCGGCGACGGCGGCGCCGGCACGGGGTCCGGCTACGGCTCGATGCAGGTCCACAACCACGGCGCCGGGCAGACCTTGTTCGCCATCAACAACTGGGGAGCCTCCAACAACACCACCAACGCGCTGTGCATGGGCATCGGCAACAACCCGACGCCCGTGAACAACGGCATCGACTGGACCTTCGCCGAGAACGGACCGACGATCAACGAGACCCGGCTGCTGCACATTTTCGTGCTGCCGGGCAACGGTGACAGCATTGCGCCGACGATCAGCCGGGCGGTCCCGTCGACGACCCTCGACCGCTTCAGCGTGATCTTCAGCGAACCGGTCGCCGACAGTTCGGCCGATCCCGCGAACTTCACCGTCGACGGCGGCGTGACAGTCACCGGCGCGACCTTGCTGCCGGGCAATCTTGAGATCGCCCTCGCCACCACCGCCCAAGCTCCGGGCACGCTCTACAACGTGACCGTCAGCGGCGTCCGCGACCGCTCGACCGCGGGCAATCCCATCGCCCCGGCATCCGCCACCTCGTTCACCTCCTACGCGCCGCCGGCGGTGTTCGGGAACGTCTCGGAAATCGGCGGCTACGACCTGGTCTATCAGCTCGCGATTCCCGGCGCCTCGCCGCGCTGGAACTTCAACGCCATCCCGTATGGCATCGACGAGGCGAAGTTCGGCCCGCGCAGCTTCGACCGGATCGCCTACCTGATGGAGCTGGACGGAACCTGGATCTACACCTCCTTCGACGGCTTCACCGGCGATGTCGCCAAGACCGGCGTGCCCTCGACGCGGGTCACCGCCACGCCGTTCCAGCAGGATGTCAGCAACCTGAACGTGGCCACCAACGTCACCTCGATCTATCCCGACACGGCACTCCGCGAGGGACTCGGCGGCGGCAACATCGAATTCTGGGGCGGCAATTACACCGCCACCAACGGACTCGGCGTCCCGGGCGCCAGCAACAGCGCCTTCGACTTCGGTGACACCATGACGTCCGGCGGTCATGGCTCGATGCAGGTCCATGACCACGATGCCGGCCGGGTCTTGTTCGCCTACAACAACTGGGGGGCCAATGCCGGCCAAGTCAGCGACCTCGGCATCGGCAACAGGCCGTCCGGAGAACCGGACTGGACCTTCGGCAGCAACGCCACTTCCTACACGACGAAGAACCTCTACGTGCTGGTCCGCCCGGCGGCCGCGGGCTCCTCGGAGGCGGGGCCGGTGCTGCTTTCCCAGCCGTCGTCGCGGAGCCTGGCCAGCGGTGCCAGCACCACCTTGTCGGTCCAGGTGGCGGGTTCGGGACCCTTCTACTACCAATGGCGTTTCGAGGGCGTCGCGATCCCCGGCGAGACCCGCTCGTGGCTGG
The DNA here is from genome assembly GCF_014904755.1 of Neoluteolibacter marinus. Classification (GTDB taxonomy): domain Bacteria; phylum Verrucomicrobiota; class Verrucomicrobiia; order Verrucomicrobiales; family Akkermansiaceae; genus Haloferula; species Haloferula marina. The sequence goes on from NZ_JACZFQ010000090.1 coordinate 74,478, forward strand.
AGATCACCGGATTCGGTTCCGCGCAGGCCGGAGGGTACGATGTCGTGGTCACCTCCGCCGGCGGGGCGTCCACCATCAGCCGGACCGCGACCCTGGTGCTGGATGAACCTTTCTTGGGCTGGCTTGACCTGAACGGGATCGCCGATGCCGGCGACGACGGCGACCAGGACGGGATCAGTGCCTTGCTTGAATGGTTCCTCGGCGGCGATCCCGCGGTTCCCGATTCCGCGATCCTGCCGGCGGGAAGCTACGACGCGGGGGTTTTCACCTACACCTTCCAGATGCCGGCCGAGCTGGGATCCGTGACCTGGCACGCCGAGTCGGGCGGCGGGCTCGTCGGCTGGGACATCGCGGTCGACGGTGAAGACGGGGTGGCAATCGCCACGGGGACGGAGTCCGGCGGCTACATCCCGGTCACCGTCACTTTCACCGGCGTCGCTCCGCCGCTGTTCGTCCGGATCGTGGTGAACTCCCCGTCGTGACAGGCTGACGGCGGCGGGGCGATGCGCCTTGCCGCCGTGCTCCGCAGAGGCGAGGAATGGGCGGCTCATGTCTGACTTGGATTCCGTCATCGCCGCCTCCTTCGGGTCGGTCGTCACCCGCGCGCAGCCGGTGGGCGGCGGCAACATCCACGATGCCCGGCGGCTCGATCTGGCGGACGGCCGGGTGATTTTCGCCAAGTCCGCCGGCAGGGCGATGGCGCCCTTGCTGGAGGCCGAGGCGCGGGGGCTGGAGTTGCTGGCACCGCATCTTCGCGTGCCACGGGTGCTCGGCCGGGGCGAGGGCTGGCTGGCGCTGGAGTGGCTCGACCTTCATCCGCCCGATGCCGCCGGCTGGGAAAGCCTCGGCCGCCAGCTGGCCGCGCTGCATGCGGTCCGCGGCGATCACCACGGGCTCGACCACGACAACTTCATCGGCAGCACGCCGCAGCTGAACCGCCCGGCCGAGTCATGGCGCGAGTTCTACCTCGAGCGCCGCCTGCGGCCGCAAGTGCAGCTCGCCCACGGGCAAGGCCACCGGCTCGACGAGGACGCGATCCTTGCCGCGGCGGAGGCCTGCCTCGGTGATCACGAACCCGCACCGTCGTTGCTCCACGGCGACCTCTGGAGCGGCAATGTCGCCGCGCTCGCCGATGGTTCCGGGGTGATCTTCGATCCCGCGCCCTATTTCGGCGACCCGGAGACCGACCTCGCGATGCTGGAAATGTTCGGCGGACCGCTGCCGGCACCTTTTCTAACAAGCTACGGCGCCTTGCCTCCGGATCGTAGCCGGCGACAGCCGCTCTACAACCTTTACCACGCCCTCAACCACCTGAATCTCTTCGGCGCCTCCTACCTTCCGATGGTGGGCCAATGCGTGGCGCGGCTCTGAAGATCAGCCGGCGACCCAGCGGTAGAGGGCACCGGCAAGGGTCGCGGTGATCAGGGTGGTCACCGTGCCACCGAGCACCGCCTTGAATCCCAGCGCCGCGAGGGTCGGGCGCTGGTTGGGTGCCAGGCTGCCGGTGCCGCCGAGCTGGATGCCGATCGACGAGAAGTTGGCGAAACCGCAGAGCGCGAAGGTGGCGAGGTAGATCGACTTCGGATCGAGCCCCGCCGCCTTCATTTCGCCGAGCTTGGTGTAGGCGACGAACTCGTTGAACACGACCTTGGTCCCTAGCAGCGAGCCGACCTTGGTCGCGTCGCCGCCGTTCACGCCGATCAGCCAGGCGAAGGGGGCGAAGACCCAGCCGAGCAGCTTGTCGAGCGAGAGTCCGGGATGGACCAGGGTCAGGCCGGCGTTGACCAGCGCGGCGAAGGCGATGAAGGCGATCAGCATCGCGCCGACGTTGAGCGCCAGCTTCAGCCCGTCGCCGGTGCCGTTGGCGAGGGCATCGAGGAAGTTCGCGCCCAGCCGCTCCTTCGACACGTGCAGCGCGGCATCGGGATTGCCGGTTTCCGGGATCAGGATCTTCGCGACCACCAGCGAGGCGGGCGCGGCCATGAACGAGGCGCACAGCAGGAACTTCGCGAAGGCCTGCTGCTGGGCCGGATCGGTCCCGCCGAGGATCATGATGTAGGCCACCAGCACGCCGCCGGCGATGGTGCCCATGCCGCTGGTCATCAGTGCGTAGATCTCGCTGCGGGTCATCCGTTCGATGTACGGTTTCACCATCAGCGGCGACTCGGTCTGGCCGAGAAAGACGGACGCGGCGGCGGCCAGCGACTCGGCGCCGGACAGTTTCATGAACTTCTTGGTCACCCAGGCGAAGGCCCACACAACCTTCTGCAGGATGCCCCAGTAGTAGAGCAGCGAGCAGATCGCGGAGAAGAAGATGATGGTCGGCAGCACCTGGAAGGCGAACACGAAGCCGATCCCGCCTTCCGCCGCGGGATCGGCCAGCGGGCCGAACACGAACACCGCACCCTCGCGGGAGAAGCCGGTCAGCCAGACGAAGAAGCGGGCCAGCGCGTCGAAGGCCTGGCTGCCGCCGGGGACCACCAGGAACAACAGCGCCAGGATCAGCTGCAGCGACATCCCGCCGGCGACCAGCCTCCAGTTGATCGCCTTGCGGTTCTCCGAAAGCAGGGCGCAGCCGCCGATCAGGACGGCGATGCCAAGGAGCGCACGGAGGAGGTCTGTTAGCATGGATCCCCTTCTATCAGCAGGGGCCGCGCCGGAAAGGGAGAAGAAAGCCGGCGGCAAGTCTTGCATCCCGGTAGCGCAACGGCCTACCCCCGGTCCGCGCTTTTCCAATGAAACGAGTCGTCATCCATACCGACGGGGCCTGCAAGGGCAACCCGGGCCCCGGCGGCTACGGGGTGGTGATGGTCTGCGGCAAGCACCGCCTGGAGCTTTCCAAGGGCTTCGCGCGGACCACCAACAACCGGATGGAGCTGCTCGCCACCATCGTGGCGCTCGAGACCCTCAAGGAGGCCTGCGAGATCGAGCTGCTGTCGGACTCGCGCTACGTCATCGACGCGATGACCAAGAACTGGCTCAAGGGCTGGAAGGCGAAGGGCTGGAAGACCGCGTCCAACCAGCCGGTGAAAAACCGCGACCTGTGGGAGCGGCTCGCCGCCGCCACCACGGGCCACAAGATCACCTGGAAGTGGCTGCGCGGCCACGCCGGCCACAAGGAGAACGAACGCTGCGATACCCTCGCGGTGGCGGCCGCGACCGGCCGCAATCTGGCGCCGGACAGCGGATTCGAGGCCTGATCCGGGCCCGAAAAAAAAACGGGCACCCGGTTTCCCGGATGCCCGCTCGAACGATTCAAAGAACCATGAAGGGTCCTACTCGGTCGCGAGGTCGACCCGGTAGAAGGCCGCGCCGGCCGGCGGGGCCGGATCGCTCCAGCTGGCAGTGCCTCCGGTAGACACCACGGTGCCGACATTGCTCCAGGAACCCGCTTGCAGGGTGGTGCTGCGCTGGATGGTGAAGCTCAGGCCGTCGGCGGCCGGCCAGGACAGTTCCGAGCCGTCCATGACCGCGGCGAAGAACGAGGAGCCGTCCATCGGATCGAGGCCGAGCAGGAACTCGACGATGTTGGTGGTGCCGTCACCGTCGGCATCGTCGTTCTCGCCGCGCAGGGCCGGGTCGGTGATGTTGGTGTCGGCCCATTCGGAGTAAGGCGTCGAGATTCCCTCCTCGTGGAAGAGGAAGAGCGAGTTGTCGAGCACTTCGGGCGTGATCCGCACCTCGTCGATGCTGCCGCCGAAGGGATCGGCATCCGCCCCGTTCCACTTCCCGAGACCGATCACCCACGGCGCGTCGAGGCCCGCGTAGTTGTAGAAGGCACCCTGGATCGCCATGCTGCCCTCGAGCACGTAGGCGCCGTCGCCGGGTGCCTTGACCCACAGCTTGAGCTCGCTGTCCGAGGCGGTGGCGGCCACCGAGTACCACGCCCCGGCTTCGACCAGCCGCGTCCCGATCACCTCGCGGGCCGTACCCGAGCCGTCGACGATGCCGACGCTGAGGTAGTTGTCGTTGCGCAGCTTGATCGAGAAGGGAGGCTGACCGCCCACCGGGTTGCCGCTCTTGCCGATCACCACCTGCCAGTTGTTGATCTGAGAGGCGTTGAAGCTGGCCTCGATGGTGAACTCGTCGAACAGGTAGGTCCGCAGGGCGGTCCCGGGCGAGCTGTAGATGTTGTCGGTAATGAAGAGGTTCCCGCCATCCCGGGCGAAGCCGAGCGAGGCGGTGTTCGACTCGCCGGTCGCCGGCACCGTCGCGGACGGCAGGACGGTCTGGTAGTACGGCGAGGTGTAGTCGCGCCAGGTCATCAGGTGGTTGCCCCAACCCGAGGAGTCGATGACCGTGTTCGCCTGGTTGCCGCCGGAGTTGTCGCCGACGGGCACCACGCCCGCGGTTCGCTCCTCGAAGCGCCAGTAGGCGAGCGCCGACGGATGTGAGGCGGCATCGGCCGGGTCGGTGCCGGCACCCAACTCGGCGAAGTTCGGGGAGCCGTCGTTGTCCGGGTCGTCGTTCGGGCCCCACTTGGCGATGACCGTTTCGAGGTCCTCGTTGCCGGTCCGGAAGTACTTCACCTCCCAGCCGTCCGGCAGGCCGTCGCCGGCGAAGAAATCGTCGGTGTCGGGCGACGAGGTTTGCTCGGTGGGATCGGTGTCCGCCCAGAACTCGTCGATGTTGCTGAAGAGGTCGCCGTCGCTGTCGGCGTCCGGATTGCAGGCGGCGATGGAGCCGAAGTAGTGGATCTCCCAGCCGTCGTTGATGCCGTCACCGGAACCGAGATTGTCCTCGTCCGGATAGTCGAAGGTGGCGGTGGGATCGGTGCCTTTGGTGTATTCGACCAGGTTGCTGTTCCAGTCGGTGTCGTAGTCGCCGTCCGGTCCTTCGGCCAGGTTGCCGAAGAAGGTGAACTCCCAGCCGTCGGGCAGGGTATCGCTGTCGCTGTCCGGGAATGAGGCCGCCTGCACCGGGTCGGTGTCCGACAGGTATTCGAGGTAGCTGCTGCACCAGTCGCCGTCGGGGTCGCCGCTGCCGTCGTTGCTGGACGTCGCGATGCCGAAGTTCGCCTGTTCCCAGCTGTCCGGGAGCCCGTCCTGGTCGGAATCCGTCGCGACGCGGCGGAGTATGCCGGTGGTTTGGTCGAACTGGTAGTCGCCGGTCGGCGAGACCCACACCGACCAGGCCGGGGTGACCTCGACCCGGGTCCACGGATCGCTGCCGCTGACCACCATGAAGCCGGTCCCGTAGCTGTCGGCCAGGGTGTCGGCCGCGACCAGGGTCCAGGTGTCGCCGACCGTGGTGCCCGCGCCGCTCAGGTCGATGTCGAACATGCCGTTGAAGGTGGCGCCCGCGGTGCCGGTGACGCTGTTGTTCACGCCGGACGCGCCGATTTCAAAAAGCAGCGAGCCGGTCTCGGAGAGCACGAAGGCTCCGTTCACGATCAGGTCACCGGTGAAGGTGTTTTCCGCCGCGAAGGTGACCCCGAGGTTGCCGAGGACCGTCAGGTCGCTGCTGCCCCCGACCGTGGCCGTCACGATGATCGGTCCCTGGGTGGCGGAGATCCGCGACCCGGTGCCGTTGACCGTCACGGCACCGGCCAGCGTGAAGATCTGGTCGAAGGCGTTGATGTGGTCGATGATACCGCCGTCGAGGATCAGGTCGGGCACGGTGATGGTGCTGCTGCCGTTGACCTTGTAGGAAAGCTTCCCGGTAGCGGTGGAGACCGCCAGCGAATCGCCGGCAAAGGTGTAGTCGGCGACATCGGTCGGAGTCCGCAGGCGTTCGATGGCGACGACGTAGTCGTTGCCGGCAACCGGCGCGGCCGCATTGGACCATCCGCCGGCGGCGTTGAACGAGGTGGCTCCGAAGCCATCGGCCGTGCTGAGGTTCACGGTCTCGGCGACCAAGTGGCCCGTGGCCGCCAGGGTCAGGGCCGCGGCGAGCGGTGGGCAGTGGTGAAAAGATACAGGTTTCATGGGGTCGGTTTCGGTTCGCAATCCCTCCCGGATCCGACGACGGGTCCCTGCGCCGGCGGGAGAAGTTGCATGCAATAAAAAAGCACCGGAAATACCACCCCAAGCCGATTCCGACGCGCCACTTGCGAATCCGCACAAAACCGCGGTTTTAGGCGGAATTTGTAGCCGGCTCTCCCGGATGGATCAAAGCGAGGGCGCGGATTTGCGAGGGAAAGTGTCGCAAAAATACCAATGAAATGACAATTGCAGCCCTGTCTCGCCCACCACCGCTCGACGAGTGGCGGCGCGTGCCAGCCCGGTCAGGGTTCGATGACCTTGAGGCGGACGAAGCGTCGGTCGTTGCCATCCGCGGTCACCTGCACCGTGCCACTGGTGCCGGCCGGGAGGGGATTCAGCGCGGGGCTGAGGTCTTCCGCGGCGACCGGCAGCCACTCGTCCAGGTCGTCCGAGCTTTCGACCACGATCGGTCCGGCGGAGCCGCCGGGCGGGAGCGTGATTGCGAAGCCGCCGCTTGCCGACGGATCCGGCATCGGCAGATGGGGCAGGGGATTGTCCGCGGCCCCGAGTCCCAGCGCCCACACCACGCCGTAGGGCACGCTGCCGCCCGCCGGGACGGCGTCGAATTCCGCGCCGGGGATGCCTTCGTCGACGGTCCAGGCCACGTAGGCACTGAGCGGAACTTGCACGGTGCCGGCGGCTTTGATGGTGCCGGTGGCGACCACGGCTACGGGGGTGCCGTCGGCGTCGAAGGTGTCATCGATGGCCACGGGAAAAGTCACCACCACATTGAAGTTCCGGTAGCCGTCCAGGTCACCGGCGGGCGTGAGGGTCACCGTGCCGGTTCCCGTCCCGGCACCGCCGGCGGGGCTCTCCGGGGTGAAACCTGTGCTCACCGGGTTGCCGAGGGCCGTTCCAGTCACGGAGCCCTGGTCGATCACGAACTGATGCTCTTCCGCCGGGAATTGGCCGTTGGCCGGATTCACCGAGCCGGGCGGCGCGATCGTCGAGATCGCCGCCGAGAGACCGGTCATGTTGATGTTGTAGCCAAAGGACCCGAATCCCCCGGAAAAATTCATCGCCGTGCCGTTTACCCGGCCATTCGACAGGGTCAGCTCATCGGTCGTGCCGGCCTGGGGATCGATGTCGAAGGCGGCATCGACGGACCCGGTGAGGGTCGTGGTGTCGGTGTCCGGGAATGCGCCTGGATCAACCGTCACCGTGATGCGGTTGACGTCCGGCTCGCTGACGAGGGTCAGGGTGGTGCTCGCGGGAATGGCGGCGAGGGGGGTGGCAGCGACGAGCCAGAGGGGGAACAGGGCTTTTTTCATCGGGGAGGCCAAGCTAACCAAGTCCCGTTGGTGGAACAGGACGAAGTTCGCCGCTGCCGGACCGCGCTCCCGAATGACCTTGCTCCCGGCGGCCGGCCGGTCACTGTCGGCGATCATGAGGAAATGGCGGATCTTGATGGCCATCGGGTTGCTGGCGCTGCTGGCGATCTGGATCGCCGCGCGTCCGTCTGAGCCTGATCCCGCGGAAGTGTCGGGTGCGTCAACCCGGATGATGCCGGGTGGTGAGCCCCAGAGCGTGGAGGAAGCTGCCGGCGGGCTGCCGACCAAGTTCTCAAGCCGTCATTCCGTGATCACCCGCCCCACCCACAGCCCGGCGCGGCTGCGGGAGTTCTACCTTCCCGCGGTGGAAATCGACGGGCTCCCCCTGGCGGCGGCGCTGGAAAAGCTCCGCGGGGCGTACGAGGACGCCTGCCTGCAGGCCGGGGAGGTCCCGGTTCCGCTGGTGTTCGTGGTTCCGCCCGGCGTGGATGGGGTGCTCCATGTGAAGTTGCCGCCCGCGACTTTCACGGCTTCCCTTCGCCTGCTCGCCGCCGTGGCGGGGATGAAGGTCGTGCGCGAGGATGCCGAGTTCCGTTTCGAGCCGCCGTCCACGATGGCCCTGCCGTCCCAGGTGGTGCCCCCTGATTTCCTTTCGCGGCTGGCGGCACTGAGCGGGAGCCCGCAAGGCACCGATCTCGCGGGGAGCTTGAAGGCGCTGGGTCTGGAACTCGACGATCCGGGGAGCGTGTCGTTTCTCGCCCACGGCCACATCGTCTTCACCGGTTCGACGCCGGCGGACCGGGCGCGGGTTTCGGAGTTAATCTTCAATCTCTGCCAAGGGCGGCCGCTTCAGCACAAGTTGGAGTCCAAGCTCGTGCAGATCCCTGCCGGTCTGGAATGGACTGTCCCGGACAAGTCGGCGATGAGCGACGATGACCTGCAGAACCTGGTTCACGTGCTTTCCCAGATAAAAGGCGTGGAGGTGATGACACTGCAATCGGTCACTGCACGGGGTGGGGAAGAGGCGACGATCGAGGTGGTCCGGGAAATCATCGAGCCTGTCCCCGGTACCCCCAACGAGTTCGAAGAGCACAAGGTCGGAGTGGTCTACCGTGCCACCCCCCATGTCCTGGCATTCGGCCACACCCTCGACATGGACCTGAGCGTCACTGGAGGTGATTTCGATCCCACGAGCATGCGTTTTGTGGTCGAAGAGGAGGTTAGGATCGAAGGGCGCGGCTACGCTGCCGACGGGAGTTCCCGCTTGCAGGTCCAGACGCACCCGGACGGTTCGCGCACCCTGCTGGTGGTATCCCCGGTCCTGGTCGACGCGACCGGGCGGCCGGTGAATCGGGCCGAGTGAGGGCCTAGTGCTTGAAGACGATCTCCACGCCCTTCTTCCGCCAGGCGTCCGCGACTTCCTTTTCCAGCTGACGGAAGCTGCTGCCTCCCAACAGTGGCACGAGGGCCTCCTTGTACGATGCGCCGTCGGTCAGCTTCTGCAGGTAGGCGGTGATGCGGCGGGCCTGGCCGTTGCCTTCCATGTGCAGGAAGTAGTGGGTCAGCAGCAGGGCGAAGCCGTAGTTGAAGTTCGCTTTTGGACCGGAGAACTCGCGGTACTCCATGCTCATGAAGTTCTGCAGTTTCGGCGCGACGATCTTGGTCCCCAGCGCCCGGCCGGTGGTTTCGTCCTCGCCATAGGCGGTGACGTAGGCCCGGGCCGCATTGCCGTGGGGGTCGGGCCGGAAGTATCCCCAGCTGTAGGGGGTCGTGGAGACATACTCGGCCAGTCCTTCGACGAACCAGCCGTTGCGCAGTTCGTCCCGCATGTAGTTCGCCGGCGTCAATTGGTGGGCCAGCTCGTGGATGAGCACGTCGTTCTTGCCCTTGGTGTCGAGCGAGAATCCGGTCGGGGTCTTTTCCAAGCCGAGGCTCACCAGCGGGGCCATCACCACCCCGGTCGACGGCCGGAAGCACGCCGCCGTTCCCGGCCCGCCGCCGGCACCGACGTAGCCTTGCATCGACTCGAACAGGAGGATCTCCAGGCGGCCCTTCTTCTCCCACCCGCCGGTCAGCGACAGTGGCAGCGCGGTGGTATATTTGTAGGTGGTCTCGAACATCATCGCGAAGTTCCGCAGGACGTCCGGGGTCAGCCTAACGTCGCAGGTGAAGCGGTAATGGGGGCTTTCGTAGACGAAGCGCTTCTGCTCCGGGTCTTCCGAGATCACCCTCGATTGCGAAGGCCCGTCCATGCGGATTTCCCGCGGCCACGGGTGGCCGAAATTCAGCTTCTTCGGCGCCGCGACCGGCCGCGGGGCGCTCGCGCCGAGGCGTCGCAGCTTCAGCTGGTCCGCCGCGCTCAGTTCGCCGAGCTGGGTCAGGAACTGGCGGCCGTTCTCGAAGGCGAAAATCACCCGCTCGCCATCCAGCCGGACGAAATTCGCCTCGAAGCTCTGGCCGTGCGCGTTGGTCCAGACCTCCGCGGAGGCTGGATCTCCGGCTACGGCTGCTGCCATGAGCAGGGCCAACAAGCGGGGTTTCCGCTGGCAACCGTGAATCACTCCACCGCGAGAAATCATGAACGCACTAATAGTAAGCCATTCCGAATCATCGAGTAAAATCGGCCTTTCGACGCCGCCGGGGGGGGATGCGGGAGGTGGGCCTGGAATCCCCGGAGTTTTTCCCCAAGAGAACTCGCGTTGGCCCGTTTACGGACCCGCACATGCGCCTTATCCATCTCCTGCCCGTCGTCCCCTTGGCCCTCCAGGCTCAGGATTTCCTCGATCCCCTCGTGCTCACCGCCTCGCGGATCGAAACCGCGGAGAGCGACGTCCCCTACACCGTCAACCAGGTCGACAAGACCTACATCGAGCAGAATACCCGGCGAACCCTGCCGGAGGCGCTTCAATTTACCCCCGGAGTGCTGGTGCAGAAAACCGCCTACGGCCACGGATCCCCCTTTGTCCGTGGCTTCACCGGCCGTCAGAACCTGCTGATGGTCGATGGCGTTCGCGTCAACAATTCCACTTGGCGTGGCGGTCCGGTGCAGTACTGGAACACGATCGACTCCTACTCGATCGACCGCCTCGAACTGGTGAAGAGCCAGGGTTCGGTGCTTTACGGATCCGACGCCATCGGCGGCACGGCCAACGTCTTCACCAAGTCCTCCGGCTTCCGCGACGAGGAAGACGGCGCCTGTTTCACCCACGGCGCGGCCTACTATGAGTACCGTGGAAACGGCGACGACTCGCACATCGGGCGGATCGAGAGCTCGTTCGGCGTCGGCGGCCAGTACGGCGTGATGTTCGGCGTGACCGCCAAGGACTACGGCGACATCCGCGACTCGGCGGTCGGCCTGATGCGCGGCACCGGCTACCCGGAGCAGGACCTCGATTTCCGCTTCGACTTCGCGCTCAACGACCAGACCACGCTGACGGTGGTCCACCAGCAGGTGAACCAGGATGCGGTTTCGCGTTGGCACGCCACCGCCTTCAACCCCGGCTGGCAGCACTCCGGCCACGTCGCCGCGCCCGGCAGCTATGTTTCGCGGGTCTATGACCAGGAGCGCTCGCTGACCTATGTCCGGGTGGAGCAGGAGAACGAGGATTCCGCCTTCATCAAGCGCTGGAACGCCACGGTGTCCTACCAGACCGGCCGCGACTCCGAGGCGCAGTACCGGTCGGCCACCGACCGCCGCTACCAGATCGCGGAAGTCGATACCCTCGGCTTCGACGTCTCCTTCGAATCGCCGCTCGGCGACGGTTCGCTCGTCTACGGCCTCGACTACTACCGCGACACCGTGGAGTCGGAAGGCTACCGCAAGCGTGGTGCCAACCCCTTCCTCTACGATGCTTCCAACCGCCCGGTCGCGGACGATTCGAGCTATGAGCTCTTCGGCGCCTTCGCCCAGTATGTCTGGCAGCCGGTCGAACAATTCGAGCTCACCGCCGGCACCCGCTACACCTACGCCGCCGCCGAGCTCGGCCGATATTGGGACGCCACCGCCGGTGCCGATGCCTACGGCGCCAAGCGCGACTGGGACAACCTGGTCGGCTCGATCCGCGCGATCTACCGTTTCAACGACTGCTGGAGCACCTACGGCGGCGTTTCCCAGGCCTTCCGCGCGCCGAACCTGGACGATCTCTCCGGTAACCTGACCTCGCGCTCCGGCACCGCATCGACCGGATCGGTGGACGTCGATCCCGAGGAATACGTGACCTATGAGCTGGGCCTCCGGCACCAGACCGAGACGACCTCACTGAACCTGGCCGCCTTCTACACCGACATCGACGACCTGATCGTCGGCGTGCCGATCACTTCCGGCAGCAACACCACCGTGGCGACCAACGGCCGCGACGGCTACGTCTACGGGGTGGAGCTCGAAGGCGCCTGGCGTTTCCACCCGCAGTGGACGCTTTCCGGCTTCGCCGCCTGGCAGGACGGCCGCACCGAGACCACCGCCTTCCTCGGCGGTCCGGTGGTGGACGAACCCGGCTCGCGCTTGCTGCCGCTGACCGGCTCGCTGGCGCTGCGCTGGACCTCGGAATCGGAGAAATTCTGGGTCGAGGGCCGCGTGCTCGCGGCGGCCGAGGAAAATCGCCTGACCGCCTCCGACCGCGGTGACAACCAGCGGATCCCGTCCGGCGGAACCCCGGGCTACACGGTCTACATGCTGCACGGCGGCTGGCGGGCGACCGACCACCTGGAGCTGACCTGCGGCCTCGAGAACGTCAGCGACGAGGACTACCGCAGCCACGGCTCCGGTCAGAACGAGCCCGGCTTCAACGCCATCGTGGGCGCGAAACTTTTCTGGTAATTGGTATTCCCGGGGGAGCGCGGTCCCGCGTGGCCGCGCTCCTCAGGACCAGTCCAGGACGACCTTGCCCGACTGGCCGGACATCATCGTCTCGAAGCCCTTCTTGAACTCGTCCACCGGGAAGCGGTGGGTGATGACCGGCGAGATATCGAGGCCCGCGCGGATCATGCTGCTCATCTTGTACCAGGTCTCGAACATCTCGCGGCCGTAAATTCCCTTCAGGACCAGGCCCTTGAAGATGACCTTGTCCCAGTCGATCGCCACCTTGTCGGGGAAAATCCCGAGCAGCGAGACCTTCGCGCCATTGGAAGTGTGATTGAGGATGTCGGTGAGGCCGGACGGGTGGCCGGACATTTCCATCGCCACGTCGAAGCCTTCCTTCATGCCGAGCGACTTCATCGCGTCGCCCAGCGATTCCTCGGCGACGTTCACCGTGCGGGTCGCGCCGAGCTTCTTCGCCAGGTCGAGGCGCCAGGGATTCACGTCGGTCACCACCACGTGGCGGGCTCCGGCGAAACGCGCGACGGCCGCAGCCATGCAGCCGATCGGGCCGGCGCCGGTGATCAGGACATCCTCGGCGACCAGGTCCCAGGACAGCGCGGTGTGGACCGCATTGCCGAGCGGGTCGAAGCAGGAGATGACTTCCTCGGGGATCGCCGGGTCGACCTTGTAGACGTTGCGGTAGGGGATCGAGAGGTATTCCGCGAAGGCGCCCGGGCGGTTGACGCCCACGCCGAGGGTCTCCGGGCACAGGTGGCGGCGGCCGGCCAGGCAGTTGCGGCAGCGGCCGCAGACGATGTGGCCTTCACCGGAAACCAGCTCGCCGGGGACGATGTCGGTCACCCCGGCGCCCACCGACTCGACCACCCCGCAGAACTCGTGGCCAACGTGCATCGGCACCGGGATCGTGCGCTCGGCCCAGGCGTCCCACTTCCAGATGTGGACGTCGGTGCCGCAGATCGAGGTCTTCTTGATCTTGATCAGCACATCCATCGGCCCGACCTCGGGCATCGGGACGTCCATCATTTCGAGACCGGGGCCGGCGGTGGCTTTGACGAGAGCTTTCATCGGGAAACGTTTTGCCGATGCTGCATGGCCTCCGGGGTCGAACGAGGGAAAATTCCCGGTCCCGGAAAAAGTGACCCGGCCGTGCGCTGGAACTGCCGGAATCGGTCCAAAAGGGCGGCAGGTGGATTTCGCGTCCGCCGGATCGGCTCCGATCGCCCCTTGCGGATTCGTCCTATCCTGGGGGCGCGTCCCGGATTCCCGGGATGATAACCAAGGTGTTGAGTCGATGTCGCAGAAAAAGTTGAGTCCTGGGTGGGGGAATTATCTCGATCTGTTCCCGACCCATCGCTACCCAAGCCGCTGGAAGCTAGCCCATGAAATTCACCCTCCGATTTCTCCTCCCGTCCACCTTGGCGCTCTGCGCATGTTTGCCATCGCTCGCCGGGGACACCCTCGAGGTCACCAGTCCGGCCGGTGAGGTCCACCGCACCCGATCGACCGGCGGCCAGATCTCAACGGAGTTCCCCCCGGGCGCCGAGCCGGCGTCGCGGGCTCCCCGGACGGCGGCTGCCGAACCCGGCGTCGAGCTGAGAGAGTTCGTCGACCCGGAAACGGGACGCCGGGTCGATTCCGAAGGGAACATCAGCGGCAAGGCCGGGGCAGCTCCGGAGGCGACTCCCGCCGTCGCCACCCGGGGCGTCGAGAAGATCACCATCGACCGGATGACGGTGGGAAACACCTATTCCAGCACCTATTCTCCGGCATCGGGATTCATCATCCTTGGCACGGCCAAGACCTATTTCCTGAGCGACGGGAGCAACTGGCAGAGCGGCGCGGGCAGTGCATCGACCGGCTACGCCGGATTCCACCATGCCGAGGTCGACGGCCCGTTGATCCGCTACCACTTCAATGCACCCGGCCAAGGCTACCTGTACCGCCAGACCGACTACAATGCCGGCAATCACTCGTCCAACGGCACCCTTGGCGCCGGTGGGCCGATCATCCTCGAGGCGGCCGCCGGCTCCACCACCGGGACTTTGAAAGGCGTGGCGATCATCACGGCCAACATCCCGGCAAACTACCCCGAACCGCGATTCAACTACTGGAGTTCGCCCCTCGGGTCAGCCGTTCCCTTCGAGATGACGGTCTCGCTGAAAAACGGTGCCACCTTCACCGAAGCGACCTTCTCGCAGTCCTTTACCTACACCACGACCGGTTCAGTTGATTTGGCCAATCCCGTCTCACTGCCCGGCCTCACCGGAATCGGGATCGAGGGGCCGGCCCAGGTCCTGCCGGGCTCGGCGATCCAGTTCCACGCGATCGCCAGCTTCGAAAGCGGGGCCTTGCAGGACGTCTCCGGCGACGCGACGTGGACTGTCAGCCCCGCCGAGGCCGCCACGATTGCCAATGGCCTGCTGACCACCCAGTCCGTCACGGAGGACACGCCGCTCGACCTCACGGTCACCTACACCTCGGACGGGACCACGAAGACGGCGGCCCGGCGCGTGGTTTGCAGGACGGTCAGCCAGGAGGAACTTGCCGCCTCCTGGCCCACCTACCAGGGGAACGAACGGCACGACGGCCACATCCCGATCTCGCTGGAGCCGGACAAATTCAGCCTGCGCTGGCAGAGGAACATCGCTCCGGGCATGGTGCTCAACCCGGTGACCGCGGCAGACGGCAAGGTCTTCGTTTCGCTGCGCACCTACTTCCAAGGCGGCGATTCCCTGTTTGCCCTGGACGCGCGGGATGGCGAGACCCTCTGGTCGGCGGATTTCGGCTCCGTGTTTTCCGTCAACCCGCCGGCCTACGGCTATGGAAACCTCTACATCCAGACGGGGAACCACGGCGGTGACACCCACCTCTGGGCCTTCGACGCCGACAACGGCACCCTTGTCTTCAAGTCACCCCATGGCGCCCAGTGGGAACGCTACTACGCGCCTACGATATACGACGGGAAGGTGTATGTGAACGGCGGGTCCTACGGCGGGATGTACGCCTTCAATGCCTTTACCGGGGCCAACCTCTGGTTCGCGGGGCTGCCCCAGTACGACGAGTTCACCCCGGCGGTCGACCAGAACCACGTCTATGCCTATGTCGGCAGCTACTCGCCCGCGCTTTACGTGGTGGATCGCGAAACCGGCGCCGCCGCCTATCAGATCGACGATCCCAACTTCGACTGGAACGGCTGGAGCATGAACCTCGCCCCGGTGCTGGGCGGCCGGCAGGATGTCATCGCGGTCCACGGCGGGCGCCTGATCCGCTTCGACCTCGAGAACCGCAACATCGCCTACGAGATAACCGGCAGCTTCGCGGGCCAACCCTCGGTCGCCAAGGGCGTGATCTATGTGATCAATGGCGGCTCGGTCGAGGCGCGCCGGCAGTCGGACGGAGGTTACCTCTGGGGCTGGACGCCGGCCAGCGGCTCGGCCTCGGAGCACCTCATTGTCACCGACACCCACGTCATCGCCAGGACGCAGTCCGAGACGCACGCCATCGAGATCCTCTCCGGCGAAGGGGATTGGTCCTACCCTGCAGCGGGCAGCATGGCGATCGGCGAGGAAACACTCTACATCGCCTCCGCCACCGGCACGCTCACCGCGATCTCGATCCCCGAGTTCAACCGCGCGCTGCCGGTCGCCATGGAGATCGAGGGTCCCGCGGAGGCGGGCGAGTTCGCCACTTCCGGCTACACCGCCTGGGTCCGCTACGACGACGGACGCGTCCGCGATCGCACCCGGCTTTGCAGTTGGAGCGTGAGCCCCGCGGGTGGGGCATCGATGGATGAGCCGGGGCAGCTCGTCGTCGGCGAACTGATGGCCCCGTCCCGCACCGTCGGGCTGACCGCCACCTATGCGGAGGAAGGCGAGGAACTCTCGGCGGAATTCCAGGTGGATCTCAAGATCGGAGTCTCCCGTGAATCCTTCATCGACCGCAATCTCCAGGAGGCGCGCTCTCTCACCGAACAGGCGCTTTTGCTCCTCCAGGAAGCCGAGCGGCGGGAGAATGAGGTCGCGGCCGTCCTGAAGGAGGACATCAAGGGCAAGGGTCGCACGGGCATCCTGGCGAAGAAGCAACTGGACCAGGTACGTTTCGCCACCCGGTGGGGTATCAAGGGGCAGAACGACCTCGTGAACGGCGTCCGGATCCTCCGCGCGATTCCCCCACGGGAGAAGGATTGAGGTCCGGCAACGGGGAGAATTCCGGGTCGTTCGGAGAAGCCGTCGGCGGAGGGTCGGGGAGTGAATCGCTCCCCGGACTTGCCCGGGAAGGTTCTTCATTTCTGCGGTCGCTTTGCTCACCCGCTAGCAGCTTGCGAAGGGCCGGGACTTCGCCAAGCTCGCCGTAGCACAGATCGCGGGACACGATGCAATGCCAGTCATGCCTGACACTCTGCTCGATCGGACCTGCCGCCGCCACGGGTCGTCGAAAAGCCCCTGACTCCCGCATTGCGCCTGACCACAAAAGCGACATGATCTAAACCAACCAACATCCGAGGACCGGCGTCGCACGGGCAGCGCGTCCACCGATGAGCCCGGTGCCGGGATCTGCGACGGGGCGCCGGGCAACCGGCGTCCCTACCTCAATCGACTAGAATTGGTAATCATGCATCCAGTCCGAGTCGCCGTGGTTGTGACCGCGATCAGCGCCGCCAGTTGGTTGCTTCCGATCTACCGCGTCGTAGAGTACCTGATGAGCTTGCCCAGTCTCATGTCGGGGAAATCGATCGGCGACTCGAATGATCTCCACTACGGATACGAGCTTTTATTCTCGTATCTCTTTTGTCTGCTTACACCGGTGCTCTTGGGATACCTCTACATCCTTCGACCTAAGCTACTGGTGATTGTTCCGTGCCTACTCGTCGTGGCGATGGCTCTTCGGGTTATCGCATTGCGCCCAGAGGAGGTGATTGTGTTATTCCCCTCGATTCGGCCCTTTCAGCCGGCGCAAGTTGGACTCGTGGCAGCTCTTGTCGGGCTCTATTTTTTCCAGAGCAACAGTCGGCCAGAATTCGATCAGTCGTAACCATAATTGTCGTACACTGCCGAAGCAGGGCGACCCCGTACAGCGGCCTTGTTGCGTAGCGGTCTCGGTGATTCAATCCGGCAACGAGGATCGGAGCGCCGCCATGCGGGTCGGGGCCGCCTGTTCTCTGACGTTGGGCAAAAATACGATGCGCCATTTCCTCCAAGCCGTATTGCTGTTCTTATTGGTGGGCTGTTCAAATACGACGGTCACCCGGGTGAGAGAGAGCAACCAAGCATTATACCCCGATGGCAGGGTGCATGTCGGCTGGAGTGACGATCGAATCCCGTTTAACCTGATGATCCATGCGGACGTCGCATTGCCGCCGGTTGGTGCGTCGATTCCGGCACGGAAGGCATTCAGGGACATCTCGATACTGAATTGTAGATCCGACGACACGGAGTATCCAAGGGGAGGCAAAGATGCTTGGTTGCGAGAGATGAGAGGCAGCCTGCATCTGATTTCTGAGGATCAGATTGTGATCGATGCCTATTTTTTGGATGGTGCTGGCAAGCGACAACCTTACCCCTTTTCAGGGGAGCACCATATTGACTCAGATGCATAGAAGCATGCCATGAGCCGTGATCCGACAGTTCAAGCCGCGACGGTCGACCTCGGACCATTGATCGATTGGTATGAGGCTCAAGTTGATGGGGCGTGGGAGCACCGGCATGGATTGAAGCTCGAGTCTCTCGACAATCCCGGGTGGCTTCTCACCGTGGATTTGATGCACACCGACCTCAACGGGCAGACGATGGCCGACTTGTCCGAAGGCTGTTCCCCGGACGGCCATCCCGTAGCACCGAACTGGATTCACTGCCGGATTGCCGATGGCCGGTTTCTGGGCGCATGTGATCCGCGGCAACTGCCCCGACTACTCCGCGTGTTCATCGACCTATCCGGCGAGAGCGGCTGATCCAACAAGCCGAACAAGATGCGGCTGCACGACTCTCGCCAGCTGCCTTGTCGCGCACGGTCCGAGATGGTAGAGAGTTTGCTCCGAATCGCGCTGGCCGCCATGAGGGTCGGGCTGGTAGCGCCTCGATGTTCTCTCTCAAAATGAAGAGTCTTGCGGCCCTCCTGATCCTAGCCATCGCTGGTTGCAAGAGCAGAGGCACGCCATTCACTGCCCCGACAGAGTCGGAGATTTCTTCGATCAGCGCGCGGCTTCTCAACCGTCCAGATCGAGGTGCGGATATTGAACAATTTGAGGTTCCGAAGGCCAATTGGCAGGAAATCCTCACAGCCCTGGATGGAGCCGAACACGATCCTAACCCGATGAAGTGGCAGGTTTTGGGCGATGTCGTAATCCATCAAACCACGGGAACCACTGGTGTGAGCCTGTTTTGGACGGGGGAGGAGATCGGGGCATTTCGAGCTGGCGGTGCCTACTACCGAGGTAGCTCTGATGAAGAACTCATTCAGGTAATTGCCGCTGCAAAGAAGCAACAAAGCGAACAAGAGGCTGATCTTGCTCCCGGAGGGCGCTGATTCCTGGTTCGACACCGCAAGAAACTCAACGGGATAACGAGACCGTCGGATAACCCCGATTGAGCCCGTCGTTCCGTTGCCTTCCGATCGTGCCGAGTGATGGACGTCGTTCCCGATTTCCGGGCGGGCATTTGAGCTCCGGGGTCATGGCACTTCGTGATGGGCTTCTGTGACGGACTGGCATTTGGCAAGGATTCCAGCTGCTTCCGCATCGGCCATGCGAGTGAGCTGACCCACGATCAGGCTGCGGTGGATGGGCGGTGGAGCCAGACAGATGGCTTTGGCCTGGACCGGCCTTTGAGAAGGATTTGCGGATCCTCAAAAATTGGATCGAGAAAAACATTGACCGACCAGTCGGTCGGAATATGGTCATCGGCATGAACACGAGCACGCGGAGCGCCACGAAACGCGCCGAGATCCTCCAGGTCGCGTCGCGGCTATTCTATGAGCAGGGTTACCACCAGACCGGCGTCCAGCAGATCATCGCCGAGGCGGGTGCGGCCAAGGGCACTTTCTACACCCATTTCAAATCGAAGGAGGAACTCGGGCTGGCTTGGCTCAGTGCCCGGCACACGACGTGGAACGGCTGGCTGCAGGACGCGATCCGGGACCAGCCGACGGCCCGCGGGAAGATCCTCGGCATCTTCGAATTCCTCGGCACGTGGATGGAGGACTGCCACTACCGCGGCTGCGCCTTCCTCAACACTCTCTGCGAAATGCCGGACTGCGACCCGGCCATCCGGGCGGAAATCGCGAACCACAAGCGGGAGCTCAAGGAGCTCTTCCAGTCGCTCGTCGCCCAGCACCAGCCGGAAGCGTCCCAAGCCGACTCCCAGCAGTTGGGAACCGTCCTCTTCCTGCTTTTCGAGGGCACGCTGATCGAACTGCAGAACTTCCGCGAGCCCTGGCCCCTCGATGGCGCCCGGCAACACGTGGAATCCCTCCTCTGAGCCAACCAGCATCCCCGGGGAATGCCCCATCAGGCATTCCCCTCCTTTTCAAACTTTTGATGACCGACCGGTCGGTCGTTCATCGGAAACCAAGAACGAAACAAGACAAACCACAACCCCACAGAACAATGAACCGACTGAATATCGTCCCAACCGAAGGTGCCCCCGAGGAAATCGCAACCCTCTACGGTGCCGTGAAGCAGAAGCTCGGCCTCGTGCCGAACATGGTGAAGGCCCTCGGCAATAGCCGTGCCGCCCTCGAGGGCTACCTCTCCCTCAGCGGTGCCCTCTCAGGGGGCCGGCTTCCCGCCGCGACCCGCGAGAAGATCGCGCTGCGGGTGGCTGAGCTGAACCGTTGCGGCTACTGCCTCAGTGCCCACACCGCCATCGGCGGGCTCCTGAAGATCCCGGCAAGCGCCCTGACCGGTGCCCGCGCCGGCTATTCCGCCGATGCCCGCGAGCAGGCGATCCTCGACCTGGTCGAAGCGATCGTCGAGACGCGGGGAAATGTCGCGGACGCCGCCTACCGCGCGGCCGTCGGGGCGGGATTGGATGAAGAGGCGATCACCGAGGTGGCGGCCAACGTCGCCCTCAACGTGTTCACCAACTACTTCAACCGCCTGGCCGCCACCGAGATCGACTTCCCGGAAGTCGGCCCTCTCGAGACCGGGGGCGAGTGCGACGACGCTGCGTGTGCCTGCCAGACGGCGGCCGCCGTGTGAACCCGAACCCCGGGGTGGCGGGGACGCCCTGTTCCCGCCGCCCCCTTTCATTTCATCATGAGCACCAACGCATCAAGACCGCCGCTGCCTCCCTTCACCGAGGAGAGCGCGCGCCTCAAGGTCCAACTCGCCGAGGACGCTTGGAACACCCGGGATCCCGAGCGCGTGGCATTGGCCTATTCCGAGGACTCGGAGTGGCGCAACCGCTCCGAGTTTCTCAAGGGCCGGAAGGCCATCGTCGGGTTCCTCCGCCGCAAGTGGCAGCGGGAACTCGACTACCGTCTCCGCAAGTCGCTGTGGGCCTTCCACGGGCACCGGATCGCCGTCCGCTTCGAGTACGAGTGGCGCGATGACTTCGGCCAGTGGTTCCGGTCCCATGGCAACGAGAACTGGGAGTTCGATCCAAGCGGCCTGATGACCCGCCGCTATGCCTCGATCAACGACCAGTCGATCACCGCCGGCGAACGCCGGCTCATCCCGCGCGCGTCATGAAACCGCTGCTCCCGCACGATCTCACCCGGCGCCCGCCGCGCAGCGCCCGCGCCCGGCTCGGTGGCTTCGCCCACCTGCCCCGCTTGCTCGACAAGGCGAGGGCCGCCCATGCCGCGACGCTTGGGAACTACGTCTATGGCGACGAAAGCCTGCTGGACCGCGAGTTCTTCCGCTTCACCAGCATCACCGCCGAATCCCTGCTGCGGCGGGTGGCCGGCGGGGACGGCGACCTGGCGATCCTCGAGTGGATCCTGTCCAGCTCCGGGCATCCTCCGCGTCCTCACGAAATCGAGGCCTGGAGCCGGTGGATCGAAAACGTCCCCGGCCTCAGCCGCGAGGCCCGCGCGTGGTTCGCGGACTACTCGGGACAGCTCGATCCGCCCCGGCCCGACGTCTCGACCCTCTTCGAGTATCTCGATCTCGACGACCACCTCAGCTTCGGCGGACGTGCCTGACCGCATCCCGCCTTCCTTGATCCAACAAACTCCACTCAAACCTCAGAACCAAAGACATCATGAAAAACACATCCTCAAACATCGATTGGCAAAAGGCCGGTATCGCCGGCATCATCGGAACCGTCCTCTTCGACCTGGTCGGTCTCGCCTTCACGGGAACCTGGTGGGACATCCCCGGGGTGCTCGCCTCGGCGGTCGGCGTGCCGTTTCCCATCGCGCTGCTCATGCACTACGGCAACGGGGTGGCCCTGGCCGTGATCTACGCGGCGCTCGCGCCCTCGCTGTTCGGCCCGGCCTGGTTCCGTGCCATCGCCTTCACCACCTTGGAAACGGTGATGCTGGTCTGGTTCCTCCTGTTCCCCTTGCTCGGCCTGGGCATCGCGGGCCTCAAGGGCGGATGGCTCTTTCCGATCCTGTCGATGACCCGTCACTGGGCCTACGCGATCCCGCTTCTCCTGATGGTTTGGCCGGCGGCGGGAAGGGTCCCCGCGACGTCCGGAGCAACCCTTCTGGACCGCGGGTGAAGCTGCTCCCACCGTGGCTTTCCGAAACACGCCAATCCCCCCGGGCTCGATTTCCGGGGAGGATTGGCCCCATGCCCGCTCTCAAGCGGGCCTCTTCGCCTGCCGGAAGCGGTCCATCGGTTGTTCCAGGTAGCGCCAGCACAGCCAGGCGATCCCCCAGGATCCGAGGCCGAGGACGATGAGCCGGACCGCCAACAGCGGACCGTCGAAGACGGGGTGCCAGAGGAAAGGCAGCACACAACCCATCGCCAGCGGCATGCTGGTGTGGAAGAGGTAGAGGCCGTAGCTGATCTTGCCGATGTGCTGGATCGCAGGGTGATCGAGAATCTTCCCGAGCAGGCCGCCGAAGCCGCGCAGGGTGGCCGAGATCAGGCCGGCGAAGACCACGGATACGAGCGTCTGCTGGAAGTGCCGCAGCCCGGCGACGGGGCGGCCGGCCTCATCGAACACGTAGAGCACCGCATAGAGGACGAAGGCGACCCAAGCGGCCCGGCCGAGCCGCCGGTCGCCGGCTTTCAGGCCGCGGCTCATGGCCACGGCGAGCAAGGCACCGGCGCCAAAGTAATCGGCCGCGGCGGTCGAGATCGCGCCGGGGTGCTCGACTTGCGGGAAGTGGTGCAAGGTCAACCAGCGGGTCAGTGGGGCGAGGGCGGCGAAGACCACCAGCACCGGGACCAGCGCGCGCCGCGGGACGAAGTAGATGACCAGCGGCCACAGCAGGTAGAATTGGATCTGGATCGCCAGTGTCCAGTAGTGGGCGGTCCCGGACGGCCATTCGGGCAGCATCGCGATGTGGAAATTCGCCACGTGGAGCAGGTAGACGAACGGGTGCGCACGGATGTCGGGAGCGCCGAAGATCCAGGCGAAAAGCATCGCCGCATAGCACGGGATCAGGATGCGGATGGCGCGCTTCTTGAGGAAAAACCTCAGCGCAGGCCGCCGCCACGGGCCGCCGCTCGCCTCGCCCTGGTCACGGTCGCGCAGCAGCACCCGGGTGATCAGGAAGCCGGTCAGGGTGAGGAAGAAATAGAGGCCGATCTCGAACGGCAGCGGGCCGCGCCAGGCGTAAGGCGCCCAGTGCAGCCAGATCACCCCCAGCACGGCGAAGGCACGCCAGCCATCGAGTTGGGTATTTCGCGGGGCGGACAAGACGCGGGGACGGTGGAAGTCCCGCCCGCGGCTTCACAGCAAAATCCGCGGGCCGGGGATCACTTGAGGTCGAGCAGCCAGGCGACCAGCTGCTGGAAGTCGGCTTCCGGGATCGCATGGGCGAAGGCCGGCGGCATCAGGGAAAGGCCGGTTTCCTCGTTGGCCGCGATGTCGCCGCGGCGCAGACGGTGCTCCGTGCCGGCGGCATCGACGCAGACCAGCGTCTCGCCGACCGTCCCGCGCTCGAGGCCGGCGAAGGTGCTGCCGTCCTTCATGGTGATCAGGTGCAGGCGGAAATGGGCATCGACGTTGCGGCCCGGGTCGAGGATGTCCTCCATCAGGCGGGCGGCGCCGCGATTGCCGATGCCGTCGAGTTGCGGGCCGATCAGCGCGCCCTTGCCCCCGATCGCGTGACAGGCGGCACAGTGGGTCGCGAAGGTCGCGGCACCTTTTGCCGGATCCGGAGTGACCGCGGGCAAGGCGGCGACCCGGGCGGCGATCAGGCGATCCGTCTCGGCCTGCATTTCCGCGGAAACCGGCGACGGCGGGGGAGGCGGAGGTGCGGGCAGGTAGGCTGCGAGCTGGTCGCGCAGCCCGGCCGGGGCCGCGAACTTCAGCAGCAGTGCCAGCCGGCCGAGCCGGTCCCCGGCCGCGGTGAAACTCGCCGCGGTGAGAAGGGGCGGATCGAATTCCCCCGCGGCCAGCCAGGCATAGGCGGGGCCGTCGTCGCCGTCGGTGATCTCGAATCGCACCCGCCGGCCGGCACCGGTTTCCCAGCGGATGGCGTGGGCGGTGTCATCGCGCGGCGGCAGGGCGCGGTGGAGTTCCTCGCCGCTTTCGTCGTCGACCAGCCGCACGAAGTTCCGGTCGTGGCCCTCTTGGCCGGGCGCTCCCGAGTGCCCGCAGAGGACAAAGCTCAGCACGGGCGGCGCGGCGAACGGAGCCGAGCGCAGCGTGCCGGTGCGGCGTTCGGGCTCCTCGCCGGCACCGTCGAGGCTGGAGATCAGCCGCACCTCGCGGCCGTCGCCGAGCTTGCGGTCCTGGAGCGTCCACGGCGCGGACTTCGAGCGGGGATCGGCCACCGCGGTCCAGACTCCCTGTTCCTTGCGGGCGAGCAGTTCCGTGGCAATCGCATTGCCCCAGCCGGTGAGCTCCGGGCCGGGAAGTTCGCCGCGTTGCTGCAAGCCGTCGGCGATGGCGAGAAGCAGGTCGGCCTGTTGGCCGGGGTCCGCGAAGTTGGCGCGGGAAAACTCCGCCAGTTCGGCCGCGGGCAGCTTCCCGGCCAGTGAGGGCAACGACTTCACGACCTCGTCGCAAGCCGGCGGACTGGACTTCAGGTCGTCGAACAAGAAGCGCGCCGCCTCGACGGAGTTCACCGAGCGGGCAAGATCGCGGATCTCATGGCGGAGGGATTCCGGAACCTCAAGCGGTCCGAAGCCGCCGGGCAGCTTCAGGTGCTCGCGGATCACGATCCGCAGCTGGTGGCGGAGCGCGGGGTCGGTGGGCGGGGTGTTCCCGAGGGCCGCCAGCAGCGCGGGCAGCCAATCGACCGACTGCGGCCGGATCAGGGCTTCGGCGGCGACCCGTTTCTCTGCCGGTGATCCGGATTCCAACCAACGGCGGGTCTTTTCCAAGGACGCGGGCGTCAGCCCTCCGGCCCGCGCCTCGAAGCGCAGCGCCGCGATCTCACCGGGCGCTTCTTCATTTTCCGCGGGCAGTTCACGTTTCACGATCCGCCAGATCCGGCCGCGCTCGCGGTCGCGCCCGGGGTGGTCCAGCGGCACCTCGTAGTGGCCGATGATCCGGTTGTAGAAATCGGCCACATAGAGCGCGCGGTCCGGCCCGATGCGCAGGTCGACCGGGCGGAACCACGGGTCCTCGCTGACGAGGAAATCGGGCTCCTCGGCTGCCGCCGGGGTGCTGCCGGTGAAGCTCACCCGGTCGAGGTTGATCCGCGAGGTGACCACGTTGCCGATCAGGATGCGATCCTGCCAGGACTCGCCCCAGGTGCCGCGGTCGAGGTAAGTGATCCCGCAGATGCCGGTGGAGGCGTGGGTGTGGTGCATCATCACCGGGCCGAAGCCGAGGCCGTCGTCGGGCTTGCCGAAGCTGGGATAGACGGCGCCGGGGATCAGCTGGTAGATCGGCGCGCTGTGGCAGTCGGCGCTGTAGAGATTGCCATCGCGGTCCCACGCCAGGCCGAAGGGATTGACCTGGCCGGCGGTGAAGAGCTCGACCCGGCTGCCGTCCGGCTTGAAACGGAACACGTTGCCCGAGTTCAGCACCAGCTCGGTGCCCGGGTCGCCAGGTTGCGCGCCGCGCAGGTTTTCCGGCCGGACCTTGAAATGACTGTCGTTGCTGAAGCCGTGGGTCGCATAGACCCAGCCGTCCGGGGCGAGGCGGAAACTGGAGCAATTGCCGTGGACATCGCGCTCCCAGCCGAGGGGGCCGAAGAGGATCTTGCGCTCGTCGCAGACGCCGTCGCCGTCGGTGTCGTCGAAGAACCAGAGGTTGGGGATGCTCCAAGCGATGCAGCCGGTCTTGTACGGCAGCACCCCGGTCGGGATGTTGAGTCCGTCGGCAAAGACGGTGCGCTTGTCGGCTCGGCCGTCCTTGTCAGTGTCCTCGAGGATGATGATGGCGTCGCGGCTGTCGCGGACGCGGCTGCCCTGCGGGTCCGCCCAGCGATCGCGCGGCGCCGGATGGGGATACTCGCGGGTGCTGGTGACCCACAGGCGGCCCTGGTCGTCGAAGGCGATGTTGATCGGCTTGTCGATCTGCGGCTCCGCGGCGAAGAGTTGGACTTCAAAGCCCTCGGGGACCTGGAATCCGGCGAGTTCTTCTTCCGGAACCCGCGGGCCGGACTCGCGGACCAGCGAGGTATCGACGGCCGCTGGTGCGGGACTCCACGACAGGGGCAGCAAGAGGGCGCAAAGGCGGGGCAGCGAGGGTTTCATCCGCGGTTTCCCCCATACTACCCGGCAGGCGACGATTCCTTTCGCTGCGGAAGAAGGGTGGCAGGAGCGGGCGGCCTATCCACCCGCCCGCTCCAGCACCGGTCGTACGGGACCTTGCGATCGGGCGGGGGGCAGACCGATCGAAAAGCGCCGGACCGCGCGCACCGGGTCATGAGCACGCGTCGCGGCCGGGACGGTCCCACGGGGCCGTCCCCTCGGGCAATGCGGATGCGATGAACGACCCTATCGGTCGATGAACGACCGCTGTTTGAATGATACAAAACTCTGCAGATCCGCCGATCGTTTTGACAATCATGGCATTGGTCGCACGGTGCCGGGGGAGGGGCGGAGCAGCGGACGGGAGGGAGAAGATGGAGATGACAGCTGATTGGAAATCGGTGGCAGGATGGCTGCTGCAGGCCGACGTCGATGACGGCGTTTCGCACGTGCTCGCCCATTTCGGCCGTCTCCACGGGGCGGACCGGGCCTGGGTGATTCGCTACGACGAGGCGTTCACCCACTTGTGGAACACCCATGAATGGACCGCGCCCGGGATCCGGGGTCACGTGGAGGATGTCCAGGGCGTTCCGGTGGAGGCCGGGGTCTGGCTGCACGAGGAAATGAAGCGACAGGGCCACCTGATGATCGCGGACGTTGCCACCATGCCGAAACGCGCCCGCGGCCTGCAGGCGGAATTCCAGCGGCAGGGGATCCAATCGCTGCTCGCGCTGCCGGTCTACCGGGAGGACCGGCTGGCTTTTCAGGTCGGCTACGATGCGGTCAGGCAGCCGCGGGTTTGGCCGGAGGCGGAAATCGCCGAACTGAAGGACGCCGCGGAATTGATCGCCAAGGCCTTGCGGGCCCGGGGCAGCGGCGGGCGAATGGGATTTCCGACCTTCGCCCCGGAAGATCGCCTGGTCCACCTGCGGGTCGGCGTGGGCACGGTGGCGATCCCGCTTTCCGACATCCGCCGGATCGAGGCGGACGGCGACTACACCGTGGTCCATGCCAAGGGCGGGCGGCGCAACACCGAGCGGCGGAGCGTTCGCGACTGGGAAGGCATTCTGCCCAAGGACCAGTTCATCCGCATCCACCGCGGCATGATCGTCCGCGCGGACGCCATCCAGAAGCTCGACCGCGGCGGCGGCCGCTGGCGGGTGACCCTGGTCGACGGCGAGCACCCGATCCCGGTCGGCCGTGTCTACCGGGCCGCGGTACGGATTCACCTGGGGATCTGAAAGCGCGGATCGACAGCGCCCCCGGCCTTCCCTAGGCTGCCGCGCGAATGACGTTGGCTGAGCTCGGGTGGGACGACTTTTTCGCCAAGGCCTTTGCGCCGTTGGAAGCGAAGGGCTGGGTGCCCGCGCGCCTGATCCGCGAGAGTCCGATCAACTACGGCGCCTTCCTGGGCGACGGCGAGGAGATCGACGTGGTTCTCGGCGGCAAGGTCTGGCATGACGCCGCCTGCGACGCCGAACTGCCCGCGGTCGGAGACTGGGTCGCGGTTGAAATGGGTGGCGAGAACGAGGACCACATGATCCGCGCGCGCTTGCCGCGGAAGTCGTGTTTTTCCCGCAAGATGCCGGGCAAGAGCACCCAGGAGCAGGTGATCGGCGCGAACGTCGACGTCGTCGCGGTGGTCACCGATTCCGGTCCCGACCACAATCCGCGGCGGATGGAACGCTACTTCGCCTTGATCGGCCGCAGCGGCGCGAAGCCGGTGGTGCTGGTCAACAAGTCGGACCTGTTCCCGGCGGAACACAACCAGGCTTGCGCCGACGAACTCCGCGCCTTGTGCCCGGACGCCGACGTCCACGTCACCAGTGCACTGACCGGCGACGGTCTCGAGGTGCTGAAATCCTACCTCGGCGAGGGCGTCACGATGTGCGTCGTGGGATCGTCGGGGGTCGGCAAGTCGACCTTGGTCAACCAGCTCTACGGCGAGGAGTGGCAATGGACCAGCGAGGTCAACGATGTCACCGGCAAGGGCCGCCACACCACCACCTCGCGCGAGCTCGTCCCGCTGTCCGGCGGTGGCATGTTGATCGACAACCCGGGGATGCGCGAAATCCAGATGTGGACCGACGAGCAGACCCTGCGGGAAAGCTTCGCCGACCTCGAGGAGATGGCCGCGGAGTGCCGCTTCGCCGATTGCAAGCACGGCCACGACAAGGGCTGCGCGATCCGGGCCGCCGTGGCGGAAGGGACGGTCGATCTTCACCGGCTGGAGAGTTTCCTGCGGCTCGACGAGGAGATCGAAAAGATCCGCCATCTGGCGAAGAAGCGGCAGATGACCGTCGAGCGCTGGGCCAAGCGCAACCACCGGGTCAAGGCCCGCAATCTCAACGACCGCATCCAGCTCGAGGAAGACGAGCGCGGCGAGTGGCGTTGAGGCGTCGCCCGCTTCTCAGGAAAAGGTTGTCCGGGCGGGGGAATGCGGTAGGGGTCTTGGGATGAGAAACTTGCTCGCCCTCGCCATGGCCGGCCTGATGACCGCTGCTGCTCCCGCCGCCGATGAACCGGCCAAGGACAAGCCGGCGACCATCGAGCAGGTGGAGAAACAACTGGAAAAAGGGGCCCAGCTGCTGGATGTCCGGACCAAGTCGGAGTGGGACAAGGGCCACCTCAAGGGCGCGACCCGGGTGGATATTTTCAAGGACGGATTCCTGGAGAAGGTGAAGGCCAAGATGGATCCGAAGAAGCCGCTGGTGGTCTACTGCCATTCGGGCGGCCGCAGCGCCGATGCGACGGAACAGCTGCGCGAGGCGGGATTCACCACGGTCTACGATCTGGATGGCGGGATCACCGCCTGGAAGAAGGCCGGCAAGCCGGTGGAGAAATGAAGGCCGCGCTGGGAGCCTGCCCGTGGTTGCTGGTTTGCCTGGTGCTTTCAGGGTGCAGCGTGGTGCCCGCGGCCCAGCCGGTGGTGCCGCCGGCATTGGTCACCGAACTCAACAAATCGTGGCCGGACAACCGCACCATCCATCTGGTGTTCCACGGCCACAGCGTGCCGTCAGGGTATCACAAGACGCCGGAGGTGAAGCCCTTCGACTCCTACCCGCTGATGGCGATGGAGAAGATCCAGAAGGCTTATCCCCACGCGGTGATCAACGCCATCGTCACCTCGATCGGCGGCGAGGACAGCGTCAAGGGCGCGGCCCGCTTCGAGAAGGATGCCCTGTCGATGCGGCCCGACGTGGTGTTCATCGACTATGCGCTCAATGACCGCCGCGTGCCCGAGGCGGAGGTGGAGAAGGCCTGGCGCACGATGGTCCGCGCCGCCAAGGCGAAGGGGGTGCCGGTGGTCCTGGTGACGCCGACCGGGGCGCGCGGCGTGAAGTTCGACGACCCGGCCGAACCGCTGGAAGTCCGCGCCGCGATCATCCGCAAGGTGGCGGCGGAAGAAGGCGTGTTGCTCGCCGACGTGTGGGCGGCTTGGAAGGCGGAGGTGAAGGGCGGCACCAACCAGGACCGCTTGCTGGCCCAGGCGAACCACCCCAACCGCAAGGGCCACGAGATCGCCGCGAAGGTGATCGCCGGGCTGTTCGGTGCACGGTGAGCGGAGTCAAAAACCTTGGAGTGCGGTGGCAGAGCCCCGTGGGGGCGGCGACACCGCTTTCGAAGGAACGTGAGCGGTCGCGATGCATGTTCGAGCTGTCCAATCCCAACGGGTTCGTCCGTGGATTCCATAAGGTCGCAGGGAATGCGTCAGGGTGAGGGGTCACAGAATAAAGGGCCGTCGCCGGTCGTGCCTCCCTCTGCCGGCGCACTCCAAAGGGTGATTTGATCGCCGCGAAGGTGATCGGCCGGGCTGTTCGGTGCATGGTGAGTGGAGTCAAAAACCTTGGAGTGCGGTGGCAGAGCCCCGTCGGGGCGGCGACACCGCTTTCGAAGGAACGTGAGCGGTCGCGATGCATGTTCGAGCTATCCAATCCCAACGTGTTCGTCCGCGGATTCCTTGAGGTCGCAGGAAATGCGTCAGGGTGAGGGGTCACCGAACAAAGCGCCGTCGCCGGTCGTGCCTTCCTCTGCCGGCGCACTCCAAAGGGTGATTTGCCGCGATCCCGATCCGGTGATGTCCCGCTTTCAACTGGCCGAAACAAGCCGCCGGCGGCAACGGTAAGAGGTCACCATGAAAACCCTCATTGCCGCCTGTTGCCTCATGACCGCCGTTGCCTCCGCCGATTGGGAACCCTTGTGGCAGGGCGAAGCCCCCGGGGCCAAGCGTCCTCCCGCCGGATCGGAAACGATCGGCGACGGCTGGCGCTACACCGACATCGAGGTGCCGCAGTACTTCGCCTACCCCGCGCCGGCCGGCAACAACACCGGCAAGGCGGTGGTGATCTTTCCCGGCGGCGGCTACGGCATCCTGGCGATGAACCACGAGGGCCACGACTACGCGAAGTGGCTCAACGAACGCGGCATCACCGGCGTGGTCGTAAAGTACCGCGTCAGCGGCAAGGCGGAGTTCGGCTACCAGTACCCGGTGCCCCTGCTCGATGCCCGCCGCGCCATCCGCACGGTGCGGGCGCGGGCCAAGGAGTGGGGCGTGGATCCCGCGAAGGTCGGGGTGATGGGGTCTTCCGCGGGGGGATCCCTGGCCAGCCTGTGTTCGACCCTTTACGGCGAGACCTTCGCGGAGGAAGGCAAGGACGAGATCGACGCCCGGAGCTGCAAGCCCGACTTCTCGATCCTGATCTACCCGGTCATCACCATGGGCGAGGTGACCCACGGCGGCTCCCGCCACAACCTGTTAGGCGATCATCCCGAGCCGGCGCTGGTCGAGAAGTGCTCCGGTGAAAAGCAGGTCACCAAGGACACTCCGCCGGCCTTCCTCCTCACCACCGCCGACGACGGCGTCGACTGCCGCAACAGCCTCGACTACGCCGCCGCCTGCAAGGCCCACGGCGTGCCGGTGAGCCTCCACCTGTTCGAGAAAGGCGGCCACGGCTACGGGATGAACGTGCAAGACAAGGGCGACCTCGCGGCCTGGCCGTCGTTGCTGGACGCGTGGTTGAAGCGCTGAGCGCGCTCCTTCAATCCCCGGCTTCCGGCTGATAGATCAGCAGCAAGGGCAAGCCGTTTCCACCGACCACGAAATCCGCCAGGCCGTCGCCGTCGAGGTCCGCCGCAGCGCGCAGGGGACTTGCCGAGAGATCGGCATCCCCGGTGAAATGGAAGCCGTCCACCGCCACCGGTCCTCCGTCCGCGGCTTTCAGGTAGCCGTTCGGGCTCACCCATTCCGGAGAGCCGTTGCCATCAAAGTCCGCGAGAGGTGAACCGGGAAACACATCGCCCGCGATGGGCAGCGACCGCCACGACGAGGGATCGCGTGATCCGTCGCCGGGGTTCTCCAGCCAGTGGGAACGGATCAGGGGATTTCCGAGCAGGTCGCTACCATCGATCTCCCGCAGGCAGAGATCGAGGTCGCCATCGAGATCCATATCGGCAAGCGCCAGATTGCCGGGCATGGTGGGATTTCCGAGGAAGTCGGTGCCGGCGATCACGAGGGGGATCTCGACGATCTGCCCGATTCCCCCGTGGCCGTCGTTGAAGCCGATACCGGCCCGGTTCGGGAATGTGCTTCCGAACGGAAAATCGGGCAGCTGTGTGACATCGCCGTAGATCGCGGAAACGATGTCAGGAGCACCGTCGCCATCCAGATCCCCGGTGCGGGTGAAGCCGATCGTGACCGGATTGCCCAGGAAGTCCAACGCGTTGCACAGGTCGATCAGGTGCCGGGGTGGCGTGTTGAACTTGCCGCGGGTATTCTCCTGGAGTTGCCCGGCTCCCACCAGGTCCGGATCCCCGTCGAGGTCCCAGTCGATCCATTCGCCGCCGAAGGCGGATGCGGACGGCGCGCCCCGCGGACGAAGCGGTCGTCCAAACTTGCCGGTGCCACGACCTTTGGCCACCGCGAGAACCGCCTCGTAGCCATCCGATTTCAACGAGACGCTGCGGCAGACCAGATCAAGGTGGCCGTCACCGTTCGGATCACCGGTTTGCACGATCTCCAGGAAGTGGCGCCGCTGATTGAGCGTCTTGATTTTCTCCGGATTGCCCAAGCCTGTTTTCCCGCGGTTGCGTCGCAGCCAGAAGGTTCCGTCACCATCGGGGCCGATGACCAGGTCGGTCTTGCCATCTTCATCGAAGTCGCCGGTGTGCACCGACTGGAAACGGGACGGCGCGGTGAAAATCCGGGCGGCTTTCTTCACGGGTTTCGACGATCCCCACACGACATCGAGTGCCGCGCTGCCGTTGTCGGTTTGAGCCCGGAGCAACAGGTCCGGGCGTCCATCGCCGTCGAGGTCTTCGAAGAGGAAAAACCAGGGAAAAGAGGTGGCGGGCACCGGCAACGGAACTTCCGCTTCCGGCACTGCCGAGTTGGCGCTGAAATTGGCGAAAACCAGGGCTTCTTCCGGTCCGGCGAGCACCGCGTGGAAGGCCGCCTCCTGTCCCGGCCGTGGGACCACGCTGTACCACAAGGCGGGAAGGACTTGCTGCCACGCTTCCAATTCGGGCTGCTCCGCGAAAGCCAGGCCGCCCAGGTTCTGCAGCCAATCGCCGTCTGACATCAACAGGTCCGGCAACCCGTCACCATCGATATCGGTCCAGCGATCGCCGGTGCGGTATGAAACGACCCTGGTGGCGGACCCAAAGGACCGCGGGCCGGTCCTCTCCAGTATCTGGAAAATCCCGCTGTCATCCACGAGGGAAAGATCCAGGTCCCCGTCCTGGTCCATGTCCACGGCCGTGACTTCCGCCCAAGGACTAACACCGGCCCTGGAGGGGACCAGCCGGGTTACGGTTTCCTCATAGTTTCCCCCGATCTGGCGCTCCAGCACGTGCAGGGTCACCGGTGCTCCTTCTTCGGAGGTGAAATGAAGCAACTCCGCCGGCCCGTCGCCATCCAGATCGAGGGCCGTCCACGGCCCGGTGCTGGGAGCGGCA
This sequence comes from Neoluteolibacter marinus, assembly GCF_014904755.1. Classification (GTDB taxonomy): domain Bacteria; phylum Verrucomicrobiota; class Verrucomicrobiia; order Verrucomicrobiales; family Akkermansiaceae; genus Haloferula; species Haloferula marina. The sequence goes on from NZ_JACZFQ010000090.1 coordinate 107,274, forward strand.
AGTGGGACGCCGACCGCAGGGGCCACGCCATCCAGCGATGGTGTCAGTGCGAGCGGTTCACACCTTCCGGGAAGCGTTGCGTTCCAACGGGATACGAAGATTTCGGAAGCGGAGTCCCCGGTGAGATCCGCGAAGGTCGCGCGCTCCAGCCATTGATCTTGCGCTACGGGCGCGACGTGGCACAGCCGTGGCGGCGCAAACCGGCGTCGTCCGACGTTCTCCATCCACTGGGCGTGGGGATCGAAGCCCCCGCTGGTGCTGTTTGCCGGGAGTTGAACCAAGTCCAGGTCGCCGTCGCCGTCCAGATCGCGGGCGACGAGATTCGTCGGCTCCAACGGGAATTGTGACGCCGGTGCCAGCATCTCGATCCGGACTGTCTGTGCCCACAAGCTTGCGGGAAGAACGGTCGATACCAGGAGAAGTGAGACGGAGTTCAATGGTTGGGGGGATGGAAGTTTGGATCCCGGGACTCGAGTCCCGGGGGATTTGTTCTGGAAGCATCACGTCGCCAAGGCCGCCATCACCGCCTTCTGGGCGTGGAGGCGGTTTTCGGCTTCCTGGAAGATCGTGTCGGCGTGGAGTTCCAGCACGTCCTCGGTGATCTCCTTGCCGCGATAGGCGGGCAGGCAGTGGAGGACGATGTGGTCGGCTGCGGCGCCGGCGAGCAGGTCGGCGTTGACCTGGAAGGGGCCGAAGGCCGATTCCTTGTCCTTCTGGTCTTCCTGGCCCATCGACAGCCAGACGTCGGTGTTGATGACGTGGGCGCCCGCCACCGCGGCCGCCGGATCGCTGGTGACCGTGACGTTCGAGGCGTCGAGCTTGGCGAGGAAGTCGGGCGACGGCTGGTATTCGGGCGGGGCACCGACCGCGAGTTCGAAGCCGAGCCGCTTGGCCGCCCACATCCACGAGATCGTCATGTTGGAGAAGCCGTCGCCGATGAAGGCGATCTTCTTGCCCTCCCAGCTGCCGAGGAGTTCCTGCACCGTCAGGAGATCGGCGAGGATCTGGCAGGGGTGTTCGTCGTCGGTCAGGGCGTTGATCGTCGGGATGCCGGAGTAGGCGGCGAAATCGACCACGTCCTCCTGGGCGAAGGTCCGGATGATGGCCCCGTGGACCATCCGGCCGAGCACCCGCGCGGTGTCCTTGATCGGTTCGCCCCGGCCGAGCTGGATCTCGTTCTTGGAAAGGAAGATCGCCTTGCCGCCGAGCTCACGGATGCCGACTTCAAAGGAGACCCGGGTCCGGGTCGAGGACTTGGTGAAGATCATCGCCCAGGTCTGGCCGGCGAGCGGCTGTTCGGCGTGGTGGCCACGCTCCGCCTTGAGCCGTGCGGCGTCTGCCAGCAGGCCGGTGATCTGGGCGGCGGTGAGTTCTTCGATGGAAAGGAGGTGTTTCATGGGAAAGTACCGAGTGGTCAGTGAGAAGTGAGAAGTGATTCCAGCGTGCTGCGCACGACGGTGAGAGCCTCGTCCACTTCGGCGGACGAGACGTTGAGCGGCGGAAGAAGGCGGACGGTCTCGGGACCCGCGGGCGGGACGAGGAGGCCGGCTTTCAGGAGCTCGCCGCAGACGAACGCGGCGGGGAGCTTGCCATCGGGGACGGCGAGTTGGGAGGCATCGAGGCCGAGGCCTAACAACAGGCCGAGGCCGCGGACTTCGGTGATGACCGGCAGCTTCCAGGAGGCGATGGTTTCGCGGATGTGCTGTTCCTGCTGGAGGACGTTGGCCTCGATGCCGGCGTCGGCGATTTCCGCGAGCACGGCGAGCGAGGCGGCGCAGGCCAGCGGGTTGCCGCCGTAGGTGGTGCCGTGGCTGCCGGGACCCAGCAACGACGACAGGCAGGTGCCGGCGTCGTCGATGGCCCGGTCGGACAACCAGAAGGCGCCGATCGGGAAGCCGCCGCCCATGCCCTTGGCCCAGGAAATGGCGTCGGGCTCGATTTCCGGAGCGATCGCGCGCCAGGCCATCGCCGGGCCGCAGCGGTTGAATCCGGCCTGGACCTCGTCGAGCAGCAGCAGCAGGTCGTGCTTCTTGCACAAGGCCGCGACGCCCCGCAGGAACTCGGGCGTGGCGACGTTGACCCCGCCCTCGCCTTGTACCGGTTCCAGCAGGATGGCGGCGGTTTCGGGCGCGATCGCCGCCTCGAGGGCGGCGAGATCATTGAAGGGCAGATGGCGGAAGCCGGTGGGCAGCGGGTCGAAGCCCTCCTTCACCTTGTCCTGGCCGGTGGCGCTGATGCCGCCGAGGGTCCGGCCGTGGAACGACTTGGTGAATGAAAGCACCTCGAAGCGCGGCGAGCCGTCGGGCTGCGGCCGGGCGTGGCCGAACTTGCGGGCGGTCTTGATCAGGCCGTCGTTCGACTCCGCGCCGGAGTTTGCGAAGAAGACCTTGCCGGGGAGTTTCACCTGTTCCTCGACAATGACCCGCGCGAGTTCTTCCTGCTGCGGGATGCCGTAGAGGTTGGAGACATGCATCAGGGTGCCGGCCTGTTCGCGGATGGCATCGACCAGCCGCGGCGGGCAGTGGCCGAGCGAGCAGACGGCGATGCCGGTGCAGAAATCGAGGTAGGACTTGCCGGCATCGTCCCACACCCGGGCACCCTCGCCGCGGACGAGCGTGACGGGGAAACGGGCGTAGGTGGAAAGGACGTGACTCATGGAAAAGGGGCGGAGGCTAGCGGTCTTCATGGTTTTGGCAAATCGGGAATTGCGACTGTCGGTGACGGTTCCGGCGCAGGGACGCGGCGGGCGGAGGCGACCCGCCAGGTGGCGAAGAGGGTCAACGCCGCGCCGGCGAGTTCGATGGCGGTGAATCGTTCGTGGAACAGGAAATAGGCGCCGGCTGCGGTGACCAGCGGCAGCAGCATCTGGATCGACGAGCCGCGCGACACGGGCAGGGTGCGGTAGGCATTGGTCATCACCAGCTGCGAGATGCCGACGATCACCGCGGCCGCGACCAGCCACAGGTGCCCGGCGCCCGGCAGGGAAGCGACCTTGCCGCCGCTGACCGGCAGGGCGAGGGCGATGCTGTAGAAGCACTGCGACGCGTAGATCGTCCCGGCGTGCTCGGTTTCCCGCAGCTTGCGGATCAGCACCACGACGATGCCCGCGCCGAAGGCCCCGGCGAGGCCGACCAGGTCCCAGCCGGAAATGCCGCGGGAGGCATCGCCGCCGACGAAGACCGCAAGTCCCGCGAAGCCGGCGAACATCCACAGCAGCGCGGCCCGCGAGACGTGCTCCTTGAGCCACCACGCCGCGATCAGGGTGCCGAAGATCGGGTAGGTGAGGTTCAGCACCACCGCCCGCGAGGCGCCGAGCTCGGCGATGGTCAGATAGAAGGCGGCGATCGAGAACGCGCCGACGATCCCCCGCAGCGCGACGAGCTTGGTGCCGACCAGCGCTTTCAGCGACAGTCCCCGGCCGAAGCCGTAGAGCGCGGCGACCATCAGCATGCCGACGATGCCCCGGTAGAGCGCGGCCATCCAGCCGTCGGCGGCGGGAAAGTGCAGGCCGAGGGCACGCAGCAGCAGGGTGTTCGCGGCAAATAGGAACACGGAAAGCAGCATCAGCAGGAAGCCGCGCGGGTCGTTGGTATCGGGTGGTTTCATCGGATCGGTCGGATCCGGAAACGGCGGGCCAGCGGCAGGGATTCAAGGTTCCTCCGGATGGCCGTGGGCCGGTTCCGGAGGTGGTGGTTTGCCATCAAGCCCCGGAAGCGCCAGCGCGCCAAATGGCGCGGGCGACAAGTCGGAGGTCTTTGCGATGGATCGCGGGCACGGCGGGGGATTGGCAGTTTCGGCCGGGAAAGTCAAGCGGCCGTCCCCGGCAATCGCCGCCCGCCCGTGCACCGCGGTGGTCGATGCCCGTCGACCGGGCGGAAATGCCATCCACTCTAAACGGATCTCCTGCGGTGGCCCAGAAGCAGCAAGGCGCCGGTGATCCCTAACAGAAGCGTGCCCGGTTCGGGGATGGTTTCCAGATAGAGGCTCCCGATCAATGATTCCGAGACGAGGATGAGCTCGATGTTTTCCCCGTTGAGATCGCTCCGCAGGAGGTTGGTGTTGTTGGCCCAATAGAGGTAGTCGTCGTCGACCACCAGGCCGCGGGCCCACGTCGAGGACACGACTACCTGCAGGTTCTGCCCGCTGAAGTCACTTCGGTAGATATTCCGGTCCATGCTATCGAACCAGAAGAGATTGAAGGAATTGGAGCTGAGGTAGCGAGGCTCGCCCAGCGACTCCAGGATCGGGGCCGCCGTTGCCGGGTCCGAGTAGTCGAGCGTCCAGATCCCGGAGCTCCCCCGCGACGAAACGGCGAACTGGAGCCAGAACAGTTGATCCGGAGTTCCGGTCATGTAGGCGGGCGAAGGAGAGGCGCCGGATTCGAAAATAAACTCCATGTGCCCTCCTGCCAGGTCCGTGCGGCGGATCGTGTCGTAGAGGGAGTCGCTCAGGTAGAGGTGATCCCCGGTGACGACGAATCCCCAGGTTGTGGCCCTCCGGTCGATCTCATACAGCGGTGTCCTGTTGCCGCCCTGGATGTCGGTCGTGAAGATACTCGATCCATCGTAGTCGGGATGGGACTGCGCATAGTAGACCGTTCCTTCGTGGACGGTCATGCTCTGGGTGCGGGCGGGAAGTTCCAGGAAAGCCCCCGGTCCGCTTCCATCCAGCGGGATCGAGTGGAGTCCGAAGCGCGTATCACCGGCCGTGCCCTGTCCGATCCAGCTCAGGCGCATCGAGGCGGCCCGGCAGACGGGAAGAGCTGATAGGGCCGAGAGAAGAAAAAGGGTCGCGAGTGTCAACCGGCGGGGGCGGGGCATGATGATCGGGGGGAGGTGGGAGCCGGCACCCGGCACCCGTCATGGGGATCAAGTGAACCGCCTTTCGGCTTGTCAATTCCAATGGAACCAGGGCGGTTGTTGCGGGAACCCGCCGGAAGAGGCGCCTGAAGCGGCGTCCCGATGCTTGTGCCCGCGGCCCGTTTCTCCGATTTCGCGTCCCCGTTCGGCCGGACTTGCATGCAAGGGGATCCGTGCCGACACTCCGCGGCATGTTCACGCCGAAATGGAAGAAGGAGGCGAAGCTGCTCCACAAGGGCGCGAAGAAGTTCCTCCACTACAAGCGGGATCTCCTCCCGGAGGACCGCATCGACGAGATCGAGTCGCGGCGTGCCGACCTGATGGACGCGGTGAAGTCCGGCGACCGCGCGAAGGTGGAAGAGGCTTCCAAGCAACTGCGCGCGACCTGTGAGCAAGCCCTGCCGAATTTCCCGGTGCAGAGCGGCTGGGAGGAGAACGTCGAGGTGATCTTCGTGGCGCTGGTGGTGGCGCTCGGCCTGCGCGCCTATGTGATCCAGCCGTTCCGGATCCCGACCGGTTCGATGCAGCCGACGCTCAACGGCATCACCATCCACAACAGCAAGGATCCGGAATACAAGAAGCCGTGGCTCGGCCAGCAGCTCTATGAAATGGTCACGCGCGGCAGGAGCTATCGCACGATCCTGGCGAAGAACGACGTCCAGGTCACCGGGTTGCACGACCGGTCGTGGTTCCTGTTCACCCGCACCGAGGTGATGTTCAACGACGGCACCAGCATCAAGATTCCGGCAGCCATCGGTGAAACCGCCAAACACGTGGAGGCCCGCACGATCGAGGACCCGCGGACCCACAAGCGCTACATGGTCGGCAAGAGCTACCGTCGCGGCGAGCCGATCCTGACCGGCTGGGTGGATACCGGCGATCTGGTGCTGGTCGACAAGGTCTCGTATCATTTCCGGCGGCCGAAGCGCGGCGAGGTGTTCGTGTTCGACACCCGCGGCATCCCGACCGAGCGGGAGGACCCGAAGCAAGTCGGGATGGGGGGGCAGGCGGGTGGTACCCATTACATCAAGCGGCTCAGCGGCGTGCCCGGGGACACCCTGGAGATCCGCCCGCCCGACCTTTTCGTCAACGGCACCATTTCCAAGGAGCCCGGCAACCTGCGGGTGATGCATGCGCAGGGCGAGTATGGCGTGTTGAACCAAGGCTACGTCCTCGCCAATGCCGGGGAGACCGGCTACCCGCTGCCGCTGCAGCGACCGGGGTCGAAGTTCCATCTCAAGGACAAGGCCGCCCCGGGCATGCGCGAATACGCCGCACTGGGTGACAATACCGGCAACTCGCTCGATTCGCGCTACTGGGGGAGTGTCAAGGAGTTCAACCTCGCGGGGCCCGCGCTGTTCTCCCTGTGGCCGATCACCACCGGACACTGGGGTTTCATCAAGTGATCCGTGCGCAAATGCACGCATGGTCAGGCTGGCACCGGAAGTGCATCGTTTTCTGCCCCTCTTCATGACCGATTCCGCTGAAATCACGAAGCAAGCGAAGTCCAACCTCGCCTTCGCGCTGCAGATCCTGCCCAAGGAACGGCGCGAGGGGATGGTGACATTCTACGCGTTTTGCCGCGTTGTGGACGATCTGGCGGACGATCTCGACCGCCCGATCGAGGAGCGCGAGTCGGGCTTGGCGGCGTGGCAGGAGGGGCTCGAGCACGGCTTCGTCGATCCGGATCCGCTGCAGCGGGAAGTGGTCGAGCTGATGGGGCAGTACGACATTCCCAGCCATCTCCTGACCGCCATCGTCGAAGGGTGCCGGATGGACCTGCGGCCGCAGCGTTTCGGCACCTGGGAGGATCTCTCGCAGTACACCTACAAGGTCGCCTGTGCGGTCGGCCTGGCGTCGCTGAAGGTTTTCGGTGCCAACGATCCGGCATCCGAACGCTACGCGGTCGCCCTCGGTCACGGCCTCCAGCTGACCAACATTTTGCGCGACGTTGGCGAGGATCTCGGCAACGGCTGCCGCATCTACCTGCCGCTGGCCGACCTCGCCCGCTTCCAATACACCGAGCGCGACCTGGTCGGCCGCGTCTACGACGGGCGCTTCGTGGCGATGATGGCCTACCAGGCGGACCGCGCAGACGCGCTCTACCGCGAGGCGATCGAGGTAATGCCGAAGTCCGATGCCAAGGCACTGGTGCCGGCGGAAATCATGCGCTCGACCTACCAGGCGCTGTTGGAAAAGATGCGCGGCGACGCATTCAAGGTCTTCAACCAGCGCTACCGGCTTTCCAAAGCCCGCAAGATGGCGATCTTCTCGAAACATTTCCTGCTTCGCGGCGGCTCGGCCGCCTGAATAATCCCGCCATCGATTCGTCCGATCGCCGACATGAAACCCCTGCTTGTTCTTCCGATCACCCTTTTGGTGGCCGCCTGCATCCCGCCACCACCGCCGCCGGTACCTTATCACCTGCAGCAGCCTCCGACCCGCGATGGCGAGCCCTACTATCCCTATGCCCGCGATGGCAGGGGGCCGGCCTCGGAGACCGGTGAATACGAGCAGATCCCGAATGGGAACCCGCCGGCACCGCGTGAAACGGGGCCGCGGGCGGATGACTATGATCCGGCACCGCCGGAACCCAAGCCGCGCGAGACCTATCCTTCGGCGAAGAAGACCAACAACCCGAACCAGGTGATCAGCCCGTATGCGCCTTACAACGTCATCGACGTTGAGGGCTTCAAGAGCGGGGCGCTGGCAAAGGACCCGTCGAACGGGAAGATCTTCCGGGTGCCCTGAGGGAATCCTCCGGTCAGGTCTGCGGAAGGCCGGGGCCCTGATTTTTCCCCGACGCGGGGGACGGTTCTTTTGGTTGTCCGGCGGGCGTCGGAACGTAGTGTCGGGATCACGGCACCGCATGAAGTACCCGATTCTCACGCTCTCCGCCGCGTTGATGGCGTCCCCGCTGGTTGCGGCGGATCCGCCCGCGCAGGTTTTCCAAATCAATTGTTCGGCCTGCCACGCGGTGGACCACATGGTGGTCGGCCCCTCGCTGGTGGAGATCGCCGGCATCTACCGCGACAATCCGGACGGCTTCGTCAAGTGGTGCGTCAAGCCGGAGCACAAGCGCGAGGGTGTCATCGAGATGCCGTCCATGGCCCACCTCGGCGAGCCGGTTCTCCGCGAGCTGCACGGATTCATCCTCAAGGCCGCGGCGGGGAAAACGGAACTCAAGAAGGGCAACGGTGATCCCTACAGCGTGCCGGCGGCGATGGTTCGCCGGCCCCAGGTCCAGCGGATCTTCCTGCCCGACGCGTCGCCGGCCGCGATCGCGGTGGCCCTGCCCGGCGACCTCTCCTACTGCTTCGATGCCGCCGAATGCCGGCTCCGCTACGTTTGGAAAGGCGGCTTCGTCGACGGCGCGCCCTACTGGAAGTCGAATGGCAGCTCGCTGGCCAAGCTGCAGGGCGAGGTGGTCTATCGCGAGGAGCATTTTCCCCTGACCTGGCCGCTCGCCGGCGAGGAGCTGCCGCCGCGCTTCCTCGGTTATCACGTCGACAAGGACGGACTGCCCACATTCCGCTACCGCCGGGGCGGCATGGTCTGGACGGAGACGATCCGGCCGCTTGCCGGTGGCAAGGGCATCGCCCGGGAGTTCACGACCGACGGCGCCAAGGACATGACCGCGGTCGCGTCCGGTGGTGCCACGGTGGTGTCCAGCACCGGTAGCCCCGGGATCGGCGCGGACCGGTCCAAGTCCTTCACCCTCGACTTCTCCTGGAAATGATACGTTACCTCTCGTACTTCCTCCTCCTGGGCTCGGCCGCGGCGGCGCCTTTCGCGATCGAACCGATGCCGAATCCCCCGGGAGTGGACCCGCAGATCGGCGGCGTCGACGCACTGCCCGACGGCAAGGTGGCCGCGGCCTTCCACCGCGGCGAGGTGATGGTCTTCGACCCGGCAACCAGGTCGTGGTCGAAGTTCGCCGAGGGCTTGCAGGAGCCGCTCGGCCTGCTCGCGGAATCACCGTCGAGCTTCCTGATCATGCAGCGCGCGGAACTGACCCGCGTGAAGGACGTGGATGGCGACGGCCGGGCGGACGAGTACGAGACGCTGTTCGACGACTTCGGGATGACCGGCAACTACCACGAGTTCGCGTTCGGCCCTGCGAAGGGGCCGGACGGATCCCTCTACGTTGCGCTGAACATCGCCTCGAACGGCGCGGGGGTGCGTCCCGAGATCCGCGGCACGTGGTCCGACATCGGGGAGCTGGATTTCAAGCAGATGATCCACGACGGCAGCTGGGGCAAGAAGTCCGGCAAGGCCGGCCGGATGTATTCGCGGGTCCCGTGGCGCGGCTGGATCATGAAGCTTTCGCCCGACGGAAAGACGGCGGAGCCCTTCGCCTGCGGTTTCCGTTCGCCCGATGGCATCGGCTTCGACGCGCAGGGCAACCTGCTCGCCACCGACAACCAGGGCGACTGGCGCGGCACCTCGCCGCTCTACGTGGTGAAGAAGGGCGGCTTCTACGGTCACCCGGCGTCGCTGGTGTGGCGGGACGGTTGGGACAAGGGGGATCCGAGGATGTTGCCGGAGCCGGAACTCGATGCGATGCGGGTGAAGGAAAGCGCCCGGTTTCCGCAAGGCGAGCTGGCGAACTCGCCGGCGCAACCGGTGGTGTTCCCGGATTCATGGGGGCCCTTCGCGGGGCAGGTGCTGATCGGTGAAATGAACCAGGCGCGGATGGTCCGCTACCTGCCGGACGACGTCGCGGGTTTCCGCCAGGGAACCCTGATCCCGATGTTCGACGGCACCCCGCTGGGAATCGGCAACCACCGCCTGGCATTCGGCAAGGACGGGGCGCTGTGGGTCGGCAAGACCCACCTGTCCTGGGCCGGTGCGGAAGGGCTGGTGAAAATCGTCCCCTCGGGCCTCGACAAGGTTTTCACAGTTACCGCCGTGTCGCTCGCGAAGACCGGGGACCAAAGCGTGCTGCGCATTTCACTCAGCCAACCGGTCACCGGGGGCAGCGACGCGGTGAAGGTCGACCGCTTCAGCTATCACTATCACCAGGACTACGGGTCGCCGAAGATCGACGAGGCGTCAGTGGCGATCGGTACGCCGGAACTCGCGGCGGATGGCCGGGAGCTGGTCATCCCGCTGCAGCCGGCGAAGGGCGCGATCCATCGCGTCGATCTCGGCAAGCTGCGGGCCGCGGGGGACGTCGCGCTGGAGGGCAAGGTGCTCTACTATCAGGCGAGCGAGCTGCCCTAGGGCGTGTCGAGCAGCAGCTCGAGGCGGGTGAAGATCCTCGGATCCGGGAGCGGTCCGCCGCCGAGACTTGCGGGAAGCTCGACCGGCAGCCAGCCGTCGACCAGCGGCGGCGGGGTGTCGGTGACCGAGTCGAATAGCACGGTCGACCAGTCGTCGAGGTCCGGCGACGCCTTGACGCGCCAGATCAGGTCGGTGAGCGAGGGATCGAAGCGGAAGCTGAAGGTGAAGCCGGGAACGGCGGTGAGCTTCGGCAGGAGGTGGGTAACCGGGTCGTGGGGGCCGGCACCGAGGGCGTAGCGGAGGATGTTGGAAATGCCGTCGCCGGCGGCCGAGGCATCGGGCCCGGAGAGGGCGTCGTTCGCGAAGTCGCCGGGTTCGGGGAAGTTCTCCGCGCGCCAGTAGGCGTACGTGCCCGGCTCGAGGGCGAAGGGGTCGCCCTCGAGGGTGAGGTTGTCGAAGCGGTTGTTGCCGGCAATGCCGCCGTCGCCTTGCTGGAACGCGATGCGCAGGGCGAAGAGCGGGTTGTCGTTGGCCTCGGGGATGTTGCGGAAATCGAGGATCCGCAGGACCGGGGCGGAGTCGGCGATGACGAAGGAGGTGAAGGGCAGGTAGGTGGTGCCGTCGACCGTGTAGTAGACGTCCTGGGTTCCGGCTCCCTGGCCGGACCTGCGGGTCTCGTACTTGGCGACGATGTTGCCGTAGCCGGTGGTGGGGAGGGCGATGTCGAGTGTCGCGTCGAGCGGGTAGTTCAGCCGGAAGTGGTTGCCGGCGGGATCGCCGTTGCGGGCATTCTCGGCGATGAACCCCTCGTTGTTGTCGGCGATGACGGTGGCGGATCCGTTCAAGGTCGGCGCGAGGGCCGCTCCGCCGATGGTCTGGGTCGGCGTGAGCAGGTTGGCACCGTTGAAGTTCCAGTAGTGGAGGAGCAGTCCGGGTGGCGGCGGGGTGGCGGTGAAGGCGGCGGGTGCGGACCAGTGGCTCCAGCGGCCGGAGTTGTCCTGATGGCGGACGCGGACCCGGTAGGACTTGCCGGGGTCGGCGATGCCGTAGGGGATGCGGACGCTGGCGGTGGTGGAGGTGAATTCCTCGGTCCAGATCGGATCGATCTCGTAGGTGCGTGGCGTCCCGGCGACATAACCCGGGACCCCGGGGCCGGAGATTTCCGCGAGCCGCCACTGCGTCTTGGCGAAGGTGCCGGAGCCCTGCGGGTCGGAGAACGACGAGGAGGTGAAAACCAGGTCGCTGACCGGGAAGGCCGGATCGCCGGTGGCGGTGGCGACCGGGGTCTGCGGAATGTCGGGATCGGCCGACTCAGACAGGACATACTGGTAACCGTAGCCGAGCTGGTTGCCGTTGTTGGCGGTCCATGGGCCGCCGGGCCAGGCGTTGGTCGAGTAGTCGCGGAGGAAGGCCATCGCGTCCTCGTGCGCCATGATCCCGGAGTCCGTCGGCGAGCGCAGCCAGCGGGTCCAGCTACCGCCGTTGCGGGTGTCGCCGAAGCTGGTGCGGTAGAAGTTGCCGCGGTGGTTGAATTGGCCGCTGGCCCGGCCGTCGGTGCCGCTGCTGCGCGGGTGGAGGTTCCACATCGCGGCGTCGGCATCGGCCCAGGTGAGGGCCAGCCCGGCCGGGTTGACGATCTGGGCGAACTCGTCGACCAGCTGGCCGAACTGGCCGCCGCCGGGCGCGCTGTCGGAGCCGAGCAGGTCGAGGATCTCGCGGGCGCGGTTGCGGAACTCGAGGTGGAGCGCCGGGTTGTCCTGGATCGACTCGTGGGCGTAGATCACGCCGGGGATCTCGTTACCGCTGATGTCGGTGGTCTGGTGGCGCTTGGCGATGAACATCATGTCCAGGTCCCACGGGATCGGGACCCAGCGGCCGTCGGTGACGCGGTGGTGGAAGTAGTGGTTGTAGCCGGTGCGGAGGTCGACGTTGCCGGTGAGGCGGCTGAGGGTGTGGAAGGTGTAGTAGGCCTCCATGTCCATGTTCGCCCGCCACCACGATTCGGTCGGGGCCCCGGCACCCTTGTAGGCATCACGGAAGGCGTTCCAGTCGCTGGAGTTGACCGGCTGGCCGAAGCCCTGGTGCTTCTTGTCGCCCTGGCTCGCGCCGATCTTGTAGAGGTTGCCGTCGGGAAGCCCGCGCTCGTCGAGGAAGGATCCGTCGGGTTGCTCGAGGGCGAGGTAGAGGCCCCAGAAGTCGCCGGCGTACTGGCCGTCGGAAACCGGGTTGCCGACGGGCTCCTCGCCGATCGGGTCGTTGATGACCGTGCCGGCGGCGGGGGTCTCGTTGGGGCCGCGGATGACCCGCAGGTGGAAGTAGTGGGTGTTCGGCGACGCCAGCCCGCCGAGCTGGAAGATCTTGTAGGAAACGGCCTCCTCGACGCCGGCCATGCCGCGGTGGAGGGCGGCCCACGGGCTGGAGCAGGCGTCGGCCGAGAACGAGCCCCAGGTTTCCCGGTATTCCCCGCCGAAGTTGTCCTTCGCCGGGAAGTCGCGGCTACGATTGAAGTAGTAGCGCCACTTGTTCTTGCCGGACTTGTAGGTCGAGGCCTCGCCGCGGTTGCGGAACTGGATGTGGTCGTAGACCTTGCCGTCGTGGACGAAGGTGCCGGGGAAGCGGACGTGGTCGCCGCTGGTCTCGTACTGGCATTCGACGATGTCGTCGACGTTCGCGATCAAGGTGTAGACCGGCAGGTCGTCGAGCAGGCTGGCGGGGTAGGACTGGACGGGCGTGGGCGGCTCGGTCGAGCCGGCGATGGTGGTGGGTCGGAAGGCGCCCTGCCACGCGGGCAGGCCGGCGTAGACGAAGTAGGCGAAGTTCGGCTGCTCGTCATCGGCGTAGGGGGCGACGGCCGAATTGCCGAGGTCGTCGGAGAAGTGGATCCGGTAGCGGATCAGCCGGCGGTTCTGCTGGACGGAGGCGGGGATGCGGACCGTGTAGATCGAGTCCTTGGCCGTCGCGTCGCCGCTCAGGCCGTTGTCCTTCATGGTCACGGTGGTCCAGGACGCGGCGTAGGCGGGGTCACCGAGGCGGATGTAGGCGCCCGGTTCGACGATCTGGTAGTCGAGGGTGACGCTGTCGACCCCGTCGGGATCGGTGACCTTGGCGGTGATCGTGACGACCTGACCGGGGACGGGGGCGCGGGGACTGTGGTCGACCTGGCGGATCGCCGGGGGGATCAGCGCCGGGTCGAGCTTGACCGAATTCACCGCGCCGGGGGTGGGCACCGGCGACAGCGGGGCGTCGGTCGCGAGCTCCAGGTCCATCGAGAAGTCCGGGCTGTCGATGGAGGCGTTGAAGGCGTGGACGGCGATCACGTTGGTGCCGCCGACGAGGTAGCTGTCGGCGTTGGTCAGCGTGACGTCTTCCCAGTCGTTGTTGTGGCCGCTGCCGTTGAGGAAGCTATAGGCGAGCTGGCCGCTGGCGGTGGCCCGGCGGTGGACTTCGACGCCGTTGATCCAGATCACCCAGGCGTCGTCGATGCTGACCCGGAGGTGGATCTCCTCGGGAATGTCGCCGGCCTCGACGGTGAAGGACTTGCGGAAGTAGACGCTGCCGTAAGTGTTCTTCATGTCGGCCAGCGTGGTGTTGAGGCCCGAGTCGCTGTAGCCGATTCCGGTCTGGCCTTCGTCCCAGCCGGAGTCGTCGAAGGCCGGTGTCCGCCAGTCATCGACCGGGTCGGAGGCTTCGGCGGTGCCCTTCTTGTATTTCCATCCGGTGGCCTGGGACGGGATGTAGACGGTCGGAGGAAAGAAGACGGTGCCGGACGAACGCCAGGAGCCGCCTACGTCGTTGTCGAGGGAAGGATCCAGCAGCTCGGCGGAGCTGCCGCTGCCGTCGGCGCCGGTGGGCCAGGGGAAACCGACGCCGTAGTTGACGCGGTCGCGGAGGGTGCCGGTCTCGTCGCGCAGTTCGATGTCCTCGCCGCTGGAATTCAGTTTCCCGGTCCACGGCCCGAGCGCGGTCTTGCCGTAGTTCGACAGGATGAACGACGGGTTCTCAGCGACCACCAGGAATCCACCCGGGGCCAGGCTGGTGCCCGGAGGGAAGGTGTACTCGACCGCGTCGGTCAGGGACCATCCGGAGAGGTCGAGCGTCGAGTCCCCGGGATTGTGGAGTTCGATGAACTCTTCCAGTTCGGTGCCGTCGAACGGCTTGAAATGGAACTCATTGATGACCGCGGTGTCGGGAACCAGCGGGGTGGTGACGAAGGTGGCCGTGTCGGGTGCCCAGGAGGATCCCGCCGCATTGGTCGCCCGGCTGCGGAAATAATAGGGGGTCTGGGGGGTGAGCCCGGTGACGAAGAACGAGAAGTCCCCGGACTGCGGTCCAGAGTCGACGGAAGACTCCCAGCCGGCCGGGTTGGTGCCGCCGTCGCTGGTGCCGTAGAAAACGGTGATGGAGGGCGTTTCGTTGCCCTCGCCGGTGACCTCGCCGCGCAGGCTGGCGGTGGTGCCGGTGATGCCGCTCGCGCTGCGGTTTTCGACGGCGGGAAGGTTCACCGTCAGGGTGGTGAAGGAGAACGTGGACGCCGCCCAGGTGGACCCGCCGGCATTCTCCGCGTGGACGCGGAAGTAGGTGGTGGAGCCCGGTGCCAGGCCGTCCAGGGTGGCGACAAAATCGCCGGCCGATCCGCTCACCGCCGTGGAGGAAGCCCAGTTGGCGGGGGTGGTGCCACCGTCGGCAGGGCCGTGGTAGATCGTCACGACCGGATCACCGCTGCCAACGGAGCTCACGGTGGCACCTGCGATGGCGGAGGTGGCGGTGATGTCCGCGACCGGGAGGTGGGTGACAAGCGGAGGCAGGGGCAGGGTCTCGAAGCTCTTCGGTGGAAGCGCCCACGAGTCGCCGGCGCTGTTGGTGGCCCGGGCGATGAAGAAGTAGGTCGTTCCCGGTGCGAGACCGGAGATGTTTCCTGAAAAGGTGCTGGCGTGGCTTCCCGGCAGGGTCAGCGAATCCTGCCACGATGCCGGGTTCAGGTCGCCGGCCGTGGTTCCCCAGAAGAAGGTTACTACGGGTTCGTCGTTCCCGATGGCGGTGACCGTGCCGTTGAGGGTCGCGTTGGTGGTGGCAACGGCGGTGGCGGCGTCGGTGTGAAGCGTCGCGCCGCCGGGTGGGATGAGGGCGGTGGCGTCGAGCCGGAGGTGGTCGAAATGGGATCGGCCGGCCCCTCGAGCTTGGAGGAGGATCCGGATGGTCTGGCCCACCGCTGCGGGATTGGCGGGGGTATCGAAGATCAGCGGCGGGGCATCCGCGAAGGTTCCCGCCGCCAGGGTCGAGGCGTTGAAGATCCCGGTTGCGAAGATGGTCCCCGTGCTGTCCGCGAGGTAGTAACGGGTTTCATTGGCCGGCTGGGTGATCCCCTCGCGGTTCCCCGCGGCGACGGTCAGGGTGTAGCGGGTGTCGGTCTGATAGGTGGCCGCGAGGTCCTGCCAGACGTCGTGGCTGAACTCGATCGCGAGGTGATCGGTTCCCGCCGCCGCGAATCCCGGCTGGTAGTCCTCGAAACCAAAGTTGTTGCCGGGTCCGGCGGTCTCCTGCCACTCGGGACTCAAGTCCTCGTCGTTTTCGCCGGGACCAAGCGAGTTAACTTCGAATGAAGGGTCGCCGATCGTGATCGGCGTTGCCGAAATCAAACCTGACAAAGCAATCGACAACCAAGCGAAACGCAAGGCAGCAAACATGATCTTCTGGGGGTGGTGGGGGGGTGGCGAACCGCCATCAGGTCCGGTTGAATTCCCGCCCTGATCGGTTCGCAACGGCCACCAGATTCTAATTGTGACGAAATGTCCACACGAGAATCAGAATCTAGTTCGATGTGATAATCACGAAATGTTATCTTTCTTCGCGGCCATGCCCGCCATGATCGGGGCTGCCGGGCCATCTTGTGATGGCGAATGGACCATCGGCTCAGGGCGCCTCAAGCGATAGCTCGAGGCGGGCGAAGATCTTGGGGTCGGGAACCAGTCCGCCATCAAGGTTCGCCGGGAGTTCCACCGGCAGCCAGCCGTCGACCAGCGGCGGCGGGGTGTCGGTTTCGGAGTCGAACAGCACGGCCGACCAATCGTCGAGATCGCGCGAGGCCCGGACGCGCCAGGTCAAGTCGCTCAGCGAAGGATCGTGGCGGAACAGGAAGGTGAAGCCGGACGGGCCGGTGGTGAGCACCGGCAGCAGGTGGGCGACGGGGTCAAGCGGGCCGACACCGAGTGCATAGCGGATGATGTTCGCGATGCCGTCGCCTGCGGGAGTCGCATCAGGTCCGGAGATGGCGTCGTTGGCGAGGTCGCCCGCATCGGGGAAATTCGTCGCCCGCCAGTGGGCGTAGGTGCCCGGCTGGGTTGCGAGCGGGTCGCCTTCCACCGTGAAGTTGTCGAAGCGGTTGTTGCCGGCATTGCCGCCGTCGCCCTGTTGGAAGGAAATGCGCAGCGCGAACAGCGGATTGTCGGCCACGCCGGCGACCTGGCGGAAGTCGAGCACCTGAAGGGCCGGCGTGGCGTCGAGGACCGGGAGGGTGGTGAAGGGCGTGAACACCGAACCGTCGACGGTGTAGGCGATCTGTTGGGTGCCGGCGCCCTGGCCGGAGCGGCGGGTCTCGTATTTGACGACGATGTTCTCGTGGCCGGTGGTTGGGATCGCGAAATCCAGGATCGCGCCGAGCGGGATGTTGACGCGGAGGTGGTTGCCGGCGGGGTTTTCGTTGCGGGCATTCTCGCCGTTGAAACCTTCGTTGTTGTCCGCGACCGTCGCGGATCCGCCGCTGAGCGAGGGTGTCAAATTTCCGCCGCCCAGGGTCTGGGTGACGGCAAGCAGATTGGCTTCGTTGAAGTTCCAGTAGTGCAGCAGTTGTCCCGGCGGCGGGGTGGTTGCGGCGAAGGTGGCAGGTGCGGACCAGTGACTCCAGCGGCCGGTGTTGTCCTGGTGGCGGACGCGGACGCGGTAGGTCCTGCCGGGGGTGGCGATGCCGTAGGGGATGCGGACACTGGCCGTGGCCGAGGTGGATTCCTCGGTCCAAACCGGGGTGATCTCATAGATCCGGGGTGTCCCGGCGACATAACCCGGGACCCCGGGGCCGGAGATTTCCGCGAGCCGCCACTGCGTCTTGGCATAAGTGCCGGCACCCTGCGGGTCGGAAAACGCGGATGCGCTGAAGGTCAGGTCGCTGACCGGGTAGGACGGATCACCGGTGGCGGTGAGGGTCGGGGTCTGGGGAATCGCCGCGTCGGCGGCGTCGGCGGCGAGGTACTGGTAGCCGTAGCCGAGCTGGTTGCCGTTGTTGACCGCCCAGGTGCCGCCCGGCCAGGTGTTGGTGGCGTAGTCACGGAGGTACGCCATCGAGTCCTCGTGTGCCATCGTGCCCGAGGATGCCGGCGAGCGCAGCCAGCGGGTCCAGCCGCCGCCGATCCGGCTGTCGGCGAAGCTGGTGCGGTAGAAGTTCCCCTTGTGGTTGCCTTGTCCGCTGGCGTTGCTGTCGGTGCCGCGGGTCCGGGGGTGGAGGTTCCACATCGCGGCGTCGGCGTCGGCCCAGGTGAGCGTCTGGCCGGCCGGATTGACGATCTGGGCGAACTCGTCGATCACCTGCGCGACCTGGCCGCCGCCGGGTGCGGAATCGGACGCAAGCAGGTCGAGGATTTCGCGGGCGCGGTTGCGGTACTCCAGCGCGAGCGCGGGATTCTGGACGATCGATTTGTTGGCATCGATCAGCCCGCTCCAGTGGGTCTTGGCGATGAACATCATGTCGAGGTCCCACGGCATCGGCACCCAGCGGTTGTCCGAGGAGCGGTGATAGAAGTAGTGGTTGTAGCCGGAGCGGACATCGACGTTGCCGTCCAGGCGGTTGAGCGCGTGGAAGGTGTAGTAGGCTTCCATGTCCATGTTCGCCCGCCACCAGCTCTCCGTCGGGTTGCCGCTGACGTGGGCGTCGCGGAAGCTGTTCCAGTCGGAGGAATCGAGCGGTTGGGTCGCGCCCTGGCTCTTCTTGTCGCCCGCGTTGCCCTCGATCTTGTAAACGCTGCCATCGGGCAAGCCGCGCTCGTCGAGGAAGGAGCCGTCGGGTTGCTCGACCGCGAGATAGAGGCCCCAGAAGTCGCCGGCATATTGGCCGTCGGCACTGCCGATGGGGTCGTTGACGACCACGCCGGGGGCGGGCGTCTCGTCGGCGCCGCGGACGATCCGGAAGTGGTAGTAGTGGGTGTGCGGCGAGGGCAGGCCGGCGAGGTCGTAGAGCTTGAAGGAGGCGGCTTCCTCGACGCCGGCCATGCCGCGGTGGACCGGGGCCCAGGGGCTGGCGCAGGCGTTGCCGGAGAATGAACCCCAGGTCTCCTTGTATTTCGCTCCGAAGTTGTCGCGGGCGGGAAGATCGCGGGAGCGGTTGAAGAAAAAGCGCCACTTGTTCTTCCCCGACTGGTAGGTCGAGGCCTCGCCGCGGTTCTTGAACTCGATGTGATCGTAGACTTTCCCGTTGTAGACGAAGGTGCCGCGGAAGCGGACCGCGTCGTAGCCGCTGCTGTACTGGGAGTTGATGACGTCGGTACCGTTGGCGATCAACGAATAGACCGGCAGGTCGTCGAGCAGGGTGCCGGGGAAGGTCTGGAGCGGCGTGCTGCCGGGCCGCAGCGCTCCCTGCCACGCCGCCAAGGGACTGGAAACATAGTAGGCGAAGTTGGGCTGTTCGTCGTCGGCGTAGGGCACGGTGAGCGTGTTGCCGAGGGAATCGGCGAAGGTGATCCGGTAGCGGACCAGCCGGCGGTGGTTCTGGACGGAGCCGGGGATCCTGGCGGTGTAGGTGGAATCGTTCGCGGTCGCGTCGCCGTTGGTGCCGTTGTCGCGCATGGTCACGGTCGTCCAGGAAGTGGCGTAGGCGGCGTCGGTGAGCCGGATGTAGGCCCCGGGATCGACGGTCTGATAGGCGAGGGTGACGGTGCCGACGCCGTCGGGATCGGTGATGCGGGCGGTGATGGTCACCGCGTCGCCGGGTCCGGGGCTTTCCGGCGAGTGCTCGACCTGGCGGATCTGGGGCGGGATCGCGGCGCTGGCGCGGGCGACCGAGTTGGCGGCCCCGGGGGTGGGGGCGGGCGAGGTGTTGGCGACCGACGACAGCTCGAGGTCCATGGAGAAATCGCTGCTGCCGAGGGTGGTGTTGAAGCCGTGCACGGCGACGACGTTGGTGCCGCCGAAGAGGTAGTTGCCGGCATTTTCCAGGATCACCTCTTCCCAGGCGTTCTCGTGGTTGGCGGGTGCCAGGTAGTTGTAGGCGAGCTGGCCGGTGCCGACATTGCGGCGTTCGACCTCGGTGCCGTTGATCCAGATCACGCAGCCGTCGTCGATGCGGATCCGCAGCCGCAGCTGGTCGGGGATGGCGTCGGCCGGCACGGTGAAGGACTTGCGGAAGTAAACGCTGGCGTAGCCCGCGCTGCCACCGGTGACCCGCCGCATGTCACCGAGGGTGGTGTTGACGCCGCCGTCGTTGTAGCCGATGCCCGTTTGCCCGTTCGCCCAGCCGGAATCGTTGAAGGACGTTCCGCGCCAGGAGGTCACGGGCGAGGAGGCCTCGGCCGTCCCCTTGAGATACTTCCAACCGGCGGCCTGGGATTCGATGTAGGTTACCGGCCCGCTGGCGGCCGACCCCGAGGCGCGCCACGAGCCGCCGAGGTCGTTGTCGAGGCCCGGATGGACCAGTTCCGCCGAGTTGCCGCCGCCGTCGGAGCCGGTTGGCCAAGGGAACCCGACGCCGTAGTCGACCCGATCGCGCAGGGTGCCACCCGCGTCGCGCAGATCGATGCTTTCGCCGCTGGAATTGAGGTTGCCGGTCCAGGGGCCGAGGGCGGCCGCGCCGTATCTGGACAGGAGGGTCGCGGGGTTCTCGGCGACCACGAGGTAGCCGCCGGCGGGCAGGGTGGTGCCGCCGGGGAAGGTGAAGGCGACCGCGTCGGAGAGCGTCCAGCCGGACAGGTCGAGCGCGCTGTCGCCCGGATTGTGGATCTCGATGAATTCCTCGGGGCTGGTCTTGTCGGCCGGGCGGTAGTGGAACTCGGTGATCACCGCGTTGTCGGGCACCGCGGCGGTGGTGGTGAAGGAGAGCGTGTCGGGAGCCCACACGGTGCCGATGGCATTGGCCGCACGACTGCGGAAATAGTAGGTGGTTTCGGGCGAAAGGCCGGAAACGAAGCGGCTGAAGTCCCCGGTTTGCAGGCCGGCGTCGGCGCTGTCATCCCAGCCGGCCGGATTGGTGCCCCCGTCGCTGGTTCCGTAGAAGACGGTCACCGCGGGCGCGTCGTTGCCGCTGTCGGTGACCTCGCCGCGCAGGTTCGCGGTGGAACCGGTGATGCCATTGGCGCTGCGGTTTTCGACCGCCGGGGTGGTGACGGTGAGGGTGGAGAAGGAGGCCGAGGCGGAGGCCCAGGACCCACCGCCGTCGTTTTCCGCGTAGGCGCGGTGATAGTAGGTCGTGGCCGGGTCCAGTCCGGCGATCAGGGTGGTCTGGCTGCCGGTGAACTCACCGAGGGAAAGCGAGGCATCCCAGCCACCGGCGTCGGAGCCGCCGTCGCTGGTGCCGTAGTAGAGCGTCACTGCCGGGGGGGGGCCGCCGGAGGCGGTGACCGTGGCGCCGGCGCTGGCGCTGG
>NZ_JACZFQ010000091.1 GCF_014904755.1 Neoluteolibacter marinus
TGGCGCCGGCGCTGGCGCTGGTGGCGGCGATTCCGCTGGCGGCGAGGTTTGCCACGACCGGTGGCAGCGGCAGGGTCTCGAATGATTCCGCGGCCTGTGGCCAGGAGGATCCGGAGCCGTTGGTGGCCCGGAAGGTGAAATAGTAGGGGGTGCCCGCGGCGAGGCCGTTGACGGCGATCGAAAACGCGCCGCTGTGGAAACCGGGCAGATCCGCCGAGTGCTGCCAGGCGCCGGGGTCGATGCCGCCGTTGGTGGTGCCCCAGAATGCGGTGACCGCGGGCGCGGCGTTGCCGATGTCGGTGATCCCGCCGTTGAGGGTGGCGGTGGTGGTGGTGACCGAGGTGGCGGCCTGGAGCTCGACTGTCGCCCCGCCGGCCGGGACCAGCGAGGTGGCTTCGAGGCGGATATGGTCGAAGTGCGATCGACCGGCGCCGCGGGCCTGGAGCAGGATGCGGATCGTTTGGCCGACCGCGGACGGGGAGTTCGGGGTGTCGAACACCAGGGCCGGGGCGTCGGCGAAAGTCTGGGCGGGCTGGGTGGACGCGTCGAAGACGCCGGTGGCGTGGATCGCGCCGCTGCCGTCCGCCAGCAGGTACTGGCTCTGGTTGCCGGGATTCGTGCTGCCGGTGCGGTGGCCGGTGGCGACCGTCAAGGTGTAGCGCGTGTTCGGCTGATAGGTGACGCCGAGGTCCTGCCAGACGTCATGGCCGAGTTGCATGCCGAGGTGATCGGTGCCGTCGGCAGCGAAGCCGGTGATGTATTCCTCGAAGCCGTTCCCATTGCCGGGGCCGTTGGTCTCCAGCCACTCAGGGCCGAGGTTGTAGTGGTACCCTCCGGGTCCCAGCTGGTTGCTCGCGCCGGCGCCGCTGTTCACTTCGAACGACGGGTCGCCGATCGACACGGGGGTGGCGAGGGCACCGCTGCACAGGACGGCGGCGAGGCACGCCGCGCGTGGGAGGAGAGTCATGGGTTTTGGGCTGGTTTTGGCAGTTGGGGGAAGAAACCATCAAAAAAAATGACGAAAACTACCTTACCAACTCCCTAATACGCCGCGTCCGACTTGTCCATTGCCCAATCGGGTAGCTCTCACCCGGGCGCATTCCCGCTTCACCCCCGGGCATCCGGTCGTCGCCGCCGGTCAATCGGGCTTCGCCCGCCGCCGCAGACCGTCGAGGACCAACGCGGCGAGGGGCGAGAGCTTGCCCCGCCACGCGGCGGCAATCACCAGCTCGGGGCAGTCGGGGATCTGCCACAGGCGGGTGCCTTCCGGGGCGGCGATCCCGGGGGCCTTGATGCTGAGACCGGCGCCGAAGCCGCTGGCGACGTAGGCGTGGACCAGCTCCAGCGAGTTCACCTCGATCCGCGCCGGCCAGTCGAGGCGGGCCTTGGTGAGGGCCTTGGAAAAAAGGCGGCTCATCGAGGTCTCTGCCGGCGGCCGGATCAGCGGCAGGTCGACCGCCATGCCGTGCATGCCGGACCGGGCGATCTTGTACGACGCCGGCAAGAGCAGCATCAGCGGCATCGAGATCAAGACTTCGCTGCGGATGCCGGCCGGCGGGCGGCCGTCGAGTTCGCAGATCGCGAGGTCGACTTCCTCCCGCTCCAGGAGGTCATAGGCGCCGCGTTGGTCGGTGTCCACGAGGGCGAGCTCGAAGTCCGGCCGGGCCTGGCGCACTGCCGCAAGCACGGTCGGCAGGTGCTGGCGGATGACGGTCGCCGGTGCGGCGAGCCGCAGGCGGCGCGAGGCCTTTCCGGCGATCCGCGCGGCGACGTCGGGCAGGGCGCCGAAGAATGGCGCGAGGAATTCGTAGAGTTCGCGGCCCGCCGGGGTGAGCTTGAAGGGCCGGCGTTGGAAGAGCCGCACCCCGAGTTCGCCCTCCAGTTGTGAGATCTGGCCGCTGATCGCCGGCTGCTGGATGCCGTAGGGCATGCTCCGTGCCGCCGCGGTGATCCCGCCGTTGCGGGCGACGTGATAGAACAACTCGAGGTGGTGGAGGTTCGGGGGCAACTGCGTCATCGGCTAAGAGCATCGACAAAAACGATGAAGGCGCAAATTCAATCGACTCACGGGATGCCGCTGGCCGGGCCTATCGTCGCGCCATGCTTTTCCTCCTCGCACTGATCGCGGCGCTGATGCTGGTCATCGAGCGCCTGTGGCCGGGTCAGGCGCTGCCGGTGGTGAAACACTGGAAACTCCGCCTGCTGCTGGTGAACGCCGCCCAGCTCGGCATCGTCATCCTGGCCGGCCTGACCTGGGACCGCTGGCTCGCCCGCGCGTCGCTGTTCCATCTGAGCGATCACCTGCCCGCGCTGCCCGCGGCGGGGGTCGCGTATGTCATCTCCACCTTCGTCTACTATTGGTGGCATCGCTTCCGCCATGAATCGACGTTCTTCTGGAAGCTCTGCCATCAGCTCCATCACTCGGTGAGCCGGATCGAGGTGCTGGCCAGCTTCTACAAGCATCCGGTGGAAATCTGGATCAACTCGGTGATCAGCGCGCTGCTCGTCTACACGGTGCTCGGCTGCTCGATGGAAGCCGCGGCCTGGTACACGGCGATGACCGCGGTGGCGGAGTACTTCTACCACTGGAACATCCGCACGCCGCGCTGGATCGGCTGGCTGGTGCAGCGCCCGGAATCGCACCGGGTCCACCACCAATACCGCCACCACACCCAGAACTTCGCCGACCTGCCAATCTGGGACATGCTCTTCGGCACCTTCCACAATCCGGAAGACTCGCCCCGGCGCTGCGGCTTCGACCGGCGGAAGGAGGCGCGGGTGGCGGAGATGATGGTTTTCCGCGACGTCCACCGCCAGCCGGAGATCCCGCTCGGCTGCTTCGGCTGCCGCAAGCGCTGGGCTTGCCATATGACGAAAGGAGGCCGGTCGTGAAGTGGCGCAACGCGGTGGCGATCGCCCTCGTCGTGGTGGGCTCGCTGCAGATGGCCGGCTACCTGGTCGGCTCGAAGGTCCTGCGCGGGCTGGGTGCGGCCGGGGTGTTCGCCCCGTTCCCGAAGGTCTTCTGCGAAGTGTCCGGCTACGAGGCCTTTGCGGCGTCGTTTTTCCTCGAAGGCGTGCAGCCGGACGGCAGCGCCTGGTCCTGTCCCCTGACGCCGGAGCGCTATGCACGTCTGGCCGGTCCGTACAACCGCCGCAATGTCCACGGCGCGACCCTGGCCTTCGCGCCGCGCTTGCCGGAGGAGCTGCGGGCCGCGCTGCTGGAACGGGCGCTCGCCGCCGACTCCGCGCTGCTGCGTGAACTCGGCGTGCCGGCGGGCTTGAGCGGGCTGCGGGTCCGCATCGTGCCGCGGCCGGGAGCAAGCGACGGCCCGTGGATCTTCGGTGCCACCCCGATTCCCGGCCGGGATGCCTAGGGTGGGTGGGATGATCCTGGAAGCTGCCACCCGCTCCATGACAGGCGGTCTTTGAATTTCATCCCATCCACCCTATCCATCCCGGTCGGCGACCCTTTTCGGACTCATGAAAACCATGTCACCCTGGCAGTTCACGATCTTCCGGATCGTCTTCGGGCTCTACCTCGCGGTGCACTTCGCGCAGCTGGTGGCGTGGGCGCCCGAGTTGTTCGGGGCCCGCGGGGTGCTGCCCGACCCGGCCTTGAATCCGACCCACGGCCTGTTTCCCAACCCGCTCGACCTCGATCTACCCGACGGCGTCGTCAGCGCCTTCGTCGGCGGGCTGGCGGTGCTGGCGCTGCTTTTCGCCGCCGGGGTCTGGCGGCGCACGATGTCGCTGCTGCTGTGGTTCGGCTGGGCCTGCCTGTTCCACCGCAACAACCTGATCTCCAATCCCGGGATTCCCTATGTCGGCCTGTTGCTGATCCTCTGCGCGCTGGTGCCGGCCGGCGAACCCTGGAGCCGCGGGAAGCCCGCCGCGGCGTGGTACATGCCGCTCTGGGTCTATCGCGCCGCCTGGATCCTGCTGGCAGCCGGCTACACCTTCAGCGGTTACACCAAGTTGTTCTCGCCGAGCTGGGTGGACGGCAGCGCCTTGCGCTATCTGTTGGAAAACCCGCTGGCCCGGCCCGGCTGGCCGCGCGAGCTGATGCTGGCCCTGCCGGCGGGGTGGCTGGCCGTCGGGACCTGGGCGACCCTGGCCGCCGAGCTGTTGTTCGCGCCGCTCGCGCTGTGGCGGAAGTCGCGGCCGTTCATCTGGCTGGCGCTGGTGCTCATGCACCTGGGCATCGTGATGCTGGTCGACTTCGCCGACCTCAGCCTGGGCATGCTGATAATCCACGCGTTCACCTTCGATCCCGCCTGGCTGCCGGCCCGGCGCGGGAAGAACCCGCCGCTGGTACTGGCCTTCGACGGCGAGTGCCTGATGTGCAGCGGGGCGATCCGATTCCTGGCCGGTGAAGATGCGGCCGATGCGCTGCGTTTCGTTCCCTTGCAGGGCCCGCGCGGGCAGGAGGTGGAACGGAAAGCCGGCGACGGGCCGTTGAAAACCATGCTGCTGGAGTGCGACGGTGCCATCCTCGCCCGCTCGGACGGGGTCCTGCGCGTGCTGGATGCCCTGGGCGGGCACTGGCGGGTCCTGGCCACCGCAGGCCGCCTGATTCCGCGTCCCCTGCGCGATGCCGCCTACAACTTCATCGCCGCCCGCCGCCACCGGTGGTTCGGCAAGGGCGATGCGTGCGCCCTGCCGGACGAAGCGCTGCGGGCGCGACTGTTGGAGTAGCCGCGCGACCGGCGTCCGGGGTTTGACAGTACCTCCGGCAGCGCCTTTCCTCCGTCCGTGTCGCCGGACTCCAAGCAGGACTTCGCATTCGCTTTCCTCAGCATCCTGTTCGAGGGCGCGCCGTTCATTCTGCTCGGCACGCTGATCAGCGGATTCATCGACATCTATCTGCCGTCCGGCACGATGGACCGCCTGCTGCCCAAGCGGCGCTTCCCGGCGATCCTGGTGGCCGGCTTGTTGGGAATGGTCTTGCCGGTCTGTGAGTGCGCCGTCGTCCCGGTGATCCGGCGGCTGGTCAAGAAGGGCCTGCCGGTGTCCTGCGCGCTGACCTACATGATCGCCGCGCCGATCGTGAACCCGATCACTGCGCTGAGCACCTGGAAGGCTTTCAAGGGGCCGCAGATTCCCTTCGGCGAGGAACTCAGCTATTCCGCCAGCCTGGTGATGACCGCCTCGCGGCTCGGGCTAGGCTTCCTCGTCGCGGTGGCGGTCGGGGTGATCGTCGCGCGGATCCCCTTGGCGAAAATCCTCCGGCAGCGCCTGGTCGACAGCCTCGCCAAGGAAAGCAGCCACAACCACCACCACGATCACGGCCATGACCACGATCATGATCACTGCCACGACCATGGTCACGGCTGCTGCGGCCACGACCATCACCACGACGAGAGAAGCGACAACCGGATGGTGGCCGCCTTCCGCTCGGCGATGCGCGACTTCGTTGATGTCGGCGTTTACTTCACGGTCGGCGTGGCCATCACGGCTCTCTTCAACACCGGCATCGCCCCGGGCGCGGAGTGGCTCGACAGCCTGGCGGAGAACCAGGTCATGGCGCCGGCGGCACTGATGGTGCTGGCCTTCGTCCTCAGCCTTTGCAGCACCTCCGACGCCTTCATCGCGGCCACCCTCGACAAGTTCACCTATGGCGCGAAGCTGGCCTTCTTGGTCTTCGGGCCGATGCTCGACGTGAAGCTGCTCTTCCTCTATCAGACCGTGCTGCGCCGCCGCTTCATCATCGGCCTGGCCATCGGTCTCTTCGTCGCCATCGGCGCGGCTGCCATCGCCTGGCAGTCGGTCATCACCTCGCTTGCCGCCCCGTGAATCCGAAACTCCAGCGCGTGGTCTTCTCGCTCGCCCTGATCGCCTGGGGCGCGGTGATCATCTATTTCTACGCCACCGGCCGGATCACCAAGTACCTCGCGCCGGACTTCCGCCTGATCGCGCTGGCGGGTGGCCTCGGGCTGGTGGTGGTGGGGCTCTTCAACGCGCTGACCTCCGGCCAGGAAGCGTCCTGCGGCCACGATCACGGTCCGGACGACGCCCATGACCACGAGAGCCTCGACGTCCATCCGCTCGCGGCGTTCCTGATCCTGGTTGTGCCGCTCGGCCTCGGCGTGGCCTGGACCAAGGACGAGTTCTCGCTCGGTTCGCTCACCCGCAAGGGCTTGCTCGACTCGCCTGCGGAAAACAGCGCGCTGTTTCTCAACGCGGTGATGCCGAAGCTGACGAAAGAGATCATCGAAAAGCAGCACCCGCAGGACGCCGCCGGCTATCATGACTTCAGCCTGATGGAGTTGTTTTTCAGCAGCGGCGATCCCGAGATGCGCGAGCTGGTCGAGGGCATGCGGGTGGTCACCGAAGGGCGGATCGTCAAGGATCCCGAAGGCGGGATGAACCAGCGGCGGCTCTACCGCCTGTTCATCACCTGCTGCGCCGCCGACAGCCGCGCGATCCCGATTATTGTGCGCTTCCAGGACGCCCCGCCGGAAGTCGAGGAGAACAGCTGGATGAAGATCTCCGGCACCATGCGTTATCCGGATGAAGGCATGGGATTCGTGCCGGTGCTCGAAGTGGACTCGGCCGCCGAAGCCGCGCCGCCGCCCGAGGAGTCGATGCTGCGGCGGGGTTTCTGACCTTGGAGTGCGGTGGCAGAGCGCAGCGGCGACACCGCTTTTTAAGAGGGCATGGCGGATCGCCATACCGGATCGCTCCCCCCAGCACGTAAAAGCTCCGTCGCTGCCGGCGCATTCCAAGGACTCATCGGAACAGTAGGCGCAGGCTGTTCAACACCACGATTACCGTGGAGCCCTCGTGGCCAAGGACGCCGATCGGCAGCGGGATCCAGGATCCCAGCGCGGCGATTCCCAGCAGCACCACGACGCCGAGCGAAATCGCGAGGTTCTGGCGGATGACGACGCGGCAGCGGCGGCTCAGCTGGAGGGCATCGACGATTTTCTCCAAGCGGTCCTGGGTGAGCACCACGTCGGCCTGCTCGAGGACGGCATCGCTGCCCCGCAGTCCCATGCCGATGGAAATATCGGCGGCGGCCAGGCTGGGCGCGTCGTTGACCCCGTCGCCGGCCATGGCGACGCGTTCCCCCTGTTCCCGCCATTCCCGGATCGCCGCGACCTTGTCCTCCGGATGCAAGCCGGCACGAAAATCCTCGAGGCCGAGCTCGCCGGCGACGAGCCGGGCCGACTCCGGCCGGTCGCCGGTCAGCATCGTCACCCGGATGCCTTCCGCGGCCAGCTGACGGATCAACGGGGCGGCTTCGGGGCGCGGGGCATCCCGGAGCAGCAGCCGGCCTTTCAGGTCGCCGGCCTTGACCAGCACCTCGGTCAGCCCCGGCTCGGGATCCGGCAGGCCGGTGAGCCCCTCGTCGTCGGCGAACATCATCCGCCGGCCCTGGCTGGCGGCGGTGCCGGCGATGGTGGCGCGCAGGCCCTGGCCGGCGATCGATTCGAAATCCGCGACCTCGCCCGCGTCCGGCAGCTCCCGGCGCAGCGCTTCTTTCACGATCGCGCGCGACAACGGGTGGGTTGAATTCCCCGACAAGGCGGCGGCGACCGAGACGAGTTCGTCCCCGCGCCCTGGCGGGAGGGTCTCGGCGTCCACCAGTTCCAGTTCGCCCTTGGTCAGGGTGCCGGTCTTGTCGACGGCCAGCCGGCCGATGGTGGCGAGGTTTTCCACCGCCACGCCGCCGCGGAAGAGGATGCCGTTGCGGGCGCCGGCGGCGATGCCGGCGAGGATGGCGCTGGGAATGGAGATCACCAGGGCGCAGGGCGAGCAGACCACCAGCAGGGTCATCGCCCGGTAGAAGGCGGATCTTTCGCCGTGGTCGAGGAAGGCCGGGATGCCGTCGACGAAATGCCAGAACAGGAACATCACCAGCGCGAAGGACAGGATGGCGACGGTGTACGACGTGCCGAAGCGGTCGGTGAACCGCTGCGACGGCGCCTTGCTCGCCTGGGCCTCGCGGATCAGCCGGATGATCCGGGCGTGGGCGCTGTCGCCGGGCGGCCGGCTGACCCCGACCTCAAGCAGGCCCCAGGTGTTGATGGTGCCGCCGAAGACGGTGTCGCCGGGGCCCTTGTCGACGGCCACCGACTCGCCGGTCAGGCTCGATTCATCGGCGGCGCTCTCCCCGCGGGTGATCATCCCGTCCGCGGGGAATTGCTCGCCGGGCAAGACGCGGACGGTCATGCCGGTGTCGAGATCGTCCACGGCCACCTCGCGCGTCCGGCCATCGTTTTCCACCACCAGCGCCTGCTTTGGCGCTTCGTGGAACAGGCTGCGGATCTCGCGTTCGGTGCGCGCCATGGCCATCGCCTCGAGGGCGCCGCTGAGCGAAAACAGGAACAACAGGGCGGCCCCTTCCCACCAGGCGCCGATCACCGCCGCCCCGACCGCCACCGCCAGCATCAGGAAATGGATGTCGAGGCTGAAGCGGCGCAGCTTGCCATAGGTCTCGAGCGCGGCCTCCCAACCGCCGGCAAGATAGGCCAAGGCATAGAGACCGGTCGCGACCTGCGGCGGCGCGGACGTGCGCTCCAGCCAGATGCCGGCGAGCGCGGCCAGCCCGCAAATCCCGGCGGAGGCCAGCAGCTGGGGCCACTCTTCCCTGGCGTGATCGTCCATGTCCCACGCTGTCGTAAGGGCGATGAACCGGCAAGGCGCCGTCTGCGAAATGCCGCGCGCCGCCTGCGGAAAGTTCGCGGATCCACCTTGTTTCCCCCTCCGGGCCGTGTTATGCGGGCCGGGTCGTGATGTCGCCGTATCATGCACTTCGAACCGGTCTGGTCGCGCTGCTCGCGCTGTCCCTGGCCGCGTGCAGTGATTCCCGCCGCGACGCGCTGCGCGAACTCGGCCGCAGGGGCGTGGAAGCGTCGGGCTCGGCGCTGCTTGAATCGGTGGAAAACGGCGAGACCGAGGTCACCCGCTTGTTGCTGCAGGCGGGGGTCTACTCGGGTCAGCGCGATGCCGCGGGAAACAGCCCCCTGCAGGTGGCGCTGGAGCGGAAGCACCTGGCGATCGCCTGGGCGCTGATCGACCACGGTGCAGACCTCGCCACCGCGAATCCGGCCGGCGTGACCCCGCTCTCGCTCGCGGTTTACCAAGGGGAGACGGCTTTGACCGACCGCCTGCTCGAGGCCGGTGCGCCGCCGGTCGGCATGACCCCGGACGGTGACAAGGTGCTGCCGTGGGCGATTCGCAACGGCCGCCTCGCCTTCGTCCGCCACTTGATGGAGCGGGGTGCCGACCCGCACCAGAATGATGCCGCGGGCAACCCGCTGTTCCATGTCGCGATCGAAGCCGGCCGCCGGGATCTCGCCGAGGAACTGCTCGCGCTCGGGGCCGATGCCGCGGCGGTGAATGCCGCCGGCGAGTCCGCGCTGGTCGCCGCCATGCGCAAAAGCTGGCGCGATCTCTACAAGCCGCTGGTTCTTGCAGGAGCGGATCCCAACCTGCCCGACCGCCACGGCCGGCTGCCGCTGCAAGCGGTCATCGAGGCCGGCAACCTCGAGCTCGCGAGGATACTCGTCGATCTGGGCGCGCGGCCCGCGGGCGGATCCTGGGCGAGCGCCCTGTGGCAGGCGATCGAGGCCCGCGACCTCGGCGTCTGCCGCCTGTTGCTGAGCCTCGGGGTGTCGCCGGAAACCCGCGGGCCGTCCGGGTTGCGGCCGCTCGAGGCCGCGCTGGCGGCCGACCGGCCGGACTTCCTCCACCTGTTTCTCTGCTACGGCGCCGACGGCGATCCGCTCTACTACGAAGCTTGCCGTAGAAAGATGGACCACCAGGTCAGCCTGCTGATCGCCCACTGCGGGCTTCCCCGGCCCTTGCCGGCGCCCTTCCTCGATACCCCGCTGGGCCTGGCGATCCGTCACGGCGACCGGCGTGCCGCATCGTTGCTGCTGTCCCGCGGTGCCTCGCCCGAACAGCTGGTGGCGGAAGGCCAATCGCCGCTGTGCCTGGCGATCGTCCTCGGCCGCACGGGCATCGTCGAGGAGTTGCTGGCCCGCGGGGTCGATCCGAACCAGCAGGTGCGCTTGCCGGTTTCGAGCTCCTTTTCGCGGATCGTCCGCGGCGGCACCATGCGCTGGTTGCTGAAAAACGACCGCAACATCACGCCGATCATGCTGGCGGCGGATTCCGGCAAGCCCGGGACCGCCCGTGCGCTGATGAAGGCGGGTGCCAAGACCAGCGTCTGGACCCGCCGCAACCACATGTGGCCGATCAACATCGCGGCGCGCAAGACCGACGTGAAGATGATGCGGGTGATGCTCGGCAAGGATCCCGAGGTCGAGCAGCGGCGGCTGGTGGTGGATCTGTCGGAGCAGCGGGTCTGGGTTTACGACTCGTCCGGGCTGGAGCTCTACACGACGAAGATTTCCACCGGCAAGAAGGGCTACGCGACGCCCACCGGGACCTTCGCGATCACCAACAAGTACCGCAACTGGACATCGACGCTCTACGACGCGAGCATGCCCTGCTTCCAGCGCCTGAGTTGCGGGGACTTCGGCTTCCACCAGGGCTACGTGCCGGGGTATCCCGCCTCGCACGGCTGCATCCGGGTTCCGCCGGGGAACGCGCAGAAGTTGTTCGCGCTGACCGAACTCGGCGACCGGGTGGAGATCCGGCAGTAAGGGAACCTCACTCGGCCAGCTCCACCCGGACCCGGGCGAAGCCGGCGGGTGGCGCCGCCGGCCAGCTGACGGTCCGCTGCACGAAGCCCGGGACGGCGGGGGCGAAGGGTGCCGCGGAAGATGCCGCACCCGGAGGCAGGCCGGGCAGCCAGGACGAGA
The DNA here is from genome assembly GCF_014904755.1 of Neoluteolibacter marinus. Taxonomy (GTDB): domain Bacteria; phylum Verrucomicrobiota; class Verrucomicrobiia; order Verrucomicrobiales; family Akkermansiaceae; genus Haloferula; species Haloferula marina. The sequence continues at coordinate 10,776 of NZ_JACZFQ010000091.1, forward strand.
CTTCCATCATTCCGGAGGTTTCGATGACGTACGAAAGTCCCCGTAGCACGGCGTCGTCGCGCTCGGGGAAGGAGATCGAGACCGTGCCGCCCGACTCCGTCATCACCGGAACCAAGGGGTGGTCGCCGGGCAGGCGCATGAGCCCGCTTTCCGGGTCGCCGCCGAAGGCGTACTCGAGCAGGTTCTCCAGCGTGTCCTGGTCCGGGTCCTCGGTTTGTCCGGGCTGGGTGAGACCGTCCGCCCATTCGGCGTAGGACGGGGCGAGGGTGAACGACGGCGAGGCGTCGACGGTCGCGGCGGTGTCGGAGCCGGCACTCAGATCGACGGAGATCGATGGCAGGTCCGGCAGGGCGGTCCAGCTGGCGGTGAAGGCGAGGCTGGTGCCGGCGTCGAGGGTCGCCTTGCGCAGCTCCCAGCTGCCGGAGCCGGTGGCCTCGACCACCGCGCCCGGGGCGCTGATGGAGTCCGGCTGGTGCCCGGCAGGGAAGGTAAGGGTGACGGCGAGGTTGCCCGTCAGCGCGGCCCCGACGTTGGCCACCGAGAAGTTCACGCTGCCGGGATTCAAGCGGCGGAGTGTGGTGGGGCTGGAAGCGGAGGACGGGATGGCCAGCGTGGTGGCGGTGAAGGTCGCCCGCGCGAGGCGGTGACCGGCGGGGGCCAGAATGGCGTCGACTTTGGTCACGTAGTGGGAAAGCAGGGTGTCGAAGCTGGTCGTCACGAGTCCAGTGGTGCCGGCCGCGTGGTGGGTGCCGACAAGGGCGGGTTTGCCCCCCACCAACGAGAAACTCGGACCGCCTGAGTCGCCGGGAGAGAGGGCGCACGCATTGACCGGCGCTAGGGCTGAATTATAGGTCCAGGTGACATCGTAGGTTCCCTCTACAATGGGCCCATCTTCGTCGTCGAATCCCGTGAGGATGGCTTCGCCCGCCCTCGGTGTGCCGTTTGGGTTCTGTCCGAGCACGATAAGGGACTGCCCCTGATAGGCAGCGTCTCCTCCGGCCAGATTGTGCCACGGATAATGGGCGACGGTGGCCGGGAGCGGAGAGGTAAGGGTCACCACGCACAAATCCGAGTTCTCCATCGCGTCGTTCTCTACCACGCCGAAGGATCCGACGGTCCGGTCCACTTGGGTTCCGTTGGAGTCGATGAAGTGCACCACTTTGCCGGGGCCTGCCAAGGCATGGGCGGCGCAGACCAAGTGGCGGGGGCTCACTGCGCAGATCGGTGAGTAAATCGTCCCGTGGTTTGCCGAGATGTAGACCCACCAGCCGACGCCGGTGTAGTTCGATGCTCCATAAATGAAGTTCGGATTCATCAGCGGCGCGCCCGGGAAGCCGGTGAAGCGGTCGTGATCGGTGGCGTTGTAGCCTTGGACCACGAGCCCCTGGGCCGGTAGGGTGGCGGCGAGGAGCAGGCAAAGGTGGTGCGGGTGATTCACTTGCGCTGAATCTACACCGGGGTGAAGAAAACGGCCAGTGCGGGTATTCAAGGCGACCCGCTGGAATGCGGTCCGGGGCTACTCCAGCAGGGGCGCGGTCTCGGCTTCTGTCGCCATGCCGGCGGGCAGCTCGAGGATCCTGATGTTGCGGAAGTGGATCTCGGCACCTTCGGACTCGAGGCAGAGGTAGCCTTTCTTGACCGACGAGTTGCGGATGCCGTTCACGAACTTGCCGTTGATGGCGAGCTTCACCGTGCCGTCGACGCAGACCACGTCGTAGCTGTTCCATTCGCCGTGCGGCTTGCACCGGAGCTCGCGTGACATGCTGCGCTCGCCGCGCGGGTTGTCGGGGGTGCCGGTCAGGCCGTTGGCGCCGAAGAGTTCGCCGCTGATGTAGCCGGCCGGGGCGGGATTGCCGTCGGGATCCTTGTGCTGGTGGATCCAGTCGAGATCAAGCATCTGGACTTCCATGCCCGAGGGCAGGCGGTTGGCGGATGGCCTGGCGTCGCTCCACACGAAGACCCCGGAGTTGCCGCCCGGCTGCATGTGCCGCCACTCGATGTGGAGGATGAAGTTTTCATAGGGACGGTCGCTGCGCATGACGCCGATCGGCTGCCCGCTGCAAATCAAGAGGCCGTCGCGCACGGTCCAGGTTTCGGGCGAGGTGTTGACGTCGACCCAGCCGGCGAGGTCCTTGCCATTGAAAAGAAAGCGCCAGGCGGGTGCCGCGTCTTGGGCCGGCAGGCGGGTGGCGAGGAACAGCAGGGCGAAAAGGGTGGGACGAATCATGAGCCTTCCTACGGCCGCGGTCGCGCCGGCCTCGCGCCGGGACGGCTGTTAGAAGGAAAACATCATTCCGGCGTGGACCTGCGCGCCGGAGCCGTCTTTGAGTCCCCACCCGATGTCGAGCCGGGCCGTGCCGGTGCTGCCGAGGGCGAGACGCGAACCCAGGCCGATGCCGGTCAGCGATTCGTCACCGTCCCCTTCGCTCCAGCCGTGGCCGTGATCGATGAAGACGAGGCCTTGGAGCAACCAGTCCTTGCGGAAAAGTCCCGCCGCGGGGGTCCTCAGTTCCGCGGAAACCGCGTAGCCGCTGTCCGCCAGCTGGATGCGTTCACCGTAGCCGCGGACGCTGTCGTAACCGCCGAGCCCGAGTTGCTCGGTGGGCAACAGCGCGCCGCTGGCGAGTTGGGCGGTCGAGTGGAGCCGCCATGACCAGTTCCCCGGCATGGGGGCCAGCCAGGTGCCCTCGAGGCGGCCGTAGGCATAGGTCGGATCCGCTCCCGGTCGGAAAGCGTCGAACTCCTGGCGGCCGTTCTTTCCCGTCAGGTTGCCCGGACTTGCGACCAAGTCGGCCTGCAATTCGGCGCGGCCGCCCCACAGCGGGCCGCTGCCTTGCCACTCGCCGCGCAGCTGGACCACGTCGACCTCGGTCTGCGGAAAGCGGGTTTGGCCGAAGATCACGAAATTGTCCGCGCGCTTGAACTCGAGGCCGCCGCGGATCTCCTGCCGCCACTCGCCGAGCCGCGGGAGCGGCCGTCCGTAGGCGATCCCGGCGAGCCAGCTGGTGCCGTCGGAGTTGACCGGCAAGCCGCTCTGGTGGTCGACCGCAGAGACATCGGCCCAGGCTCCGGACAGCCGGATGAAGTGATGCAAGCGGTGCAGCGGGATTTCCCACGACAGGGAATGCGCGTGGAAGCGGTCGAGCGAGTCGCCCATCGTGAACTGGTAGCCGAGGACCTGGTCGAGGCCGAAGGCATTGCCGAGGTTGAAGCCGGTGAACCAGCGGTTCTCGCCGACCGCCTCGGCGCCGGTATTGTCGTAACCGGCGTAGGCACGCCACGGCCGTTGCTCGTCGATCCGCAGCAACAGGTCGGCGCTGACCCCGTCGCCGGGGGCGGCGAACAGCTCCGCCTTCCGAAACGGATTGCGGCTCAGCCAGTCGAGGTCGGCCTGCAAGCCCGAGCTGGTGAGTAGATCCCCTTCGGTGAGATGCAGGCCGCGGCGGACCAGGCGGTTATTGAAGCGCGACATCTCCTCGATGCCCACGGCACCGATCCTGCCTTCGACGACCTCGACGACGAGTTGTCCGGCCTCGCCGCTTTGCGGCGGCACCCAGACGTCGTTCATCGGCCGGTCGTGATCGTCGTAGTGGCGGAGGATCACCTCCAGCAGGCGGTCCAGGCCGGCTTCCGTCAGCGGCTTGCCGATCCACCCGGCGAGTTCGCCGGCGAGGTCCCCGGTCGCCGCCACGGACAATCCCGTCAATTGCACGCCGCCGGCGGTGACCGGCGGCGCATCCGTTTCGCTGCCGGAGACGACGAGTTGATCCAGGCGGTCGATCAACACCGGCGAGTCGTCGGCGACCCAGCCGTGGACCCCGGTCGCTTCCCCGAGCCTGACCACTGCGGCCGCTTCGCCTTCCGGATCACGGGGCATCAGATCCTGCGCGGCGGCCCAAGCCGACGTCGCCGCGATCGCAATCAGGAAGGCCCGGGTCAATCTCCGGCGATCCTGTCGCAGTGGTTTCGGGGATGCCCAGCACATTTCCTGATCCGCTCATTCGGCTGTCGCAGGGAGGAGTTTCAAAAAACCGCCGGAAATGTGACACCGGCACCGAGAGGTCCCGAATAGGGGGAAAACCGAGTGACACCCGAACTCGCCAGATGGTGACGAAGCGAACAAACTGCGGGCAGCCCGTGCACCCGATCCAGAACACCCGCCGCCTTTTCCAGCCCCGGACCCTTCCCGGCTGGGGCCTCCTCGGACTTGCCTTGATTTTGCCATCCGGTGTGCGGGCGCAGTCGCGTTTCACCATCGTCGGGGAAGAGCAGAGCTGGGCGTCGCCGGGGGGCACCAGCTCGGCCTATATCGCCGCCCAGGCACTGCCGGGGCCGACGCGGCCGGTGGTGATGGCGGGGAATTTCGAGCAACTGGTGATCTTCCCGCCGGGGTCCCTGCCGTTTCTGTCCGGAACCGCAGGGGTTCCGGCGGTGTTCGCCGGGGTGCTCGACTACGACAGCAGCGACGCCCGCTGGGAGGTCGGGGTCTTCCCGCAGCAGGTCGACAAGCTCGAGCCGCGGAACCCGGTTGCGGCTTCGTCGCCGTCGGCGGAACTCCTCGATCTCGCGGTGGTCGACCGCAACGAGTACTACGTCACCGGGATCGTCGACGATGCGACGTACTTCGAGAACCGCGACGCCACCAATTTCACCGTGGTCGCCGCCTTGCCGATCCCGCCGGTGCGTGGCTTCGTGGCGCTTGCCGACAGCGGCACCTTCACCTCGGTCCATCACACGGATGCCACGATCCAGCCGAAGGCGCTGTCCACGGACGTCGCCGGCAGCTTCCTCGTCATCGCCGGCCAGGAGCGCGACACGCTGGCGGCCGGATACGACGGTGCGGACGCCCAGGTGCATCGTTACAGCCTGCCACTGCCCGCCTCCGGCACGCCGCTGAGTGCCGCGGTGAGCATCAGCGACCCCAAGCTCAACGCCACGGCGCTGAGTGAGGTCGCGGTGTCCTCCTCGGGCGAGACCTGGGTCGGCGGCACCAAGGCGGGCACGGGATTCCTCGGCGGCGTCTCCGACATCTGGCTGGGCCGCGCGGACTTCACCGGTGACCAGATCCTCGATGACTTCCGCGCCGGATCGGAAGGTGTCGACCGCCTCTTCGCGATGGAACGCGGCGAGCACGGGGAAATCTACGTCGCCTTCACGGTGGGCGGCCGCGACGTGGCGTTTGGCGGACTGACCTACGACCTCGACGCGGCGCCGTTCACGGCTGCGGTTTCAACCCACGCCTTCGTCGGCATGATCAAGAGCGACGGCACGCCCGGCTGGCTGAGTCCGCTCGGATTTTCCCAGACGGCCGGCGGCAACCTCAAGCCGAGCGACTTGTCGGTCGATGCCGGCGGCAATGTGTTCGTGACCGTCAATGGCGCCGGCGACTGGCGGATCGAGGGGCTGCTGGAAGTCCTGTCCGGACCGGGACAGATCACCCTCAACGGCAAGGGCCGGGTGGTGGATTTCAGCGAGACGCCCGCCCTCGGTACGGCGAATGCCGGCGCGGTGCCGGATCTGGAAAACCGCCTGGTGCTCGGGCAGACCGGCGTGCAGTCGGCCTTTTCTACCCTCGAGGCGCTGGCGGTGAACCAGAGCAGCCAGTTCATCCGCTGGACCAATCCGACCCTACCCGGCAACACCGTCGAAGCCCTCAGCGCGCTCATCACGTCCTTTGGCGGACAGGTCCACGACGAGCTGGACTACCCCGCCTACGGCACGGTCGGGGTGTCCGCTTGGCTCACCCCGAATCAGATCCGCGCGCTGAACGACGGCTACGGCGGGGTGATGATGATCATGGCCGATCCGCTGATCATCAGCACCGACGAGGGCGGATTCGGTGAGGTGGCGGATCCCGGCTGGGCGCTGGCGCGCTTGTTCGACCCTTATCTTGTCGATCCCGAGGCGCCCGGCGAAAGCTACTACTTTTCCTCCGGTCACGTGACCGGCGATCCGGCGGGCCCGAAGAAGGTGCGCGTCTATGTCATCGACAAGGGCCTGGGCGAGATCGAGCCCTTCGTCTTCCAGGACCTCGCCGGCCAGGGTGGATTGCCGATCGAGTTCGACGGCGCGGGAGGCTTGAACGTCGATTCCCTCGTCCACCCGGTCCAGGACGGCGAAAGCGTGCCCGACACCTCGTCCAATCATCCCCGCCAGGTTGTCAACCTGCTTGCGGCGGCCAACCTCGGTGCCGCGGAAGGCACCGCGATGGAGATCATCTCCGGGGACATGTACTCCGGCGCCTCGCCCGAGATGGGGAATTCCCTGACCTACGCCAGCTACGTTTCGCACGCGATCCTCGAGTGCCTCAGTGACGCCGTGGTGAGGGACCTCGGCGAGGAGCTTCCGACCCTGCTGGTGATCGCCAGCAGCGGCGAGGACCCGCTCGACCAGGTGGACATCGGCGGCGCGATCGACCAGGCCTTGCTGCAGGGCGTGACGGTGATCATTTCCGCGGGCAATGGCGGGCCCTTGGCCGAGGCGGAGGATTTCGTGCCCGCCCAGCACGGCGACAAGAACGGGGTGATCACGGTCGGGGCCACCTCCTTCGCCGCCAACCCGGCGCCGGATGCGTCGCTCGGCGACCTGAATCCGCCCTACTCCAACGGCAACGTCGACAGCACGCACAACGTGATCAGCTTGTACGCTCCGGGCGGCAGCGTGGACACCGGCTACGGCGCGGCGTCGGGCACCAGCTTCTCGTGCGCGTTGGTCGCGGGCCTGGCGGTGAACTACCTGACCTTCCATCCGGAAGCGACGCCGGCCGAGGTCGAACAGGCGCTGGTGCAAATGAGCGTTTACGACGGGGTGGGGCAGCGCCACATCGCCCGCAGCGCCTGCGTCTTCGGCGCGTGGTTGTACCGCCATGGGCTGGGAGAGGTGGCCAGCGGGGCATCGATCGATTTCGAGACCGACTCCGATGAAGACGGCGACAGCGACTTCTTCGAGTTCCTCGGCCGCTCGGATCCCACCGACGATCGGAGCCGGGCGCAGGTGCCGGTGGATTTCACGCTGGCCGGCAAGTCCGCGTCGATCTCGGCGTGGTTGCCCGCCAGCCTTCCGGCCGACGGGAAGATCCTCGCCGACGGTTGCTGGAGCCTGCCGGTCGGGCTGGAGATCGGCGACAACCTCAGTGAATGGCTGAAGGTCGAGCCGGACCAAGTGGTGAACGGACCGGTCTCCGGCGGCCTTCGGGAGTTGCGTTTCGAGATCGATCTGGAACCCTATTTCGACGATCGATGTTTCCTCCGCTTCGACTTTGGGCTGCCGGCCTCGCCCTGATCCTGGGCGCGGGCCGCGGCATGGCGGAAGTGCCGCGGCGCGATCTCGAGTCCCTGCTTGCCGCCGAAAAGTCGCTGGCCGAAGCCGACCGGCAGGCCGGGACCCCGGAGAGCCGCTGGGCATGGATCGAGGCCATCGCCCGCGTCGGCTGGGCACGGGCGGAGGCGGGCGAGCATCACCAGGCGGCGGAGCGCTACCGGGCGGCCATCGCCGTCCTTCCGGCGGACGCGGCCAAGGAAGAACCGGAGTTCGTGGCCCTGCTGCACGACGGGCTCGGCCGGGCCTCGCAGAACGACGGCGATTTCGAAGGCGCCGCGACCCATCTCACAATAGCCCTGGAGTTGCGCGCGGCACAGCCGGGCGGGGAGACGCAGCTGGGTACCAGCGAAGGCCATCTCGGGCTGTTGGAGCTGGTGCGGGGCCACTATGCCAAGGCCGAACGCTTGTTGTTGGCGGCGATGGATCACACGCCCGGGGACCGCGATGACCTGCTGGCTCTGCGCCATGATTGCCTCGGCCGCTACTACCTGGCGCTGCGTGCCCACGAACTGGCGTCAATGCACTACGGCGAAGCCATCCGTCATGCCGCCAAGCAGGTGAAGCCGGATGCGCCGCTGATGGTCGACCTCCGCACCAACCTCGCCTTGTGCCGGTTCCGCGGCGGCGATCCCGACGGCGCCATGATCGAGGTCGAGGGCTTGCTCGACACCACGCGCGGCGGTGCCGACCCGTTGCAGCGGGCCGGCTTGCTCAATCTCGCCGCCACCATCCAGGCTGCGACCGGGGAATCCGCCGCCGCCGGGGCCCGGATCGAGGAGGCTTTGGATCTTCTGGCCGGCAAGGTGCGGAAGGACCATCCGTCCTTTGCCCCGATCCTTGCCAACCTCGGCGCGGTCCGCCTGCAGGCGGGTGACGCCGCCGGGGCGCTGGAGCCGCTCGAGCGGGCGAAGGAGCTGCTGCTGGCGAATGTTTCCGATCACCACCAGGCCCTGGTCGAGGTGCTCTATCAGATCGCCGGCTGCCGGCTGGCGAGCGGCCCGCCCGACGAGGCACGGCGGGCGGTGGTGGCGGCGAGAAGCGCGGCGGGCGAACTGATGTCGGATCTGATCGCGAGCGGTTCGGAGCGCGAGTTGCTGACCTTCCGCCAGCAGGTCGACCTGCATTCGATCGTCTGCCGGCTGGGCGATCCCGCGCTGATCCTCGACAGCCTGCTCGGGGGAAAGGGGCGGATCATGGAAGCGGTGATCGACCGCCGCAGCGGGTCGGGCGCGGGCGGGCGGAGGATCGACCGGCTGCAGGCCGAGCTGGATCGCCTGCTGCTGGTTCCGGAGAGCACGGCCGACGGGCGGATCGATGCGCTGCAGCACGAAATACGAGAACTCTCGTTGCAGGCAGAATCCGATGCGGCCGCGACAACGACGGTGGATTGGCGCGACGTGTCCCGGAGCCTGCCCGCGGGCACCGCGTACGTGGATTGCGTGCGCTACGTGCCGGCGGAAGGAGGCGCGTGCTACGGCGCGGTGGTGGTGACGCGGGAGGGCGAGCCACGCTGGATCCCGCTTGGTGAAGAGAAACTGTTAGGCCGGCTCGACCTGCTCCACCGCAGCCTGGCGCTCCGCGCCGACGTCCTCCGCAACGGCGGTGGCAAGGCCGGGATTCCGATGCTTCCCCTGCTCACCGACCTTTACCGGGCGTTCTGGCAACCGATCGCCAAGGCGTTGCCCGCCGGGGTCGCGGAGGTGATCCTTTGTCCCGAGGCGAAGATGCACCTGCTGCCCTTCGCGGTGCTTCACGATCCGGACGGGCGCTTCCTGTGCGAGGAACTCGCCGGGCTGCGGGTGGTCGATTCCGGCCGCCGCCTGGTCCAGCCGCGGCAGCCGGCGGTCGGGCTCTCGAAACCTTGGGCCGCCGTCGGGGTCGCGGATTTCACGGCCTACCGGAATGCCGGGGAGAGCGGTGCGGTGGCCTGGCCGCCGCGCTGGGCGGAAGCCCTGGCCGGGATCGGCGACCTGCCGACGGTGCGCGCGGAGATCCGGTCGATGAAGCAGCTCGCGCCGGCGGGCAGCACGATCCTGTTGGATTCGAAGGCGACGGAACCGGCCCTGGCCGGGATCGTGGATCCGCCCGCCGTGCTGCACTTCGCCAGCCATGGCTTCCACGTCCCGCTTTCCGGGACCGCCGACCTCGCCGCGGATCCGTCGGCGCTTTACGAGAATGGCATCCTGCTGCGACCGGGCGCGGGCGACGATGGCATCCTGTTTCCCGAGGAAGCGGGGCTGCTCGATCTTCAGGGAACCACGCTGGTGACGCTTTCCACCTGCCGCGGTGCGTTGGGCCGCCCGGTGTCGGGCGAGGGCCTGCTCGGGCTGTGCCGCGGTTTCGCCAAGGCCGGCGCGCGCAACGTGATGGCCAGCCTGTGGGAAATTCCCGATCTCGGCACCGCCGGGTTCATGGCGAAGTACTATGAATCCCTGAAAAAGGGCGGGAGCCCGGGAAACATCCTGTGGTCGATGCAGGCCGAGCGCCTGGGCGCGGCTCGCGGGGAAAAGGCGGACGATGACGCGGTCGAGACGGCGATCCTGAGCTTCGGCGGCTTCACGATGACCTCGCTGTGAAGCGATCGGTCAGCGCTTTTGCGTCACCGTCGCGCGGGTCCGGAAGAACGAGCGCTTGCGGATCGGGGCGACGTTCTCGGCGAGGGCGCCGGACCTGCGTTTGGCCTTCTGTTCCTCCGCCTTGGTGAAGCCGGTGCCGGCGCGCGCGGTGATCGCGGCGCTGGTCGGCACGGTCCTTTTCGTTGTCCGGTTGGCGGCGAGGGAGGGGAATTCGTTCAGAGCCGGCGCCAGTGCCCCGGGGTTGTCCCCTTCGGCCGGTGGGATGAAGGCCACTTCGCCCTGCGGCTTTTCCGAGTAATTCGCTGAGCGGGCGTGGACCACCAGGCCGGCATTGCCGATCAGGATGTTGCCGCCGTCGTTGACCTTGGCGAAGAAGCGTCCCTGACCGTTGCCGGCGCGCATCTCACCGGTCATGCTGAGGGCTTCCTGGCTGACCAGCGCGATGTCGCCGCCTGCCTTGATCGTGCCTCCCTGGATGATCTGCCGACCGCCGCTCGTGGCCGGGGTGGTCGGGGAATTCCGTTGGTAATTCACGCGGTCGCCGGTCACGGCGGTGACCGCGCCGGCGGCATCCATGTCGCCCACAACCTGCAGCTCGCGGCCCACGACCAGCACGTCGCCACGGGTGGTGGTGATGTTGCCGCGGATCACCGTGGTCGGATTCGTCTGCGCGGTGGCGTGGAACTCGATCTCGTTGCGACCGTCGGTGAACTGCGCGGGATCGGCATCGAGCCCGCTGGCGGTGAAGCTGCCGGCGGTGACATTGGCGGTGTTGCGGAACAAGAGCCAGCTGTTCGGGCTGAGGAGGACCACGTTGCCGTTCGAGTTGATGGTTCCGCCGACGAGGGTCGTGCCGGTGCCGGTCACCCGGTTGACCACGGTGTCCCGGGGATTGCTGAAATTGAACTGCATCTCGCGGCCGGACGGCAGCGAGAACGAATCCCACTGGATCACCGTGTTGTCGGTCATGCTGATGATCGTCGACGCGCCGATCACCTCGCAGGTCGCGGTGCCCGGCGTGAGCAGCTTGCCGCCGCCGCTGCAGCCGCAGAAATCGTCGTCCGCCCGCAGCGGGGCGACCGCCAGGCAGGCGAGGAGGCCGGTGATCGTCTTCATGGCTCGTCGGCGGGTTCCGGGAGTTCGGCCAGCAGGTCGAGGATGCGCGGGGCGAGATCCGTTTCGTCGCCGGCGAAGGAGATCGCCGCCGGACCCGTGTCGCCGGCGAAGGGCGCGGTGATTTCACCTGTCGCGCCGTCGACCAGCAGCAAGTTCGGCCGCTTGTTGGATTCCAGGAAGGCGGCAAGGTCGTCGCCGGCCGGGACGACCGCCAGTTGCTCGGGGCGGAAGTAGCCGGACGATTCCAGCGCTTCGGTCTGCGCGGCGCCCAATTGATGGAGGACGACCAGCGAGGGCAGCCCGGCGGTGCCGCCGCCGGATCGGAAGTCCTGGCCCTTGCTGCCACCGGTTTCCACGCCGGACGGAGGCCGCGTGAGAATCACCGCGGCGATCACCAGCATCGCGGTGACCGCGACGGCGGCGAGCTGTGGTCCGCGCAACAGCGAGAACAGTTTCTCGAAGAACGGGACCTTGTCCGGGGCGGAGCGGACCTGGCCGCCGAGCGCCACGCGGACGCTTTCGGGCAAGGGTTCCCTGCCGTGTTGACCGGAGACCCGCGGGTAGCTGTCCGCGAGAACCTGCTTCATGCGCTCGAGGCGCTCGGATGGGTCGGAGGGGTTCATGACCGGGGATGAGTTAGACGGCGAGGGCGTCGGCCAGCCGTTCTAGCGCGGGGTTGATGATGTCTTCCACCCGCCGGCGCAGGGTGGCGGGGGACTGGGTGGCGTCGATGCCGAGGAACGCGAGCTTGGCGGGGTCGGCGATGAGGTCCTTCACCGTGTACTTCTGGGCGACGTAGAGGTCGAAAATGAGGCCCCACTCGACCGGGCTCAGGTCCTCGCGGCATTGCTGGTAGATTTCCTCGAAGCGCCAGGTGGCGGGACGGTCGCGGTCGCTCGCGGCGGGATCGGCGAGCTGCACGGCGCTGCCTTCCTCGCTTTCCATGCCCTCGAGGCTGTGCAGCTGCTCCGGCCGCGCCTTCTGGGTGGTCTTGCGGCGCAGTGCGTCGATCGCGCGGAAGCCGATCCGGCGGCAGAAGTTGGGAATGATCTCTTCGAAGACAATCAGCTCCTCGATCGGTGCCTGCTTCCCGTCGGTCTTGGCCAGGGCGAGCGAGGCCACGGTGTCGTTGAACACTTCCTCTCCGTCCTCGTCGGGCAGACCCTTGCGTTTGAGGATCTGGAAGCCGAAAGGGCGCAGGAAGCGGTCGAGCTGCGACCACTCGGGGTGGGCGAAGCGGCCGTCGGTCTTGCGCTGCTGGAGGGCGGGCAGGTCGAGGTTCCTTTCGTAGCGCGCGTCTTCCGGGTCGCGGTGGCGCTGCTGGTCGCGGCTCAGTTTCCGCTCCTCGGCGACATGCCACTTCGAGGTCTCGGCGGCCTCGCCGAGGACGCTGGCGCTGGTTTCAGCGGGCAGGGCGCTTTCGTCGCGCATCCTCACCTGTTGCAGCAGCAGCGGCTCGCCGATCCTGCGTGCGGTGTCGCGGTCCAACAGCACGCCGGTGACCGGCCGCTGCAAGCGCTCGAGCATCGCATTCCAGAGGTCCTCCCAGAAGACCTCGTTCTCCACCTTTCCGGTCGTGGTCACGTGATCGGAATGCCACCAGAGGTCCCGGGGGGTGGCAACGAAAACCCAACCGGCGGTGAGGCGGGTGGAGTCGGGGAATGGAACGGGCGTGCTCATCGGATGACCTCGATTCGTGAACCGCGGGCGGCGATTTCAAATTTTCGCGACGGATGGAGCGGCACCGGGGGTCGCGGAAAAAAACTCCACGATTTTTGCAATCGGCCGGCGGGGGCTGCGAAGGGACGGCCACAAGGGACAACCGCCCGATCGAAACCAATGAAACAACAATCATCCATCCGCCGCGCCGCGCTTCCCCTGGGACTGGGGGTCCTCGCGCTGACAACCGCCGCCTCCCCTGCCCTGGAAGTGGTCGCCGCTTCCTTCGGGGGCTGCGGCCTCAGTGGCAGCGCCAACTACACGACGCTCGGCACCAGCGCCCCGTCCGCCGCCCGCCCGGTCGGCTGCGCTTCGTCGATGCTCTGCCCGGGTCCGCTGTTCAGCGCCTACCGGCCCTCGCTCAGCGGCCTGCCGAAGGTGCACCTGGTCAAGTCCGGCCCCGGCGTCCTCACGCTGATGGCCGTGCCCGATGCCCCCGGCTGGTCCTGGCAGCAGTCGACCAACCTCGTCAGCTGGACGCCGATGGCGGAACCGCTGGCAAACCCGCAGCTCATCCCGATGGACCAGCCGCGCCGCTTCTTCCGCCTCGAACAACCCTGACCGACTTCCACACCGAATCCTTCTTCCAACCAAACAAGACCAACCATCATGAAAACCAACCTTATCATTCCCGCCATCGCTTCCGTCCTGACCCTCACCGCCATGGCCGACGTGCCGCACATGATCCACCACCAGGGGATCCTGCAGGACAACGAAGGCGTGCCGGTCAACGGCCCCGCCGAGTTCAAGTTCGCCTTCGTCAACCAGGCCGGTGACGAGAGCTTCTGGAGCAACGACGGCACCAGCGTGGCCGGCGCGGAGCCGACCAACTTCGTCGCGCTGCCGGTCAGCGACGGCCTCTTCAACGTGCAGCTCGGCGACACCGGGATCGGCATGCTGGAGCTGCCGCCCTCGGTATTCGCCTCCAACGAGGTCTTCCTGCGCATCTGGGTCAACGGCGAGCAGCTCGCCCCCGACCGCCAGGTCACGTCGGTCGGCTTCGCGATGCAGGCCGCCACCGTCGCCGCCGGTGCCATCAATCCCGGCAGCATCCCGGACAACACGATCCAGTCGAACCACATCGTCGACCACAGCATCACCTCGGCCGACCTCGCCCCGGCGCTGACGATCAACTCCCTCAACCTCGAGCAGGCCGGCAAGCTGCGCACCGAGCTGTCGTCTTCGGCCGGCGGACGCCTGCGCTTGTGGGACGGACTCGACACCATGACCGCCTACCTCGGCACCACCGTCGGTGGCGGCGACCTGAACCTGTTCCAGATGAACGGCAAGCCCGGGATCATGCTCAATGGCGACGCCGCGACCTATTCCAACGGCGCCTCCGCCGGCGGTGAACTCACCGTGCACGACAGCGCCGGCAACGTCGGCGTGCTGCTCGACGGCCAGAACAACGGCGGCGCGCGCATCTCGGTGAACAAGCCGGGCGGCTTCCAGCCCTTCGTCGACATCTTCGGCAACGGCAGCAACGACGGTGCCGAGGTCCGGGTGCTCGGCAACAAGGGCGTGAAAGGCGTCGAGATCTTCGGCCAAGGCAGCCCCGGCGGCCTCGGCAACGCCGATCCCAACAACCCCGACGGCCGCAATGTCGATGGTGCGGGCCAGATCAACCTCTATCAGTCCGGCGGCCTCGGCGCGGTGATCTACGGCAGCGCGGTCGGCGGCGGCGGTGCCATCAGTCTGCGCAACCAGGCCACCGACACGAAATTCATCCTGAGCGGCGGCCCTTACTCCGCGAGCATGAAGATGGCCCAGAATTCCGGCGTCGTCAGCATCGAGGCCGATGCCGCCCACGGCACCTTCGGCGGATCCCGCTTCGTGATGCGCCAGGACGTCACCAACAAGGGCGCGGTCAACACCATCCAGCTCGACGGCGGCACCAACGACCTCGGCGACGGCGGCGGCCGCGTGCGGCTGCGCAACGAAAGCGGCCAGGTGACCGTTGAACTCGATGCCGCCGACGGCGACGGCAACGGCCTGGTCCGCACCCAGGTGCTCGAGATCACCGGCGGCAGCGACCTTTCCGAGCAATTCAACATCAACGGCAACGACCTCAAGCCGGAGCCCGGCATGCTGGTCTCGATCGATCCCGTCAACGCCGGCGAGCTGGTGCTCAGCACCACCGCCTACGACCGCACCGCGGCCGGGGTCATCAGCGGCGCCGGCGGCGTGAATCCCGGGATGATGATGGGCCAGGACGGCTCGATCGCCGACGGCGATCATCCGGTCGCCCTCACCGGCCGCGTCTACTGCTACGTCGACGCCTCCTTCGGGGCGATCGAACCGGGCGACCTGATCACCACCTCGTCCACGCCGGGCCACGGCATGAAGGTCGGCGACCACGACCAGGCGCAGGGCGCGATCGTCGGCAAGGCGATGACCAGCCTCAAGGACGGCCGCGGCCTGGTGCTGGTGCTGGTTTCGCTCCAGTGAGCCGGCGGCCTGGGAACCCGAACCCGAACCACGAGATGAAAACCAAGCTTCTTCAAATCGCCGCGACCGCCCTGGTGGTCGCGGCCATCCCCACCGCCCCGGCGGTGCCCGCCGTCTCCGGCCGGCCGGTGCCTGAGCTGACCGACCTCGACGACATGATGTCGAACTACATGGACGCCAACGGCATCACCGCCGGCGTGCTCGGCCTGGTCCAGGATGGCCGCATCGTCTACCTCCGCGGCTTCGGCGAGGACTACAACGGCGACGACCTGCCGGAGAATGCGCTGTTCCGCATCGCCAGCCTCACCAAGCCGGTCACCGCGGCGGCGATCCGCAAGCTGGTCGCGGATCCGTCCAACACCAATGCCTTCAACCTCGGCCAGCCGGGCGGCGGCATCCTCAACCTCGCGGCCTGGCCGTCTCTCGGTGACAACCGCTGGCAGAACGTGTCCGTCTTCCACCTGATCAACCACCAGGGCGGCCAGAACGTGGATCCCGACGGAGACGGCACCAACGACGTTCCCGACTGGACCTATCAGGAGGCGAACATTGCCGGCCAGATGGGGGTGGATTCACCGCCGGGACGCGTTTCGACCATGCGCTTCATCCTCGGCCAGCCGCTCCAGCAGAATCCGGGCAATGGCACCATCTTCGGGACCTGGGCGACCGGACGGACCTACTCGAACGCGGGTTACCTCGCGCTGGGACTCATCGTCGAGCAGCTCAGCGGCCAGAGCTACATCAACTACATCCGGCGGAGCGTCCTGACGCCGGCGATGTGGGTGCCGTCCACCGAGATCCACTCCGGCCGCACCTTCCGCGAATGGCAGAACGCCCGCGAGCCTCGCTACCACAGCGACGGCGACTTCGCCAACGTCTACGACAACTACGGTCCGGACGAGGTCGAGGCGCCCTACGGTTCCTGGGACCACGACGCCCGCACCGGCCAGGGCTCCTTCGTCACCTCCGCGGCGGCCTACCTGACCCTGGCCGACCACTACCGCGTCGGCTATTCGGGCGGCAACATGGGCGAGTCACTCGACGACTTCCCGCTGGTCAACCAGACCGGCCACACCGGCTCGATGCCCAGCGGCTCGAACAGCGCCGTCACCCAGCGGACCGACGGTTATCGGATCTTCGTCGCCTTCAACCGCACCGGCTCGCCGAACTTCGCAGGAGCCATGCAGGGGCTGGTCGACGACTACCTCGACAACAACATCATCCCCGAGATCCATCGTACTTCCGACGGATTCTGGACCGAGCCCAGCGGAGGCGCCGGCACCGACGTCGGCGGCTTCCACCAGCCCTTCCATTCCTTCGCCTCGGCGATGGCCAAGACCACCAGCGGCAGCAAGATCCGCCTCAAGCCCGGCAGCACCGGTTGGACCGGCACCATCAAGAAACGCACCCGCCTCGATGCCCCGCTCGGCATCGCGAGGATCGGGCTGTGATTCGACCGTTTGATCAAGTGCCGGCGCATTCGCGAAAGCGCAATGCGCCGGCTTCGCTGTACGTATGTCACCCCGCCACCTCGCTAGCGGGTTTCGCGGAACCCGTCCTCGTTCTCCTTCCCGTCCCTCGTCCTCGACGCCTCCGGAAGCGATGGGGGCCCTGCGGATCATGAGATCCTCTCGGGCGTTCGATGGCGGGGAACCCAGCTTCAGGGTAGCCCGGTTCCCCGTCTCCCCGGATTGTTCGCGCGGCAGTCAACTTGACGATCTTCAGACAATAGGCCCTCTGACATGGCCAATTGGATCAGGCGATTGACCCCCGACCTTCGGATTGCTAGATCCACGGTATCACGAATGGTAGCTTGCCTTGGAGCCCTGGCCTCGACTCCTTGATGAGGATCAGAGAGGCGCATCGGATGGGAAACCGGCTGCGCCCTGGCGTCGGATTGTGAGAAGGGAAGTTCATGAAGGGAATCCCGATATATGCGGACGGTTGGGTCGGGGGATTGGGACTTCCCCGTTATGATTCATGGAAGCTCAGCCGATGGCTGGTAGGCGACGGGGAGTCCATCAAGCATTCGGCGATCGTTGCCGAACTCGAATGCGAAGCCGCCGTGATCGAGCTCGAGGTTTTCTACCGGGGAACACTCCACCAACGGATTGCCCAGGGTGAGTCGTTCTCGCGGTCAGAGCCCATCGGCTTCATCCGTTGTTCCGACGAGGAATACGCGGAGTACCTGCAATCAGAGAACGCGCGCCGCATTTGCATTTCCCTCGAGCCGGGGGAGCTTCGTGAAGTTGAAAGCTTGAAGGGCGGTGAATCGAACGAGGATTTTGTCACCCGTGTCTTCCGCGCCGGACTTTCGCAATTCCGGCCTGCCCCATGAACGCCGGATGGAGCCCAACCCCCCCACGAAATGAGCTTTTCGCCACGCGACACAGTTGAAGGTCCCCAGGTTGTCCAGAGATGGAAAGGGTTTCTCTCTGCATTGGGGTGTCAGAGCTCCGAGAAAGAGACGTCTGGATTCTGCGCTGCCGATCGGTTCGTCTTTCCGGAGACGACTTTTCGAATCGAGAGGGGAGATCGATGGTACGGCTGCGTGTTTGATCTGGCGGACTCCAAGGACATCACCGCGGGAATGGTCGCGGATCATGGGTACCTGGCGATCGCGGGTTCAGCAGGCGGCTCCAGTCTTCTCATCAATGTGATGCCTGACCGCTTCGGGTGGTGCCGATGGCTTGCTCCAGGCTGGGATCACGCCGACCCGAAGGATTTCGACTTGATCGTTACCGGTCTCACCGGGCCGCCTTGGGAAGTCATTGAAGACATGATGGAGTATGACGACGAATACATCGATGATGTGCGATTCCCGCGGTGGATGTGAAGCGTGGTCTGTCCGGATTCCGGAGCGCAACGATCTAACAGACTCACGTCCCCGGCCATCGCGCCGGGCGTTTTGGTCGGGGAGCGGAACACCGCGCCGGCGGGTCACTTCCCGAGCTCCGCTTCCAGGAAGGCCCACTCGTCGGCGGTGCGGTCGATGACCTTGGCGAGGGCCGTGCCGGCGCCATGGCCGGCGCTGGTGTCGATGCGGATCAAGACCGGCGGGCCGCCGGCTGCCTGGCATTCCTGGAGGCGGGCGGCGAACTTGAAGCTGTGGGCGGGGACAACGCGGTCGTCGTGGTCGGCGGTGGTCACCATCGTGGCGGGGTAGCGGGTGCCGGCGCGCAGGTTGTGATACGGGGAGTATCGTAGCAGGGCCTGGAACTCATCCGGGTTCTCCGGGCTGCCGTAGTCCTTTTCCCAGGCCCAGCCGATCGTGAACTTGTGGAAGCGGAGCATGTCCATGACGCCGACGGCGGGCAGGCAGGCGCCGAAGAGGTCGGGCCGCTGGGTCATGCAGGCGCCGACCAGCAGGCCGCCGTTGCTGCCACCCTGGATGGCGAGGCGGGAGGAACGGGTGTATTTCTCCCGCACCAGCCATTCGGCGACGGCGATGAAGTCGTCGAAGACATTCTGCTTGCGCAGGCGGGTGCCGGCGGCGTGCCACTCGCTGCCGTATTCACCGCCGCCGCGGAGGTTCGCCACGGCGAGGATGCCGCCACGTTCCAGCCAGACCGCGCGGGAGACCGAGAAGCCGGGGGTCAGGCTGATGTTGAACCCGCCGTAGCCATAGAGTAGCGCGCGGTGGCTGCCGTCGGGGACCAGGCCCTTCTTGTGAACGAGGAAGACCGGGACCTTGGTGCCGTCCTTGCCGGGCACGAATACCTGGGTGGTCTCGTAGGCGTCGCCGTTGAAGTCGACCTTCGGCCGCTTCCACAGCGTGCTCTTGCCGCTGGCGAGGTCGTAGCGGTAGATCGCGCCGGGATCGGTGAAGCCGGTGAACGAGTAGAAGGTCCGGGTTTCGCCGCGGCGGCCCGCGAAGCCATCGACGCTGCCGATGCCGGGCAGCTCGACCTCGCGGATGAGCTTGCCGGCCAGGTCGCGGGCGACGACCGCGCTCCGGGCGTCCCGCAGGTAGAGGCAGATCAGCTGGCCGCCGACGTTGCGGACGTCGCGGAGCAGGTCCTTGCCTTCGGGGATGATCTCTTTCCAGAAGTCGCGCTCCGGCTGCTTGACGTCGATCGCGATCACCCGGTGGCGCGGGGCGTCGAGACCGGTGAGGAAGAACATCACGTCGCCCTCGTTGCCGATGAACTCGTAGTGCGCGTCGGCCTTGTCGAGGAGTTCGACGACCGGCGCGTCTTCCTTGGCGAGGTCGCGGTAGAAGACGCGGTTCTTGGGGTCGGTGCCGTCGCTGACGTGGATGATCAGGAAGCGCCCGTCATCGGTCACGCCGCCGTTGAAGCCCCATTGGGGCTGGTCCTTGCGCTCATAGACGAGGCGATCTTCCGACTGCGGGGTGCCGAGGCGGTGAAAGCACAGCTTCTGGAACTCGTTCTTCTGGGTGAGCTCGTCGCCGTCGCCGGGCTCGGCGTAGCGGCTGTAGTAGAAGCCGCTGCCATCCTTGGCCCAGGAGAGGCCGCTGAACTTCACCCATTTCAAGTGGTCGCCCGTGTCCCGGCCGGTGGCGACGTCGCGGACGAGGATCTCGTTCCAGTCGCTGCCGCCGCGCGAGATGGAGTAGGCGATCCGGCTGCCATCCTCGCTGGGCTCGAAGTCGGCGAGGGCCACGGTGCCGTCGTCCGACAGCCGGTTGGGGTCGAGCAGCACCCGGGGTTCGCCGTCGAGGCGGTCCGCGACCATCAGTACCGACTGGTTCTGCAGCCCGGTGTTGTGGTGGTAAAACCAGCGGCCGCCGTGCTCGCGGGGCTGGCCGGTGCGCTCGAAGTTCCAGGCCTCGGCGAGGCGGGCGCGGATCTCGGCGCGGTGGGGGAGCGTCGAGAGGAAGGTTTGGGTGACCTGGTTCTGCGCTTTGACCCAGGCTTTGGTTTCCTCCGAGTTGTCATCCTCGAGCCAGCGGTAGGGGTCGGCCACCGTGCTGCCGTGGAGTTCCTCGGTAAGGTCGAGCTTGCGGCTTTCAGGGTAGTCGATCGCGGCGGCGACGCCGTGCAGAGAGCTCATGGTGATTAGGATGCGGAGAATGTTCGAATTCATGGAATCAAAGGCAAGGTGAGCCGAAAGGATGGTAATTGATGCACTTTGGTGGCTCGAAAGTGACTGATTGTGCCGAATAAATGTCTCGATTGGCGAGCCTCTAACACGGAAATTGACGCGCTTGCGATGCTTTGATGATCATCGCTAACCCCCAAAACCAAGCAATGAAAAGCAACACTCCCCTCCTGGTGTCGTTGGCTTCGGCCATTCTTTCCGTCGTCCCGGCCCAGGCCACCGTTCCGGAAAACTACATCACCGTGAACGCCAAGGTCTCCTACCAACAGGGCGAGATCTACAGCGGATCCAACGCCCGCGCGGTGGGCGGCACGGTCAAAGGCGTGCTCGGCACGCTGCGGATCAGCACCAAGGACCTGCTCAAGGTTCTCGCCGACGATCTGGCCATCACCCTGCCGAAGGGCGCCCGCTTCCTCCACTACAACGGTGGGACATTCCTGACCGCCTCCGCCAAGGGTGACCCGAACACGATGTGGATCGTCGACAAGGACGGCAACACGATCGCCAACGTCAGCAGCTACTTCAACCTGTACTTCAATCTCTACAGCCTGATTTACGAAGGGAAATACAACTTCGAGAACGGCGACGAGAACACCAAGAACCGGTTTCCGTTCGAAATCATGTTCGACTACTACATCTATGGTGGATCCCCGGCGCTCCAGGCGCGCGGCAGTTCTTCCTCGATGGGTGTCTACCTGCAGGGCAACGGCGTGATCAAGGAAGACTTCCACGCCAAGCAGAAGGACTTCGAGTACAAGGCGAGCAACACCGGCAAGGGTGACGGCTATGTCGTCGGCTACGTCGGCGACAACGTGAAGCGTGGCCTGGAAGGCGCCAATGCGATGGGTTACTTCAGCATCCGCTTCAACGGCGAGCAGGTCTACTTCGACGAATGACCCGCAGCACTTCCCTTGCGCTCGGCGGCGTCGCGCTGCTGGTCGCCGTGATCGCCGGTTACCGGATCGTCCCCCGCGGGGGGGAGGATCCCCCGGCGGCTGCGGCCCCCGCGGCGCACGCAACGGCGAAGGCCCGGCCGGTGAATGAGCCGGCGGGGGGCAGCGCGATCGTCAAGGTTGCGGTGGCCGACATGCCGGACCCCCAGCTTTCGCCGCACACCGCCGGCTCGGAGGCCCACGAGGCATGGGTGAAGGAACGTTCCAAGGAACTGCTCGAACTGGCGTGGAATGACGACCGCGAGTCGATGCTCGAGATCGTCACCGAGTTGCGGAATCCCGATCCGGAGATCCGTGAAGTGGCGGAGGACGCCACCCGTGAGTTCAGCAGCCGGGACGCGATTCCGGTGTTGCAGGCGATGGTTGCGGCGGACCTGACGGCCGAGCAGAAGGCGGCCTGCCACAAGCTGATCGAGTGGCTGGAACTGCCGACACTGAGCGAGCACGTCGCGGAGCAGCGACGGCTGCATCCGCCGCCGGCGGATGCGGACAAGTAAGCGTGAAGAGCGGCTTTGCGCGGAGGGGGCGCGGGGATTAGGGTGGTGGCGTGAGCGACAACCCGGATTTCCATGCCCCCGAGTCCCAGGCCGCGGGCATGCCGGCGGTGGTTTCGTCGCTGCGCCAGGTCTACGGCAAGGCCGGGGTGATCCGCGGGACCCGGGCCTTGCTCCGCCTGAACCAGGCCGGAGGCTTCGATTGTCCGAGCTGCGCCTGGCCGGATCCCGACGGCGAGCGCTCGGCCGCCGAGTTCTGTGAGAACGGTGCCAAGGCGATCGCCTCCGAGGCCATGGACCGGACGATCGGCCGGGAGTTCTTCGCCGCGCACTCCATCGATGAGCTGCTGGCGGAGAGCGATGCCTGGCACGACCTGCAGGGCCGGCTGGCCGAACCGATGCTGCTGCGCGAGGGCGCGACGCATTACGAACCGGTGGCCTGGGGCGAGGCTTTCGCGATCCTGGCGGACGAGCTGCGCGGGCTGGCGTCGCCGGACGAGGCGGTCTTCTACACGTCCGGCCGCGCCAGCAACGAGGCCGCCTTTCTCTATCAGTTGTTTGCGCGGGTCTTCGGGACCAACAACCTTCCCGACTGCTCGAACATGTGCCACGAGTCGAGCGGCCTGGCCTTGAAGGAGTCGATCGGGGTGGGCAAGGGGACCGTCACGCTGGACGACTTCCTTGAGGCGGAGGTGATCCTCTGCGTCGGGCAGAATCCCGGAACCAATCATCCGCGGATGCTTTCGACCCTGGAGGCGGCGGTGAAGAAGGGTGCGAAGGTGGTGGCGGTCAATCCCTTGAAGGAAGCGGGGCTGATCGGATTCGCCCACCCGCAGCATGTCGCCGGGTTGATGGGGCGGGCCACGCCGCTCGCCTCGACCTACCTGCAGGTGAGGGTCAACGGGGACATGGCCTTGTTCCGCGGGGTGGCGAAGGTGCTGGCGGAGCGCGGGTGCATCGACGAAGGTTTCATTGCGGAACACGGTTCGGGCTACGAGGAATACCGTAGACTGCTCGATGATACCGGCTGGGATGATGTCGAGGCGATGTCGGGGCTGGGGCGAGGGGAGATCGAGTCCCTCGCCGGGCTGCTTGCCGGCGGCGGACGGAGGGTAATCACCTGCTGGGCGATGGGGCTGACGCAGCACCGCAACGCGGTGGCGACGATCCGTGAGATTGCCAACGTGCACCTGATGCTCGGGGCGATCGGCCGCCCGGGCGCAGGCCTGTGCCCGGTGCGCGGGCACAGCAACGTGCAGGGCGACCGCACGATGGGGATCTTCGAGAAGATGCCGGAGAGCTTCCTCGCATCCTTGGAAAAGCAGGCCGGTGTCGCCGTGCCGCGCGAGCATGGGCTCGACACCGTCGGGTCGATCCTGGCGATGCATGACGGCCGCGCGAAGGTCCTGTTCGCGCTCGGCGGGAATTTCGTGCAGGCAACGCCGGACAGCGGGTTCACCGAGGCGGCGGTGCGGCGCTGCCGGCTGACCTGCCATGTTTCGACGAAGCTCAACCGCAGCCACCTGGTCCATGGCCGCCGCGCCCTCATCCTGCCATGCCTCGGCCGCAGCGAGGACGACGCGGGACGCATCGTGACCACGGAGAACTCGATGGGCGTGGTCCAGGCCTCGCGCGGGCGGCTCACGCCGGCGTCGGAGCACTTGCTGAGCGAGATCGAGATCGTCGCCCGCCTGGGCGAGACGGTGGCGGGTGATGTCGGGAAGATCCGCTGGCGCTGGTTGGCGGAGGACTACGACCGGATCCGCCAATGGATCGAGGCGGTGGTGCCGGGCTTCGGGCGCTACAATGAACGGGTTCGCGAGGCGGGTGGATTTTATCTGCCCAACGCGGCGAAGGATCGGGTCTGGCACACCCCGGATGGCAAGGCGCGCTTCAGCGCGTCGCCGCTCGAGGCGGTGGCCGCGGCACCCGGCCGGTTCCTGCTGCAGACGCTGCGCAGTCACGATCAGTTCAACACCACGGTCTACGGCCTGGACGACCGCTACCGCGGGATCTCCGGGATGCGTGATATCGTTTTCCTCCATCCCGGTGACCTTGCGGCGCTCGGCGTGAAGCCCGGCGGGCGGATCGACGTGACCAGCCATTGGCGCGACGGCGAGCGCCATCTCGCGGGCTTCCGCGCCATTCCTTACGACCTGCCGGCCGGCACGGCGGCGGCCTACTTTCCCGAGGCGAACGTGCTGGTCCCGGTCGGGCATGTGGCGCTCGGCAGCAACACGCCGGCCAGCAAGAGCATCGAGGTCAGCATCGCGCCGGCAGGTTGAGGGATCGTTAGACAAAAGGGTTTGAAAAGGCGGCGGAATCGGTGCGAGATTCATGATCGCCATGAAGGTGAGACGTCTCCTCCCGCGTCTGGTCCGCTGGCCGAAGACTGCCCTGGGCCGGGTGGCATTCGGGTTCGGTCTGTTGTTCGGGATCGTGGTCGCGGGAATCGGTCTGATCGCGGGCAGCGTGTGGATGGAGCACAAGTATCCCAGCGACGAGGAGGGCATGGCCATCCTGCCGCGGACCCAGCGCTGGATCACCCGGCCGATCGTCGCGGCCTTGGGCCGCGAGATCCAAAGCCACTACCGGCGGACGTCGGAGGCGCGCTACCTGGAGACCGGACTTTCCCTGGCGGAAACCATCGGGCGCTTCCTCGATGTAGATGAAGACCTGGTCACGCGCCGCGAGCTGGCCTTCCGCCTCGCCCGCGAGGGCACACCCGAGGCGCTTGCCGCCTTGGAGGCGGTGTTGCAATCCGCGGCGACGGCGGACCAGGTGTTCATTCTGCGGCTGATCGGCCGGGCAGGGAATCCGGCGACGATCCCGCTGCTGGTCCAGATGGCCCGTGACCCGGCGAAGAAGGCGGCTTGCGGGGCGATCGAGGCGCTGGGGATGATCGGTGGCGACGAGGCCACCGCCCGGGTGGCGACAATCCTGTCGGGCGACGCGTGGCCGCGGTCGTCGCGGATCCAGGCGGCGATCACGCTGGGGTCGATGGGCACCACCGCGTCGCGGCTGGCGCTGGGGGATGCGTTCGGGGCGATGCCTTCGCCGGAACTTGCCGCTGAAATCCTCAGCGGGCTGGGTCGCTACGATTTCGAGCAGGTGGCGCCGACTTTCCGGTCGTTCCTTGCGGACGAGGGAGCCGACGGCGCGCTGCGGGTGGTGGCGGTGGAAGCGCTTGCGAATTCGTCGCCCGACGCGGTGCCGTACCTGATCGAACTTGCCCGTGCCGACGGCGATGCCGAGGTCCGGGAATCGGCGGCGTGGGCGATCAGCACCCAACCGGGCATCGGGGCTTTCGGCGATCCCTTGGTCGACATGACCGCGGTGGAACCCGAGGAGGACGTCCGGCGCCGCTTGTATGAGGCGATGCTCCATTTGCCCGGGCTCCCACCCGGACGGATCCTCCCGCTGGTGCTGGAAGAAACCGACACGGCGGCGCGGGTTGCGGGTCTCAATGCGCTCGGCCGAGCGGCGCGGGAGCATCCGGGATCGGCGGAAACCGCTCGATTCGACCTGGAACTGGTCCCCGAGCTGCGCCGGATCGCCACCCGGCCGAACAGCCTGAATCTCCAGATGCGCGCGGTTTTCGCCCTGCGGCGCGCAGGTACCCCGGCGGCGGGCGAAGCACTCGCCGCCATTGCAAACGAAGCCCCGCCGCCGGTCGCCGCGGCGGCGCGCAACGGACTGGCGGCGATCTCCCCGTGAAAGACCACGCATCATGAAAGCACTCCCTCTCCTCCCGCGGATCACCTTTTCCGCGCTGCTGGCGGTCCTGGCATGGACCGGCCACGCCGGCGCGACCGGCGAAGACGACTTCGACAACAACCACAAGAGCAACGACAAGTGGGGCGCTGACATCAAGTGGGGCAACGGCGTCCTGACCGAGACCAACCAGCGGGCCGAGTACACCTGCGCCAATGCCACCACCTTCGACCAGTTGAACTGGCCGTGGCAGGCGGCGCGCTTGCCCTACAACGCCGACTGGGAGGTGCAGGTCGAGGTTTACAACATGACCGCACCGACCGAGTCGTTCCAGGAAAGCAGCCTCGGGATCTCGATCGATAGTCCGCTTTCGGCCGGCGATTTCTTCTACAACGAGCTCTACAAATCGGTGTTCCTCGCCAACCCCGCGGACTCGGGCTTCCACGGTTCGCTTTACAAGAACGACTCGAACGTCGATTTCACCGATACCAGCAACCTCCCGACCTCGATGGGGGCGGTGCGGATCACTTGGAATGCCGCCACCAAGGTCGCGACCTTGTACTACGACACCAATCCGGGCGACGGTTACCAATGGACGGAGTACGGGAGTTTCGGGCTCGCGGGTTCCGGCGGGGCCACCGCCAATACCAACTGGGGAATGGGCGACAGCGACCAGTTCTTCATGTCGATCTACGGCTACTCCTCGCTGATGCTGGCCTCGGGCGGTCAGATGTATCTGGACAACTTTTCAGAGACCGGTGGCGTGGCCTCGAACGGCGGCCAGCGGCCGGATCCGACCGGCAACTTCGAGTTTCCCTTCCCGGTCGGCAACGACCTGCTGACCCGGATCTCCAGCCTGACCGGCAACTACCAGGGGGTGTCGCCGGTCATCCCGAACCGGTCCTACAATTTCGACGTGGCGCAGGACGAATCCGGCAAGGTCATGGGGATGGGCACGGTGTCCGGGGTCGAGGACCAGAACGGCAACAGCGACCTCGACCTGAGCCTCGGCAAGGTGAAGACCTCCAACGACGAACCCGTCGCCGAGATCAAGAACAACTTCAAGGGAACCGCCGATGGCATGGACGCGACTTTCAAATCGAAGGGCGTGTTTCCGCTCGAGCTGGTGGAGGTCGGTTCGGTTCCGCTGCTGGCCGGCGGGGTGGCGCTGCCGATGGGTGTGACCGGCTCCGCTTCATACAATGGCAAGGTTGCCGGTGTTCCCTTCAAAGGGAAGAACGAGCCGCTTGAGTTCGAATCCCCGCCCGGGGCCTCGGACAACCTCAAGCAGGACTGGACGCTGCAGCTCGATATCGCCCGCAAGGAAATCAAGGGCAAGGAACGCACGGTGGCGTCGGCCGTCCTGACCCTGCCGACCGGTGAGGTCGTCGAGTTCCCCGAAAAGCCGGTGAAGTATTCGCAGACCAAGGGCTACAAGATCTCCTTCAAGAAGGGCACCAACACGACAGTGGTGCCGAACGCGATCGACAAGAAGACGTCGGTGGTGCTCACGGGATTGAATTTCGAGCAGCAGGGAGACGACTGGATCCCCAATGCCGGAACCATCAGTTACCGCTTTCTCGGCCAGCGGGGAGTGGCGGACTTGACCGAGTTCCTGGCGCCTTGACGGGGTCCCAGATCAGGCGGAAGCCGCTGCCGGGCGACGTCGCCTGCCGGATGACGTCGCCGGCCGTGAGGGTCGCCGTGCCGTCGACGGGGAGACCGGCGGAGGCGAGGGCTTCCGCCGTCCAGCGGTTGCACATGCGCGGGAAGCGGTAGCTCAGCTCGTCCGGGCAGCGGATCAGTCGACCGTCGCCCCAGCTGGTGGCGGCCACGGTCAGCGGCCGGCCCTGCTCGTCGAGCTGGGCGTGGGCATTCAGGAAGCGGGCGAGCGGGACCCCGGACGAGCGCGGCAGCTCGGCGACATAGACCCGCTGGTGCAGGCAGACTTCCTCGACCTTCCAATCGAAGGGGATGCACTCCATCACCGACGGGGTCGGCAGCACCAGCGCCCGGAACACCTGGACCGGGGACAGCCAGCGCTCCTGGACGTAGGCCGTTTCATCGCCCCAGCTCATGGACACGTAGCGGTGGTTGCCGATCCCCGGCGGCTTCACATAGCCGCACTCCTCGAGCCAGCGCAGCTCGAAGACCAGGCCGGTGTGCAGCGGGTCGGCCAGCAGGTGGACCTGCACCCGGCCGCCATCTGCCAGCGGAGTGGGGACGGGCGCGGGCAAGCGGCTCGACGATGCGACCATCAGGGCACCTGCCAGGGGCCGGAGCGGGAGGGGAGGTGGCATGGCGGACAGGGGAAAAACCTCGCTGGCATGATGCCCCGCCGTGGATGCCCGAACCAGACCAAAGTCGGAACTTCCGTCACGGGATCACGCGCTGCGGTCCACTGTAGACCTTGCAACGCGGCGGGCGGAGGAAGGCCACCAGGGTCTGGTTGGCCTGGCGGGCGAAGTCGATCGCCAGCGAGGACGGCGCGGAGATCGCGGCGACCAGCGGGATGCGGCCGGCCAGGGCCTTCTGCATGATCTCGAACGAAACCCTGCCGGACACCAGCAGGAAGCAGTCGTCCAGGCAGGTGCCATGCTGCAGCGCGTGGCCGAGCACCTTGTCGACGGCATTGTGGCGGCCGATGTCCTCACGTACGACGATCGGCGTACCATCGGCCCGGAAGATCCCCGCGGCGTGGAGACCGCCGGTGCGGGCGAAGACGGACTGGCGGGCGGCCAGCTGGTCCGGTGCGGCCATCAGCACCTCGCGGCGGAAATCCGGACCGTCCGGCAGCGGGGGCAGGCAGGCGGTGATCGCGTCGATCGACGCCTTGCCACACATCCCGCAGGACGAGGCGGTGAACACGTGCCGCGTCAACCGGGCGAGATCGACCTCGACGCCGTCGTGGAGAAACACCAGCGCGTGGTTGTCGCGGGACCCGGTGTCGATCTTCCGCACCTGGCCGGCGGAAGTGACCACGCCTTCGGTAAGCAGGAAGCCGAGCGCCAGTTCCGCGTCGTCGCCGGGGGTGCGCATGGTCACCGCGACCGGATGGCCGTCGACGACGATCTGCAGCGGCTCCTCGATCACCACCCGGTCGATGGCTTCCCCGCCGCTGGCGTCGATGGCCGTGACTTGCTTGTCCATGCGGGCTCTTGGGTAGGCGCTGGACGCGGGCGGTGAAAGCGTCGAATCCGCTGCAGCGGCTACTTCAACCAGCCGAGCGCAGCGAGGAAGCGGTCGGCCTCGGCCAGCGTTTTGGAGGCGAAGGGCTTGCGGTTGAAGAAGCCGTGCGGCTGCTTTTCGTAGCCGACGAGTTCGCACGGCCGGCCGGTCTTCTTCATCTCCGCGGTGAAGGCGGCGGCCGTCGCATAGGGCACGGTGGCGTCGCCGGTGCCGTGAAGGATCAGGGTCGGTGGCGTGTGGGGGCCGATGTGGTGGGCCGGCGAGAGGTCGGCGGGCTTCGCGCCGAGGCGCTTTTCCCCGACCCGCGTGCCGAATCCCTCGGGCGACTTCCCGCCGAGTGGCGCGAGCACCAGGGCGGGATTGAACAGGATCATCGCGTCAGAACGTTCCTCGGTGCCGAAGCCCGGCAGCGTTCCCGTGCAGGCGGCGACATGGCCGCCTGCCGATCCCCCGGCGGCCGCGATGCGGGTGGGATCGATGCCAAGCCGCGGCGCGTTCTTCCGGACCCAGGCGATACAAGCCTTGCCGTCCTTCACGCATTCGACGGCCGGCACCTGCTGGCGTGACTTGACCCGGTAGTCGGCGGTGATGGCGATCATCCCTTTCTCCGCGAAATGGCGGCACTGCTTTTCGAACTGGGCCGGGGATCCGGTGTTCCAACCGCCGCCGAAGAAGAACACGATGGCGGGCTTCGGGTGGTCCGGCGCGGCGTCCCCGAAGATCCACAGCTTCAGCCGGGTTTCCCCCACCTCGCGGTAGACCTCGGCGCGGGAGCCGGCCATCTGCGGCGGGTAGTCGAAGGCGTGCGCGGAAATCGCGGTCAGCAGGAGCAGCAGGGCGCGGAACACGGGGAGAGTAACCGGTCGGAACGCGCCAATGTTTCGCGGATCCGCGACAAAGGCGGATGCGGGCAGCCGCGTCAGCGGCCGTCGTCGATCAGCAGCTCCTTCAAGCTCTTCACCCGCTGGGCGGTGAGGCGGCCGCGGATGCCTTCGTGGATCATCGGCCACATGCTGCCGCCGCGGGCCTCGGCATCGGCGCGGAAGGTGGCCTCGGCATCGCGGAAGGCGACCCAGGCGCGCTGGGCGACCTTGAGCCGTTGCTTGCTCTCGTCGTCCAGCTCGCGCATCACCTTCACGTAGACTTGGTTGAGCTCCTTGTCGGCTTTCTCGAAAGCCGCGGCCGCTTCGGCGTTCATCTCGGCTTGGGATTGGGCCGGCGCGATTGCGGGCACGCAGGTCGCGGACAGGAGGAGGGCAAGCCATGGCGCTTTCATGGCGGAAGCGTGGCAAAGCGACGGCGTCACTTCAACGGGAAGTAAATCGAGTAGCGTTCGAGCCCGATGCGGTGGAACGGCAGCATCGGCCGCGGGCCGGTGGTGGTCGCGAGGGTATAGCGGAGCTCATCGCCGGCGGACCGCGTCAAAAGCCCGGCGCCACCGCCGCGCGGCACCGCGGGAACCTTGTCCGGGTCCATCTCCTTGCGGACGAGCTGGATGAAGGGAACGCTGCCATCGGCGTAGAAGTCGGATTTCTCCAGCCCTTCGCGGCCGAGCGGGGCGGCCAGCAGGAGGGGACCGTGGAAAAACGCCGCGTAGCCGCCGCCGGCGCTGGTTTCGATGCGCGGCGCGGTGGGGAAGTAGGCTTGGAGGACGTCGCCGCCGCTCCAGGTCCGTTGGAGATCGAAGTAGCTGCCGGCGTGGACTTCCTGGCCGAGGTCCTTGCCGTTGAGGCGGAAGCGGACCTTCGCCGCATCGACCCAGCCGGGGATGCGGACCGACAGGGTGAAGTCGGCCGGCCGGTCGGCCTTCACGCCGAGCGTGACGATGCCGTCGTCCGGGTAGGCGGTGGTTTGGCGCAATTCGATGCCCTTCTCCCGCCAATGCACCACCGACGGGATGAAGAGGTTGACCATCAGCCGCCGGTCGTTGGCCGAGTAGATGTAGGAACCGTAGCGGCCGTGGTTTTCCATGCCGCTGCCGACGCAGCACCAGAAGGCATCGAAGGGCTGCGAGTAGCGCTTTTAGTGGCCGGGCCGGGTGTGGGTGTAGTAGGCGAAGCCGTTGCCGGGTGCGGGGCCGATGGACGGCAGGATGTGATTGTAGAGGGCGCGCTCGATGTCGTCGGCGTAGCGGGCCTCGGGCTGAAGCTCGTGGAGCTGGCGGGTCAGCTTGAGGAGATTGTAGGTGTTGCAGGTCTCGGGACCGCAGATCTCGGTCAGCTTGCGGTCGAAGTCGGCCGGGGGAATGAAGGCCTCCCAGATGCTGTTGCCGCCGAAGGCGAAGGTTTACTGGTGGAGGACCGCTTCGCGGAAATTCCGCGCCGCCGTGTGCCAGCGCGGCTCGCCGGTGGCCGCGAACATCCAGGCGCAGGCGCTGAGGTAGTGGCTGACGATGGCCGATCCGTTCTTCTCCCAACCGCCGCAGAGCGGTGCCTCCGGCTTCAGGCCTGCCGCGGCGCGCATGCCGGAAAGCAGGCGATCGGATTCCAGCTCCAGCAGGTAGTCCAGATCCCGCCGCTGGGCGTCCTTGAACGGACTGTCCAGCAGCCGGACGTCCCCGACGGGCACCGCCGGCATCTCCAGGCGGGGGATTCCGGCGCTCGCCACGTCGGCCAGCAGAGGGAAAAACATTAAACAAGCGCGTTTCACGGGGCAAATTGCCAGCGATCGGGAGATTTCTCGCAAGGAAGGGCGATCTTTTTCACCGGAAGTCGCGCTTCGCCTTCTCCGCTCTTGGCGGGTCGGGCTCCGCCCCTACAATTCCGCCATGCCGGATGACGAAGCCACCCTCCCCGTCGAAGACCTGCTGCGTGCGGTCGATGCGGAGGATCGCAGCGCCATTCGCGCGCTGGCCGAGGAAATCCACTACGCCGACCTGGCGCACGCCTACCAGGAAATCGAGGCGGACCAGCGCGAGCAGTTCCTGAAGACCATCGGCCCGGCCGAGGCGGCGGACATGATCGTCGAGCTGCCCGACACGATGATCGAGGAGGCGCTTGATGCCTTCAGCCCCTCCGAGCTCAAGGTGCTGTTCCGCGAACTTTCCGACGACGACCGCGTCGACGTGCTGCAGGACGTGGGCGACGAGGCCCGGCTGCGCTTCCTCGGCCTGCTCGGACCGGAGGACGAGGAGCTCACCCGTTCGCTGCTCAAATACGAGCACGACACCGCCGGCGGCCGGATGACCACCAAGACCGGCCGGGTTTTCGCCAACCAGACGGTCAAGCAGGCGATCGAGATGCTGCGCCGCAGCCAGGAGTCGACCGAGACCCTGAGCCGGATCTTCGTGGTCGATGCCAAGGGCAGGCTGATTGGCAAGCTGCGCTTCCGCGACCTCGCCTTCAACACCTGGGACACGCCGATCCGCGACATCATGCGCGAGATCGGCCCCGAGCGCGTGCTGGCCTCGGCCGACCAGGAAGAGGCGGCCAACATGCTGCTGAAATACGACCTCATCGCGCTGCCGGTGATCGATGAATTCGAGCACCTGCTCGGCATCATCACCCACGACGACGCGATGGAGATCCTGCAGGAAGAAAGCACCGAGGACATCGAGAAGATCGCGGGTATCGGCGGCGACCAGTCGGAGGAGACCTACCTCAACACCTCCATCCTCACCCAGTTCCGCAAGCGCGCCGGCTGGCTGACCGGGCTGGCTTTCGTATCGATCATTTCCGGTTACGTGATGATGCGCTTCGGCACAGTCCTCAGCCAGGTGTTCCTGCTGTCCCTGTTCCTGCCGATGGTGGTGGCGGCCGGCGGCAATACCGGCGGCCAGGCCTCGACGATGGTCATCCGCGCGATGTCGCTGGGCGAGATCGAGCCCGGCCAGGCCCTGCGGGTGTCGTGGAAGGAACTGCGCACCGGCTTTTTCCTCGGGCTGCTGCTCGGGACCTGCATGGCGGTTTTCACCCTGTTCATCCTGCCCGCCTTCCAGATCAAGCTCCCCGAAGGCATGACCCTGCCGAAGATGGCTCTGACCGTGGCCGTCGCCCTCACCAGCCAGGTGACCTCGGCGACCTTCCTCGGCTCGCTGCTGCCGCTCGGCGCGCGGGCGGTGAAGCTCGACCCGGCGGTGGTCTCGGCCCCGGCGATCGCGGCGATCGTCGATGTCTCGGGCATGGTGATCTATTTCACCGTCGCCCGGGCAATCCTGGGCCTCTGAGATCCAGCGCCTTGCCGGCCGGCCAAGTGACAGGATCGGGTGCGTTTTACGATTGACCCCGGGAGGGCTTTGCGGCCCTCTTCCGGCTCTTGCGACGCATTCGCAATAAATATCCTCTTTGAAGTGCCCTGTCATGAACCCCAGCACCCGAATTGAACTCACCACCACCGCCGCGCTGCTCGCGGTGATCACCGCGGCCTCTGCCCAGGATGCCATGACGCCGATCGACAACACGCTCGAAGGCCTGACGGTGGTCGGCAGTGCCGAGGAAATCTGGACCCTGCCGGGCTCCGCCTACTACGTGGACACCGAGGAGATCCGCGAGCACGGCTACACCAGCATCAACCAGGTGCTGGCCAAAGTGCCGGGCGTGTATGTCCGCGAGGAGGACGGTTTCGGCAACTTTCCCAACGTCTCGCTGCGCGGCGCCGACGGCACCCGCAGCCAGAAGGTGACGATCATGGAAGACGGCATCCTGACCGCGCCGTCGCCGTACTCCGCTCCGGCCGCCTATTACTCGCCGAAAGTGGCGCGCATGTCGGGCGTCGAAGTGCTGAAAGGCTCCAGCCAGGTCCGCTACGGCCCGCACACCACCGGCGGCGTGCTCAATTTCCTCTCCACCGAGATCCCGGACGAGGCGACCTTCTACTCGCGCACCACCGGCGGCAGCTACGGCACCTTTTTCAACCACACCTACTACGGCGACACGATCGAGACCGAGGCCGGCCGCTTCGGCTACCTGCTCGAGGTGATGGCGCAGACCACCGACGGCTTCCGTGACATCGATGGTGGCGGTGACAGCGGCTTCGACCTGGTCGAGCCGATGATCAAGTTGTTCTGGGAGCCGAACACCGCGCTCAAGCAGCGCTTCGAGTTCAAGTTCGGCGCCAGCGACCAGGAGGCCGACGAAACCTACCTCGGCTTGAGCGAATTCGACGTCCGGGCCTTCCCCGACCGCCGCTACGCCGCGACCCGCTTCGATTCCTTCGACTCCGAAGCGACCCGCACCTACCTGAAATGGATCGCCGAACCGAGCGACCTGCTGCGGATCGAAAGCGCGGCCTACTTCAACACCTTCAACCGCAGCTGGGACAAGCTCGACCAGGTGAACGGCACCTCGCTGCACCAGGCGCTGCTCGATCCGGCCCGCGTCGCGGTGCTCAACGGCTCGGCGGCGGGGACCCTCCGCACCACCGACAACATGCGCGACCACGAGGCCTTCGGCTGGCAGAACCAGGCGAACTTCCGTTTCGATACCGGCCCGCTCGCCCACGACCTGGCCGTCGGGTTCCGCCTCCACTACGACCGCGAGGACCGCCTCCAGCAGCGCGACACCTACACCGGCAACGGCGCCGGCAACTTCGCGCTGACCGGTGCCACGCCGATCACCTTCGGCGGCATCAACGAGGTCTTCGCCACCGCCCTCTTCGTCGAGGATGAGATCAAGACCGGTCGCCTGACCTTGCGCCCCGGCGTCCGCTACGAGTTCCTCGATCTCGACTACACCAACTCCGGCTGGAGCCAGTTCTCGGGCAACGAGAACCTGTTCATGGCCGGCATCGGCGCGAACTACGAACTCGACGACTGCAACAGCATCATCGGCGGCATCTACCGCGGCATGTCGTCGCCGGCGCCGAACGCCTACCTCACCGCCGGCACCGAGGCCGAGGAAAGCCTCGGCTATGAGATTGGATGGCGCCACCGCCGCGACGCGTTCAGCGCGGAGCTTGTCGGCTTCTACACCGACTTCGACCAGCTGATCTCCACCGACGCCGGCTTCGGCGTGGGCGCGCCCAGCCAGAACGCCGGCGAGGCGGACATCATCGGCATCGAGTCGCTCGTCCAGTACGACGCCGGCCAGGCCGCCGGTTGGGCGCTGAGCGTGCCGACCTATGTCAGCGCCACCTGGACCAGCGCCGAGTTCAAGAACACCACCAGCTTCCTGGCCGGCGGCGGCGACGCCGTCTATCAGGGCGGCCGCGACGGCAACGAGATCCCCTACGTCCCGGACTGGAAGCTTGCCGCCGGCATCGGCGTGGCGGGTGAAAAGTGGGGCGTGAACCTCGACATGTACTACGTCAATACGAGCTGGGGCACCGGCTTCAACGGCGACTCGCGTGCCGCGCTGACCGGCGGCACCCCGACGATCCGCGACGGCAAGATCGACGCCCTGCTGACTTTCGATCTCACCGGCCACTACCAGGTGACCGAGAACGTCAGGCTGGTCGGTGGCATCACCAACCTCTTCGACGAACGCGGGATCGTCAGCCGCATCCCGGAAGGCCCGCGCACCAACGCGCCGCGCATGTGGTTCACCGGGGCCGAGCTGACTTTCTAACATTCATCTGTTTGCGCATCGGCCGGGCCGGGGTCTCCTCACGGGGACTCCGGTCCTGCCATTTTCGCCTAGCCCGCCGGAATCCGGGGGGTAGATTCGCCGCAATGACGCCGACGCTCGAGGACACCTTGGATCGCGCCCGCCGGGACCGTCCCGGAGCCCTGCCCGCGGACTTTTCCTCCGCCTTGATGGCGCGGATCGCGGCGGAAGGGGAGCGGTTCCGGATCGGCCCGCAGCTTGCCGTCGCCCTTGCCGCCGCGGTGATGCTCGCCGCCACGGCGATCGGCCGCTGGCAGTCGCACGGGGGTGAGCGCCCGACGCTGACCGTATTCGGCACCGCCTCCACCAGCTCGCCCTTCGTGAATCCGTGAGGCGCCCCGCGGCCATCGCCCTGTGGGCCACCGCGACGGTTGCCCTCGCGGGAGTCACCGCGTTCCTGGTGTCCCGGCCGGACCACCACCACGCGGGATCGGAGGAGGACTTCCACCAGTGGATGCACGATCAGTTGCACATCAGCGTGGAACAGGAAGCGGCGCTTGCCCCGTTCGAGAAGTCCTTCGAGAAGGAGCGGTTGCGGCTCCGTGATGAGATCGCAGGGGCCGGCCGTGCCCTCGCCGACGCGGTGCGGCAGGGCGATCCGGATTCGCCGGAAATCAAGCAGGCCCTGACCCGCCTCAACTCGCTTCAGGCCGAGCTCCAGCGGGCGACCTTGGAGCATTTCTTCGCGATGAAGGAGCACCTCGATCCCGGCCAGGCGGAGAAACTCCTGCAATGGACCCATGACAGCATCGTCCCTGAATAGTGCCCTCGGCTGTGCCGCCCTGCCGGCGGTCGCGACGCCGGACGAGGCCCTCGAGGCGGGTCTGGTGGAGGCCGCGCAAGGCGGCTGCCCGGACGCTTTCCGCTCCCTGGTCGAGCGTCACCAGCAGCGGATCTATCACTTTTGCTTCCACTACCTCCGCCATGCCTGCGAGGCCCGCGAAGCCTGTCAGGACACCTTCATCCGGGCGCATCGGGCGCTCGGGAGCTACCGGCCGCGGGCCCGCTT
Organism: Neoluteolibacter marinus; assembly: GCF_014904755.1. Taxonomy (GTDB): domain Bacteria; phylum Verrucomicrobiota; class Verrucomicrobiia; order Verrucomicrobiales; family Akkermansiaceae; genus Haloferula; species Haloferula marina. The sequence goes on from NZ_JACZFQ010000091.1 coordinate 46,920, forward strand.
CAGCACCTGGCTGTTCCGGATCGCGCTCAACCTCTGCCGCGACCGTGCCCGTCGCCGGCGCGTGCCGACGGAAGCGATCGATCCCGAACTGCCCTGTCCGCGCGGCGCGCCCGACGATTCGGCGATGCGCGACGCCGACCTGGCCAAGCTCGACCGCGGCCTCGCGGCCCTGCCGGAGAAGTTCCGCGCGGTGATCGTGTTGAGCTGCCTCGACGGCCTCAGCCACGCCGAGTGCGCGGCGGTCTTGAAATGCTCCGAGCGCTCGGTCGAAGGCCGGCTCTACCGGGCCCGGCGGAAGCTCGCGGCGTGGTGGGAGGAGTAGGGTTCTCCGTCAGCCTGCGAGAGCGGGGTGGCGGGCCCACGTTCAAGCACAGCGAGGCGTTTTCGTTCCAGGTCGCGACCGACACCCAGGAGCAAACGGACCGCCATTGGGATGCGATCGTCGGCAACGGCGGCGAGGAAAGCGCCTGCGACTGGTGCCCGGACCGCTGGGGGATTTCCTGGCAGATCACGCCCCGCATTCTCACCGGGGCCCTGCCCGCCGGCGGGGACGAGGCGAGGAACGTAGCGCGACTTTTCAAGTTGCGGGCGGGTGCAGCCGAGTTCGGCCCGACGGATTGAAGCCATGATCCGGTGTCCGAACCGCAAGGTTCCAGAGCGCCGGCAGATGCGCGCAACTTGAAAAGTTACGTTACTTCCGTGGGATGTGTCCGCTGTTTCCGTTCCAAGAAGCGTGACCCGCTTTCCCGCCCTCATCCTCACGGTTCCCCTGCTCGCGACCGCCCAGGAAGCTCCCGATGCTGCCAGCGACGATTCCGTGCTTGGAGCGCTTGATTCCATCGTCGTCACCGGCAAGGCCGAGAACCTGCTCGGCGAGGCGCTGGCGGCTTCCAAAGGCCAGTCCGACCGCCAGGAGCTGCTCGACCGGCCCTATCTCCGCCGCGGTGAGCTGCTGGAGGTGGTACCCGGCATGGTGGTCACCCAGCATGCCGGCGGCGGCAAGGCGAACCAGTACTTCGTCCGCGGCTACAACCTCGACCACGGCACCGACTTCGGGATCTTCGTCGATGGCATGCCGGCCAACTACCGCGCCCACGGCCACGGCCAGGGGTACGCGGACATGAACTTTCTCATCCCGGAGTTCGTTGAGCGCCTCGACTACCAGAAAGGTCCCTATGACCCCCGCATGGGCGACCTGACCACGGCCGGCTCGGCCGAGTTCTCGTTGGTCGAGGCGCTCGACCGCGGTTTCGCCGGCGTCACCGTGGGGGAGGACGAATACTTCCGGCTGGTCGCGGGTGACTCGGTGCAGGCGGGCATGGGCACCCTGACCTTCGGCGGCGAGGCGACCTACTACAACGGCCCGTGGCTTTTGGAGCAGGATTTCCACCGCTTCAACGGCATGGTCCGCTGGCACGCGGGCGACGAGGAAAACTTCTTCAACCTGACACTGCTCGGCTACCAGTCGGAGTGGACGTCCAGCGACCAGATTCCCGAGCGCGCGGTCTTCGCCGGGCAGCTCGATCCGCTGGGCTTCATCGATCCGACCAACGGTGGCGAGTCGCAGCGCTACTCGCTTTCCATGAACTGGGGCCGGCAATGCGAGGACGTGCGGTGGCGCGCCAACGCCTACGTCGGCTACTACGACCTCGATCTCTACTCGAACTTCACCTACTTCCTCGACGATCCGGTCAACGGCGACCAGTTCCGCCAGTCCGACCAGCGGATCTTCTTCGGCGGCGAAATCTCGGCCACCCTGGAAGACCGCAAACTCTTCGGCGCGCCGACCGACTACACGCTCGGTTTCCAGACCCGCAACGACTCGATCTGGGACCTCGAGCTCGCCCGCACCCGCGCCCGCGCCGACGTCAACCCGATCCGCGAGGATGACGTGTTCACCGGCAACTACTCGGTTTTCGCCGGGGCTGAAACGAAGTGGAATGACTGGTTCCGCACCGAGGCCGGCGTGCGCGCCGACGCCTTCTACTTCGACGTCGACAGCGACCTGCCCGTCAACAGCGGCAACGAGTGGGACGGCATCGCGGTGCCGAAACTCAACTTCATCTTCGGACCGTGGGCCGACACCGAGTACTACATGAACCTCGGCGGCGGCTTCCACTCGAACGACGCCCGCGGTCTCTTCACCCGCATCGACCCGAACGACGGCGTGACCCCGGTGGCACCGGTCGATCCTCTGGTCCGCACCTGGGGCGCGGAAATCGGCACCCGCAGCCAGTGGAGCGACTGCTTCACCACCACCGCCTCGCTCTGGTACATCTACAGCGAGTCCGAGCTGCTCTACGTCGGCGACGCCGGCAACGTCGAGGCTGGTCCCTCGACCGACCGCTACGGGATCGAGCTCGCCGGCTACTGGCGGCCGAACGACTGGTTTGGCTTCGACGCCGAGATCGCCCTCTCGGAAGGCCGCTACACCGACACCTCCGGCGGGGCTTTCGTGGAGAACCAGGTGCCGTTTATCATCTCCTCGGGCATCACCCTCGGTGATGACCGCGGCTTCTACGGGGCGTTGCGGGCCCGCTACTTCTCCGAGCGTCCACTGACCGCCAACAAGACCATCGAGTCGGAGGATTCGCTGCAGGTCAATGCCCGCATCGGCTACCGGCTGGAGAACTGGGATTTCGCCATCGACGTGCTCAACCTGCTCGACCGCAAGGACAACGACATCGAGTATTACTACACATCGCGCCTGCCCGGCGAGGCGGCCGCGGGCATCGATGACACGCACTTCCACCCTGCCGAACCGCGGTCGATCCGGGCCTCGGTGAGCTACTTCTGGTGAAAGCGGATCTTTCTTGTTGCGAATCAGTCTCAAATAAGGAACCTGCGCGTATGCGCACGTGCATGATCTGGTTGGCGGCGGGATTGCCGCTGTGGGCGGCGGAGTCCGCGCCCGATGCGGCCGTCGTCGAGCTGCGCGAGACGATTTCCAAGGTCGTCGACGTGAAGTCGCAGACGTCGGCGGAACGCCTCGACTGGGAGGCGCGCAAAGCGGAGATGAACGAATTGCTCGGCCTGCACCGCCGCGAGCTGCAATTGCTCGACGAGGAGCTGTCGAAGGCCGGCCAATCGGCGGGCGGCTACGACGAGCAGAAGCAAGCGGCGGAAGCGGAGATCGCGCTCCTGAAGCAGGCGCGCCGGGCCTCCCGCGAGGCGGTTGCCCGCAACCAGCCGCGGATGCTGGCCCTGGCGAAGCGCTTTCCCGCGCCCCTTGCTGGCGACACCGAGATCGAGCGGATCATGCTGGAGGCTTGGAAGCCCGGCGATGAGCCGCGCGACGGCCTGCAGGCGATCCTCGGCATGATTGCCAAGGCGGAGCAGTTCAACCGCCGAATCACCCGGGCAAAGGAAGAGCGCGACGGCCGCGAGGTCGAGGTGCTCTACCTGGGCCTCGCGGGCGCCTACTACGCCGACCGTAGCGGCAATGCCGGGACCGGCGAGCCCGCGGAGGAGGGATGGGTCTGGGCGTCGCGGCCCGAGCTCAACGGCGAGGTGCTGAACGCCTTCGACCAGCTCGACAAGAAACGGCCGCCGGCGCTGGTGGAGCTGCCGGTGAAAATCAAGGAGGGCGGACGATGAAGAGGGGATGGATGATCGCGCTGCTGGTCGCGGCCTTGCCGGTGCATGCGGAAACCACCGTGCCGGAAGCCCTCGACCAGGCGAAGAAGGACCTGGCGTCATCGCTGGCGAAGCTGGAGGAAACCCGCTCGGCGATCACGGCGGAGAAGCCCGGCCTGACGAAAGAATTCGAGGAGATCGAACTCGACCTGCGCGAGAAGCGCCGGCTGGTGCGGATCGCGAGGATGAGCAAGGACGACCGCGAGCAGCAGCTGCGCGAACTCCAGCGCGACCAGCTGGTGCGGCGGCAGGATGTCTCTTACCTCGCCGGACTTCTGAAGGATCACGCCCTGAAAATCGAGACCCTGCGGGGACCGGGCGAGCCGCCGATCGCGGTGGAGGAGAAGGTCATCGCCGCCGAGGCGGACGAGCCCGCGAAGGCGCTGGAAGACCGCCTGCAGATCGTGGATGCGTCGCTCGACCGCCTTGAGATGCTGTTCGGTGGATCGAAGCAGCCGGGCAAGGCATCGACGGCGGGCGGCGAGGTGGTCGAAGGTGAATTTGCGGCGGCGGGTCCGCTGGCCTGGTTCTCCGGCGGCCAAGCGGCCGGGGCGGTGGTTTGGGAAAAGGGGGCATCGCTGCCCAAGGTGCACGAGGGCAATGCCGACGCGATCCGGGCGCTCGTCGCGGGCAATGAGGCGGTGGCGGGACTCGACGTCACCGGCGGCAAGGCCCGCGCGCTCGAGGAAGTTGGCGGCGGCTTCACCGACCTGGTCCGCAAGGGCGGGTTGTGGGTGTGGCCGATCATCCTGCTGGCCCTGCTCAGCCTGGTCTTCGGCTTGATCAAGCTGGCCCGTTTCGCCGGTTTCCGCGAGCCGGGCGAGGCCTGGGTGAATGCCATCCTGGCGGCGATGCGCACCGGTGACCGCGCCAAGGCGGAACAACTGGCGGTGCAGATGAAGCATCCGGCCGGCCCGGTGATGGGCAAGCTGGTCGATGTGTCCGGCAACTCCGCCGACGTGGTCGAGGAGACCCTTTACGAGCAACTGATGGGCGTGCAGCAGAAGGTCGGCTCGATGCTGCCGGTCATCGCCGTGACCGCCGCGACGGCACCCTTGCTCGGACTCCTGGGCACGGTGTCGGGGATGATCCGGACCTTCAACCTGATCACGGTGTTCGGGTCCGGCGATCCGAAGCCGCTGGCCGGCGGGATTTCCGAGGCCCTGGTGACCACCTTGTTCGGCCTGGTGGTGGCGATCCCGGCGCTGATCCTGCATGCCTTCCTGTCACGCCGCAGCCAAGGGATCGTCCAGACGACCGAGCGGCTCGGGCTTTCCTTCGTCAACGCACTGAGGGGCAAATGAAAAATGCGATCCTGCTGACTCTCCGCGAAGGCGGGCTCACGCTGTGGGCGCTGCTGGTGCTGGCGGTCATGATCTACGCGCTGGTGTGGGCGGTGTGGCGGCACGGTCGCCGCACCCGGGCGCGGGTCGAGGCACAGGAATGGAAGAAGCAGGGAAAGGTGGCCGGCGGCTTGCCGTGGCAGCAGAACGCCCGGGACCTGCGGGAAATCGAACGCGGCTTCGCTGCCTTCGAGCTGGATGAGATGGCCTGGGTCGAGCGCCGCCTGCCCTTCCTCGGCGTCCTGATCGGCGCGGCACCGCTGCTCGGTTTGTTAGGGACGGTGGCGGGGATGCTGGCGACCTTCGGCGGGATGGCGGCGGCGGGACGCGGCGCACCGATCGACACCATTTCGACCGGGATTTCCAAGGCCCTGGTCACGACCCAGGCGGGGCTGGTGATCGCGGTGCCGGCGGCCTTCCTGCTGGCGCTGCTGAAGCGCCAGGCGGAATCGACCCACCTGGAACTGCAGCGGCAGCTGCACGAGGAACTGGGTGAAAGCAAATCAAAGGAGGTGTCCCGATGAGACGCTTCCGTCACAGCACCGGCAACGAGACCGTCAGCACGGTCGACATCTCGCCCCTGATCGACGTGGTCTTCCTGCTGCTGATCTTCTTCATCGTCACCACGGTGTTCGTGAAGGAGACCGGGGTGGAGATTTCCAAGCCGCGCGCGGCGAGTTCCGATGACTTGAACAAGCAGGCGATCCTGATCGCGGTGACCTCGGAAGGACGGGTCTGGCACGGTGGCCGGGAGATCGGGATGGATGGCGTGCGTGCCGTGGTGGCGACCTTGTTGGAGGAGGATGCGGAGACCCCGGTGGTGATCCGCGCCGATGCCAACGCGGCGACCGAAGCGACCGTGAAGGTGATCGATTCCGCCAAGCTCGCCGGCGCCCAGTCGGTGTCCCTCGCAACCGAGAAATGAGGATTCCGAGCACCATCGTGGGAATCGTGGTGGCCGCCATGTTGTTGGCGGTGCTCGGCTTGACCCGCCTGCTGACACCCGGCGGGCAGCTGCCGGAGATCGAGGTGCGGGAGATCGAGATCACCGCGATGCCCGACCCCCCGCCGCCCCCGCCGGAGGACGAGCCGCCGCCGGACGCCCCGCCGCCGCCGCCATCGCTGACGGAGATCAGCGACGTGCCGGACCCGACCCGGGTGCCGGTGCCGAAGGCCGACGTGCCGATGGACCTGAGCACCCCCGTTGATCCTTTCTTCACCGACATCGCGCCGGCCCCGCTGCCCCAGCCGGTGGTCGCCAAGGCGAGGCCGAAGGTCGAAACGCGGCGGCCCGCAAAGCCGACCCCGGCCAAACGGCCGCCGGCGCCTTCGCGGAAGTCGCACTACAGCGTCGGCGAACTCGATTCCAAGCCGCGCCTGATCCGCCACGGCCCGGCGACCTTTCCGTCCTCCCTGGCACGCAAGGGAGTCACCAGCGGGACGGTGATGTTCGAGGTCGAGCTGAACGAGCGCGGCAGCGTGTCGATCCGCCGGGTGATTTCGTCGAGCCATCCCGAGATTGTCGCGCCCGCCCGCCGCGTCGCGCTGGGGTCCCGTTACACGGCGCCGACCCGGCACGGCCAGCCGGTGAAGTTGATCATGAGATTGCCGGTCACCATCAAGAAGTGATGAAAGCGTTCTGTTTCAAGTTTTCAGTGTTCAGTTCCGGCCTGGCGATGCTTGCGGGGGCTGCCGAGCCCTTGCCACTATCGACCTCGTACTGGAAGGACCCGGCCTTCCAGAAGGCGTTCAACGGCAGCTACCGGATCGAGGCGCGGATCGAGCCGACCGTGTCGAGCGAGGAGCGCGGCCTGCTGGTCGAGGTGCAGGGCTTGATGGAAAAGGGCGACCGCAAGGCGGCGCTGGCGAAGCTGAAGGGCAGTGCGCTGACCGCGAAATCGGCGGCGCTGACCTTCAATCTCGGGAACCTCCACTTCGAGGAGGGCGATCTCGACGCGGCGGTGAAATCCTACGAATCGGCGATCAAGGACTACCCGTCGTTCCGCCGCGCCCACCGCAACCTGGCGATGGCGCTGGTGCGGTTGAAGAAGACGGAGGAAGCGCTGGGGCACCTGATCGAAGCGGTGCGGCTGGGCGACTCCGAAGGGGCGACCTACGGCTTGCTGGGGTATTGCCGCGTCGAGCGCGGCGAGTGGGCGAGCGCGCTGCAGGCCTACCGCATGGCGCAGGTCAGCGAGCCGGACACGGCGGAGTGGAAGGCCGGGGTGGCGCAGTGTCTGGAAAACCTGAATGCCCGCGACGAGGCGGTGGCCTTGCTCGACGAGGTGATCCGGCAGCGGCCGGAGGTACCGTCCTATTCGACCTTGCAGGCAAGCATCCTGCTCGACCTCGGGCGCAGCGAAGATGCCGTGAAGGCCCTGGAATTCCCGCGGCGCCTGGGCCGGCTGGATGGCGACGGCCTGCTGCTTCTGGCGGAACTCGACCTGCGCGCCGAGCGGGCGGACGACGCGAAGGAGGTCATCGACGAGGCGTTCGCGCTGGAAGTGAAGCCGACCACGGCGCGGGTGCTGTCGGTCACCGGCGCGGCGGCGATGCTCCGCGAATGGGACCTCGCGGAGATGCTGGTCGGCAAGGCGATGCCGGCGGAAGGCGAAGCACCGCGGGCACTGCGGCTGGCCGCGGCACGGATCAAGATCGAGTCGGGCAAGGCCCCGGAAGAAGGCGCCGGGGATCTGGCGAAGCTGCTGAAGGAAGATCCCACCGACGGCGAGGCGCTGATGGCGCTGGGCAAGTACGACGTTTCCCGTGAAAAGTTCGGCGAGGCCGAGCTGCTGTTCGAGCGGGCGACCGCGGTCCAGGAGACGGCGGCGGACGCCTGGGTGGAGCTGGCGCGCCTGAGGGTCGGCGCGACCCGCTACGAGGAGGCCCTGAAGGCCGTCGACGAGGCCTTGAAGATCCGGCCCGGAGGAAGTCTCGAGGCTTACCGGGCGAGCTTGCAGAAACTCGTCGATGCGGCGGGCTGATGGATCCCCGCGCCGCGAACGAGGCCGCTAACCGGTCGATCCTGCGGGGGATCGACCTGTTGGGGTGCGGGGACGAAGCGTCGGTGAAGCAGGCGCTGGAGGAATTCGACCGGGCGATCGCCTTGCGGCGCGGGCTGCCGCTGGATGAAGACCCGGTCTACCGCTGGGGCTTGGCGGCCGGCTGGATGAATCGGGGCGATGCCTTGCTGCGGCTGGACGATCCGGGTGAGTCGGCGGCTTCCTACGACGAGGCAATCCGCGTGCTCGGCGGGTTGGAGCCGGTGGCGGCGGTCCGCCATCGCCTGGCGCTCGCCTGGAACGGCCGCGGCATGGCGTCGGGGCAACGCGGGGATTTCACCCGGGCGATCGAAGTGCTCGGCGAGCCGGTGGACGACGGGCAGCGGGTGACCCTGGCCGCGATCCGCTTGCACCGCAGTCGGGTCGAGGCGGCGCGGGACGACAGCCTGGCCGATGCGCTTGCCGCTCTGGCACTGGTGAGGCCACTGGAGAAGACGGAACAAGCGGCCGCGGAGATCGGCCTGAAGGCGCGTCACCGGATCTGCCGGGCCTGGTGCGAGTGGCTGGAGAAACCGGGCGCCTCGCCGCGTCCGGTTGACGACTGGATCGCGGCGAGTTCCGACATG
>NZ_JACZFQ010000092.1 GCF_014904755.1 Neoluteolibacter marinus
GGAAGAGGCGCTGAAGCTGGAGCGAACCTGGGAAAGCCGGGGCGTCGCGGCGATGAGGCCGGTGGCACTCGATCTCTTCAAACTGGGGCTGAAGATTTACGGCACCTGCCAGCCGCATTTCCTGGCGGAGTTTTTGCTGGATGCCCTCGATCCCGCGCGGTCGCCGGGGGCGCCGGCCGCCGACGCCGGGTTTCAGGCCGCGGCGGTCGAGGCGATGAAGGAGACGATGGCGGCGCAGCTGCAGCGTGGCATTACCCACCTCGACGGCGAGGTCGCCAAGCAGATGAAGCTGCTGGACGGGATCCGCGCGGCCGACCGCCGGCTGGCGGAGTTGCAGGGCGGCTCGTCCGCCGGCTTGAGGGTGCCGTGACGGCGGATCAGCCGATCGGCTTGATCTCGTAGTTGCTGGAGATGCCCTCGATGTCGTGGTGGAACCAGAAGGCGTCCGGCGCGCGCTCGCGGATGAGATCCAGCACCACGGGGAGTTCCTCGTGGGTGATGACGGTGCGGACCAGGCGGATGCTTTCGGAGGAGAAACCGCCGGTGGCTTCCTGGATGGTGTAAGTGCGGTGAGGTGCGGCGTCGACGATGGCGCGGCCGAGGGTGGCCGGGTCCTTGCCGAAGGTGGTGAGGACGACGAGTTTGAACTTGCGGAAGAAGTTGTTGAGGGTCTCCGCCGAGGTGAAGATGTAGATGGCGGTGTACATCAGCGTGTTGATGACCGGCTCGATGTCGCCGCTTTTGAGGAAGGCGAGGATCAGGCCGTATGTGGTCGAGACCGCGGCGGCGGCGATGGCGACGTTGCCGACGGGCTTGAGGTACTTCATCGCGAACCAGGCGCCGAGGATGTCCTCGTCGCCGGTCGAGCCGCGCAGGCGCAGGGAGAGCGCCTTGGCGAGGCCGGCGAGGATGCCACCGAAGAGGACCAGCAGGATGCGTTCGTTCTGCGGTTCCGGGTTGGCGAACTCGAGGGCGGGCAGGAAGGCGAGCCCGGCGACGACGGCCCCGACGGTGAGCATGGTGCGGACCGCGAAGGTGCGGCTGATCTTGAAGAAGGCGAAGGCCGCCAGCACCGCTTGCGCCGCGATGTAGATGACGAGGAACAGGCGGGGGTCGCCGAAGAAGTAGCCGGTGGCCGCGGCGATGCCCTCGAAGCCGGTGAGGATGACTTCGGCGGGGAAGACGAAGTATTTCAGCGCGCAGGCATAGAGCAGGCCGGCACCGCAGACGCCGAGGCAGTCGAGGATCGGGCGGAGGCGTCGGAGGAAGGGAAATCGGGGCACGGCGGGATCGGATGGGCGCCCCAACAGAGCAGCGAAAAAGCCCTGGTCAAGGGGCACCGCGGCGCCGGGTGAAGCGCCGCCAGCTCAGCGCGAAGCCGGTCCAGATCAGGACCAGGGTGGCGGCGCAGGCGAGGGCGGAAACCGTTTGTCCGATCCAGCCGAGCGCCTCGCCGGTGTGCAGCCAGCGGACCCAGGTCCGCAGCTGGCGGCCGGTGGATTGCTGGTCGAAACCGGTGGCGGCGGTGATCTCGCGGGTGGCGAGGTCGACGGTGAATTCGCGGCGCAGGTCCGGGCGGCCGCGGTGGCCGTCGGTGACGAAGAGCTTGAGCTCGTTCTTTTCGGGGAAGGAAAACTGGATCTGCTGCCAGGCCAGCCGCTGTCCGGCGACGCGGGCGACGGCGGCGTCGATGCCTGCGGGCAGGGACTCCGGTCCTGCGGCCGGGGCCTCGCGGCCGGGGCCTTTGCCTTGAGGGCCGCCCTTGCCCTTGGCCCCGCCGGGCGGGCCGCCGCGTTCGGGCGGCTTTTCGCCCACGGCTTGGAAGAGCAACTTGTTCGCCCACGGGTAGGCGATGACCAGACCCGTGGAGACAGTGAGCAGCAAGGGCAGGGCGAACCACAGGCCGAGGACGTTGTGCCAGTTCCAGTCGCGGGCCCGGCCGCGGAGGTCGCGGCGGAAAGTGGTGATGGCGAGCAGGCCGCGCTTCGTCCAGCGCTTGGGGATCCAGAGGAAGAGGCCGCTGAGCAGGATGAAAAAGAACACCAGGGCGGCGGCGGAGGTGACCGACTTGCCGGTGTCGCGGGCCTTGCCGCTCATCGCGAGCCAGCGGTGGAATTCGGTGACCCACTTGAAAAAAGAACGGGTCTTCACCGCTCCCTCGCCGAGGACGGTGCCGGTGTAGGGGTCGAGGTGGACGGCCTTTTCGCGGCCGAATTGAAAGACGACGGGCGCCGTCGGCCCGGACTCGATCTGCACGCCGGTCGGCCGTGCGCCGGGCTGCGCCTCGCGCAGTTTCGCGTGGAGTCCGGACAGGGTGAGGCGGGGGCCGTTGGCCTCGACCCGGTAGCCGTCGGCGGCTTCGGTGATCTGGCGCTCGAAGGACAGCAGCAGGCCGCTGGCCGCCATCAGCAGGATGACGAGCCCGGCGGCGAGCCCGGCGACCAGGTGGGACCAGAACAGGATTTTCCGGATCAGTTTCATCGGGAGAAAGGCGGGACGGGACACGCGGATGCGAACACGTGCCCCGTCCCTGACTCTAGCAGCCTGGAAATCTCAGAGCTCGGCCCACTGGCGGAGCAGGTTGTGGTAGACGCCGGTGAGCTGGACGGTGCTCTGGTCGGCGGCGGGATTGCCGGCGAGTTCGCCGCCGATGCGCTGGATCGCGAGATCGAGGTCGAACAGCAGGGTGCGCTGCTCGTCGCTGCGGATCATGCTTTGCAGCCAGAAGAACGAACTGACGCGGGCGCCGCGGGTGACCGGGGTGACGTGGTGCAGGCTGGTCGACGGGTAGAGCACCATGTGGCCGGCGGGCAGCTTGACGCTCTGTACGCCGTAGGTGTCCTCGATGCACAGCTCGCCGCCGTCGTACTCGTCCGGTTCGGCGAAGAACAGGGTCGCGGAAAGGTCGGTGCGGATCCGTTCCGGGCGGCCGGGGAACTGGCGGATGGCGTTGTCGACGTGGGTCCCGAAGGACTGGCCGCCGGCATAGCGGTTGAAGAGCGGCGGGAAGACGGTCTTCGGCAAGGCGGCGGACAGGAACAGCGAGTTGCGGCCGAGCGCCCCGAGGATCATGTCGCCGACCTTGCGGGCGGCGGGCGAGTCCTCGGGCAACTGCATGTTGTCCTTGGCCTTGGCGGACTGGTGGCCGGCGGTGACCTTGCCGTCGGTCCATTCGGCGGCATCGAGGATGGCGCGGGCTTCCTTGACCTGGTCGGCGGTCAGGACGTCGGGGATGCGGATCAACATGGCGGTCAGAAGGTGAAGCGGGTGCTGAGGACGGCGGAGCGGCCCTGGCCGGGGATCGAGTGACCGCCGCCGACGCTCTGGATGTAGTCCTCGTCGAAGAGGTTGTAGACGTTGAGCTGGAGGCTGACGTTCTCGCTGACCTGGTAGCCGACCATCGCGTCGAAGAGCCAGTAGGACGGGGCCTGGCGGGCGTTGGTGTTATTGCTGAAGCGGCTGTCGACGAAGTTGACCCCGAAGCCCGCATCGACGCCGGCAGGGAAGGTGAAGACGTTCCACAGGCTGAGCGAGTGCTCGGGGGTGTTGCTCAGTTCCTTGCCGACCTCGGCCGGGTTCTTCGACTCGAGCACCTCGCTGTCGAGGTACGAGTAGCCGCCGGTGATCCGCCACCAGTCGGTGACCGTGCCGGCCACGCCGAGCTCGATGCCTTGGACGCGCTGCTCGCCGGCGAGGACGATGGTGTCGGTCGGGTCGGCCGGATCCTGGGTGCGGGCGTTGGTCTTGTCGGTGCGGAAGACCGCGGCGGACAGGAGCAGGCGCTCGTCGAGGATCTCCCACTTGGTGCCGAGCTCGAAGGTCTCGCTTTCCTCCGGGTCGGTGTTGACGTTCGCGGACGAGGTCGCCGAGTTGCTGAGCGACAGCCCTTCGGCCGAGGGGTTGAAGGAGGTCCCGTAGCCGAAGTAGACGCTGCCGTTTTCGCAGGGTTTCCAGGTGATGGCGCCGCGGTAGCTGAACATCGAGTCGTCACGGCCGAGGGCGGTGATGGCGCCGCTGGTGGCCTTGTTCAGGTAGTCGACATCGAAGTAGTCCCAGCGCAGACCGCCGCTGAACTGCCACTGCTCGTGGAGGTCCACGGTGTCGAAGAGATAGGCCGACACGCTGGTCGCGTCGGTCTTGGTGCCGGAGCCATCGCGGGCGATGATCGCGTAGTAGGGATCGTAGGGGTTCGGCGCGTAGAGGTTGGTGTCCGGCGCGGTGGCGGGGTTGTAGTCGGTGCGGCCGAAGTTGTCCGAGGTTTCGCGGGCGATCTCAATGCCGGTGACCACCTTGTGCTCGAAGCTGCCGGTGTTGAAGTCGATGTTGAGGTCGGTCTGGTTGGCGAGGATCGTGTCGATCTGGTCGCGGGTCTTCCAGTCGGTGCGGCGGATCGTGGTGCCGTACTGGTTGCCGGGAGTGCCCGGGTCCTCGTCTACGAAGCGCGGCGCGGTCACGCTCATGTCGGTGGTGGTGTAGCCGAGCCGCGTCAGGTTGCGCAGCCGCAGCGACTCGCTGAAATCGTGCTCGATCTCGCCGGTGATCAGGTGGGTCTCGTTCTTCAGGTAATCGCGGGAGACCAGGCCGTAGAAGTTGTCGTAGCTGACCGGCGCGATGCGGTCGACGAAGCCGGGGATGGCGAGGTTCGGCGAGGCGACCCAGGGCAACCCGTAGTCGGGGATGCCGTCGGAGCCCATGTAGAAGTAGCTGAAGGTCGCCCGGGTGTCGCTGCCGAGGCCGAAGGTGATCGACGGCGCGATCCCCCACCGTTCCTCGGTGGCGATGTTGCGGCCGGGGACGTCGGCATGGTGGTACATCCCGTTGATGCGGAACGCGGCGCCGTCGATGGCCTCGATCGGCTGGTTCACGTCGAAGGTGGCGCGGTGGTAGTCGTCGGTGCCGCCGCCGAGCATGAGCTCGTAGGACTTGTCGAGGTGGGGCGTCTTGCTGACCAGGTTGACCGAGCCGCCGGTCGAACCGCGGCCGGCATTGGTCGAGGCGGGGCCCTTGGCGATCTCCACCTGTTCAAGGTTGAAGGGGTCGCGGGTGTAGCCGCCGAAGTCGCGGACGCCGTCGACGAAGAGGTCGGTGCGCGAGTTGAAGCCGCGGATCGACAGGTTGTCGCCCGCCGGGACGCCGCCTTCACCGGCCTGCAAGCTGATGCCCGGGGTGTTGCGCAGGACGTCGCGCAGGGTCGTGGCGTTCTGCTCGCGGATGACCTCCTTGGGGACCACCGAAAGGGTCTGCGGGATGTCGCGGAGCGGTTGCTCGAACTTCGGCGAGGCGAGGCGCTCCGGCTTGTAGAGGGTGTCTTCCTCGGCATCGACCACCACCTCGGCGAGGTCGTCGACCGGTGCCTCCTCGTCGGCCGGCGGCGTCGGGGCGGCCTGCGTGCCGATCTGGGAAAGGGTCAAGAGGGTGCCGGTGAGCGCGAGGCTTTCGCGGTGGCCGGCGAGGGAACGAAGGGAGACAGGGGCAGTCGCTTTCATGAGAGAAAAATCGGGAGCAGGCGCAGCAGCGAGATGCCGTGGCGGGTTCCGTGTTGCGAATGAGTCTCAACAGCGAGAAGTGAAAACGCCAAGAAAAATCTCGGGAAAAGGTCGTCACAAACCCGACGACCACGGGTCGGCGCGGCTTCAGCGGGTCGGGCAGGGTAGGCCAGGGGCCTAACGGGCAACCAGTTGCAGGTAGGCCTCGATTTCTTCCGCCGGATTGTGGGCGCGCATCAGCGATTCGCCGATCAGGACGGCATTGGCGCCCGCGTCGAGGGCGCGCTGGGCGTCTTCGACGGTCCGCAGCCCCGACTCCGAGACCAGCAGCACCTCGTCACCGACCTCGTCGGCGAGTTGTTCGGTGGTGGCGAGATCGATCTCGAAGGTCTTCAGGTTGCGGTTGTTGATCCCGATCAGGTCGGCACCGAGCTCGATCGCGCGCTCCATTTCGGGGAGGTTGTGGACTTCCACCAGGACATCGAGCTGGAAGGTCTTCGCTTCCTCGTAGAGCCGCTTGAGGTTGTCGTCGTCGAGCGCCGCAACGATCAGCAGGATGGCATCGGCGCCGGCGACGATCGCCTCGTGGATTTGCACCGGATGAATGGTGAAGTCCTTGCGCAGCAGCGGGGCGTCGGAGAACTCCGAGATCTTGCTCAGGTAGCTGAGGGAACCCTGGAAGTACTTTTCATCGGTCAGGATCGACAGGCAGGAGGCGCCGCCGTCGAGGTAGCGCTTGGCCTGGCGGATCGGGTCGAAGTTCGGGTCGATCAGGCCGACGGAAGGCGATGCCTTTTTCACCTCCGCGATCACGCCGAGCTGGTCCGGGCCGCGATCGAGAGCGGCGCGGAAGCCGCGGAACTCGTTCCGTTGGAGCGCGGCGGCACGCAGCATGCCGGCGCGGGGCATCAGGGCTTCAACTTCCTCGCGTTTGGTGGCGATGATCTGGGCAAGCTTGTCGGACATGGCGGGTGCGGGAGGAAAAACCAAGGATCGCCGGGCGGGAAGCGGAAATCGGTCCCTGCTCAGCGCCGCCGGTAGCGGACCTGCCACAGCACCAGGCCGTGGGCGGGGGCGTTCATGCCCGCGGTCCGGCGGTCGCCACCGGCGAGCATTGCCCCGATCCCGTCCGCCGGGAGCCGGCCTTCGCCGAGCTGGACCAAGGTGCCGGTGATCGCCCGGCACATCTTGTAGAGGAAGCCGCTGCCTTCGATGACCACGGTCAGCTCCGGGCCGCGGCGGCGGACCTCGCAGCGGGTGAGCGTGCGGACCGGGTCCTTGAGGACGCCCGGCCGCTTCGAGGTGAAGGCGCGGAAATCATGCGTCCCGACGAAGAGGGCGGCGGCCGCGCGCATCGCCGCGACGTTCAGCGGGCGCGGCACGTGCCAGGCTTGGCCGCGGCGCAGTGGGTCCATCACCGGGTGGTTCCACACCGTGTAGCGGTACTGCTTGGAGATGGCGTCGAAGCGGGCGTTGAAAGCGGCCCGCACCCGGACCGCCGCGAGGACCCGGATGTCGTCGGGCAGGAGGGCATTGATCGCCAGCGCGAGGTGGCGGGGCGGCATCTTGAACTCGTCCCGCGGGGCTTCGAAATGCGCGACCAGGCCGCGGGCGTGCACCCCGGCGTCGGTGCGGCTCGACGCGACCAGCGGCGAAGCCCCGGGGAACAGCCTCCCGAGCGCGGCTTGCACCTGGTCCTCGACCCCGCGGCCGCTGCGCTGGCCCTGCCAGCCATGATAGGCGGCGCCGTCGAAGGCGAGGGTCAGCTTGAACTTGAGCGTGCTCACGTGCCGCCCTTCAAAGCACGGCGGCGGAGCGACCGGCGATGAAATTCATCGGGTTCGCGAAGGAGGATGGGCGGAAAGGAATCGTGGGAAAGCCTTCCGGCCTTTGCCGCCCATCGCGGGAGATTTTCGCGGAAAGATGAAACCGGCGCCCGTGGATCGCGACTGAAGGGGTGGAAAGGATCAGACGACGATGAAAACCCGAATCATGCTCCACCTGAAATGCCCCTGGCGGAATTGGCACGAAACCCGGTTCCATCTCGCGGGGATCGTCCGTGAGTTCGTGCCGCGCGGCTTCCAGTCATACGTGCATTGACCGCCCGGCTCAGCCGCCCAGGACCATGGCCGCGATACGGTCTTCGGCACGGCGGTTGGCGAGCGCTCGGGCCAGTTCCTGGCATTTCTTTTTCAACCCGGCATCGCCGAGCGCGCGCAGGATGGCTGCTTCCAGGTCGCCGATCCTCCGCGCCGGAAGGGCCGCCCCGGCGGCGACGAGACGCGCGGCGTAGTCGAACTGATCGTAGTCCAGGGGATGGACGACCGCGGGGATCCCGTGCCGGAGGCAGTGGTGAAGCACGCCCGACCCCGCGTGGTGAACGACGAGGTCGTAGCGGTGGAGGTGGTCCAGATAGGAGATGAAGGGATACTCGTCGAAGTTCTCCTCCTTCCGGCTCCGCGGGGCGCTTTCCTTGCCGTGGGAGAAGTGGAAAACGAGGTCCGGGTGCCGCCGGGCGATGGCGCGGATCGCCGCGGCCATGGTCGCCTTGGCATGGGGCAGGTGGGTGCCAATGGTCACCAGCACGTGCGGCCGACCGTCATCCCGGAAGGCCGGAGCCTCGCCGGTGAACGGCGGGGTGTAGAGGATCGGGCCGGTCAGGTGGAACTGCGGCGGGTAGCGGCGCGGGAACTCGATCTCCGGGCAGCCGAGCGCCAGGACGCACTGCGGCGAGTAGCAGGCCTCGCTGCCGTCGGGCCGGTAGATGTCCGTGAAGCCCATCGCGCCGAACTCGCGCCGGAAGAGCCAGCGCATCAGCCGCTTGAACCGCCGGGTCGCGGTGCGCATCACGGCATGCCGGGCATGCTGGTGCCAGCGTGTGGCTGGAAACTGCCCGCCGAAGTAGGCCGGCGGCCCGTCGGGGGTTTCAAAGACGCAGGGCGAGGAAAGGGTGGTCCACCACGGGATGCCGAGCGGGGTCGCGGCGAGCCCCGCCACCGGGACGACGTAGTCGGCGATCACCAGGTCGGGCCGCTCCGCGGCAAAGAGAACGTCCAGCTCCCGCTTCATCCCGGTCATCAGCCCGACATTCGCTTTCAATTGCCGCCACAGCTTCAGCGGGTGGTTTTTCACCCCGATACCGGGCTCGGCGATCTCCCAGACCCGGGCTTCGTGGTCCGCCATGATGGCGATTCCCTTCAAACCCGCCGCCGCCGCTGCTTTCACGCCGCCGGGGGTGCTCACCACGAGGACCTCGGCATCCGGGGCGAGCCGGCGGCCGATGCCGAGCAGCGGATGCAGGTGACCGCTGAAGGGAGGTCCCACCAGAATGATTTTCTTCATGGCGAACCGGGGGGCTGGCCGAGGATCCGCCGGCAGTAGTCGTCGAACAGGTGCAGGGTTTCCGGAGCGCGGAGGTAACCCATGTGGGATGACACGATGCGATGGTCCGGCCGAGGGTGGAAGAACCTCGAGATGAAGTCGCCGCGGCCTTGCACGAGGCAATGCGACGCCGTGGCAGGCAGCTGCCGCGAAACCGGGCCGTAGGCGAAGACATGGATGCGGCCCAGGATGCCGGGCGGCAGGTCGAGGTTGTTCAGCAGTTCCAGGCCGCAACTGCCGGCGAGCAGGATGACCCGTTCGTGTTTCGAAAAGCGGCGGGCCACCTCCTCGCGATGGCGCTGGCGGAATGCCGGCCTTCGCGAGCCGAGGTAGTGGCGGATGTTGTTGAAGCTCGCGGTGGCGAGGGAGAACTTCCCCGGGAAGGGAAAGCTCGGATGGTAGGGGAAATTGTGCGGCAGCCACATGTCGGACGGCAGCCAGCTGCGGGATTGGAAGTCCCGCTGGTCGCGCGACAAGCCGGTGCAGCCGCGCACGCTGTGCCCGGTGATGAAGGCGGCGATGGCCGTGCTCATACGGCGGAGAAGTCGTTGCTGTCGCGCACCCGGTAGTGCCGGGTGCGCCAGCGGATGGTGCGGCTCAACATGCCGTGCAGCAGGTGCAGCGGCTGCAGCAGTTCGGAAGCGATCGATAGCAGCGGGCGGTGCAGCCCGGCGCCGAAGAAGCGGCTTTGCACGAGGACCAGCACGCTCATGCGGACGAGGATCACCGCGGCCATGACCGCGGCGGCTTGCCACGAGGCGATGATCGCGGCGAGGAACCACAACCCGGCGAAGAGCAGCGGGGGAAGGCCGTGGAGCGCAAAGATCAAGCCTTGCACCGCGAGCGACTGGCGCCTCATCAGCAGCAAGGTGAACACGTACCAGCGGTGCATGTATTCCAGGTAATGCGCCAGGTTCCTGACCCCGGTGCGGACCCGGACCGGCGCCTTCGACTGGTGGATCGATCCCCCGTTTTTCAGAATCAGGGTGGCCAGCGCGAGATCGTCAGTGAGCTCGCGGAGGATCGGCCGGAAATGGCCGATGTGGTCCAGGCGCTCGCGGCGGAGCACGTAGCCCATGCCGTTCAGGGTGAAGGCTGGCAACAGCCGCGAGGTGCCGAGATAGGTGAAGGCCGAGTTGTTGTTCACGAACTGGCCGAGCAGGTCGGAGGCGAGCGTCCCGGACGACTCGTAGCTCGGCAGCCCGGTCGCCACGCTGTGGACGGAAGCCGCCGTCACCAGCGCCGCGGCGCTTTCCGGGCCGAGGGTGGTGTCGTCGTCGAGGACGCAGAAATAGGGTTCCGTCACCAGCGCGGTGGCCCGCTCCAGTTTCCAAAGCTTGGGATTGATGCCGTCGGGACAGGGGGGGCAGCCTTCGACCTGCAGCACGGCGTCCGGGTGCTCGCGGCGGAGTTTTTCCGCGACCCGCCAGGCTTCCGGATCGTCGTCATCGATCAACCACAGGAAGCGCTGGCCGGCGAGGGCGCCGAGGTTGATGGCCAGCCGCGATTCCAGCAAGGGGTCGCCGCTGAGGATGGGCTGGACGATGGCAAGCGTTCCGGCGGGGAGTTCGGTGGCATCGCTGTCGGGCAACGTACGGGCGTAGGAGACAGCGAGCAGGGCGCGCAGCAGCAGGGAGCCGAGATAGACGGCGGCGACGGTGAGCAGGGCGGTCATCATGCCGGTTCCTCCTTTTGCCAGCGGATGAAGCGGTCGACGCCTTCTTCCAGGCTCACGCTGGGCGGGCCGAGGACGCGCAGGCATTTGGCGACGTCGAAGGTCTTGCTGTAGCCGAGCACCCCGATGCCGAAGCGGGTGATGGGTGGCTCGGTCGTGGACCGGAAACCCTTGTAGAACCACTCGATCAGGGTCGCGATGACCAGGGCGCGGTCGCGCGAGATCCGGCGTGTGGGCGGGGGGATGTCGAGGCGCCGGAAGATGTCGGCGATGAAGGCCTGAATCTCCACCGGTTGGTTGTTGGTGAGGTTGATCTCGCCGTCCACCGCCGGGTCGATCGCTGCCCGCAGCAGGTAGTCGCACAGCGACTCGATGCAGATCAGGTCGCCGGTCGCCGGTGGTCCGGGACGGGAGATGGCGGCCATCCGGCCTTCGCGGGCGGCACGCAGGATGCGCGGGAACAAGACGGTGTCGCCGGCGCCGAAGACCGCCCGCGGCCTGAGAATGCACCAGCTTCCAGGGAAGCCGCGCACGACCTCCTCGCCTTCGGATTTCGTCCGCGCGTAGTGATTCACGTAGCCGGGGCCGATCGGGCTGTCCTCGGTCATGCCCTCCTGGTCGCACTCGCGGTAGAAGACGGAGCTGGAGGAGATGTAGATGAGTTTCGGGACGCCGCGGGCGACGCAGAAATCGCGGACGTGGCGGGTCGCCGTCACGTTCTGGAGGCGGAACTCCGCGAGGGATCCCCATGGCGATGAACGCGCGGCGGCGTGGATGACGACGTCAGGCGTCCAGTCGAGTTCGAGCGGGCGGGTGAGGTCGGCGCGGACGTAGCCGGGCAGCTCCGTGGCACGGCGGCCGAGGCCGCGGATTTCGAGGTCGTCGCGATCCGCGAAGCGACGGCAGAACGATCCGCCGACAAAGCCCGATGCGCCGGTGACGAGGATGCGGGTTTTCATGCCGGTCGGGAGATGCAGCGGATGCGCTTGGGTTTTTCGGCCGGAGGTGGGTCGATCCATGGCGAGAAATGGATGTCGGGTTTTGCAAGGTCCAGGCTGTCGGCCATCCGCGAGAGGGCGACGGCCATGGCTGTCTCGGCGATGTCGCCGGCCGGGCGGATCCTGACTTCCCAGCGGCGTCCATGTTGCTCGATCCGGTAGCGATCCGGCGGCGGTTCCATGGTGTAGATCGCCTGCCGCAGGGTGTCGGGGAAGACCGGCGCCAGCACGCCCCGGGGGTCGGGCAGCCACAGCACTTCCTCGGCGCGGCCCTCGATGCTGCTCAGGCAGAGATTGGCACTGCCGCAGGGACAAGGGGTCGGCGACAGGCGGAGAAGGTCGTCGACCTGGTAGCGGACGAACCACTGGGCCGTCCGCGAGAAGTCGGTGATGATCGCATGTAAGCGGTCCCGCGAATCGTCCAGCCACACCGGCTCGACGTGCAGCGAGTCCTCGTGGAGATGGATCCGGCCCTCCTTGCAGGTGCTGCCCAGCAGCCCTTCGGCGGCCTGATAGACCTGCGCGACGGGTTGACGGAAGACGGCTTCGATGAGCTGCCGGTCACGCGGATCGAGCACCTCCGCGACCGAGATGACCTGGCGCGGCTGCAGGCCGGTGGCGTGCTCGCTTTCCCGTCGCGCGATGGCGGCAAGCACGGTGGCCGGTGCGACGAGGACTTCGGGATCCAGCTCGGCAAGCCGCCGCATCAAGCCGTCGAAGGGCAGGGTGAGGTCGAAGTAGCTGAAGTGAACCCGCCGGCTCGACAGGGTGGAGTAGAGGTTGCTGCCGGCGCGCAGGAAGAAGGCGATCCGCAAGGGCCGGGCGAAGGGATTGAGGACTTGGCGGAGGGAAGCCGGGGACAGCATCCGGCCGAGCACCTGGCCGGCCCAGCGACAGCGATCCGCCTGCGAGACCAGGAAAACGTGGCGCGATCCCGAGGTTCCCGACGACAGCCCGACGGTGATGCCGCCGGCGAGCTGCGGCCGGAAATCGCGCTCTTGCTCGGCCCGTAGCGCGATGGCGCTGGCTTCCTGCAGGGTGATGCCGGAAGGATTCAGCTGGTCGAACCGGGCGAGGAACTCGCGCTTGGTTATCACCGGCAGGGAACTCAGTTCCGGTGGCATGCCGCGGTAGTAGGGCGAGCGGGTCACCAGCTTTCCGAGGAAGCACCGGAGCCGCGCTTGTTGCCGGGCCAGCAGCCGGACCCGGTCGCGGGTGTCCCGGAACCAGCGCGTCGCGGCGAAGTGCCACAGGACCAGAAGTCGATCATTCACGGAGGACGTGGGTGGTGCCGCCGAGCTGGTCCCAGGTCTGGGCGCAGTGCGACGGGATGATCCTCGGCGCTGTCGCCGCCGCTTGCAGTTGCACCAGCCTCCCGAAGGTGTCGTCGTAGTCCGTGGAGTCGTCGAACAGGCGGTAGGCGATCCGTGACGGCCGGCGGTCCTGGTCGAGGCCTTCGATTTTCCAGCAGGCATCGCCGACCAGGAACACCTCGCCCAGATGGCCGGCATGAAAGGCAAGGCCGAGTTGCGACGCGGTGTGTCCCGGCAAGTCGAGACCGAGCAGGCTGGCATCGCCAAGGAGATCGCGTCCGCTTTCAAAGGGGCGCCACCCGGTCGGCAGGGGCACGGCGGGCTGGTCCTCGGCGTGGCAAACTCGCGAGTCGAAGTCCGCCGGCAGGAGGTCGCGGAGGTAGGCCCGCTGCAAGCGCCCGAGACGGCCCGCCTTCTCCCGCAGGGAACGCTCCTTGCGGGTGGCGATGAAACGCGAGCGGGGAAAGTCCCGCAGGCCGGCGATGTGGTCGGCGTGGAAGTGCGAGATGATCACGATCCCGATGTCGTCCGCGCGAATGCCGCGGGCCTCGAGCTGTGCCAGCAACTCTTCCTCCGGAGGCAGCGACACCGGCGTGATGATCCTGTAGAGGCATTCGGGGAAGCGCCGGGTCGCCTCGTTGAAATGCCGCGAGTAGCCGGTGTCGTAGAGGATCAACCCGTGGCGCGGATGCTCGATCAACCCGACCAGCGCCGGGAAGTCGATCGCCCGCCTGCCGCCGCCGCGCAGTGCGATGCACTCCGGGTGCTGGCAATGACCGACCTTCAGCAGGTCGAATTTGACGGGGGGAAGGAACGGAGCGGTCATCTCAGTAGGTGAACACGATGCCGCCGATCGAGACGCCGGCGCCGGAGCCTAACAGCAATGCGGTGCGGCCGCGGGCGAGGCCGTGGCGATGGATGGCGAAATGGAGGGCGGTGGGCAGTGAAGCCCCGACCTGGTTGCCGAAGGTGCCGAAGACATCGACCATCCGTTCCGCGCCGATGCCGAGCAGCTTCGGCAGGTGATCCAGCGCCTGCCGGCTGGCCTGGTGCGGGATCAGCAGGGCCAGGTCGTCGCGCACGACACCCGCTTCATCCAGAAGTCCCTCGACGAACCGCGGCAGCTCGCGGGCGACCAGCGCGAACAAGGGGCGGCCGCGCATTTCGAAAAGCGCTCGGGCGTGGCCGTCATCGCCACGCCGGTGGAAGCGCGAGCCGCCGGAGCGGATGCGGCAGAGATCCGCGCCTTCCGGCAAGGTGATGCTGCGCGAGGCGAGCAGGCGGGAGGACTCGTCCGCGGCGGCGGGTCGCAGGACGACCGCCGCCGCCCCGTCGCCGAACAGGCCGTTCTCCCGCAGGTTCCTGAAGTCGGTGGTGAAGCTCGCGATGTCGGCGGAAGCGATCATCACGTGGCGGTAGCGGCCGCTTGCAATCGCGCAGGACATCAGGTCCAGCGCCTGCAGGAAGGACAGGCAGCTGGCGCCGATGTCGAGGGAAGCGACGCGGTGCGACCTGTCCCCCAGCTCGGCGAGCACCATCGCGGCATTGTAAGGCAGCGCCTGGTCCATGGTCGCGGAGGCGCAGACGAGGCAGTCGATGTCCTCCCAAGACAGCCCCGCATCAACGAGGGCCTCCCGGATGGCGGCGGCGGCGAGCTGGGAAGCGGTTTCGCGGGTCGCGACGTGGCGTTGGAGGACGCCGGTGACGCGGCGGCTTTCGCCGGCGGGCAGGTCGAGGCGGCGGTCCAGTTCGCCGGCTGTCAGGATGAACTCCGGCACCGCGACTCCCGTGCCCGCGATCGCGACACGGCGGACGGGGGAGGGGGCGGGAGAGATCATCGGTGGCGGGGGAGTACGGTCGGACGCGAGGCTAAGTCGGCGGCGCGAGACAACTCAAAGTGCAAATTCCGATGTTGGGATCGGGCGAATCGATGTTCCGCTTCATCCTGCCGGCCGGCGGGATCATCGCGTCCCCTCACCGGGGTGCGCGGGGCATTGATTCAGCCGGGATGTCTCGGAGAGAAACGCAAGCCGGTGACCGGCCAGGCCGTCGAGGCCGGGCGGCAGGGCATCGGGGCCCTGGAAAAGGCGGTCGAGGGCGTCGACAATGCCGTGGTCGCCGCCGCCGTGGCCGGCATAGCCTTCGTCGGCCGGTTTGTGGATCTCGACGGGCTCGATGGTCCCGTGTTCATGGTCGCGCAGCCACAGCTCGGGCGCGCCGGCCTCGTGATAGGGCAAGCCGCCCTTGAGCGAGGCTTTGGTGCCGTAAATCTCGATCGCCCGGCCGTAGTCGAAGGCGGTCATGGTGTGGGTCACGGTGATGCCGTTCTCCAGTTCGCAGGCGATCACCTGATGGTCGACGACGTCGTTGTCGCAGCGGTAGACGCAGCGGCCCCAGGGCGAGGTGCGGAGGAAGCCGAGGACGGTGTCGTCGTCCGCCTCGTCCGCGCCGTCCATGACCATGCCGAGCCAGCGGCGCTTGTCGCCGAGGTAGCGGTGGGCGTCGTAGAGGCAATCCTCGGCCACCGGGCAGCCGTCGCTGCAACGCGCCGGGGCACCTTCCGGCGCGTTCTCCCCGCGGAACCAACTACGGTCGCCGTAGCTGGAGATGGATGCCGCCGCCGAACCGCCGAGCCAGCAGATCAGGTCGGCGTCGTGGGAGCACTTCGCCACGATCATCGGCGTCGATCCGCGCGAGCTGCGCCAGTGTCCGCGGACGAAGGAGTGGGCCTGGTGGAAGGGTTCGACGCCCTCGTGGCTGCGCATCGAGATCACCCGGCCGAGGCGGCCGCTGTCGAGGACCTGTTTCACGGTAGAGTAGAAGGGCGTGTAGCGCAGTACGAAGCACAGCGCGACCCGCCGGCCGAGCTCGCGGGCCCGGCGGTCGATGGCCTCGCAGCGCTCCAGCGACTCCGCGGCCGGCTTTTCCAGCAGGACGTCGTAGCCGGCCTCCAGCGCCTGCATCACGTGGTCGAAATGCTGCGAGTCCTGGGTGGCGATCACCAGCACGTCGGCCAGCTTGCCGGCGGCGAACAGGGTCTCCGCCGAATCGAAGACCGCCACCGAGTCCCCCAGCGCGGCCACGGCTTCCCGCCTCACCGCCACCGGATCCGCCGCCGCCACGATGCGATAACGATCGCCGAACGATGCGGCGATCTTCGCATAGGTCCGGCCACGGGAACCGCAGCCGAGGACAGCAAGAGACAGGGGCTCGGGCATGGCCGGAGGCGTAGGCGGAAGAACGCCCGGCGTCGAGGCCGAGCTTCACAGAAGGAAGGTTCCCGGCCTGATTCCCGGCATCTGGTGTCGTGGCGCTTGGGGTGTCGCCCGAGCTGGAGCTTGAACCACGGGGTGGACCGGGTTGGCTTGTCCTCATGGGCATGACGATCCAGTGGAAGGCCCAGCGGCTCGACGAAGGGGAGGAACCGGATCTCCGGATCGCGGAGTGCCTGGTCGAGATCGAGGGTAGGATCGAAATCGACGGCCAGCCCGCGGGAGAACTGGCTGGATTCTACCTGTGGTCGGACGTCCCCGACCAGGCCTTCTTCGACCTGTGGGACCTCGACGGCGCGACTTACGGGGTCTTCGAGGAGATCATCGATCACGGACGAGACCGTTTTCGGGAACCGCTTCCGCGCCTTCTGGAAAGTGCGTCCGGAATCCTCGGCATCCATTACGTCGCCATGTCACCCCCGTTCCGCCGTCGCGGGTTGGGCAGCAAGCCATCGGCGAAATCGTCCAAGCGTGGGCTGACCCGCGCGTCGGAGCCGTGCTGCTCAACGCCGACCCGCTGCAGCACCGCCCGCGCGGCTACGACGACTTCGACGACGAAGTGCGAGACTTGCCGTGGAACGCCACTGCCGAGGACATGGCACGCCTGATGGACCACTTCCGCGGCTGGGGCATGCAGCGGCTGCCGCGGACGAAGTTCATGGTATCGGCCCCGGCCACCTTGGCCGCAAGCGTTGCCAGCGCATGGCCTCCCTGCCCGGTCCTCGACTACTAGAGCACCAGTGATTGCTTCCGGGTCCGTTCCACTGGCAAAAATGGTGATTGAGGCGGACCGGTATCCTCAGTCCGTTCCGCCTGCATTTTCCTTCATCCCCAACTCGTCCCGGATCACCGCTTCCATCGCCGCGACTTCCGCATCGGTCAGCTTCTCGAACTCCTCCAGCTTCCGCTTCGTTTTCGACAAGGTTCCGCCGTTCTGCCGGCACAGCTTCACGAACAAATCCGCGATCCGGTCCGGCAGTTCAACGATGTCGCGCATTTTCGCGCGGATATCGTCGTAGCTGGCCAGATACTGGAGCTCTGCCGGCAACTCGGCTTCGATGGTTTCGCGGATAAAATCGATCGTGATCCGGGTCAGCTCCGTGCAGTCGATGTAGCGGTAGAAGTCCGCGGTGTCGTTCGTCACGGTCATCCGTTGCCGCTCGTCCAGCGTGTATTCGACAAGCTGCATCAAGGGCTTCGAGAAGCTCTCCAAGGCCTGATCATACTCCCGCGGCCGGTTCAGGATCACCGCCGACACCGGCAGGATGATGCCCTTCGGGCCGAAGCTGTTCCTTGCCAGCACATGGTGCAGCAAGAAGCGATGGATGCGGCCGTTGCCGTCGCTGAACGGGTGGAGGAAATCGAAGGCGAACGATACGACGGCGGCGGCAACTAGAGTAGGGACCGGGGAAGTTGACGCTGTAATGTTCCCGACAAAGTGAAGCTGCCCGGCCGTGATGCCGCGGGCCATCTGGAGGAATTGATCCATCAACTCGTCGAGATCCTCCGGTTTCGGAGCGGCGAAATGGATCCGCTCGTGCCCGGGTCCGAGTGTTTCCCCGACATAGACCTGTTCGTTGATCGAGCTTCGCCAGCCCTCGTTCGCATACCTCGGATCGACGATGGCTTTTTGTAGTTCCACGAGCGCGTCCTTCTCGAGGAAGCTCCGGTGCCATGCCTGCTCCAACAGGCTGATGAACTTCTCCGCCCGCTTCTGATCCGGGGTTTCCCGTTCGATGTCGTGGCTGCTCTTGCTTTCCTTGGCGTAGAGGTAGCGCACCGCCCGCTGGAAAATCTCCGGCGGATATTCGCCCGCGATCTCCGCGCAACGGTTCCGCAACGCCCTTTCGTTCCACTCGCCCGTCCCTTTCCAGCGCACCATCGGGGCGAACTCCAACGACCCCAGGAGGTTCACGTTGATCCGCTGCCGTTTGACCTTCTTCACGGACCCGGTCACGTAGATCTCCTTGTCGAGAAGGTCCACATAGCCACCCATCTCCAGGTCCGGTAAATCCAGCCTCGTCCGGGTGAATTCCTCGTAAAGCCACCAGATCACCCGGGCATAGCGGCCGGTCGGTTTGCTCCGGACGTGGGCGGCCACTTCCACCGCCTCCAACTGGGGGAGCACCTTGCGAAGCAGTTCCAAGTGAAGGCCCTCCCGCTTGAGCCCGAATTCGAGGTGGGCAAACACGTCCTCCCCGAGATCCCGCGTCGCGGGAAGGTACTCGATTTCCCGCCCATCCTTCTCCATCAGCCGCCTCACCCCTTTGGCGAGCGCCCGGCTCTCTCGCCAGTAGGGCAGGGTCACCACGGCGAACCTCTCGGCCAGCCAAGCATAGCCAATTCGATTACTTTCGGGCGCTTCCACGCCATTTTGATTACGATTCTCTCAAAACAATTACAAATCGGGATTTTTCTTAAATTTCGATTATGAAAATCAACATCCCTATCAAAGACCACTTCTCCGGAATCCCCTCTCAAAACCATTACGAAACTCCCAGAACTGTTACCAATTGCCGCCCTGGCGAAAAAACGATTACAGGCGCCTCAACGTGGATCTGCTTCAAAGCCGAGAACGCAAGTCGCATTTCCGAGGTCTGCTGGCTCCGACGCGCAAGGTTCCGAAGCAGTGCAGGATGCTTTCGAGAACTAACGGAGAACTGTTCAAGAGGCCTAAGATCTAGCTCTCTCAGCGGCCCCGGCCTTTTTTCCTATTGGCGACCTTTGCCTTAGTTTTTCTCGCTTCGGTCTGCAACCGGGGACGCAAGTCCAAGGCATGGACATGCAGCCGAAGAGAGCCTCCAAGCTTTTCCACGATTCGGTCCGCCTCCTCACGAAGCAATGCGACAAGTTCTGAGAAGCCGATGCTTGACCCGTTGTCGGGGTGCTTCCACCGCTTGTCCTTGGCCAAAGTCACCATGAGGCAGCCCGACCGGCTGGTGTCAGCGGCCATGTATTTCGTGACAAGCTGGGACTCGATTGTGTCGCGCAGGTCTGTTGCCGGGCGTTCATCTGCGAGCTTGAGCTCGATGACAGCCTCATGGGACGAGACTGTCGACCTCAGCCGAATGTCCGTTTCCTTCTCGTCAGCGGTGGCGGCTTCTTGATCGACCGTATAAAGGCCGTTGGAACGGTTCCCAAGTTCGCGGGCGATCTCCCGTCGCATGACCTTCTCCTCAGCGATTCCAGCCCAAGCCTCGCGCGGCGATACATCGCGCAGCAGCAGGTCATCGAGGTCGTCCAACCGGTCGAGCATGACCGAGAACATCGCTTCATTTGTGGAGGGTGGAGCCTCGCCGGACTTTTCGAGCGCGATAGCCTGAGCATCATTCAAAGTGACGGCGTCGAGCTCTTCCGCCCAGTGCTCCTCTGCCACCGCGAGGATACGGTCCTTAAAGTGCTCGCAAAGCGGATCGGCTGCCATTTCCAACTTGGCCGCCCAACCATCCTCGCCGTTGGCCCGGAGCAAAACGTTCACGATCGCATTCCGCGCGTGTTCGGCATGGTCGCGCGCGTCAGGGGTGTACGAGTCTTCGTGCCTGACATCGTCTTGAGGGCGAACATGACGATATGAGAGACGTAGCAGTCGAAGAAGAATCGAGGGAGTGAACTGCGGGTCCGCTAGATTGACGCCATCATGTCGATCGCCGAACACATCGCCAATCCAGGCCACCGCCTTACTTCGAGGTGCCGGAGCAACAATGCCGATTTTCGCTTCGAGCGCATTCACGCCAGCGCTGGCATCAAGGCGTATGAGTGCGTGCAGCCAAATATGGGCGCGAGGTGATGGAATCCTTTTGCCGAGCTGCTGTTTAGCGACAGTGCAAAGGTTTGCACGAATTGCGGAATTGCCGTGCTTCATGAGGATCCCGACAACCCGTCCGAGGCGCTGCGCCGCTCCATTC
Organism: Neoluteolibacter marinus; assembly: GCF_014904755.1. Lineage (GTDB taxonomy): Bacteria > Verrucomicrobiota > Verrucomicrobiia > Verrucomicrobiales > Akkermansiaceae > Haloferula > Haloferula marina. The sequence continues at coordinate 20,031 of NZ_JACZFQ010000092.1, forward strand.
TCGTTATCCTTCTTACGGACCCGGCTGCCACTTGCATTGAGCCACGCAACTAATCGCGGCACAAAGACTGCCGCGACTGCTTCAGACGTGTTTCCAATGCTCTGCAACAGCATCGAATGCCATTGTGCAGGCGCGTTACTCTGAAGATCATGACTCAGCTCTTGGCCGAGCACTGAGTCCACGGCTGTCGGATGCTCCATCACGAGACCCTCTAGCCACTTTGGAAGCTCGTTGAGTTCAATCACAGCAAAGCGCGCTGCGAGCTTTGCTTCTTCGTCCGTCAGCTTGGTCGCCCATTGGGGATCTTCCGCTTCCGCATAGATGGCCGCAAGGCCGAGCTGCCAGCGTACCAGGTAGGTGTTCTTCTCATCGTCCGGCCTCTCGCTTACAAGGGTGGGGCGGTCGTTGCGCCACTGACCCATCAAGGTCAACCTCAACCGATCGGCGGTCACCTTTCCAAAATAGGCCTCTATGAAACGACGGTTCCAACCCGAGGCGCGACTCTCGTCACCGGCATTGCTCATCGCACGCCATAGGTTCCAAGCCGTGTTTCCGCTCCGCTCGGGAGAGAAAGCAATTTCTGGCCGCTCTGCTACCTCGCGCCAAAACGTTACCCAGCTTGCATGATTCTTGGCCTCCCGCCGTTCCTCTTGGTTCTTGCGCTTTTCGGCTTCCACCTCCCAGCGCATACGCTTCTTAGTTCGCAGCGAAGATTTCAAACGATCGTCGATTACGGCGATCAGCTCAGGCAGATCTCCAACAAGGACTTTCAGCCCGATGGTGTGACTGCGCCATTCTTCCCAACTGGGCGCTAGCCGCAACGCCGCCTGCAAGAGCATGGCGCGATCTGCTGCGGGGCGGTCGCTGTCAGCGAGCGCAGTCTTGATCCAGTTCCCATCGCGATCCGAATTGATCTCCACTGCGCCTTGAATGGTCGTCTCGGCGAAGCGATCCCGCGGGTCGTCAATGATACGGACCGATTGGATCAGAGCATCCTCAGCCCAAAATAGCTGCTCATTATGATCGGCTGGGAGGTCCTTGACCAAAGCTTTGAGCTGCGAAATCGCCTCTTCATTGCCGCTTTCTCGATGGGGCAGCCGGAGAGAAAGCGCGCTTGCCCGCAACCAGCCCGCAGTCGCGCGATTCTTGAGGCCGCTAACGCAGGTAGCTGCAAGAGCATTGGCCAAATGAGGACGATCTGAAACGATATGCGGCCATTCGCCCCTCCAGCGCAGCCCCGCAGACGCCAACTCATACAAGCCATCTCGCAGAAGTTCCAAAGTCGGAGCATCAAAATCGGCCTCAGCGATTAGCCGCGGCAGGTGCCACCCCAAGTCTCCAATGCTGCGCTTGCTTTCCTTAATGCGCGCCAAGAGTAGGCATAGGCTCGTTACCCTTAGATGCTCCGGAAAGAGCCGAAGTACGACACCACGTGAGAGATCGTCAGGCCAGTTACGCGCGTCGTTCGCAATCTCGGAGATGATCAGGTCGAGACGCGAGTCGCCGAGAGCAGCCAATGCATCGATGGCAAGAATCCGCTCGGTGCGGGAGGCTTCGGTGTCGATGGCAACCGCATTGGCAATGTCCGAACACTCCGCAATCCCGCCGGTATCGATGAGTTGGAGCAGCATCTTGCGAATTTCAGGATTCTCGACGCCCTGTCCCCAAAGGCGTTTGATCTCTTCTGCCAGCTCCGGCGAGGCAAAGCGATGGATCTGTATATGAGGCACGTCCAGACCCCGCCACCCACCTTGGCCGAATCGTTCGACATAAGCACGAAGAGCTTGGTTTCTTTGAGAGGGCGTCAACGTTTCGGGATCGCCCTCAACGAGAAGAACGGCAGGTTCATGGTCTCGCAGCGTTTCAAAGATCATTGCATCCGCGAGCGCCAGCCATCCGGCAATAGGCCGCTTTGAAGGGCGAACGATCGTCTTGCCTCTCGTTTGTGCAAAAATGAGCCGCCTGAGTGCACTCGCAGTCATGCCGCGATCCCGGAGAAATTTGATACGCTCCGCCGTGAGATACTCCGCAACCGAGCGATGGTGGAATCGCACTCGCCCGTAGGAGGCGATCCCAAATAGGGGTCGCTCAAGCAATGCCTTGCACTCGTTGGCGCTCCAGTCGGGAAGAACGACCGCGGGATCGAGGGCGACAATCTCGCCGCCGACATCGGACTCGGCACTGTGGCGGATCGTGAGACGACGGGTGAGCATCATCGCCAGAGCCAGACGACTTGCTCCCTCGATGGCTCTATCGACCGATAGCTCGGCGGCTTCAGCCCTTTCCTCGCGCGGCTTGAGTTTGACGTAAATGTTGGTGGCGACTTGCTCCTTGTGAGTGCGGATGCGCTTGAAATCACGCCAATCGGCGCAGAGTTCGATGAGGTCTTGTGGTCGCCGGGCGAACTCTTGGGCGTTTCGCCGACGCAAGTCTTCTACTAGAGCTTTCGGATCACCGACCCCTTGGTCACGAGCGAACTCCTCGATTTGCCGATCCGACAATGGCATGAGGGCCACGGTGCGCCAGTCGGCAGGTTCGTCCTCCTTCTCGTTCGCTGGCTTGTTGGCCCTGTTGCCCATCGCGACTCGAGCGAACGTGTCGCCGTTGGCTTCGATTTCCGGCAGAGGAGGAACGGGCAGTAAGCGACGCACAAGCTGTTCATCGAATGGAACAGGACGTGTCGTGATGACGATACGGATTCGCCCGAGCTGTCCGGCAACGCTCTTGCTCAAGCGGTTTAACGCGAGGTCGAACTTCCCACGGCTGAGTTTCAGCTCGTCGATTGAATCGAGGAAGAAGGTGGCGACATCCGATTGCGACGTAAGCCATGCGTCCAACCGAACCTCCTCGTCATGACTGAGCATCGTGCGCAGGTCGCTTGTTGCCAGAGTCGCCAGTTCGAGAAAGAAGGCAGGCTCTCCAAGGCCCCAAAGTCGTTGGCATTGAGTTCGGCACTCGTAAGTCTTGCCTGCTCCTGCTTCCGAGATGATGAGGACGCGCTTTGAGCTAAGCAGGTCTTGCCATCCTGAACCTCTCGACCATCCCAGTTCCGCCAAGAAGGCCTGTTGATCCGCATCCTCCAGCTTCCCTTCGGGGATATCTTGGAACGTTCTTTCAATTCCCATAGCTTTTCCGCGTTCTGGTTTTCTGGGGATCTTGATAGGTGCAATAAGCTTTCTTCGATTACCCCAGCGGAGCCAGCAGCGCGGACAGCGTGCTTTCATCCGGCGCGGCGGCTCTTGCGGCATCGCTGAGGAGGGAGTCGGCGAGCTGGCTTTTCTTCGCCTGGAGCTGGTGGATGCGCTCCTCGACAGTGCCTTGGCAGATGAGCTTGTGGACAAAGACCGGCTGGGTCTGGCCGATGCGGTAGGCGCGGTCGGTGGCCTGGGCCTCGGCGGCGGGGTTCCACCAGGGGTCGTAGTGGATGACGGTGTCGGCGGCGGTGAGGTTGAGGCCGGTGCCGCCGGCCTTGAGGGAGATGAGGAAGACGGGGAAGTTGCCGGTTTGGAATCTTTCGACCAGCTCGCCGCGGTTCTTCGAGGCGCCGGTGAGCATCAAGTATGGGACTTTTCGTAACTGGAGCAGCTGCTCGATGATTTCCAGCATCGAGGTGAACTGCGAGAAGATGAGGATGCGGCGGCCTTCCTCGATCAGGGTGTCGAGCAGGTCGGCAAGGTAGTCGAGCTTGGCGGAGCCGGCGGCCTGGGCCTCGAGCTTGGACTCGCCCTCGAACTTGAGCAGCTTCGGCTCGCAACAGATCTGGCGGAGCTTGAGAAGGGCCTCGAGGAAGACCATGCGCGAGCCCTCGAGGCCCTTGATGGCGATCGACTGGCGGACCCGCTTGTCCATGGTGGCGCGGACGGTTTCGTAGAGGTCCTTCTGGCCGGTGTTGAGCTCGACCGGGTGGACGAGGATGGTCTTGGGCGGCAGTTCCTTGGCAACCTCGGTCTTGTTGCGGCGCAGGATGAGCGGGGCGACGCGGGCCTTGAGGGCGAGGCGGCGGTCCTCGTCGCCGTCCTTCTCGATCGGGTTGCGGAAGCGGCGGTTGAACTCCTCCTGGCCGCCGAGGAAGCCGGGCATCAGGAACTTCATCAGGCTCCACAGCTCGCCGAGGTGGTTTTCGACCGGGGTGCCGGAGAGGCAGAGGCGGTGGCGGGCGTCGAGCTGGCAGACGGCCTGGGCGACCTTGGCGGCGGGGTTCTTGATGTACTGCGCCTCGTCGAGGACGACGAGGTGGAAGCGGTGCTCCTTGAGCTTGTCGATGTCGCGCTGGACCAGGGCGAAGGAGGTGAGGACGAGGTCGGCGTAGGGAACGGAGCGGAAGTATTTCCGGCGCTGCGGGCCGTCGAGCATCAGGATCCGCAGCGAGGGGGCGAACTTGTTGGCCTCGGCGCGCCAGTTCGGGACCACGCTGGTGGGGGCGATGACCAGGGTCGGCTTGCCCTCGGAGCGGCCGCTGTCCTTCTCCGCGAGGATGTGGGTGATGGTCTGGAGGGTTTTGCCGAGGCCCATGTCGTCGGCGAGGATGCCGTGCAGCTCGTGGCGGGCGAGGAACTGCATCCAGCGGAAGCCGGCCATCTGGTATTCGCGAAGCTCGGCCTGGATGCCGGCGGGCCGGGGGAGCTGTTCGATCCCGGAGAAGCTGGTGAGCTTGGTGGCGAGCTCGGCGAGGCGTTCGGGCGGCTGGATGCCGAGTTCCTCCGAGGTGGCGATGGCGGCGGCGTCGAGCGGGTGGAGCTTGAGCTTGCCGCCCTTGAAGCGCCGCGGGTCGATGAGGGCGGCGAATTGCTTGAGGATGCGGCGGATGCGGTCGGCTGGCAGGCGCAGCGCGCGGCCGTCGTCGAGGTGGTGGAGGAAATGACCGTCGGCGGGAAATTCCAGCGTCGTCTCCATCGCGCCGCGGTCGAGGAGTTCGGCGAGGATCGGCAACAGGTCGAGGCGGCTGCCGGCCACCTCGAAGCCGACGGAAAGGTGGAACCAGCCGCTGCCGTCGTCCTCGAGCAGGTAGGTGAATCCGTCGGGGTCGAGGTCGATCAGCTCGTGCCCGACCTTCTCGTCGAAGGTGACGGTCCAGCCGGCGGCTTCCAACAGCGGGCCGCCGGTGGCGCGCAGCCACGGCCAGAATTCGGCGACCGTACCGTGGCCGGGGTTGGGGAACCACAAGAATTGAGGATTGTGGATTGCCGATTGACGATTGGACTTTTGAAGGGCGAGCAGGAAGCGGTACTGGGCGTGGCTGCTGAGGCTGGCCAGGCCGGTTTGCTGGAGCAGCTGGATGGCATTCATCTCCGCGGCGACATCGCGGCGCAGGACGACCGGGCCGCTGGCCGTTTCGAGGCGGTATTCGCGCGGGCCGGCGGTGCCGCCGAGGGGGATGCGGCAATCGCCATAAACGGCGACGGGCCGGGCGACCACCCAGTCGCCGAGGTCGGGGATCTTGAGGGCCTGGAGGAGGAGGCGGACGACCTTGGACTCCGTCGGCTCGCGGACGATGTCGAGGTGGAAGGCCGGGGTGAGCTCGAGGTGGGGCGTGTCCTCGGGCAAGGCGGCGGGTGTCAGCACCGGGACCGCGGGGCTGCTGCTGCGGACGGGCTTGCCCTCGAGGAGGCGCGGCAGGTTGCGGGCCTTGGCGGCTTCCTCGAGCAGGGCCGCGGCATGCGGGCAGAAGGCGCGGGTCTCGCAACCGCAGCTGCTTTCGAAATCCCAGTCGCCGCCGCTGTGCCACAGGACCACCTCGCAGTGCTCGCCGGTGACCTCGGCGCGGAGGGTGAAGTTCTCCTCGTCGGCCCATTCGCCGTGGAGTTCGCGGACCTTCGGGCGCAGGCGGCGGCCGGCCTGCAGGCAATCGTCATCGAACCGCTCCTGCCAGAGCGATTCGGCGAAGAAGCCGCGGATGTCGGGTGCCGTGTCCAAAGGGGTGGGGAGGATGAACAAGCGACGGGCGGAGTCGAGGGCAAGTCGCCGCTGGCAAGGACCGGCCGCGGCTGCCATAAGGCGGGCGTGCCCGGGCTTGAGACCAGCTGGTTCGACGACGCGCCGAAGCGCCGCCGCTATCTGGCGGGGATTTCCGGCGGGGCGGACTCGGTGGCGCTGTTGGAGATGCTGAAGCTCCACGGCTTCAGGGACGTGATCGTTTGCCACCTGGACCATGGCCTGCGCGGCCGGGCGGCGGCCGCGGACGCGAAGTTCGTGGCGAAACTCGCGGCGGCGGCGGGCTACCAGTGCGAGTCGGGCAAGGTGGATCTCGGTCCGCGGATGGAGAGCGTCTCGATGGAAACCGCGGCGCGCGAGGCGCGGCACCGGTTCTTTGCGGCATGTTCCCGCAAGCACCGCTGCCCGCGGGTCTTGCTGGCGCATCATGCCGACGATCAGGCCGAGACGCTTTTGTGGAACCTGCTGCGGGGAAGCCGCGGCCTGGCCGGGATGCGGGCGAGCCAGACGATCGGGTGCGACGGGCGGCGAATCGAGTTCATGCGGCCGCTGCTTTCACTCCGGCGCCAGGAACTGCGCGACTGGCTGGCGGCGCGGAAGATCGCCTGGCGCGAGGACGCCAGCAATGCGCTCCCGGTCGCGGTGCGGAACCGCTTGCGCAACGAGGCCTTGCCGCTGTTGGCGGAGATCGCGCGGCGCGACGTCACCGAATCGCTGCTGAGGGCGGCGGAGGCGTCGGCAGATCAGCGTGCGATCGAACGCTGGGCGGTGGCCCAGGCAGGCGTGCGGGACCCGCAGGGAAGGTTGCACGTGCCGAAACTGCGAAGCCTTCCCCCGGAACTGCAGGCCGCCTGCGTCCACGACTACCTGATGGACGCCGGCGTGACCGGACTTTCGCGGGACTTGATCGGGCGCTGCACGCTCCTGCTGGCGGACGGATCTCCGCCGGCGGTGAACCTTCCGGGCGGCAAGTGCCTGAGGCGCAAGGCGGGGCGGATGTTCGTGGTCGGCGCGTGAGTCCCTCAGGAGCCCGGCGGGTCGGTCGGCCGGCTGGGCGGCGCGTAGATCGGCTTCGGCAGGGACCCGGTGCCGGCGTCACCCTTGGACTGCTGGTCGAGGATGGCGCGGGCGATGGTGGCGGCCATGCGCTCGCGGTAGTTCGGGTCGGCGCAGAGTTTCGCCTCGGCGGCGTTGCTGAGGTAGCCGACTTCGACCAGCACCGACGGGATGTCGGGATTGCGGGTCAGCCGCAGGCGGCGGCGGACCATGCCGCGGTTGCCGGATTCGGCGGGGGAAACGGATTCCATGTTGCGCTGGATGCGGGTCGCCAGGCCGTGGCTGTCGACGCGCCAGTAGTAGGTCTCCGGGCCGCGGATGCCCGAGCCGCTGGAATTGTAGTGGAGGCTGACCAGGATCGTGCCGTCCTTGCCGCTGACGCGATCGACCCGGTCGTCGAGGTCGATGAAGGTGTCATCGCCGCGCAGCAACACGGTGCGGACCTTGCCGCCAAGCTGGCGCTTGAGGCGCTTGGCGGTGTCGAGCGCCAGCAGCTTTTCGGTCTGGCCGTGGGCCGAGGCGCCGGCGTCCTTGCCGCCGTGGCCGGCATCGATGATCACCGTGGTGAAGCCCTTCGGGCCCGGGCGGTGGCCCCATTCGTCGGCCTTCCACGACGCGACCTGGCCGGGGGTCGGGGCGCCGCAGGAGAGGAGCAGGAAGACGAGGGGGAACGTGGCAAGCACCAGCTTCATGGCGCGCAACATCGGGTCAAAGCCCCGCCGATGCCACGAAAAAGGCGGACCTCCGCGAGGAGATCCGCCTGGGAAAGGTTGCCGGTGATTACCAGCGGCGGCCACCGCCACCGCCGCCACCGCGACGGTCGTCGCCGTAGCCACCACCACCACCGCGGCGGTCACCACCGTAGCCACCGCCGCCCCGGCGATCGCCACCGCCGCGACGGTCACCGCCGCCGCCGAAGGACGGGCGTTCCTCGCGCGGGCGCGCTTCGTTGACCGTCAGGTTGCGGCCGCCGAAGTCCTGGCCGTCGAGGCCCTTGATCGCGGCATCCATGGCTTCCTTGCTGTCCATGGTGACGAAGGCAAAGCCGCGCGGGCGGCCGGTTTCGCGATCCATGACCAAGTGCACGTCGGTGACGCCGCCGAACTGGCCGAAGGCTTCGCGCAATTCTTCTTCGCCGGCGGAGAAGGGGAGATTCCCCACATACATTTTGCTCATTCTAATCAGGTGGCCCGAACTACTACTGCTTCTTCTTCGACTGTCCCCGAGAACCGGGTTTCAAATCACCACCGAATGATTCCACTCACCTGATGACCCTCCATGCCTTGAATCTTCCAGGCGGCGAGCGCGGGGTGACCATGAGGCCAAGGGGGGTTCCCGCAAGCTTCGAATTTGAAAAATATTGCTTCGTGTTTCCACGCATTTTGCGGCGCTGCATGGAAAAGAATGGCTAACGAAGTGCTTGGTTCATTGACCTCGTTCACCGCCCGGGCTATCGGTGTCCGCCCTCCGGGGCGCCTTTCCCTATGAAATCACGCATTTCCCTCGAGCGGGTGGACTGGATCAACACCATCTTCCTCGGGATCATTACCTTGCTGGCCCTGACCGCGGCCCCCGTCTTCCTGATCAAGAACGGCATGCCTGCATTCCTTGGCGGAATGTTCGCCTTTTACTGCATCGCGACCGGCATGAGCATCACGCTCGGTTACCACCGGCTGTTCTCCCACCTGTCGTTCAAGGCGAAGTGGCCGGTCAAACTTTTCACTCTCGTTTTCGGGGCCTGTGCCTTCGAAAACTCGGCGCTCAACTGGGTCTCCGACCACCGCCGCCATCACAAGCACACGGATCACGACGACGATCCCTATGACATTTCCAAGGGTTTCTTCTGGGCCCACATCGGCTGGATCCTCTTCAAGCAGCTGCCCGAGCCGCCGCTCGACAACGTCAACGACCTCCGCAAGGACAAGCTGGTGATGTGGCAGCACCGCTGGGACAAGGTCATCGCCCTGCTGGTCGGCCTCGTGCTCCCGTCGGTCCTCGGCTACTTCTTTGCCGGCGGTGCCACCGGTGCCCTCGGCGGCTTCCTGATCGCCGGCGTGCTGCGCGTCTTCTGTGTCCAGCAGTGCACCTTCTTCATCAACTCGCTCTGCCACACCATCGGCCGCCAGCCCTACTCGACCCGCTGCAGCGCACGTGACAGCTTCGTGATGTCGCTCTTCACCTTCGGCGAGGGCTACCACAACTATCACCACGAGTTCCAACACGACTACCGCAACGGCGTGAAGCCTTGGAACTTCGACCCGACCAAGTGGGCGATCTGGGCGCTTTCCAAGCTGGGTCTTGCCAGCGACCTGCGCCGCGTGCCGGAAACCAAGGTGTTGCTCGCCGAGATGGCTGAAGCCCGCCGCCGCGCCAACCTCGAGTTGGCCCGCCTGCAGGAAGCCGGCGACCATCCGCTCCGCGACAAGGCCCTGGAGGCGATGAACGCGCTGATCGAGCGCCTCAGCACCAACTACCACGACCTCGAGAAGGCCATGGCTGATCGCGTCGAGCTGTCCCGCAAGGCGCTGCGCAACTGGAGCCGCGAGACCCGCGAGATGCTCGATCACCTCGCCGAGATCCGCCGCGGTCGACGGGTTCCCGCCTGATCCCCGCCTCCCGATTTTCAAAAAGCCGCCCGGTCCCGCCGGGCGGCTTTTTTTGTCTTCGGCTCACCTCGCCCTTGCGAAGTGCCCGCCAGGAGCGATGGGAAAGAATGGCTGAAACCTTCCACGCATGGGCCGCCGCTGAGCGCGGCAAAGTTCTCACTCCCTTCGACTACCAGCCGGGGGACCTGGGCCCGGAGCAGGTCCAGATCCGGGTGGAGACCTGCGGGATCTGCCACTCCGACCTGTCGATGATCGACAACGAATGGGGAAATGCGGTGTATCCGCTGGTCGCCGGCCACGAGGCGATCGGGGTGGTTGAGGCGGCCGGCGAGCACGCCAAGGGCGTCAAGGTCGGCGACCGCGTCGGCCTCGGCTGGTTCGCGGGCTCCTGCATGAGCTGCCGGCCCTGCCTTTCCGGTCGTCACAATCTTTGCGCGGACGCCGAACAGACGATCGTCGGCCGCCACGGGGGCTTTGCCGACCGCGTGCGCTGCCACTGGAGCTGGGCGATCCGCTTGCCGGAAGGCATCGACGCGTCAAAGGCGGGCCCCTTGTTTTGCGGCGGGATCACGGTGTTCGGGCCGATCGCCGATTTCGGGGTCAAACCGACGGATCGCGTGGGGGTGATCGGCATCGGTGGTCTCGGCCACCTGGCGCTGCAGTTCCTCAACAAGTGGGGCTGTCACGTCACCGCCTTCACCTCGAGTGATTCCAAGGCGGACGAGGCGAAGGCGCTGGGTGCCCACGCGGTGCTGAACTCCCGCGACAGTGCCGCCATGAAATCGGCGGCAGGCAGCTTCGACTTCATCCTTTCCACGGTGAACGTGCCGCTCGACTGGAACAGCTACCTCGGGCTGCTCGCGCCCGATGGCCGGCTGCACTTCGTTGGCGCGGTGCTCGAGCCGGTCCAGGTGCCGGCCTTCGCGCTGATCGGTGGCCGCAAGCGCATCAGCGGATCGCCGCTGGGATCGATCGCCACGGTGAAGGACATGCTCGATTTCTGCGCGCGGCATGCGATCGCCCCGCAGACCGAAACCTTCGCGATGGGCGAGATCAATGATGCCCTGGAACACCTGAGGGCCGGCAAGGCCCGCTACCGGGTGGTGCTTGAGAATCGCTGAGCATCCGGAGCTTCCGCCGTGGACGAATCGGGCAGATTCACCTCCGCTCGCCAGTTGCATTTTGCAATTGCGGTGATCGTGAAGTAGCATTTTGCACGAACCTGGCCACCTCACTTCTCCGCTCCGCTGTTCTAACACCATGACTGTCAGTCGGCCGGGGATCGGGGTTCGGGAAGGCACGGTGACTGTTAAACGAAGCCCCGGAACACATGGACATTCTCATTGTAGACGACGACAAGTCGATCCGGACGACGACGGCCTTGGCTTTGGAGAGCGAGGGGCACTACGTCGAAATGGCCGAGGACGGAGACTCCGCTCTGAAACGGATCAAGGAAGAGGACTTCGAGCTGGTTTTCCTCGATCTGCGGCTGGGGGATCAGGACGGTCTGACCGTGCTGCAGGACATCCTGAAGCTGCGGCCGCGGCAGCTGGTGACCATTTTTACCGCCCACGCCTCGGTCTCGACCGCGGTGAAGGCGACCCAGCTCGGGGCCTTCGACTACCTTGAGAAGCCCTTCACGCCGGACCAGCTGCGGGCGATCCTCGCGAAGGCCAAAAAGGCGCTGCAGACCCGCGACGAGGTCGTCCGGCTTGAGGAAACGGTGCAGGAACTGAAGGCCGAGGCCCGCCACGGGTCCCCGCCGATGCGCTTCGTTTCGTCGGACGACCGCACCAATGCCGAGCTGGAGACCTTGTTCCGCGCCGCGGCGTCGCCAGCCTCGGTGCTGATTCTCGGGGAGAGCGGCACCGGCAAAAGCGTGATCGCCCGCGAGGTCCATGACCGCAGCCACCTCCGCGACAAACCTTTCGTGACCGTCAGCTGCCCCAGCCTGTCGAAGGAGCTGCTGGAGAGCGTGCTGTTCGGCCACGTGAAGGGGTCGTTCACCGGCGCGATCAAGGACACCTGGGGCAAGGTCCATGCGGCGGACGGCGGTACCCTTTTCCTCGACGAGATCGGTGAGCTGCCGATGGAGATCCAGCCGAAGCTGCTGCGCTTGCTGCAGGAACGGGAGTATGAGCGGCTCGGCGAGAACAAGGTGCGCCCGTGCAACGTCCGGATCATCGCGGCGACCAACCGCGACCTGGTGGCCGGGGTGGCCGCGAACACCTTCCGCGAGGATCTCTACTACCGTCTCAACGTCATCAGCATCACGGTTCCGCCGCTGCGCGAGCGGCGTGCCGACCTGCTGGCCTTCGCCAACGACTACCTGGAGTTCTTCAGCGGCCAGATGGGCCGGAAGCTCAACGGCTTCTCGGAGAGCGGTCGCCAGGCCCTGATCCGCCACGGTTGGCCGGGCAACCTCCGCGAGCTGCGCAATGCCATCGAAAGGGCCGCGATCCTGGCCCGTGGCAATCAGATCGAGGACGTCGATCTGCCGACGCCCGCCGCCTCGGAAAGCCCGACGGGTGCGCCGTCCGGTCCGGTGATCGGCGGGGAGTACAGCATGGAGGACATCGAGCATTTCCATCTTCGCGAGGTGCTCCGCTGGGCGCCGACCTTGCAGGATGCGGCCGCCATCCTCGGAATCGACAAGGCGACGCTCTATCGCAAGCGCAAGCGGCTCGGCATCGACTGAAACCCGAATCCATGCTCCGCACCCGATTGTTCTACGGTCTGCTGACCCTGATCCTCCTGCTGTGGGGGGTCGGGGCGGCCGCGCTTTTGCTGGTCCATGACTCGAATGTGAGGTCCGAGGAGCGCCTCCGGGAAAACTATCCGGCGATCAAGACCGCTCGCGGGATGCGCACGGTCACCTCGACCGTCAACACCCACTACCTGCCGGCCCTCGCGGCGGCACCGGACGACGGGGAGGTCGACCGGAGTCTCTACGACGAGCAGCACGCGGAGCTGCTGGAGCGCCTCAACAGCCTGCGCTCCGCCCGGCAGGGGGATGCACAGTGGGCCGACGTGGTGGGCCGCCTCGACCTCGCACTGAAAGCCTACTTCCAAGGATACGACCGGTTTTTTGGCGGCGAGCAGGTGACCCGCGATGAACGCGCCGGCTTGCTCGAGTACCTCAGCAGCCAGACCCAGCGGATCACCGAGTTGTCGGAGGGAGTGATCTCGCTGGCCGAGAACAAGATGCTCGTGAGCACCCGGGTCTTGTCCGAGGAAAGCGCCAAGAACACGATTTTCGTGGCGACCCTGGTGATGCTCGGGACATCCATCGCGGTGCTGATCTACTTCCAGCTGGTGCGCCATCTGGTGGATCCGGTGATCGGCCTGAAGCGCTCGATCGAGGAGATCCGCAAGGGCAACTTCGAACTCTCCCTGCCGGAGTCCAGTCCGGACAGCGAGTTCCGGGCGGTGACCTCCGCCTTCAACGACATGGCCGCGGAGCTTCACCTGCGGCGCGGCGAGACCGATGAGCGGCTGATGCGCACCAACCTGGTCAACCGGGCGATTCTCGAGGCGATCCCGTCGCCGGTCTTCGTGCTCGGCGAGGACGGCCGCATCCTGCAGGTCAACCCGGCGGCCGAGGCCTTGACCGAGAACCTGGGGGTGTCCAACCGCCTGCCGGCGAAGATCCAGCGCATCCTCGACGAAACGGTGGAGGCCGGGAGCAACCACCTGCCGGAGGATCCGCGGGAGGCCTTGTTGTTCCGGGTCAACGAGCGCGAATACTACTACCTGCCGCGCATCTTCCGCTTCACCTCCGACGACGGGATCCACTCCGGCCGCGCCGTGCTGCTTCACAATGTCACCCGCATCCGCTGGCTGGATGACATGAAGACCAACCTCATTTCGACCGTCAGCCATGAGATCAAAACCCCGCTGACCGGGATCCGGATGGTCCTCCACCTGCTCCTGGAAGAGCGCTCGGGAGCACTGACGGATGTCCAGAAGACCATGGTCAATTCGGCCAGTTCCGACTGCGAGCGCCTGCTGGTGACGCTGAACACGCTGCTGGACTTGTCCCGTGCCGAAAGCGGCACGACCCACCTCGACCGCCAGCCGACCTCGATGGCCGAGGTCGTGGCGCGCGTCGAGCGCCTGTTCCTGCCGAAGACGACGGAGAAGAATCTCAGCTTCCGCTTCGACATCGCCGACAACCTGCCCGACGTCCACGCCGATCCCCTGCGGCTCGACGAGGTGATGAACAACCTGGTGTCGAATGCCTTCAAGCACAGTCCGGAGGGCGGGACGATCATCCTCAAGGTGGCCCGGGCCGGGGAGGGCTTCGTGCGGGCATCGGTGATTGACGAAGGTCCCGGCGTGCCCGAGGCGTCCCAGAGCAGGGTTTTCGAGCGCTTCTTCCGCGCCCCGGGCCAGGAGACGGACGGGGTCGGGCTCGGCCTGTTCATTTCACGTGAAATCATGAGAGCCCACGAAGGCCGGATCGGCCTGCTCGACCGGGCCGACAACAAGACGGAGTTTTATATTGATGTGCCCCTCGCCTGACCACGGGGTTGATGATGCCCGGGACCGATACAAGGTGCTTGTCGTTGATGACGAGCCGACCTTGCGTCTGGGATTTTCGTACGCCCTGGCGGACCATGAAACTGACACGGCATCGGGCGGTCAGGAGGCCTTGAACAAATTGGAGCAAGGGGACTACGACATCGTCGTCCTCGACCTGCGGATGCCGGAAGTCGATGGACTGCAGGTGATCGAGGCCCTGCGCGGCAGGGGCGATGATCTGCCGGTGGTCCTGTGCAGCGCGGCGGTCACGCCGGCGGCTGCCCTGCGGGCGATCGGCGGCAAGGTGGTGGATTTCCTGCTCAAGCCGGTGTGCCCGGCGGAACTGCGGGGCGTGATCGAGTACGTGCTCCAGCCGTCCGGCGACCCACTCTCCCTGGCGATGCGGGAAGCCCGCACGGGCCGGCTGGACGAGGCCTTGGCTTACCTCGACGACGGGCCGGCGGACTGTCCGCGGATCGCAACGTGGCGGCACATCCTCGGCGCGCTCCGTTCTGCTGAGCCCGACCGGAAAGCCGCCGCCGCGGCGAAGCTGGAGATCGAGGGCTTGAAGCACCTCTCCTTTCGCCTGCCGGAAGACTGACCGGAAAAGCCGATCGGGTACGCGAAAGCAGGGATCCGGTGGAACCGGATCCCTGTCGGGAAGATTTCAATCTCAAGCACGGGTGACGCCCGCGGCACGCAAGTCCTCAGGACTTGTAACGCAGACGCTTCTTGTGGCGGTTCTGCTTCATGCGCTTCTTGCGCTTGTGCTTGTTGATTTTCGTCTTACGGCGTTTCTTGAGCGAGCCCATGGTTTGCTTGGGGTTACGGTTTGCTAGGAAAGTTCAGGGGACGATCTTGTTGAGCGGATACTCGATGATGCCTTCGGCACCGAGTTCCTTGAGCGTCGGGATGATGTCGCGGACGACCTTCTCGCCGATCACCGTTTCCACCGCGACCCAGCCATCCTCGGAGAGCTTGGAGACCGTCGGCCGGCGCATGGCGGGCAGGAGTTCGAGGAGAGCCGGAAGCTTGTCCTCGGGAAGGTTCATCTTCAAGCCCACCTTGTCGCGGGCTTCCAATGCGGCCTTCAGGAGAAGCGTCAGCCGCTCCATCTTTTGTTTTTTCCAAGGATCGGCCGCCGCCGCCTTGGACGCGTAGAAATGGGGGAACGAGGTCAACAGGGTGTCGACGATCCGCAGCTTGTTGGCGCGGATCGAGGAGCCGGTTTCGGTCACGTCGACGATGGCGTCGACGAGGTCCGGGACCTTCACTTCGGTGGCGCCCCAGGAGAATTCAACCTCGGCCTGGATGCCCTTCGACTCCAGGTAGCGCTTGGTGATGGCGACGCCCTCGGTGGCGATGCGCTTGCCCTGGAGGTCTTCCGGTTTGCGGATCGCGGAATCCTCGGGGACGACCAGCACCCAATGGGTCGGGCGCGGGGTGGCGCGGGAGTAGGGAAGCTCGGCGAGGTCGACCAGGTTGTCGGCGAATTCGCTGGCCCAATCGAGTCCGGTGATCCCGCAGTCGATGAAGCCCTGGTCGATGTAGCGGGCGACTTCCTGGGCGCGGATCAGGTAGAGATCGAGCTCGGAGTCGTTCGACGCCGGGCGCAGGCCGCGGGAGGACACGTACACCTCGTAACCGGCCTTCTCGAGAAGATCGATCGTCGGGCCCTCCAGGCTTCCCTTGGGAATGGCCAGTTTCAGGGTGTTTTCGGTGCTTTCTGCCATCGGGCGGGCGGCGGGGATAGCGGCGGGACGGCGCGGAGGCAAGGGAAGTTTTTAGAACGATGTCGCGACGGAAAGGGTCCGGCGGCTTGCACCGCCGGACCCAGGGTCGCCACAACACGGGAAGATCACTCGGCTTCCTCGACGCGGAAGAAGCCTTTGGTGCCTGCCGGGATGGTCACCGTGGTCGTCGTCTGGCCGGCCGTGCCGGGGACGGGGGTGCCGGTCAGCGGCAGCCACTCGGACACCAGGTCGGGCGACGTGGTGACGATGTAGTCGGTGCCGGCGTCCGACGACCAGGTCAGTTCCAGCGTGCCGGCGTCCAGATCGAGCACATGGTTGAGCAGGCGGGGGCCGTCGCCGGCAGCGGTCAGCGGTGTCAGCGTCCAGTTGACGATGTCGTGGTATTCCGACAGGCCGCCGGTGCGGGCGGAGAAGCCGGCGTAAGCCTTGCCCTCCTCGTCGAGCACGCCGCTCAGGTCGACCGCGAGGTCGGTGATGACCGGGGTGCCGCCGACGGACACATCCAGCTGTCCGGCCGCATACTCGACGCGGACGTGGTAGGGATCGGTGTAGGTGGACGAGGTGCCCATGTAGAGGCCGCCCTTGTTCAGGCCGAGGGCCACCAGGTCGACTTCAGCGAGCCGTGTGCCGTTGAGCCACACCTGGACGGTGGCGAAGCTGGCGTCGGTGGCGTTCTTGTAGGAATCCATCACCACGCTCAGCGAGTTGCTGTTGAAATACAGCTGGCCGCCGGGGCTGGCGACACTGCCTTCAGGGGCGTTGTGGATGGTGAAGGCGAGACCGTCGGCGCCGTTGATGTAGCCGGGATGGGTGATCTGCGGTTCGAACTCCGTGACGAAGCCGGAGGCGAGGGGCACCGGACTGAAGTACCAGGCGCTGCCCTGGACCCCGTTGGTGAAGCTGGTCAGGCGCAGCCGCTTGTGGTCGCCGGACAGCGGGAACTGGAGCGAGTCGTTGATGATCTTCGCGTTGCCGACGAGCGAGATGTCGTCCGCGATGTCGAAGTCGGGGTAATTGATGATTCCGGAAGCATTGTCGAGCACATGGACGAAGATCGTCGAGATGCTGACCCCGCCGCCCGGGGCCACGGCGGTCAGCGTGTAGGTGGTGTCAGCGGTGGGATTGACCTCCACGGACCCGCCGGTGGCAGTGAAGGTGCCGACCGCGGGGTCGAGGGTCACGGTGCCGTCGTTGGTGCCGATGACATTCCAGCTCAGGGTGATCGGGTCTCCGGGGAGGCTGAGCTTCGCGGTCGAGGCGAAGCTGAGGACCGCCGGCTTGAGCGAGGCGCCCGGGAAGGGGATGCTCGGTGTCGGGGTGTTGCGGAAGGTCGGGGTGTTGTAGGTGATCGAGGTGACGTTTTCGATCAGTTCCCAGGTCGCGCCGCCGTCATTGCTGCCCTCCATGATCCACTTGACCGGATCGCGGTCGGGGAAGTCGTTGCCGGTGACGAACGAGTAGGCGTCGAAGGTAACCGGCGACGCCCCGAAGTCGAAGATGACCGGGGACAGGTTGGCACTCAGCCACTTGGTCGGGGCCGGAGTGGTCGGAGGGAGGTTGTTGTAGTCGTGCTCGTCGATCAGCTTCTGCACGCCTTCGGCGGCGTCCGGGGCGTTGGAGCCGCCGGGATTGGTCACGGCGACCGGAACGACCTCGATACCGTCGTTGGTGAACTTGAAGTCCTCCAACTGGATGGTGGTGCCGCCGGTGCGCAACTGAATCGGCGTGTAGCGCACCTGCTGGTAGCTGAGGTCGCCGCCCGCGACCGAGCGGACCGTGGTGCTGGCGGTGGTGTCGGTGCCGGCGCTTGATGCCGTCAGGGTGAAGACCGTGTCGGTGCCGGACGGGACCGGGTCCACGAGGATGTAGGCGCCTTCGTTGGCGTCCGTGACGTCGATCGGCGTGCCGCCGGGGTAGTCGAGTGTCACGGTGTCGGCCAGCGCGGTGTAGGCGAAGAACTCCATGGCCGAGCCGTCGCTGACGATCACGCTCTGCTCGAGGTTGTAGAACTCGAAGTTGTTGATCACCGGGGGCGGGGCCGCCGGCAGCTCGAAGTTCGTCGAGCTGGCGGTCACCTTGCGGGTCGGGCTGGCGGGGAAGCGGTTCACCACGTCCAGTACTTCCCAGGTGGCGCCACCGTCGGAGCTGCCCTCGATCCGCCAGCTCACCGGGTCGCGCTCGGGCGCGTCACCGCCGGTGATGTAGTTGTAGGAGTCGATCGAGGTGGGTCCGGCGAAGGTGAAGACGAGCGTGGTGCCGGGCGTGTAGTCATAGTTGAGCCACTTGGTGTTGATGTCGCCGTCCGAGACGAAGGGCGGGGCTTCGCCAGGAGGATGGTTGGTGGAGCTCGAGGTTACCGTGGCGGAGAGGGGGTCGACCTGTGCACCTTCATAGAAGAACTGGAATTCGGAGATCTGCATCAGCTTGCTGCCGGTCGTGGCAACCGCCTGTCCGCGGTTGGACACCGGGAAGAACCGGTAGGCTGAATAGGTGAAGGTGGTCCCGGCCGCGTGGAGTTCGCCGGCGAGCAACGAGGTTGCCGCCAGGGCCCAGAGCCGGGTGTTGCGGGACATTCGGGGAATGTGAGTCTTTTTCACGTCGTATACAGGTGGTGGGTCGGTGCCGCCACTCCGTCCGGAGCGGGAGCGAGGCCCGCCGTAATCACGACTCATGCCACAAAAAAGGCCCCCGAATCGGGCCGGTTTGCTGTATTTTGCAAACCCGGTATTCCGCGCTGCATAATGACGGATTGGGTGGACCCGTTTAGTCGGGGGCGCGAAATCGCGCGATTTCGGCGAATATTTTTTTAGATGCTAAACCGGTTTGGGTTCCATGGATGAGTGCTCCGCGATCGGGTGGCGGTTTGCCACGAAAACAATTCATCCATCGCGGGTGCGCGGCCGGCGGGGGTTTCTCCACGGCGGCCGCGCCGTGATCCGGTGACCGGCCGCCACGGCAAAGTGCCATTTCCCGTTCTTCGGCCGGGCCTCCGGAAGTCCCTGAAAACGCGTCATTTTCGGCTTGCCAACGGGGGATCGGGACCTAGCTTCGCGGCCCCGTTTCACCTTTCAGAATGCTGGCGAGCAGTTGGAGCCCCGTGGCCCGCCAGCCCTTCCACCGGGGCAATTGTCGGAAGGAAAAGCGAAACCAAACCAACCTAACCCCAACCCCGTAAACAACATGAGCACCCAAGTGCTTGAACCAACCAACCAGGAACTGGCCGATCTGATCGATTCCAAGTTCCGCGAGGTCCGCGAAGGGACCATCGTCAAGGGCACGATCATCGAGATCCGCCCGCAAGTCGTCCTCGTCGATATCGGCTACAAGTCCGAGGGCGCCATCCCGTCGAACGAATTCGAAGACGAAGAAATCGAAGTCGGTGATGAAGTCGAAGTTCTCCTCGAGAAGCTCGAGAACGACGAAGGCATGGTCGTCCTGTCCAAGGAGAAGGCCGCCCACAAGCAGAACTGGGACAAGATCGTCAAGGTGTTCCTCGACGGCGGTCTCGTCCGCGGCAAGGTCAAGTCGGTCGTCAAGGGCGGTCTCACCGTCAACGTCGGCGTCGAGGCCTTCCTGCCCGGCTCCCAGGTCGACATCATCCCGCCGAAGGATCTCAACGAGTACGTCGGCAACGTTTACGAGTTCAAGATCGTCAAGGTCAACGACGAGCGGAAGAACATCGTGCTTTCCCGCCGCGAGGTCATCGAGGCCGAGCGCGCCGAGCTGCGCCAGCAGTTCCTGGGCACCGTCAAGGTCGGCGACAAGGTCACCGGCGCCGTCAAGAACATCACCGACTTCGGTGCCTTCGTCGACCTCCAGGGCATGGACGGCCTGCTCCACATCACCGACATGTCGTGGGGCCGCATCAACCACCCTTCGGAAATGCTCATGATCGGACAGTCGGTCGAGGTGATCATCCTCGACGTCGACCGCGAGAAGGAGCGCGTCTCCCTCGGCCTCAAGCAGATGTCCGACAATCCCTGGGAAGACATCGAGCGCAAGTTCGCGATCGGTTCCAACGTCCGCGGCAAGGTCACCAAGCTCCTGCCCTACGGCGCGTTCATCGAACTCGAGCGCGGCGTCGAAGGCCTCGTTCACGTTTCGGAACTCTCCTGGGTCAAGCGCATCACCCGCCCGAGCGACGTGCTCGAACTCGATCAGGAAATCGAAGCGGTCGTGCTCGGCATCAGCATCGAGGAGCAGAAGATCTCCCTCGGCGTCCGCCAGCTCGAGCCCAACCCGTGGGACGAAATCGAACACCGCTACCCGATCGGCGCGACCATCAAGGGCCCGGTCCGCAACCTCACCGCCTACGGCGCCTTCGTTGAACTCGAGGAAGGCATCGACGGCATGGTCCACGTCTCGGACATGTCCTGGACCCGCAAGATCAACCACCCCTCCGAGGTTCTCAAGAAGAACGACGAGGTGGAGGCGATCGTGCTCTCCATCGACAAGGGCAACCAGCGCGTTTCCCTCGGCCTCAAGCAGCTTGAGGACGATCCGTGGAGCCACATCGACGACCGCTTCAAGGTCGGCGACCTGGTCAAGGGCACCGTGGCCAAGATCGCGTCCTTCGGCGCTTTCATCAGCCTCGACGGCGACATCGACGGCCTCATCCACATCTCGCAGCTCAGCGAGGATCACGTGGAGAAGGTCAAGGACGTCATCAAGGTCGGCGACGAAGTCGAAGCCCGCGTCATCAAGGTCGACAAGGTCGAGCGCCGCATCGGTCTCTCGATCAAGGCGGTCAACTACAGCGAAGCGGACCTGAAGAAGGAAAGCGCCAGCTTCGAAAGCCTGCGCCCGTCGTCCGAAATGGTCGGCCTCGAGCAGGCCTTCAACCTCGCCGCCGCCGCGGCCGAGGAGTGGAGCCCGTCCGACGAAGATTGATCTTCGGAAGCATCACCAGGGCCGGAGCGGGAAACCGCTCCGGCCTTTTTGTTTTCCGCCGTCGGGGCCGGATGGTTTAGCGGAATCGCGTGACGATTGGTCCACGGCTTTCGGCTTGTGGCCGTTCCCGCCGCGAACTACGAACCCGACGATGCACGGAGTGTCGATGGACGGCGGAGTCCTCGGGCATGGAACCCAATTCCCGGCGGAGCACCTGTTTCCCATGGTGTACGATGAGCTGCGGCGTCTGGCGGCCACCCGGATGATGGGCGAGTCGCCCGGACAGACCCTGCAACCGACGGCGCTGGTCCACGAGGCGTGGCTGCGGCTCGAGGGCGGCGGCCACGACTGGGACAACCGGGCGCACTTTTTCGGCGCCGCGGCGCGGGCCATGCGGTGCATCCTGGTGGACCGGGCGCGCCGCAAGTCGGCGTCCAAGCGGCAGGCGGGTGAGCTCTTTGCGGCACATCCCGCGGCCGGCCAGGACGATCACATTCTGCTGATTCACGAAAGCCTCGCCCGGCTGGAGGAAGAGGATCCGGAAGCCGCGGAAGTCGTGCTGTTGAAGTTCTTCAGCGGGATCGGCAGCAAGGAAATCTCCCGGATGACCGGCCGCAGCGTGCGCTCGGTGGAGCGGATCTGGACGCTCGCGAAAGCCCGGCTTTACCAGATCATCCGCGAGGAGACCCAGCCATGAGAACCCCGGCCGGACCGCGCGATCCTCGCCTTGATCCCAAGGAACTCGAAGGAGCGGTCTTCGAAACCGCGCTGGGACTGGAGGACCCGCAGTTGAGGGAGGCATTTCTCGGCCGCTGGTTTGCAGGCGACGCGGCCGGGCTCGAAGCCATGCGGGCGTTGCTGCGGGCCTCGGTGGATTCCGCGTCGTTTTTCGTCGAGGCCAAGGAATGCCGGATCTCCGCCGCCCGCGACGCGGTGGACGGGATCGGGCTGGAGGATGAGGAAGAATTGCCACGGTCGGTCGAGGGCCCGGGATCGCGGATCGGGCGCTACCGCCTGACCGCCCGCATCGGCGAGGGCGGATGCGGGGTAGTCTACGAGGCGGAACAGGAGGAGCCGGTCCGCCGCAAGGTGGCGCTGAAGATCATCCGCCTCGGCATGGACACCGAGGGGGTGATCGCCCGCTTCGGGGTTGAGCGCCAGGCGCTCGCGCTGATGGATCACCGCAACATCGCCCGGGTGCTCGATGCCGGTGCCACGGAAACCGGCCGGCCATACTTCGTGATGGAGTTGGTGGCCGGCGAGCGGATCACCTCGTTTTGCGATGCCAGGCAGCTCGATCTGGAAGGGCGTCTGGCCTTGTTCATCCAGGTTTGCCACGCCATCCAGCACGCCCACCAGAAGGGCATCGTTCACCGCGACATCAAGCCGTCGAACATCCTCGTCCAATCGATCGACGGCGAGGCGGTGCCGAAGGTGATCGATTTCGGCATCGCCAAGGCGACCGGCGCCGATCGCCATGGCTGGACGAGAATCACCGAGTGCGACCAGATCATCGGGACGCCGGCCTACATGAGCCCGGAGCAAGTGGATCTGCGCGGCATCGACATCGACACCCGCAGCGACATCTACAGCCTCGGGGTGGTGCTCTACGAACTGTTGGCGGGCTTGCCGCCCTTCGACGACGAGGCCCTTTCAAAAGCCGGCATTTCGGAAATGCGCCGGACCTTGTTGGAAGACGAGCCGCGGCGGCCCTCCCAGCGAAGTTCCGGCCCGGCGGCCTCGCAACTTCAAGGGGACCTGGACGCCATCGTGATGAAGGCGATGGAGAAGGACCGCAACCGCCGCTACCAGACGGCGAACAGCCTGGCGATGGATGTCCAGCGCTACCTCGACAACGAGCCCGTGCTCGCCCGCCGCCCGGGCCGGCTCTACCTGATGGAAAAATTCATCCGCCGCAACCGGGCGGCCTGCGTGGCCGGCGCCGCGGTGGCGCTGTCGCTGCTGGGCGGTCTGGGATCATCGACCTGGCTCTATTTCCGCGAGCGCACGGCGCTGGCGGAGCAGGTGCGGCTGGGGCGCGAGGCGGAGCTCGCCCGCGCCGAGGAGGACCGCCTGCGCAACCAGGCGCAGGCCCGCGTGAGCATTTCGCAGGTGGCCGGGCTGCTCAACCGCGGGCGTTCCGGCGGATCGCTGCCGGCGGATCACGACTTCGGCGGCGTGGCGGTGCTGCTGAACCAGGGCAAGGCGGAGGCCGCCGATGCCTTGCTTCAGGCCAACCCGCTGGAATCGATCGAGCCCTCGCCGGACGCCGCCCGGGTGTTCCGCACGCTCGGCCACTGGAACGCGATGCGCGGCCGCTGGGAGCAGGCGCTGCAATGTTTCCGGAGCCTGGACCAGGCGAACCGCTACGAGAATCCGGACGGGATCATGGAAGGCACCGACCCGATGTGCCTCGCCGTCCTGCTGGCGGAGTTCGGGCCGCCGGGGGAGTACGAGGACTTTCGCCGCGAAATGCTCGACCGGCACCTGCCGGCAAACAGCGCGCTGGCGGCTGAACACGTGCTCAAGATCAGCCTGCTCCGGCCGCTGGAGGAAAAGGACGTGGAACGGCTCGGCCAGGCCGCGGAGATGTGCGCTTCGGGAGTTCGGAGCGACTACTCGGGACGCGATTCCTTTCCGCAATGGGATGCCTTGGCGCTGGCCACCTACCACTACCGTGCCGGTAATTTCGCCAAGGCCCTCGAGTGGACCGAACGTTGCCTATCGTTCTCCGGCGGCCGCGGCGACCGTGAATGCTCGGTGAATTGCCTGCAGGCAATGGTCCACCATGCGTCGGGGGAACGCGGGATGGCGGCGGAACACCTGGGCGTCGCGCGGTCGCTGATGCCGCCGCCGGCCGGTCCTCGCGCGGAAAAGGCCGACCTGAAGCTCGAGGTTTGGCTCGATTGGTCGGTGTCGAGGATCCTCCTGCGGGAGGCCGAGGCGGTTTGCGGTGGGGTCCAGGCCGCGAGCCGGGAGTGACGGCCGGCCCCTGAAAAAAATCCGCGGCTATTTTGGCGGACATCCGGGTGGGGGTGCGCATGGGGGGATTGCAACGGTGGTCCGGGAATCCGGGCCCAACCCAAATCCATCTATGAATCCAAAGAAACTGTCAGCTCCGGCTCTTGGCGGCATCGCCGTCCTCGCCGTCACCCTCATCGATCCGCTTTCCGGCCAGTCCGTCTGGACGGGCGGCGTGGACAGCGCCTGGAACAATGCCGACAACTGGAATCCCGCCGGCGTGCCGGGCACGGCCACCGACGTGGTGGTCGATTCCAGCGCCAGCCATCAGGTCGACATCCCGGTTGGCAACTGGAGCCGGCAAGGAGCCGGGACCACCACCATCAGCGGCACGGGGGTGATCAATCTTCAGACCGGTTCGGCGCGCTTCCTGAACTGGGGGACCTTCACCGTGGCCGCTGGCGGCGCCTTCAATCACACCGGTGAATACTTCCTGGTGGGCAACGGTGGCCTCGGATCCTTCGTGCAAAGCGGCGGCACCGTCACCAGCAACCACAGTCGCGGCTTCTTCCTCTCCGACAACAACGCGAGCCAGCTGGGGACGACCTACACGCTCACCGGCGGTGTGCTGACCGTGAATTCGCAGGCGACCTACAATGCCGGCAACCTGGTCGACCGTCGCCTTCGCAGCGTCTGGTTCGGCAAGGGCGGCGAGGGCGCGGTCGATGCCTCCGTCACCGGCGACCTGTTCACCGTCAACGGCGGGACGGCGAATTTCACCCGGATCCACGCCACCAGCACCTCGGATGTGCTGGTTTCCCGCAACTCCGGCATCGCGGTGGAAAGCGGCACCGCCACCTTCCGCAACTACGTCGAGTTCCGCGTCGGCTACGGCATGGGCGGCACCGACAATTCCGGCACCAACCCCGCCGGCCCCAACAACAGCCACGTCACGGTCTCCGGCGGCCTGATGAATGTGGCCGGCGGCACGCCGATGGTCCTCGGCTACGCCGACAACGGTTCGCTTTTAGTTTCGGGCGGCACCCTGGCGCTCAGCGGGGAGATCCGCCTGGGCGGCCCGCTGGCGGGCTCCGGATTCGTGGTCCAGACCGGCGGCGTCATCACCGCCACCGACGTCGCGTTCATCGCCGGCTTCTATGATTTCGGCGGCGGCTTCCTGCGACTGGCGGGAGACCGCACCTCGATCCTCGAGGAGGACTGGTTCTCCACCTTCACTGCGCCGGACACGGTCGTCGCGGACTACGATCCGGTGACGGACCGCACCACCATCCATGTCACCGGTGAATCCCTCCCCGCGTCGACCTACGCCGTGTGGTCCGCGGAGAACGCCAACGGCGGGGATTTCGACGCCGACAACGACGGCGACGGCGTGCCGAATGGCGCGGAGTACTTCTTCGGCGAACTCGGTGCCGGCTTCACCGCCAATCCCGCGGTCGCCGGCGGCGAAATCACCTGGCCCCGCGATCCCGCGGTCACCGACGCGGCCTTCGTGGTGGAAACCTCGACCAGCCTCGGGCAAGGGGAATGGTCGGAGGTCCTGGAAGAGGATCTCGATCTCTCCCAGCCCGACGCGATTTCCTACACCCTGCCGACGCCGGGTGGCGGCAGCCCGAAGCTTTTCGTGCGCTTGCGGGTGACTTCCCAGGCGGTGGCTTCCGAGTGAGCAATCCGGGCAGCGACCCGGGGATCCATCCATGTTCCGATCCACGCCGGTGCCTGCCGGCGTGGATCGTTTGCGTTCCGGGGACGGGCGGACGTCCTGAAACCTGCATTTGACAAATCCCCGGCTGGTCCGACTCTCACGGCGGATCCGAGGTGATCCGCGATCCTTCCCGATGAGCACCAACGAAGAACGGCTCTGTCCGTCCGCACTGATCCCCTGGGTCTTTGCGTTGGTGGCCTTGTTGGGATGCAACGCCTTGGCCCCGTATCCCAGCCTGACGAGAAAGGCCCGGGACCTCGAGGGCAGCGCCCTGACCCAGGTGTCGGGAGAGGCGCCGAGTGCGGGGAATGTCACCAGCCCGGTGGTGTTTCTCGCCCCCGATCCATCCGATCGGGTCGACCTGACGATTCCGGCGTCCGTGCTGTTGGGCGTCGATGCCCACGATGACCGGGCGGTGGAGACGTTCCGTCCGGGTGCAGCCCGTGGCCGCGCCCCGCCGGTGTTTGAGGTGATTTGAGTGCGCCCCGCGGCGCGGTGGAATGATTCGCCTCCGGCGGATCGGACTCACCGGGACTGCGACGGGTGCTTCCGTGGATCCCGCCGGCTGTGCGGGACATTCGCGCGGCATGGCCACCCGTTGGCCGGCGGCGTTTCCCGTTCAAGAACCTCATTCAATCCGATGTCCCGCCGCGACTCCTGTGTCCCGGAGGCATCCAACTTCATCCGTCTTTCCATGATCTCCTGGTCCTTTCCGAAACTCCTCGGCAACAAGAACGAACGCGAACTCGGCCGCATCCGGCCGGTGGTTCACCGCATCAACGAAATCGAGGGCGCCTTGCAGCGCGAACCCGTCGAGAAGCTCCGCGAACTCACCGCGGGCTGGCAATCCCACCTGGCCCGCTATCATCCGCTCGACGCCCCTCCGCGGTCCCAGCTTGAGGGCATGGACGGTGCGGCCCTTCAGGTGGCGGCCGATGCGGTGCAGGCGCGGCTGGGGGACCTGCGCAGGGAATTCCCGTCGCTACCGGCGGACGTGGCCCCGACCGTCGCGGCGATCGAATCCGCCAAGGCCGCCTTCCACCACGTCGAGGAGCAATTCGCGGCCTCGCGGGCGAAGTATTTGCAGCAGATCCTTCCCGAGGCCTACGCCGTCGTGAAAAACGGCGCCCGTCGCCTTTGCGGCAGCGAGGTCATGGTCAGCGGCCAGCCGATGACCTGGAACATGGTCCACTTCGACGTCCAGTTGATCGGTGGCATCGCCCTGCACCGCGGCCTGATCGCGGAAATGCAGACCGGTGAGGGCAAGACGCTGGTGGCGACCTTGCCCGTCTACCTCAATGCCCTGACCGGCCTCGGCGTCCACGTCGTGACCGTCAACGACTACCTGGCGAAGCGCGACTCGGAGTGGATGGGCGCCTTGTTCCGCTTCCTCGGTCTCAGCGTCGGCTGCCTGCAAAACCAGATGCAGGCCCCGCAGCGCCGCCAGGCTTATGCCTGCGACATCACTTACGGAACCAACTCGGAGTTCGGCTTCGACTACCTGCGCGACAACGGCATGGCCACCAGCCGCAACGAGCAGGTGCAGCGCGGCCATTATCTCGCGATCCTCGACGAGGTGGACTCGATCCTGATCGATGACGCTCGCACGCCGCTGATCATCACCGGCGCCTCGGGGAGTTCGTCGCATCCCTTCGAGCACCACAAGCCGCGGGTCGAGCAGCTGGTGAAGCGCCAGACGGAGCTCTGTAACCGGATCGCCGCCGAAGCGAAGCGCCTGCTGGATGCCGGCGACAAGGCCGCCGCCGGACTGATGTTGCTGAAGTTGAAGCTCGGCCAGCCGCGCCACCGCCAGTTCCTGCGGATGATGGAGAACCCCGAGCTGCGCCGCTTGCTGGAGCGGACCGAGCTCGACTACCAGAAGCAAGCCTTCCAGAAGGACATCTACAAGGTGAAGGAGGAGCTGTTTTTCGCCATCGACGAGAAGCTCCGCGCCGCCGATCTGATGGAAAAAGGCCGCAAGTTCCTTTCCCCGCAGGATCCCGAATCCTTCACGCTGCCCGACGTCGGCCCGCGTCTGGCGGAGATCGATGCCGACACCACGCTGTCCCCGGAGCAGAAATCCGCCGCCAGGCAGGAGCTCCAGGAATTGCGAGCCGAACGCGCCGCCGCGGTCCACGGCATCTCGCAATTGCTCAAGGCCTACTGCCTCCACGAGCGCGACGTTCATTACGTCGTCCGCGACGGCAAGGTCACCATCATCGACGAAAGCACCGGCCGCGAGATGGAAGGCCGGCGCTGGTCGGATGGCTTGCATCAGGCGGTCGAGGCCAAGGAAGGGGTGGAGATCGAGGCGGAAACCCGGACCTTCGCCACCATCACCCTGCAGAACTACTTCCGCCTCTACGAAAAGCTGGCGGGCATGACCGGTACCGCCGAGACCGAGGCGGCCGAGTTTCACGACATCTACAAGCTCGATGTCCTGCCGGTCCCGACCAATGCCCCGAACTTGCGGATCGACAGCAACGACCAGATCTTCAAGACCCGCCGCGAGAAGTATCACGCGGTGATCGCCACCATCTCCAAGGCGCATGCCGCCGGCCAGCCGGTCTTGGTCGGCACCGCGTCGGTCGAGGCCTCGGAGACGCTTTCGCGGATGTTGAAGCGCGCCGGGATCCGGCACGCGGTGCTGAACGCGAAGTTCCACGAACAGGAGGCGGCGATCGTCGCCCTGGCCGGCCAACGCGGGGCGGTGACGGTTTCGACCAACATGGCGGGACGCGGCACCGACATCAAGCTGGGTGAAGGCGTGGCGGAGCTCGGCGGGCTGTTCGTCATCGGCACCGAACGCCATCCGTCGCGGCGGGTCGACCGCCAGCTGCGCGGCCGGTGCTCGCGCCAGGGCGACCCGGGGAAGTCGCAGTTCTTCCTCTCGCTCGAGGACGATCTGATGCGCAACCACGCCGCGCCCGCCCAGATGGCGGCGATGATCGAGTCGGCGGCAAGGGCGTCGGGCAAGGTGCCGTCGCTCGGCAAGCTGGTCCAGTCCGCCCAGCAGCGGGTCGAGCAACAGGATTACAAGGGGCGCAAGCGGGTTCTCGACTTCGACGACGTGATGAACCTGCAGCGTGAGATCGTCTACGGCCATCGCAACGACGTGCTGACCACCGAGGACACCCGCAAGCTGGCGCATGAGGCCATTTCGGAAGGCGTTGCCGCCGCCGTGCTCGACCTCCTGGCCGACGGCGATCCGCGGAATCCCGACCTCGCGGCGGTGCAGCGGTGGGCGGTCGCCAGCCTGGCCCTCGAGCTCGATCCGGAAGACCTGCGCAATGCCGACGGCGAGGCCATGGCCGCCTGGATCGCGGCAAAGGCCGTCGCCGCCTACGATCGACGGATCGCCGCCGTGCCCCCGGAATTCCTCGAGCGCGAGGAGCGCCGCGCCCTGTTGTTCGCCATCGATGCCGGATGGCAAGAGCACCTCGGTGAAATGGACGAACTGAGGGAAGGCGTTTACCTCCGCTCGCAGGGCCAGAAGGATCCGCTGGTCGAGTACAAGAACGAGGCTTTCGGCTTGTTCCACACGTTGATGGCCTCGGTCAACCGGGCCGCGACGGCCCACCTGTTCCGGTCCGCGGTGGCGCTCGAGGGTCATTTCGGCGGAAGCCCGGTGGCGGCCGGTTGACCGGTTCACCGCCTCAGGGGCCGGGGCGGCGGCCGCTGGCACGCGTCGTGCGTGCTGCAAATGCACCGCTCCGGCCTTGCGCCGGGTCCCGCCGTCCGCTAACCCCTCCCCGCCATGCCCGTCGCTACACCAGCCCAATACCGTGCCATGCTCGATGCCGCTCAAAAAGGCGGCTACGCTTACCCGGCGATCAACGTCACCTCGATCACCACGATCAACGGGGCGCTGCGTGCCTTCGCCGAGGCCAAGTCCGACGGCATCATCCAGGTTTCCACCGGTGGCGGCGAGTTCGCCTCCGGCACCAGCGTCAAGGACGCCGCCTTCGGCGCCATCGTGCTCGCCGAGGCCTGCCACCTCCTTGCCGAGAAATACGACATCCTCGTCGCCCTTCACACCGACCACTGCCATCCGGCCAAGGTCGAGGGCTTCCTCAAGCCGCTTTTGCAGGCCTCCCGCGAGCGCATCGCCGCCGGCAAGGGCCCGCTGTTCCAGAGCCATATGTTCGACGGGTCGGTCGTCGACCTGAAGGAGAACCTCGAGATCTCCAAGGAACTGCTCAAGGAGTGCGCCGAGCTCGACATCATCCTCGAGGTCGAAGCCGGCTGCGTCGGCGGCGAGGAAGACGGCCACGACACCTCCGGCCTGCCCGCCGACAAGCTCTACACGACGCCCGACGACATGGTGCAGGTCTACGAGGCGCTCAGCCCGATCGGCCGTTTCCTCTTCGCCGCCACCTTCGGCAATGTCCACGGCTCCTACAAGCCCGGCGCGGTCAAGCTGAAGCCGTCCATCCTGCGCGACGGCCAGAAGGCGGTCATGGACAAGCACGGCGCCGCAGCCGAGATGGACCTCGTCTTCCACGGCGGTTCCGGCACCTCGGAAAGCGACCTGCGCGAGACCCTCGACTACGGCGTGGTGAAGATGAACATCGACACCGACACCCAGTATGCCTTCACCCGTCCGATCGTGACGCACATCTGCCAAAACATCGAAGGCGTGCTCAAGATCGACAACGAGGTCGGCGACAAGAAGACCTACGACCCGCGCTCCTACCTGAAGAAGGCCGAGGCCGGCCTCTGCGAGCGCATGAAGGAAGCCTGCAACGATCTGCTTTCCGCTGGGAAGACGATCTTCGGCACGGTCTGAATTCCGTTCTTTCATGAGGCGGACCCGTCACCCGGGTCCGCCTTTTTTCTTTCCCAAGGGTGGCAGGAATCGCTTGGCTGCCGCTTCGTTCGCCATGCCTGACCCCAAGCCCAAGCAAGAACATCCGCTCGCCAACATCCTGATCAACGTGCTGATCCCGGTGATGGCACTGGATCACCTCAGCAAGGATCCGGAGCGGCTCGGGAGCGCGGCGAAGTTTTGGCACATCGGGCCGCTCTGGGCGATGACGGTTGCCCTGGCGCTGCCGCTTGGCTACGGGCTCTGGCACTTCGCCAAGACCCGCAAGGTGAACTTCTTCTCCGGGGTCGGGCTGGTTTCAATCCTCCTGAC
Organism: Neoluteolibacter marinus; assembly: GCF_014904755.1. Lineage (GTDB taxonomy): Bacteria > Verrucomicrobiota > Verrucomicrobiia > Verrucomicrobiales > Akkermansiaceae > Haloferula > Haloferula marina. The sequence continues at coordinate 50,616 of NZ_JACZFQ010000092.1, forward strand.
CGGCGGACTCACCTTCTACCTCTGGAATGCCGATGGAACGGTGAAGCCAAACGCGGGCCTGTTGGTCGGGCTCAAGGAGGCGATGATCCCCTTGATGCTTGGGATCGCGGTTCTGGGGTCGCTGCGATTCGGCACGCCTCTGCTCCGGGTGTTCCTCTACAATGACACCCTGTTCGACGTTCCAAAGATCGAGGCGAAGATCGCGGAGCGCTCGGAGGAAAGCGGCTACAAGCGTCTGATCGACAGCGCCACCAAGCTCTTCGCCGCGTCGTTCTTCATCAGCGCCCCGCTGAACATCGGTCTGGCGCTCTGGTTGTTCCGGAATTTCGACGCCTCGGCGGCCGACGCGACGGAGAAGTACAACAAGATCATCAGCACCATGACCTGGTCTGGCCTGCTGGTGATCGGGCTCCCGCTTCTTGGGATCATTTTCGTCCTCTTCACCCGCTTGATCAAAGGCCTGAGGGACCTGACGGGGCTTGAAGAGAAGGACGTGCTGCTGCCGCGCTGAGCGGTGACTTCCGCCCGGCAAAAAGGCCCGCAGGTAGCGGGCCTCTTGGAAAGGTTCAGTGGTGGCTGCCGGAACTCAGTCGACCAGGTTGTCGATCCGCTGGGCGAGTTCCACGTCGGCATCCGTGACACCGCCGGCATCGTGGGTGGTGAGGTTGAGCGTCACCTTGGTGTAGGAGATGCGGATGTCGGGGTGATGCTGCGCTTCATCGGCGATCTCGGCGACGCTGTTGACGAAGTCGATGGCGTCCATGAATTCCTCGAACTCGATGACGCGGACCATCGCTTTCTTTTCAAATTCCCACTCGGGGCATTTCTTCAGGGCGGCGTTCAGATCGTCGTCTTCGAGTAGGTCGGACATGGGAATTCAGGGGACGTTGCGGGGCGAGATTGGGTACACCGATTCTCCCTTGGCAAGCGAGTTTGACAGTGAATTTTCATCGCGCCTCCGGTTTGCGGTCGGGCGACTTCGGGTGTATGCGAATCGGGATGAGATTCCTGGCGACGGCGGTGGTGGCTTCGACTGTCTTTTTCACCTCGTGCGTGCCCTCGACGCCGGAGGCCCGCATCGCGGCCCAGCCCGCGCTCTACCAGAGCTTGCCGGCGAAACACCAGGAGTTGGTTCGCCAGGGCCGGATCGACAAAGGCATGGGCACCGATGCCGTCTACCTCGCCTGGGGGCGACCAAGCCGCGAGTATGAAGGCAGTGAAGGCGGTCACGCCAGTTTGCGCTGGGACTATGCCGGCACGACGCCGGTTTACACCACCAACTTTTACGGCGGCTATTATGGCTACGGCCGGTACGGCCGCCACTCCGCCTACGGCATTGGTCTCGGCCCTGGAGTCACCTACGTTCCCTACCGCCGAGCCAGCGTGTTGTT
>NZ_JACZFQ010000093.1 GCF_014904755.1 Neoluteolibacter marinus
GACGGACGCGTGAGTTCCTGGGAACGCACGCGCCGTTGAACGTCGAGAGGGTCGAGGAACCGTTCAGAAGTTCCACATCTTGCCCTGCTGGGCATCGCTGAACACTTTCGGGCTGAGCATGTAGGACATCGGGGGGTCAGGCAGCGAGCTGTCGTCGAGCACCGGCAGCGACTTGCCGATGGTGGCGTCCCATGGCTGGCTGGTCGCGACATCGATCGGCGTTCCGACCCGGACGGTGTTGAAGACCTTGCGCGCGGAGTTCAGCGGCATGCGGACACAGCCGTGGGTCGCGGGATAGGGTTTCACGAAGCCCCAGTGCATTCCGTAGGAAGCGCTGTAGAACTCCATCCAGTAAGTCATCGGGTAGCCGGCACCGGGGCTGCTGGCGCGGCGGCGCTGCGCGGTTTTCGCACGGATCCTGAAGGTACCCTGGGGCGTACGGGCCGACGCGGTGCCGACGCAGATGGGAGTCGCGAGGAGGACTTCGTTCCCTTCGACGAGGTAAAGTCGCTGGGCGCTGGTGCTGAGCTTCACCCGGACATTGGAGGCGTTCTGGGGCTGCTTGAGAGGGGGATCGAACTTGAACGACGTCTGCGGTCCGCTCTGCATGGTGGTGCCGCAGGAGCTCAGGGCGAGTGCCGCGGCGGCGCAGAGGACGGGCGGCAGGATTCGGGTCACGAGGAATTTCATGGGGAATGACAGATCAATGGAAGGTTCGGGCCCCCACGACGGAGGCTCCTGCATGAAAGGCAATCCCGTCCCGAATGCAAATGTCATTTTGGCCGGGTGAACCGGCGGACCTCAGCGGAAGCCGGCGATCAGTTTCAGCGCGAGCGCCGCGAGCACCACGCCGAAGGAGGCGTCGATCCACTTCGCCGAGCGCTGGTAGCGGGATCGCAGCGGCGGCCATTGCAGGAGGCGCGCCCACAAGGCCCAGAAAACTCCGCCTTGGAAGACCACGATCGCCCACAGCACCAAGGGCCACCAGCGCGAGCGGTCGCCCTGCAGGAATGGCGCGCAAACCGCGGCGAGGAAAAGCACGGCCTTGGGATTGAGGAGATTGCAGATCAGGCCGCGGAGGTAAGGATTGCCACTCCCTCCTTCCGGTGCGCCGCCAGGGCTCGCGCTGGAAGAGCCGATGAAGTGCGGTTTCAACAATTGCCAGGCGAGCCACAGGAGATAGACCGCCGCCACCAGAGCGATGGTCTTTTGCAGCGATGGCAGTTTCTTCAATGCGACGGCCAAGCCTGCCACGGCAATCGCGGTGTGGACGGCCAGTCCGGTGGCAATGCCACAAGCCATGATTGCACCGGCTCTCGCCCCGTCGGCCAACGCGGTCCGGGTGAGCAGGATCATGTCAGGCCCGGGGCTGAACTGCCCCAGCAACATGATGCCGGCGAAGATGAACAATTCGGAGGCGGGATTCACCGCGTTTCGCGTTTCGCGGCGAGAATGTAGGCGGTCAACGCGTCTTCGTCGGCAGCGGAGATCCCGGCATTCCACGACATGCCCGGCACCACCACGTGCCAGTCGGCCTTGCTGACATCCTGCGGCAGGATGTGCTCATGGCAGCGGCCGCATTGCGCCAGATAGACGGCATGGCCCTTTTGCAGGGTTTCGTAGGTCACCCCGCTGCGGGTCGCCATCGCGGTGTCCGGGATGGGAGCGGTCCTGGGGGTGGCACAGCTGGCGAGTGTCAGGATCCCGAGACCGAACCACAGTCGTTTCATGGCAGGACTTTAATCACCGCGCCGTCGTCACGGCAATCTCTTCCCGCCCCCGTCCCGCGCGGGATTGGCGCTTTCCATGTCAGGTTCCCTTCCTAACATTCGGTCACCATGAGTCCTGCCGTTTCGGATTACGAGAAGCTCGGCGCCTTTTACCTCGGTCGCGAATATGACCTCGACACCAAGTCGGCCGACGGCGGGCTGCTGCTCTACGACTCGAAGGATTTGGTCACCCATGGCGTGGTCCTCGGGATGACCGGCTCGGGTAAAACCGGGCTCTGCCTCGCCCTGCTCGAGGAGGCGGCCATGGACAACATCCCGGCGATCGTGATCGATCCCAAGGGTGACATCTCCAACCTGCTGTTGACCTTTCCCGAATTGCGCGGCGAGGACTTCCGTCCCTGGATCAACGAGGACGACGCGGCGAAGAAGGGGATCTCGCCCGACGAGTTCGCGGCAAAGACGGCCGCGACTTGGCAAAAGGGCCTGGCCGAATGGGGGCAAGACCCCGGGCGCATCGCCCAGCTGCGGGAGAAAACCGACGTCAACATCTTCACCCCGGGCTCAAAGGCGGGCATCCCCGTTTCAATCCTCAGCTCGCTCGAAGCGCCACCGTTCGAAGTGGTGGACGATGCCGAACTGTTCGGAGAGCGCATCGAAAGCACGGTCGCGTCGCTGCTTTCCCTGGTGGGGGTGAACGCGGATCCGATCCAAAGCCCGGAGGCGATCCTGCTGTCGAGCATCTTCCAGCACGAGTGGGCCGCTGAACGCGACATCACCCTGGAGACGCTGATCCGTCACATCCAGAAGCCCCCCTTCGACAAGGTCGGGGTGATTGACCTGGAAAGCTTCCTGCCCGGAAGGGACCGCCACGCGCTCGCACTGAAATTCAACAACCTCCTCGCCTCCCCGGGATTCGCCACCTGGTTGGAGGGCCCGCCGTTGGACATCGCGAAAATGCTCCACGCTCCGGACGGCAAGCCGCGGATTTCGATCTTCTCGATCTCCCACCTCAGCGACTCCGAGCGGATGTTCTTCGTCAGCCTGCTGCTCAACCAGATGCTCGGCTGGATGCGGGCCCAGCGTGGCACCACCTCGTTGCGGGCCTTGCTCTACATGGATGAGATCTACGGCTACCTTCCGCCGACCGCGAATCCGCCGAGCAAGAAGCCGATGATGACGATGCTCAAGCAGGCGCGCGCCTTCGGGGTCGGCTGCCTGCTCGCGACCCAGAACCCGGTCGATCTCGACTACAAGGCGCTGTCGAACATCGGCACCTGGTTTCTCGGCCGCCTGCAAACGGAGCGCGACAAGCTGCGGGTGCTCGACGGCCTCGAAGGTGCGGCCGGAGAGCAGAACGCGAAGTTCGACCGGGCGTCGATGGAGAAGCTGTTGTCCGGCTTGGGCAACCGGGTGTTCCTGATGAACAACGTCCACGACGACGCCCCGGTCCTGTTCCACGTCCGGTGGGTGATGAGCTACCTGACCGGCCCGCTGACCCGCGGCAGCATCAAGAAGCTGATGGATCCGAAGCGCGCGGCCTTCGAAAGTCCCGCCTCCGCTGCCGCCGCGAACCCGATGGCCATGCCCGGGCTGACCGCGGCACCGGTGACCACTTCGCGGCCGCTGGTCGGGGCGGGGGTGCCGGAAAAATTCGCCCCGCCCGCCGGAGATGCCTCGGGTATCACCTACCGGCCCCACTTGCTGCGGGTAGGCACGGTGCATTTCTCCTCCACCAAGGCGGGGGTCGAAGGCAGCCGCAAGGTCCGCAAGGTCAATGCGATCCTGCCGGAATCAATCGACTGGGAGCGAGACTTGCCGCCGCCGCTCAAGCCGGAGGAACTCGACTCGAAACCGGCCGCCGGGGCGGGTTTCGCCGAGCTGCCGGGCTTCGCGATGAATGCCGCCAACTACAGGCAGGTCGAAAAGGATTTCGATGAATGGCTCTACCGCAACGAGCGTGCGGACATCTTCACCTGTCCGGCTTTGAAGGCCTACTCGGAGATCGGCGAGTCGGAGGGTGAGTTCCGTGCTCGGCTGGCCCAGCAGGCCCGGGAGGCGCGGGATGCCGTCCTCGCGAAAGCGCGGGCGGCGACGAACCGGAAGCTCGACACCTTGGAAGGCCGCAAGCGCACCGCCGAGGGGAGCCTTGCCCGGGAAAAGGCCCAGGCCGATGCCGCGAAGATGCAGGCCGGGGCATCCATTCTCGGCGGAATCCTGGGTGGATTGTTCGGGCGCAAGCGGAGCATGGGATCCGCTCTTTCCAAGGGAACCAGCGCCTACAAGCAACACCAGGACGTGGCCGCGGCGGAAGACAAGGTGGAGGGGATCGAGGATCAAATGGCCGATCTTCAAAAGCAGCTGCAGGAAGAGATCGCCGAGCTTTCCCGCAGCTTTGACCCGATGGCGCTGGCTCTCGAAACCGAAACGCTCAAGCCAACCCGGGCGAACGTGAGCGTCGAGTCGGTTGCCCTGCTCTGGCTGCCTTTCGATGAGCGCGGCGAGCGGGCATGGTGATTCCCGGTCCGGTGGCGGATGTTTTTGTTAAGAAGCGGTAAAAGCGGTGGCAGGCCGCCTGGAATCCACTGCATCCTCCCCTTCAATGAATTCCGGGGATCTTCCTCCGTCCCGTCCGTTGCTGGTGGTCGACGACGATCGCAAGCTTTGCGGGCTGATCCGCGACTATCTGGCTCCGCGCGGTTGGCAGGTGGACATGCGCCACACCGGACCGGAAGGGCTGGAAGCCGCCAGCACCGGCGATTACGAGGCGGTGTTGCTGGATGTCATGATGCCGGGCATGGATGGCTTCGAAGTCCTGCGAGAACTGCGCAAGACCTCGACCATCCCGGTGTTGATGCTGACCGCGATGGGGGAGGAGGCGGACCGGATCGTCGGCCTGGAGCTCGGGGCGGACGACTATTTGCCGAAAACCTTCTCCAGCCGTGAATTGCTGGCCCGGCTGCGGGCGGTCACCCGGCGGAGTGTGCGATCCGGGGAAGCTGCGGACGCCGGGAAAGAGTGGTCGGCGGGCGATTTGACGCTCAACGAGGAGACCCATCTCGTCACCTTGGACGGCGGGAATCTGGAACTGACGGCACTGGAGTTCGCGATCCTCGCCTCTCTTTTGAAGGCCAAGGGCCGCGTGAAGTCGCGTGAGGCCTTGCTCGAGGAAGTCTCCGACCGGCGCTTCGACGTGTTCGATCGCTCGATTGACGTTCACGTCTCCCAGCTCCGCCGCAAGCTGGGCGATGATCCCAAGCAGCCGCGCTTCATTCACACGATCCGGGGTGTCGGATACAAACTCAAGGAACCGGCATGAAGGAGCGTGTCCGCTTTCCGCTGCTGGCAAAGATGATGCTGTGGCTGCTGGTGCACCTGCTGGTGCTGGCGGCCGCGTTTTTCGCCTTTGTTGCCTGGCAGCTCCAGTTGGGACTCGACTCCTTTCTCAGCGGGGCCGCGGGCGATCGCTTGAAAGGGGTGGGTGAGGTGATCAGTTCCGAGCTCCGCGAAAGTCCGCGGCACGAATGGTCTTCGATCCTGGCTCGGCACGAGGAGTCGCTGGGAGTCCAGGTCTTCCTGGACATGGGGCGCGAGGGGTGGATCGGCGGGCAGCCCGACCGGGTGCCGCCGAATGTCGAAGAAAGGATCAAGAACACTCCACGCCCCCAACCGCTACCGCCAAGAGGCCCCGGAAGGCCGCCTGGACCTCCGGGGCCCGCCGGGGGGCGTGGGCCCCTCGGTGACGCTCCGCCACCGGACGAAACGGACCGAGAGGACCCGCCGAGGCCCGTGGTGGAACCGGTTTTCCTGCTGCGGGGCGAAGGCGGGGACGGCTATTGGGCGGGGATCGACCTCCCTCTCTTTCGCCCGAAGCGGGCCCAGCCATTGCACGGATTGTTGGTCCTGCGTTCGCAGGATCTTGCCGGAGGAGGCCTGTTCTTCGATCTCCGGCCGTGGATCCTGGGGGGGCTGGCGGTCCTGGCAATCAGCCTGGTGCTATGGGTCCCGTTCTTCTTTGGGATCACCCGCTTCCTGTCCCGCCTGTCGGGGGTGACGGAGTCGATCGCCGAGGGCAAGTTTGACGTGAAGGTCGGGTCCACAAGGTCCGATGAATTGGGCCACCTGGGTGTATCGATCGAAAGCATGGCAACCCGCTTGGATCGGTTGGTGCGCGGCCAGAAGCGCTTCCTGGGTGATGTGGCGCACGAGTTGTGTTCGCCCTTGGCACGGATCCAGACGGGATTGGGGGTCCTGGAGTATGGCTTGAGCGGCGACCAGCAGCGGCGGCTTGAATCGATCGAGGAGGACGTGACCGAACTTTCACGTCTGGTATCCGAGCTCCTGGCGTTCACCAAAGCTTCGACCGCAGCCAAAGCGGTGAAGCTGGAGGCGGTCGAATTGGCTCCGGTCGTCGAACTGGCGATCGCGCGCGAGTGTCCTGGCCAACTGATCGAACTGGCGGTTTCTGAGGGGCTGTCCGTGCAGGTGGATCGCAATCTCTTGTCGCGCGCCATCGCCAACGTGCTGCGCAACGCACGCACGCACGGTGGAGACGACTGTACGATCAGGATTGCCGCCAGCCGGGCCGGCAAGCAGGTGGAGCTCAGGATCGCCGACAATGGTCCGGGGGTTGCCGCGGCCGACCTGCCCCGTTTGTTCGAGCCCTTCTACCGTCCGGATGCCTCGCGAACCCGGGAGACCGGGGGAGCTGGCCTCGGTTTGGCGATCGTCCTGTCCGGAGTGGAGGCCTGCGGGGGAAGTGTTCGGGCAGAAAATTCGCCCTCATCGGGGCTGGTGGTGGTCTTCAACCTGCCCCGCGGAGCCTACTAGGCCTGTAGTATTACGGTGGATCGAAGGATCGCCGTGAAAAACCTCCGGGGTGAAACCGTGTGTTTTCAACGGGTTGTGACGGGGCTGTCAAAAAACCCGAAAAAACTTCCCGAAAGGTGTTGACCCGGGGGG
>NZ_JACZFQ010000094.1 GCF_014904755.1 Neoluteolibacter marinus
AGGACGGCTTCGACGCTCCGCAGCACTGCTGCATTAGCGAGAACCGTGCCAGAAAAAGCCGGGTGAAGAGGAAAAGGCTAAATTGTGTGCTGCGTGCCGAAGAATGGCGCGCAGCGTTCGGAGGAAGCCCTTCGGGGTGAAATTCGGACGGTCAATTTTGTTCGTGATCTTCGGATCACGGCATACGTTTTTTTACGGAGAGTTTGATTCTGGCTCAGAACGAACGCTGGCGGCGTGTTTAAGACATGCAAGTCGAACGGGGGATATTCGGAGTTTACTTTGGATGTCTCCAGTGGCGCACGGGTGCGTAACACGTGAGTTACATGCCCTGCAGTGGGGAATAGCCCGCCGAAAGGCGGATTAATACCCCATGGT
>NZ_JACZFQ010000244.1 GCF_014904755.1 Neoluteolibacter marinus
CGATGTGCCGGTCATCTCCTCGGTATGCGATGTGGCCGGGGAGGCTGCCGCGACGGTCGTGGCGGCCCCGTTCGACTGGCTCGCCCAAGCGATGGGCGGCGCGGCCGGCTGGCTGATCGAGGCGATGTGGGCGGTGTTCGACACGACCACCCTGGTCGATGTCCAGACCGATGGGTTCACCCGCGTCTACAACCTGATCTTCGGCATCGGCGTGTTCCTGGTGCTGATCTTCTTCTGCCTGCAACTCATCACCGGACTCATCAAGCGTGATCCGACCGCCCTGTCCCGGGCCGCGCTCGGCGCGGCGAAATCGGTGCTCGGCGCGTTCGTCGTGGTCACGCTGACCGCCCTCGCGCTGGAGATCGTGGACCAGCTCTGCATCGGCATCATCCAGGCGTCCGGGGAGACCACCGAGACGATGGGTGACAAGATCATCCTGCTCGCCGCCGGATTGACCGGCATCAACATCGCCGCTCCCGGTGTCGGCGCGATCGTCACGATCTTCCTGGCCGGGCTGATGATCGCCGCAGTCTTCATCGTCTGGTTCTCGCTGCTGATCCGCAAGGCGCTGCTGCTGGTCGGACTCGTGCTCGCGCCGATCGCGTTCGCCGGCGCCTCGTGGGATGCCACCAAGGGGTGGATCGGCAAGTGGGCCGCGTTCGTGATCGCGCT
>NZ_JACZFQ010000245.1 GCF_014904755.1 Neoluteolibacter marinus
CTCTGCTGCTGGTTGCCGGAGATGAACCCGGTGAACACCGACAGCAGAAGCATCATCACGGCCAGCACGCCGACGACCAGGAAGATCCCGGCTGCGGTCAGGCGGGTAGTCCAACGTCCAGGGTTGAGGTTCATGGCTCAGACCTCGGCCTTCCAGGTGGTCTGAGCGAAGTCCGTAGCCTCCCACTGCTCGTCCTCGTTGAGCATCAGCGTGGCCTCGAAGCGCAGCAGGAGCGTGCCGCCCGTCTCGGTCTTGACTGTCGCCTCGACCTCGCGAGACCACCGCAACGGACTGTCGTTCGGCGCGCCCTCGAAGGGCTCGTCGCTGATCGTGACGTCAGTGACTTCGGATGCTCCGCGGCCGTCCAGGGGAGTGTCCGCGTCGGCAAGGTGGTCGCTCAGCTTGTCGTTGGTGAGATCAGCAACCCACCCCTTCCACTCGTCTCCCTCCCCGCGCGACAGGTAGGCAGTCGCCAGAGCCTCTGCTGTGTCCTCTGGTTTGCTGCGGTCCGCCTCCGGCTCGCTCGGCTGCGCGACGTCCTGTTGCTCGTGGGATGGCTTCGTTCCGGCCTCTGGGTCTACGGCCTGATCGTTGCCGCCCATGTCCGGCCCTGTGGACTCATCGGAGGCGGACGGGCTGGCGCTCTCAAGCGGCTCAGCTTCGACCT
>NZ_JACZFQ010000246.1 GCF_014904755.1 Neoluteolibacter marinus
GCGGCCACGATCACGATCACCAGGATCTGCGTGCCGAGGGTCGCGGTGTTCAGGTGGATGCCGGGCACCAGGGCGGTGGCCAGGGCCACCGCGATCGAATTGACGAGCCATCTCCAGAGCATGGACCCGTTCTACCCGCTCCAGCTGTCCGGAAGCTGAGGCAGGGACGCGCTGACGTCGGCGTTCGCGCCGCGCGCAACAGCGGACCCGTCGTCCCAGCCTGCCGCCCGGGCAGCGTGACCCAGGCCTCTGATGGAGAGGTCGGATCGGGTAGGTTTGGAGGCGATCACGCACCGCATGACGTCGAA
>NZ_JACZFQ010000247.1 GCF_014904755.1 Neoluteolibacter marinus
ATGCCCAAGATCATCTGGACCAAGACCGATGAGGCCCCGTTGCTGGCCACCTACTCCTTCAAGCCGATCGTGGAGGCGTTCGCCACCACCGCCGGCGTGGAGGTCGAGACCCGTGACATCTCGCTGGCCGGTCGCATCATCGCCCTGTTCCCGGAGCGCCTGACCGAGGACCAGCGCCTGGACGACGCCCTCGCCGAGCTCGGTGAGCTGGCCAAGACGCCCGAGGCGAACATCGTCAAGCTGCCGAACATCTCGGCCTCCGTCCCGCAGCTCAAGGCCGCGGTCAAGGAGCTGCAGGCCGCCGGCTTCGACATCCCGGACTACCCCGAGGACCCGCAGACGGACGAGGAGAAGGA
>NZ_JACZFQ010000248.1 GCF_014904755.1 Neoluteolibacter marinus
AGAAGAGGATCCATGGCCTCCACCCACGACAAGGACGATTTCAGGGCTCAGGCTCGCGGGATCGCCGAGAAGCACGCCCAGGCCGACCAGCGGCAGAAGCGGCTCCTCCAGATCGGCATCGCGATCCTCGTGGTCGCGGTCCTGGTCATCGCCGCGCTGGTGTTCTGGCAGGTGCGCTCCTAGCGCATCCCCGATTCCGGGCCCGTTCCCGCCAGCGCCAACCAGTGGGGCGGGATCGAGATGACCGCCGACGGCATCACGAAGGACTCCTCCGATACGG
>NZ_JACZFQ010000249.1 GCF_014904755.1 Neoluteolibacter marinus
GTGATCTGGCAGGACTTCGACTGCGTGCACTGCGCGGAGTTCGAGGAGGCCCACGCCGAGGACCTCGCGAAGGTCGTGGACTCGGGCGAGGCCACCGTCGAGTACCGCACGGTGAATTACCTGGACAACGCCACGTACTACTCCTCCCGCTCCGCGGCCGCCTTCTACGAGGTCGCCAACCAGGTGGGCACCGACGAGGCGCTCGCCTTCCAGGAGGAGATGTTCACGCACCAGGGCACCGGCGGGCTCGACGACGACGAGATCGTCGAGATCGCCTCCAAGCACGGCGCGGACATCGAGCAGGCCATGGACGACCAGGACTGGC
>NZ_JACZFQ010000250.1 GCF_014904755.1 Neoluteolibacter marinus
TCATGGACACCGACACCGCGCTGCGCGAGCACCCGGAGTTCTTCGAGGAGTACTTCGGCACGGTCATCCCGGTGGGCGACAACAAGTTCGCCGCGCTGAACACGGCTGTGTGGTCCGGCGGATCGTTCGTCTACGTGCCCAAGGGCGTCCACGTGGACATCCCGCTGCAGGCCTACTTCCGCATCAACACGGAGAACATGGGCCAGTTCGAGCGGACGCTGATCATCGCGGATGAGGACTCCTACGTCCACTACATCGAGGGCTGCACCGCGCCGATCTACAAGAC
>NZ_JACZFQ010000251.1 GCF_014904755.1 Neoluteolibacter marinus
GTCGAGATCATCGTCAAGAAGAACGCCCGCGTGCGCTACACGACCATCCAGAACTGGTCGAACAACGTGTACAACCTGGTGACCAAGCGCGCCATCGCCCACGAGGGCGCCTCCATGGAGTGGGTCGACGGCAACATCGGCTCCAAGGTCACCCAGAAGTACCCGGCGGTCTACATGACCGGCGAGCACGCCCGTGGCGAGACCCTCTCGATCGCCTTCGCCGGCGAGGGCCAGCACCAGGACACCGGCTCCAAGATGGTGCACGTCGCCCCGCACACGTCGTCGTCGATCGTGTCCA
>NZ_JACZFQ010000252.1 GCF_014904755.1 Neoluteolibacter marinus
TACTGCAGCTCCGCCAGTCGCCGCCTCATCGAGGTTGTGGAGAAGCAGGCGTCGGGCAGTCTGCGAAAGCTGCTTGCGTACGGACACTCCATCGAAGTGCTCCTGCCCGATCTGCAGCAGCGTCATCTTCCGGTCGCCGCGATCCGCGTCGACCACGATCCACCGCCCCTGCATGTCCATCACCTCTACTGCTCCTACTCTCGCGAACTTTGCGGATCACACAATCCGCCACTATGGTCTCAGGTCGAAGCCGTGCAGGCGGATGCCTGAACAGCTGGCCCATCAGATGCGGGTGACCTATGTCATCCGCCCTGTCGGAAGGCTGGCAGTTTATGGCTCATCTCACAGCAGATTCCCCGGTCCTGGACACCTTCACCTGTGCGTCGACGCTCCGCGTGGTGCGCTCACTCTCCGATGAGTTGCCCGCGAGCATCGAGGCCATCGCAAAGGCTTCGGGGGTTTCCTGCGCGGCTGCAGACAATGCTCTGCGACACCTGCTTGCCCTTGAGGCCGTGTCCCGGCTTCCCGGTGACCTTTGGCAGCTTCGAGCTGACGGGCTCCGCAAGGCACTGTCGATGGCATACAACGCATGCGGATTCTGAGGCAGAGACATGGCTTGGCAGCTTCACGAGAACTTCCACGAGCTCTGTGC
>NZ_JACZFQ010000253.1 GCF_014904755.1 Neoluteolibacter marinus
CGGGCGCACGTGGAACAGATCGCAAGGGAGCGTCATCCGTGGCAGACAACGAATTCGACATCCTGGTGCTCGGCGGAGGATCCGCCGGTTACGCCGCAGCTCTTCGCGGAGTCCAGCTGGGCTTCAGCGTCGCACTGATCGAGAAGTCCAAGCTGGGCGGCACCTGCCTGCACTGGGGCTGCATCCCCACCAAGGCGTACCTGCACTCCGCCGAGCTGGCCACCGAGGCCCAGAACTCGGAGAAGTACGGCGTGAGCATCGGCGAGGTCTCCGTGGACATGGCCAAGGTGCGCGAGTACAAGGACAGCATCGTCGCCGGCAAGTACAAGGGCCTGCAGGGACTTATGAAGTCCAAGAAGGTCACCGTCGTGGACGGCTTCGGCAAGCTCACCGGTGAGAACACCATCGACGTCGACGGCACCACCTACACCGGCAAGCACATCATCCTGGCCTCGGGCTCCTACTCGAAGACCATGGGCATCGAGATCCGCGATCGGGTCATGACCTCCACCGAGGCCCTCGAGATCGACTGGACCCCCAAGTCCGCGATCGTGCTGGGCGGCGGCGTCATCGGCTCCGAGTTCGCCTCCATGTGGAACTCCTTCGGCGTGGACGTCACCGTCATCGAGGGCCTGGATCACCTGGTCCCC
>NZ_JACZFQ010000254.1 GCF_014904755.1 Neoluteolibacter marinus
CTTCGCGGTTCCGGCCGCCGGAGAGCCGAGTTGGGGCTGAGCGAGGGACGCCAGGACAAGAGCCACGCGGCGCTCATCTCGCTCGGTCGTAGGGGGACCAGAAGGGGACCAGAATCATGCAAACCATGCATCCCGTGACGTGTTCTGCATGATCTGACCCCCGGAATCACGCGGAATCCGGCTTGGTCGGAGCCGTTTGGACGCCTGGGGGTCAGGGGGTCGCAGGTTCAAATCCTGTCATCCCGACAATTTGATGTTCTTAGGTGTTCGAATAGCCGAACCTACGTTTGCCGTAGGTTCGGCTATTTTTGTATGCAGGGGCGGCTTCGATTTTGCCAACGGATCCAAGGTCTCGGATGGGGGCAGGATCAATCCACCAGTTGGATCACAGAGGCGCCAGCCGTGGTCGCAGAAGAATGAAGAAGTCAGTCACGAAAATTTTTCCGCTATGACTCCACCTAATGCTCGTGCCAAAGGGATGGGAACAGCGTTCCCGATCTGCCTGGTGATGGCGGTGAGCGACCCGACGAACTTGTAGTCGTCGGGGAATCCCTGGATTCGCGCGCCCTCGTGGATGGTGATGGCCCGGTCTTCGGTCGGGTGGACGAAGCGCCCCTTATCAGGCTTGGTGAACCCCGTTCGGAGCGTG
>NZ_JACZFQ010000255.1 GCF_014904755.1 Neoluteolibacter marinus
CTCCGAACCAGTTGTGGGTCGCGGACATCACCTACTGCCGCACCTTCGCCGGCTGGGTGTATGCCGCGTTCGTCATCGATGTGTTCTCCCGCCGCGTGGTCGGCTGGCAGCTGTCGAAGTCGCTGCGGACGGACCTCGCGTTGGACGCGCTCGAGATGGGCATCTGGACCCGCGATCACGCAGGCCAGGCCGTCTCCGGGCTCACGCACCACAGCGATAAGGGCGTTCAGTACGTCGCCATCCGCTACACCGAGCGTCTTGCTGAGGCCGGCGCGGCCGCCTCGGTCGGCTCCACCGGCGACTCGTATGACAATGCCCTGGCCGAGGCCTTCAACTCGCTGTTCAAGGCTGAACTGGTCCGCAACCGCGGGCCCTGGAAGAACATCGACGACCTCGAGATCGCGACCGCGGAATACATCGACTGGTTCAATCACCGGCGACTTCACGGCGAGATCGGCATGATCCCGCCCGTCGAGCTCGAGGACACCTACCATCACAACCACCCCGCACCGGCACCCGCCGACGCGGCACTTGCGAGCCTCTAACAAACCCGGGGCGATTCAAGGTTCTCCAGTGGCACGGTCGACGTGCGACAGGCGGTTCAAGTGGACGTCGACCAAGATCCGGTGGACTGTCGACGGAGCAACG
>NZ_JACZFQ010000256.1 GCF_014904755.1 Neoluteolibacter marinus
CCTGGGAGCCGACGCTGAGCTATGACGAGGACACAGGCTCCATGGTCGCCGAGGACGGCACGGTGTACAGCGACTCCGGTGAGGGCTCGTTCGTCTCGGAGGCGGGCGAGGAGCTGCGTCCGGGCTGGCGGGAGTTCGTGGGATTCGCGAACTTCGCGGCGATCTTCGACCCCGAGATCCTGGGCGGGCCGTTCGTATCCGTGACGCTGTGGACCTTCGCCTTCGCCATCCTGTCGGTCGCGCTCACCTTCTTCCTGGGGCTGCTGTTGGCGATGCTGCTCAACGACCCCCAGCTGCGCGGACGCGGCTTCTACCGGGCGATCCTCTTCCTTCCCTATGCGTTCCCCATGTTCCTCTCGGCACTGATCTGGGCCGGACTGCTGAACACCGACTACGGATGGATCAACCAGGTGCTGCTCGGGGGCGCAGGGGTGCCCTGGCTGGAGAACGCCTGGTTGGCGCGAGGCTCGGTCCTGCTGGTGAACCTGTGGCTGGGCTTCCCGTACATGTTCCTGATCTGCTCCGGTGCCCTTCAGGCGATCCCCTCCGAGATCTACGAATCGGCGTCGACCGACGGTGCGGGCCCGGTGCGTCGCTTCCGCTCGATCACGCTGCCGATGCTCATGGTGGCGGTGGGCCCGCTGCTG
>NZ_JACZFQ010000095.1 GCF_014904755.1 Neoluteolibacter marinus
TGAATTCGGCGGTGTAGCGTCGCCGGGGCTTCGGATTCATGGATGGGGTTTCTGAAGGTTGGTGGTCCAGAAATCCAGCTCACCTCAGAATGACGACTGGGACAGGGAGGGGAAAATTGAGGTCTACTGGCAGGGGAAACCTGTCACGGGAGGCAACACGGTGGGAATTGAGCGGTGGAGATCGGAGCTCGGCGAGCTCGCGGCGACGGTTTCGGCGAGCCTGAAGCTCGCCCTCTATGTGGCCATGAGGGATCTCCGAGGAGAGCAACTCAGCATGGTTTTTGCCCTGCTTCACGAGCTGGACTTCCTCGTGAACCATGGGGACTCCTCCTGTTGGGGAGGAACGCAAGCCGGGGTATTGCAGGCCATGACGTCCGATCTGGAGGTTGTCTTCAAGCTCGCCCTTACTCTCCCGTGGGACCGCGCCCAGCACTTGCGTGGACCGACCTCGTTAACGAGATGGTTGGAGAGGAATCACCCTCTTTCCCCGAAGCCATTCTCGGAAGGCAAGTAGGCTCGGGAATTCACGATGAGCCCGCCAGATCCAGATCACTATTCGCCAATCATTGCCTTCGCTGTCGACTCCAGCATCCTCCGGACGGTCAAATTGCTGGCGGCTAGACCAGCCAGCGCCTCGAGTGCTTTTTGCGTCGACTTGGGCAGGTGGGGGGATTCCTCAATGGTGCATGCTCCCGCCTCCCTGTTTTTTGCGACGACTTCATAGTTCTTCGCGATCTTTGGGGGCACCAAGTCGCTGATGAAGGCCATAATGAGGCCAGGTTGTGCTGGTTTGGGCATCGCCAGGGTAATCCTTTCCAACTGGGTGGCGGAGGGATACCTGCCTTTGTCCCCGGGACGACAGTAGTGAGCGATGGTTCCAAGGGGGACTGCCGAAGCCCTGGAGAAAGTAGTCATGTTCCCTCCGAAATGCTCGTCAATCGCCCGACGAAGCTCATTGGCAAAGTGGTGGGATTTCGCGCGTGCAGGCATCACAATACTGTTGGTCGTCGCCGGCGTGCCGGCCTGGAGTCGAAATGGCATTGGATTCGCGGCTTCGGGCAAAGCGCTTGATGTCGCGCTGGGCCTCGAGAAAAGCTGCTGGCAGTAGATGTTGTGGAGTCGACGGGCTACTTCGAGCTTTTTGTCGGGGATCGCCTGGACCCATTGGTGATGATCTTCGACGTGGCGGTGGCAAACGCAGTTCGACTGCCTCCATGGCAAACCTGCGCCGATGACTGGTGGCAGTGCGTAAAATGATCCGGCACCACAGCATATGCCTCCAGAGGATCTCAAGTATCGAGCAAACGCCGTGCTTTCGTTCGGAGGCGACCGAGCCTTTGAAGCACTGTCCCCTCGCTCCCAACTCACCCCCTTACCCCCTCTCAACTCACCCCCTTACCCCCTCTCTTCCCAGAGGTGGCAAGGCGATGAGAACTCTACACGGACTTCTTTAGTCTGCCTCCGTGACTCGGAACCGGTTACCCAGCACTTCCGATGACCCCGGCAGAAAATGGCCTGCTGTTACAATGGTGCCGCCGTTGGAACCACGCGGGCCTGGATAAGGAACCCGCTCTCCTTCGTGCATGGCGGCGAGAGAGGAGAGCGGGTATTCGGACTCGTCCGAAAATGGCCC
Source organism: Neoluteolibacter marinus (assembly GCF_014904755.1). GTDB lineage: Bacteria > Verrucomicrobiota > Verrucomicrobiia > Verrucomicrobiales > Akkermansiaceae > Haloferula > Haloferula marina. Next base: position 1,634 of record NZ_JACZFQ010000095.1, read on the forward strand.
TGAACTGAATGCCGCCAAGCGTAGGAGATGGCGTGTTCCTATACTCCAGACTGGTCGGCAACAATGAGAAACTTGCGAAAATGCAAATCTATCCAGAAGCGCAATAATCATTCGGCGTCACTATGAGAGCTTCCTTGCACTCGCAAGCGAGTGTTCATCGCGCAGATGCCCGTAGGTCTTCATCGCCAGTGCGCCACCATCTTTGTGCCCGAGCCACTTTGAAACGGTGGGGATGTCGATTCCGCTTTCGATGCACCAGGTCGCGAAGAAGTGTCGGAGGTCATGCAGGCGAAGATGAGGGAGCCCCAATCGCTCGCAGGCGTTGTCTAGGGCGATTCGCGGCGTTCTGATGCTGAAGATCGGGACCTTCCCCTTGGCATCCGGTCGGCGCAGAGAATCGAGGACTTGGCGAAGTGGCTCCGACACGGGAATGCGGCGAATCTCCCTGTTCTTGGTCCCATTCTCCCCACCGGTGAGGGTGAGCCAGTCATCATCCACGTCTTCCCAGAGCGCTGCTTGCGCTTCGCCGTGGCGACAACCGGAATACGCGAGGAAAGCGACGAACAGGCTGGCCTGCTTCGAGGCTCGTTTCCCTTGGGATGCAATGGATTCGACGATTCGGCCCATATCCTCCTTGGAGGGCACCTCGAGCTTGCGGGGCACGATCCTGATCCTTTTGAGCTTCGCCATGGGATCGTCCATCCGCACGCCGGCATCGACGATGATTCCGGCCATGGTTTTTGCGACACTCAGCAGGTTGTTCGCCCGTTGGGCGGAGTAGGATTTTGTGATCGATTTCCACCAGGCGCTCGCTTCGGCGGAGGTCCATTTCCGGGCTGGCGTGGTCACAGGCAGGGTGCGGCGCAGGATCGCGATCAGATCCCGGTAGTAGTCGTTGGTCGCCGGCTTGGTATGCGGACGATCCACCAATTGCCCGGCGGTCAGGCGGATCGCGTCCTCGAGGGTGGTGATCCCGCCTTCCGGGCTCTCGGAGGCTGCAGCCTTTCGCAAGCTGGCGAGCATCTCGTCACGTTTCAGTTTCGCGGTGCGGAGATCGGATGTCTCGAGCGAGACTCGTTTGCCCTTGCCGGCCACCTTTGCGCGCAGGTAATAGGTCCCGCCGCTGTGACGAACCAGATTCTCACCCGCCTTCTTCCAGTCACCCGTCGCCTTCTTCATGCGGCAGGTGTTAGCCCATTATTCGGGTGGAATTCAAGTCGGGTAGTCAATCCGGGTAGTCAAAGTGGCGATTGTGGTCTTTTTTCCGGTCGCGTAAGTGTTTGGAATCAAGCAATTAGGGCCTGTAGCTCAGTGGTTAGAGCAGGGGACTCATAATCCTTTGGTCGCGGGTTCGAACCCCGCCGGGCCTACGCGTTGATGATGTTTCGGGCGACTGGGATCGAATCGTATTCCGATGTCATCTAACGGACGCCAGCTTCCAGCGAGGGATGATGTCGATGGTAGTTGCCGGAAGATGTTGGTGGATCAAAGTAACCCGTTTGGGTTATTCGCCGAGCTTGAGTGGGTTGGGGATGGGGTTTGATGGATGGAGTTCCATGGCATCAAGCCATCGGCTTTGATCGGGTTTGATACGTATCAATGCCGCGACGTTTGGCAACGGATGGGGGTCTGGGTAGTGGATTGCAGTAAGTGTATCCGGCGGAAAGGCGCGCTCGCCTTGCCACCATCCCGACCCGGCCGACGTAGGCCCCGACATCGGACGGGAGGGAGGAAAGGGCGGGAGCGGTCAACGGTCCGCCGGGTCACCCAATCCAAGTAAAACCCATGAGACCCAATATCCCTATCAATCGTCGCAATCTGCTCGAGACCGCCCTCGGTCTCGGGTGTCTGCTCGCATCCTCCGTCCCCTCCGCGGACGCCGCCGCCATCTGCTGGGATGGTGCCGCCTCCGCGGGCTGGGACGGCGTGACCAACTGGTCCGCGGTTTTCGGAGCCGAAACGCCGGATCCCGCCGCGGTGCCCGGACCAGGAGACGATGCCGTTTTCAATGTCGATACCGTCGACGGTGCGACCGTCATCGATCTCAACGGCGACCAGTCGGTGAATTCCCTGCTCTTCAACAACACCGGTGCGACCACCATCCAGGGCGGCAACGCCAACCACATCCTCACCGTGGGAGCGGGCGGCATCTCGGTCGATGCCGCCGCGGGCGCGGTGACCATCGGCTCCACCACCGACGGCCAGTTTGTCACCACGACCCTCGGTGCCACGCAGACCTGGGACAATCCGTCGGCAAATCCACTGGTTCTCTTGAACCCGATCGCGAGCGCCGCCGGGGCGGGTCTCACCAAGACCGGTGCGGGATCGGTCTGGCTCAACAACACCAACAACAACCACGCGATCAACGGCACACTGGATATCCAGGCGGGCAAGATCCAGATGTCCGGCGACGTCACCGCGGGCGGCCTCACCGGCTCGGGAGTGCTCGAGAATGGTGGTCCGAACAGCAAGTGGTTCTTCCTGAACTCGGCTTCCAACCAGGAGTTCGGGGGCTCGATCCAGAACGGCGCGACGGCGGCCCGCTTGGGCTTCGTCAAGCGCGGCGTGGGTGAGCTGACCCTGTCCGGCACCAGCGGCCCGGGCCTCGACTACCTCGGGCTTGAAAACGGCAAGATCATCCTGCCAACCGGCGGATCCCTGTCGGTGGGTGGCAGCGGCTACGGGACTGCCAACATCGGCAATACGGGAAACGTCAACAACAACGGGATCCTCGAGATCTCCGGCGGCACGCTCAATGCGGCACGCACCAACAACCCGGGTTTCGCGATCGGCGGCGGGAACAACTCCCGCGGCTTCGTCAAGATGACCGGCGGCGTCCTCAATGTCACCGAGCAGCTCAAGGTCGGCAATGGAAGCGCCACCGGGGTGTCGGCCCACGCCGGCTTCACCTTGGACGGCGGCACGGTCACCTCCGGCAGCTGGCTGGTGGTCGGGGCGAACTTCGACCGCTCGCTGCTGACCCAGAACGGCGGTTCGATCGCCGTGAACTCCAACCGCATGACCATCGGCGCCGGCGGCAACGGGTCGATCGGCGTGGTGAACCTTACCGGCGGAACCTTCAACATCGCGGCGGGCGGCAACACCGGGATCTTCCTCGGCGAGAACGGCACCGGCACGCTCAACATCAGCGGCACCTCCGCCGTCAGCCTCGCGACCAACGGCGGGGCGAACAGCGGGACCATGCAGTTCGCGGGTAACGCCAGTTCGCTGGCGGGAACCCTTAACCTGCTGGGCGGCAGCCTCAGCACCTTTGGCGTGACCAAGGGTGCCTCGACGGTGACCGGCGTCTATCAGGTCAACTTCAGCGGCGGCACCCTGAAGGCGGCGGGCACCAACACCAACTTCTTCGCCGACCTCGCCAATACCCAGGCCTTCGTCCACCCGGCGGGCGGGACGATCGATAACAACGGCCACGGCATCCGGATCGCCGAAGGGCTGCTGGCCCCCACCGGTGACGGCGTGAGCACCACCGGGCTGACCGTGGGCGGCGGCGGGTATCTCTATCCGCCGATCGTGACCATCACGGGTGGTGGCGGCACCGGTGCGAGCGCCGTGGCCAGCATCGATGCGTCAGGCAACCTGACCGGGATTACGATGACGAATCCGGGCGTCAATTACACCTCCGCTCCGACCTTCGCCCTCGTGGGCGGCGGCGCGGGGAATACCGGCACCGTTGGCGGCGCCGCGACGCTCGTGGCCAACGCCAGCGGCGGGATGACCTTCAACGGATCGGGCACGACCACGCTGACCGGCCCCAACACCTTCACCGGGCCGATCCTGATCAATGGCGGCAAGCTCGGATTCGGTGGCAACTATGCTTCCAACGCCGTGACCGTTGCATCCAGCGGCGGGATCGTGGTGGCGGACCCGGCCGGTGCGATCGGCACGCTCACCGTTTCCTCGCTCGACTTCGGCAGTGATGCCTCGGCCACCTTCGAGGCCGACACCGGCAACCTATGCGACAAGATCGTTACCGGCGACCTGACCCTCGGCAACCTGGCCGTCACGCTCTTTGCCGCCGGCACCACCAACCTGGCGGTTCCGGGAACCTATACGCTGATCGAATACAGCGGCACGTTCTCAGGTGGTACCGGCGGCCTCAGCGTGGCCAACCAACAGGTCGGCTTCCTCTACAACTTCAACGACACCGGCAGCGCGATCACCGTCGAGGTGGTCTCCGCCGATGCCGACGGCGACGGGATGACCGACGCCTACGAGGATGCCAACGGTCTCGACAAGAACGACGACGGGTCCATCGGCGAAAGCTCTCCCGGCGCGAAGGACGGCCCGAATGGCGCCCTCGGCAACATCGACGGGGACTTCTCGAGCAACTACGAGGAGTTCCTCGCCGGTACCGGCGCCAACGACGCGTCGTCGGACCCGAACAACATCGACAACGACGGGCTGCTCGACAGCTGGGAAGTCACGAACTTCGGCAGCACCACGGCGCAGTCGGGTGCGGATGACTTCGACGGCGACTTCGACAGCAACCTGTTGGAGTTCACCAACGGCACCGACGCCACGCTTGCCGGTAGCTACAGCGACACCGACGGCGACCTGATGGGGGATGGCTGGGAGATCGAGTTCTTCTCCGACATCACCGCGAAGGACGGCACGGCGGACAGCGACTCCGACAACTTCACGGACCTCGAGGAGTACCAGTATGGATCCGACCCGCAGGATTCGTCGTTCTCCCCGGCGTTCGCGCGGGGAACCCACCGTTGGAGCTTCACCGGGGATCTGTCCGACTCGATCGGCTCGGTTACCGCGACGATCGAGAACGGAACCACCGACGGTGCCAACGTGGCCACGGTCGGTGCCACCTCGGTGACCATGACGGGGGGCGCGAAGGCGAACTCGCAGTGGGTGAAGCTCGGCAGCAACCTGCTCCCGTCGCGCAACACACCGTGCACCATCGAGCTGTGGGCGACGACCAACGGGATCCAGAACTGGTCGCGGATCTTCGACTTCCACGACAGCATCAATGAAAACATGTTCATGAGCTGGACCCGCGGGACCGGAGCCCTGACCAATCGCACCGAGTGGCGCGATAACGTGGTCGACGGGCTGACCGATGTGATCACCGGAGCCTACGTGGTGGGCACCAAATATCACATCGTGATGACGATCGAACCCGCCGCGGTGGCGGGAAGCTCGCTGGTGAAGTGCTATGCGGCTCCGGAGTATGACGGGGTCACGAACTTCGACCTCGGGCCCGCCTGGGGCACCTTCACGATCGCCAACACGCTGGCGTTCCTGAACGACACCATCGACGCGCTCGGCTATTCGCCCTGGGGCGACAACACGGCCAGCGCAACCTACGATGAGGTTCGTCTCTGGGACGGTGCGCTTCCGGAATGGGCCTTGCAGGCCCTGCACGAACAGGGCCCCGACAACGCCGCGCAGGTCGACTCGGAGCCGGACGGTCTGCCGGACGCCTTCGAGCAGTATTACTTCTTCGGTCTCGACCAGGGTCCGAACGACGATCCGGACGGTGACTTCAGCACCAACCTCGAGGAACTGCTGGCCGGATCCGACCCGAGCGACCAGCTCTCCAGCCCGAACGATTCGGACGGGGACAACCTGCCCGACTCCTGGGAGCTGAATTACTTCGGCAACCTCGATCAGGACGAGTTCGGTGACAGCGACGGCGACTTCTCGTTCAACTACGAAGAACTTGCCGCCGGTTCCAATCCGACGCTCTACACCTCGTTCCCGGACGACGACGGGGACCTGATCTCGGATGGCTGGGAATTGAACTTCGGGGTGTTTGATCCCGAGTCCGATGACGATGGTGACAACTTCACCGCGCTCCAGGAATTCGTTGCGAAGGGCGATCCGTTCGATCCGCTTTCGCCCGGCGTGCCTGACGGCGACAGCGACAACGACAACCTGCCCGACCAGTGGGAAGTCGCCCAGTTCGGCAACATCACCTCGCAGGATGCCAGCGGTGACCCGGATGGCGACCTCGCCGACAACCTCAGCGAGTACCAGGCATCGTCCGACCCGACCGTGGAAACCGGCGCGACGTCCACCCCGACCGACATCAACGGAGACGGAACGAGCGACGTGTTCGCCTTCTACGACTTCGAATCGACCGGTTCGGGAATCGTGGACAAGGACTCCGAAGCAACGCCGCTCACTCATCGTCTGGGCGGAACGGGCACGACCATCGTGTCACCGGATCCCGGCCTCGACCTTGACACGACGGCGGGGACGCTGTCGCTGACGACCAGCACCAGTGACATCAACGGTCAGGTCAACATGGCGCAGCTCGAGGCGCTCGGGATCCCGCTCTCGTCGCTCGGCTTCACCGGCACCGAGGACTTCCGGATCCGGGCCCGCTATGTCGACCTGCCGGTACTGGGAGGTTACGACCAGATCGGCGCCTATGTCGGCACCAGCTCGCAGGCCATGACCCGCGCAGCGGCGATCGGCGGCAACTACAGTGCCCTCGGCGTCAACACCAACGGAACCAATGACGCCGATGCGTTCTTCGGGGCGGCGGGAACCGGCGGGGTGGCCGAGCGCGACCTGATCGTCGTCATCGAACGGATCGGCGGCGTGTGGTCGATGAGCTGCAACGGCAACTTCTCGACCCCGGGCGTCCAGCCGGCCTTCCTCGATGGCGTGGCCACGCTTGAGGCGGGGGTCTTCGTGCTCGACGGCGGCAATGCCACCCCGACCAACAAGGTGGCCCAGCTCGACAGCTTCACGGTGGTCCGGTTCGGCCAATCGAATCCGGACTCCGACAATGACGGCATGGATGACGCCTGGGAAATGGCCAACTTCAGCGGGGACACCTCGCGGGATGGCACCGGTGACTTCGACCTCGACGGCATCATCGACCTCGTCGAGTTCGCCTTCAACGGGGATCCGAAGAACCCGTCGTCCCGCGGCGTCATTAGCAGCGCCCTGGTGGATACCAACGCCAACAGCCAGAAAGAGCTGACGCTCACCATCGCAGTGCGGGCGGGTGCCACCTTCGCTCCGGGGGTCGACGGGGTGCAGACCGCCACGGTCGGCGGTGTGACCTACACCATCCGCGGCTCGCAGAACCTCACGGACTTCACCAGCGCGGTGAGTGTCGTGGGATCGACGGCCTCGGGCGATCCCGACTATGAACTCCACACCTTCCGGCTGGATGCATCGGAAGGCCTCGGCGGGAAGGGCTTCCTTCAAGCCGGTGCCAGCCATCCGTAAGCCGGTTGGCTGAACCTCCGTCCCCCGGGGCCCCAGCGGCTCCGGGGGATTTTTTTGTACGATCGACGGTTCGGAATGAATGATGGGTAGGATTTCGACGTCTGGAGAAAACATCATAGTTCGGGATGCCGAAGGGTTGTGCTGGCTGGCTTTGAGAAGCCTTCAGAGCGCATGGTTTGGTGGGTTTCGAGTCTTGTTTCGCAGGAGGAACCCGTTTGGATGATTGGCTTGGCGGTGGCTGGAATGATTGGAATGGTAAAAAGATACAAGAAGACATCCGTGACATACTAGCAGGATCCGGGCTGGGTGGTATGCTTGCTCCACTAAACCCAGAGTGTCTCTCCATCTTGCCTGTCTTCGGCAGGGGCTTGGAAAGGCCTCAAAAAAACCGGAAAAACCCATGAGTAAGTCGGACCTTCGACCCACCCAGAAGGAACTCGCGCGGGTCTTGGGCATGGCCCAGTCCACCGTTTCGATGGCACTTCGCGGCGATCCCGCGATCAACGAGAAAACCCGCGCGATGGTGTTGGAGAAGGCCGCCGCCCTGGGCTACCAGCCGAATCCTTCGGGCGCGGCGCTGGCCCATCTGCGCCAGGCGTCGACGGTTCCCGCCGTCAGGGCCTCGCTGGCGTGGCTGAGTTGCTGGCAAGACCCCGCCAGCCTGCAGGGGAGCCGGGAGATCGATCAGCTTTGGAAGGGTGCCGCCGCAGGTGCCGCGGAGTTGGGCTATCGCCTTGATGAATTTGTCGTCGGACCCGAGCTGCCGCTGCCGCGCCTGGAAAAGGTGCTGCACGCGCGGGGAGTGAGGGGAATCATCTTGCCGCCGGGGCCGGTTCCCGCGGATTGGAGGAAGTTCGACTGGGACTCGTTCTCGGTGGTCCGTTTGGGCCGACTTCCCGATGCCAGCGGGCTAACGCCCAGCGTGGTGGTCGATGACCAGATGAACAACGCGCTGCTGGCATTCAGGACCATCCGCGGGATGGGTTACAAGCGGATCGGGTTTGTCGGCAGGCCGGATGCCCTGCGTTCCTTCTCGGCGGGGTATTTCCTGGGGCAACAGGAAGTTCCCGTGGGTGATCGCTTGCCGCTGTTGATGGCGTCCGCCGGTGAGTCGAACCGTTGGGAGGACTCTTTCCGCGATTGGTTTGAAGCCGAGAGCCCGGACGCCATTCTCACGGATTGCCCGGAAGTGCCGCAAGTCTTGTCCCGGATGGACGTCAGGATTCCCTCCGATGTCGGGGTGGCGGCGCTTGGGCTTTTCGATTGCCCGGTATCCGCGGGAATCGAACGGAACTCCCTCGAGGTCGCGTATTCGGGAGCCCAACTGCTGCATTCGTTGATCAAGAAAGGTTCGCTGGGGATGCCGGAGATTCACCGTGAACTCGTGATCAAGGGGCGCTGGATCGATGGTGATAGCCTGCCCAAGCGTCATTTGCAGAGTTTGGGGACACCCGCGGAAGGACCGGCGCCACGCGGTGTTCTCGTGGGTGCGGGTGCCCGCTACCTGCAGGCTTCCTGAGCGTCATGTGGCCCCGGGAGATGTGGCAGATCAGGGATTTGACGGGCCCGTGTGGCGATCGGTGAGGAGCAAGGCGCCGATGATGCCCGCTTGCTGACCGAGGGCGGGAGCCACCACGTACGGTGTTTGTCGGAGCGGGGTAAAGTAGCCGGCGGCGATCTCTTCCAGCAATGCGCCTGTTTTTTCATGGAACCCGCTCGCCTGGGACACCCCGCCGCCGATGATGATGCGGGCGGGAGAGACGATGCCGAGGAGGGAGAGCGAGCCGTGGGCGAGGTACCATGCCTCGGTGTTCCAGGCGGGATGATCCGCGGGAAGGTCGGCGGCCTGCGCACCCCAGCGAGCCGCCATGGCGGGACCACAGGCGAGGCCTTCTAGGCAGTCGGCATGGAAGGGGCAGACACCCGCGAAGCTGTCTCCCGGCATTCGTGGAACCTTGAGATGTCCGAACTCCGGATGAAGGGCGCCGTGGATCAGGTGACCGCCGGACAGGATGCCGGCCCCAATCCCGGTGCCGATGGTGATGTAGGCCACATCATCCAGGCCGCGGGCAGCGCCCAGGCGGGCTTCGGCCAGGGCCGCGGCATTGACATCGGTTTCAAGGGTCAGCCTGGCGGAGGGGAAAGCAGCCGCCAGGGCACGGGTGATGGAGAATCCCGCCCATCCGGGCTTCGGGGTTGCCAGCAACTGGCCATGGTTTGCGCGGCCCGGAACCACGCCGAGCGGCCCGAAGGCAGCGATCCCGATGTCGCCCGGCGTGCCGCGCTCACGGAGCCAGCCCGTGATCTGCGCGAAGGTCTCGTCCGGCGAGGCGGTGGGGAAGCGCCACTCTTCCATAACCTGCCCGTCGGCGGTGCCGGTGGCGACGACGGTTTTGGTGCCGCCCAATTCAATGCCTGCGATCATGCAAAAGGCCTAACCCGTGGAATCCGGGACGGCGAGCGCTACGGGAGACGATCGGGGGATTTCCGGGGGGGCTGAAGCTGATCGAGGCGGTGCTCCTTTCCGGTGGTTTTCCAATGATCCGGAGGAAACGCCGGTACATGGAAACGCCGGGCTTCTCCGAGGAAAGCCCGGCGTCGAGAGCAGGGGTCAGGCTCGGCTGATGTAGGAGCCGTCGTCGGTCTTGATGATCAAACGTTCGCCGGGATTGATGAACAAGGGCACCTGGACGACCAGGCCGGTCTCCATGGTGGCGGTCTTGTAGGCGTTGTTGGCGGAATCGCCCTTCACGCCTTCCGGGGATTCGGTGACGACCATTTCCATCGAGGGTGGCAACTCGATGTCGGCGACGATCCCGTCGGCGAAAAGCAGCGTGTATGGCTGGCCCTCGATGAGGTAGTTGCGGACGGAATCGATGATCTCGTCGTGCACCGCCACGTCGTCATAGGTTTCGTTGTGGAGGAAGTGATAGCCGCCGGAATCCTTGTAGGAATACTCGTGGGGGATGCGCTCGAGATGGACGGATTCCATCGAGTCGTTCGACGTGAGGCGCAGGTTGGAGACCTTCTTGCTGGCGACGCTGCGGATCGACATCACCACATAGGATGCCATGCGCGGCGGCGTCTTGAGTTCATGGGAGATCACGACACAGACGTCGTTGTTGTGACGGACGGCGTGTCCCTTGCGGAGGTTGATTGCGGGCGTGCTTGCCATGGTTGCGAAGCGGGATAGGGGGGGCGGACCCGTCGTGCAAGCGTGGAGTTTCCGCCCGGACCGCCGGACCGGCGACAGAAAGGCCGGCCCTCCGGATTTCTCCGAGGGGCCGGCCCGGGAATGGTTTCGGCTCAGCGTGCGCCGGCAGGGTCGGAAGCCGCCTCGTGTTCCGCCTCGGCGGCCTCCAGGGCGGCACGCTCCTTGGCGATCACGCGGACGAACTTCTGCAGGCTGTGATCCCAGTCGTCGAGCAGGGCGGCGGCGTGCGGGCTGCCGGTCTTGTCCGCATGATCGGTGATCAGCTTCTTCAGGTCGGCGATGTCCTGGGCGCGCTGGACGGGCAGGGAAACCACCATCTCGGGGTTGATCCGGGAGTAGAAGCGGCCGTCGACATCATAGACGTAGGCGGTCCCGCCGGACATCCCGGCGCCGAAGTTCTTCCCGGTCTTGCCGAGGATGGCAACGTTGCCGTTGGTCATGTATTCGCAACCGTGGTCACCCACGCCCTCGACCACCGCGGTGGCCCCGGAGTTGCGGACGGCGAAGCGCTCGCCGGCCCGGCCGTTGGCGTAGAGCGCGCCACCGGTGGCGCCGTAGAGCGAGGTGTTGCCGAGGATGGTGTTGGTCGCCGGATTGAACTTCGAACCCGGGGTGACCTTGACCACGATCTCGCCCGCGGCCATGCCCTTGCCGGTGTAGTCGTTGGCCTCGCCGGTGAGCTCGATCTTGACGCCGGACACCAGGAAGGTGCCGAGCGACTGGCCGGCGGACCCGCGCAGCTTGAGGGTCACGGCGGTGTGGCCGTTGAAGCCGGTGTTGCCGTGGATCTCGGCGATGCGGCCGGACAGGCGGGTGCCGATGTTACGGTCGGTGTTGACGATGTCGTAGCTGAGTTCGACCGGTGCACGGTCGGGCAGCGCCATGATCGCGGCGGCGATTTCCGGCGGCGTCGAATCGCGGCCGTATTCCGGCGTGTCCGCCGGGATGTCACCGGTGCCGACGGCCTGGACCAGATCGCGCAGGATCTGGAGGTCGAGCGGGGTCTTGGAGATGCCGTCGTTGCGGTCCTGGGTGCAGATCCGGGACAAGCTGGAGGCCTCCACACCGTGGTGCTTGGCGAGGTCGGGGATGACGTCCTTGAGGACCGGGTCGAGGTTGACCAGGTTGGCCTTGGGGTGGCCCGGGACTTCGCGCTGGCGGAGGAACTCCGGCCGCCCGATTAGCTCGTCGAGGCTGCGGATCCCGAGTCCGGCCATGATTTCACGGGCTTCCTGGGCGACGCCGTTGAGGAAGTTGACCACCATTTCCGGGGTGCCCTTGAACTTGGCGCGCCACTTCGGATCGGTGGTAGCGACCCCGACCGGGCAGTTGTTGAGGTGGCACTTGCGGACGTAGACGCAGCCCATGGCGATCATCGCGATGGTGCCGAAGTTGTACTCCTCGGCGCCGAGGATGGCGGCAGTGACGATGTCGCGGCCGGTGCGCAAGCCGCCGTCGGTGCGGACGATCACCCGGTTGCGGAGATTGTTGATGAGCAACGTCTGCTGGGCCTCGGAGAGACCCAGTTCCCACGGTGATCCGGCGTGCTTCGTGGAGGACAGTGGCGAGGCGGCGGTGCCGCCGTCGTGGCCGGAGATCAGGATGGTGTCGGCGCTGGCCTTGGCGACGCCGGAGGCGACGGTGCCGACGCCGGTTTCGGCGACGAGTTTCACCGTGATCCGCGCCCGCGGGTTCACTTCCTTGAGGTCGTGGATGAGCTGGGCGAGGTCCTCGATACTATAGATGTCGTGGTGCGGCGGCGGCGAGATCAGCTGGACGCCGGGCTGGGTGTTGCGCAGGCGGGCGATCAGGGCGTTGACCTTGTGGCCGGGAAGCTGGCCGCCTTCACCGGGCTTGGCGCCCTGGGCCATCTTGATCTCCAGCTCGTCGGCATTGACGAGGTAGAAAGCGGACACGCCGAATCGGCCTGAGGCAACCTGCTTGATCCACGACCGGGCCATGTCGCCGTTGGCGTAGGGCTTGAAGCGGACGGGATCCTCGCCGCCCTCGCCGGAATCGGACTTGGCACCGATCCGGTTCATGGCGATCGCCAGTGTTTCGTGCGCCTCGGGCGAGAGAGCGCCGAGCGACATCGCCGCGGTGGTGAAGCGGCGGCGGATGTTTTCGATCGGCTCGACCTCGTCGAGCGGAACCGGGCCGGAAGAGGAGGGGACGAATTCGAAGAGGTCCTTGATCGCGACCGGAGTGGTCTCGAGGGTCATCTTGACGTAGTCCTCGTAATCCTCGGCCTTGCCGCTCTTCACGAAGGTGTGGAAGTTCTTGATGACGTCGGTGGTCAGGGCGTGGCGTTCGCCGGACTTGCGGAAGCGGTTGTAACCGGGATCACCGAGGTCGAGCGTTTCGCCGGCCGGGACTTCCGTTTCGAAGGCGGTACGGTGGCGGATGAGCGACTCCTCGGCGATCTCGTGGAAGCCGATGCCGCCGATCTTCGACTGCACGCCGGTGAAGGCGTAGTCGACCACGTCCTTGCCGATGCCGATGGCTTCGAAGATCTGGGCACCCTGATAGGAGTTGAGCACCGAGATGCCCATCTTGGACATGATCTTGAGCACGCCCTTCTCGAGGGCCTTGGCGTAGTTTGCCATCGCCTTTTCGACGATGATGCCGTCGAGCTTGCCCTTGCCTTCATCGGCCGCGACCAGCTGGCGCACGGTGGCAAAACCGAGATACGGGCAGACGGCGGTGACGCCGAAGCCGAAGGCACAGGCGACCTGGTGGGTGTCGCGGATCTCACCGGACTCGATGACCAGCGAGCAGCGCATCCGCTTGCGGACGCGGTTGAGGTGATGATGGACGGTGCCAATCGCGAGGATCGACGGGATCGGCACGCGGCTGGTCGATGCGGCTCGATCCGACAGGATCATGATGCTGACGCCCTTCTCGACCGCGGCCTCCGCTTCGGCGCAAAGTTCGTCGAGGCGCGCCTTGAGACCTTCCTTGCCGGAGGCAGCCGGCCAGGTGATGTCGAGCACCGCGGACGGGAAGCCGTGTTCCTCGAGATGCTTGATGCGCTCGAGCTGGTGCTCGAAAAGGATCGCCGACTCGAGGTTGACGATGCGGCAGTGTTCCGGGGAATCCTCGAGAAGGTTCCTTTCCGGGCCGAGGCCCGCCGAGGAACTCATCACCGCCCATTCGCGGATCGGGTCGATCGGCGGGTTGGTGACCTGGGCGAAGCGTTGCTTGAAGTAGGTGAAGAGCAGGCGGGGATAGGTCGACAGGACCGCCAGCGGGATGTCATCGCCCATCGAGAACACCGCCTCCTGGGCCGCCTTGATCATCGGCGGGAACACCATGTCGAGCTCCTCGATCGAGATGCCGTGGGCCACTTGCTGACGCGAAAGCTCGAGCGCGGAGAAGTCCTCGGCCGGGGCCAGGGCTTCCGGCGAGCAGAAGCGGCGGAGTTCCAGCCGGTTCTCGTCGATCCAGCGGCCGTAGGGCTTTTGCTTGGCCAGGGCTTCCTTGACCTCGCGGTCGTTGCGGACTTCCCCGGTCGAAGTGTCGACCGAGAGCATCTGGCCGGGGCCGAGGCGGCCCTTGCGAATGACGGTGGTGTCGTCGATGACGACCGCGCCGGCTTCGGAGCCGATGTAGAGCAAGCCGTCCTCGGTGAGCTTGTAGCGCGACGGGCGGAGGCCGTTGCGGTCGAGCGAGGCGCAGAGCTTGACGCCGTCCGTGTAAACCAGGCCGGCCGGTCCGTCCCAGGGTTCGGAGAAGGACCGGGTGTACTGATAGAAGGCCCGCAGGTCGTCGGAAATGTCCTCGTCGTTGCGGTAGGCGGGAGGAACCAGCATGCACATCGCGTGCTCGAGCGAACGGCCGGAGAGGACCAACAGCTCAAGGGCGTGGTCGAGGGACGCGGAGTCTGACTCATGCTCGTTCATCAGGTCCTGGAGCAGTTCGACGTCCTTGCCCCAGATCTCGCTCTCGAAGAACTCCTCGCGGGAAGCCATCCAGTTGCGGTTGCCTTCGACGGTGTTGATTTCACCGTTGTGGCACATCATGCGGAAGGGCTGGCCGAGCGGCCAGGCCGGGAAGGTGTTGGTCGAGAAGCGCTGGTGGTAAAGCGTGATCGCGGTTTCGAAATCGGAGTCCTGGAGGTCCTTGTAGAACGCGCGCAGGGCGGCCGGCATGGCGAGGCCCTTGTAGGAAATGAGCCGGCTCGAGAATGACGGCATGTAAAAGCCGTTCAGGCCCTTGGTCTGCCGCTCGATGGCGCGGCGGCACAGGAAGAGCTGGCGCTCGAAGTGATCGCCGTCCCAACCGGCAGGCTTGCGGAGCAGGAGGTGTTCGATTTGCGGGCGGGTTGCCAGCGCGAGCTTGCCGAGGGCGTCCGGATCGACCGGCGCCTCGCGCCAGCCGATGACGGAGATGCCGCGCTTGGCGACGACCTCTTCGGCCATGGCCTTGAGCTGCTGGCGGCCGGCGGCATCGTCGACCGGGAGGAAGAACACCGCGACTGCAAGGTCGCCGGGGTCATGGAGCTTGGTGCCGAGCGCTTCCGCTGCCTTGAGGAAGATCGGGTAGGGGATCTGCGAGAGGATGCCGGAGCCGTCACCGGTCTTCATGTCGGCATCGACCGCACCGCGGTGGGTCATGTTGCACACCGAGCTCAGCGCATAGTCGAGGATCTGGTAGGAGCGCTTGCCGTGGATCTGGGCGATGGCGCCCATGCCGCAGTTGTCGCGTTCGGCCGAAAGGCGGTGGAGGGATCCGGAAACCAGCGGAGTGCTCGGGTGATAATAGGGATTCATCGCAGGAAATGGCAGAAATTGCCGTCCCCGCGGACCCGCGTTTTTACCACGGCGCGGAGCTCTCCCGCGGGGCGGGGAATAAACGGCAGCTTCCTCGGAGTGCCAAGCAGGAATTGTGCCCTCGCCGCCCGTCCGGTTCTGTCATAACGGCTCCACCAGCCCCTCGTCGGCCGGTGCCGGTTCAAGCAGGCCGAGACTCACCAAAAAGCGGTCGGCGGCGGAGACGCTCAGCTCGTAGTGGAGGTCGGAAACGTTGAAATTGAAGAACGAGTGCTCGGCGTTCTCGAAATCCACCAGCTCGATCTTGTTCCGGCGCCAGCGCATCGACTTGCAGAACTTTTCCGCATGCACGAAGGGTGTCACCCGGTCGCGCTTGCCGTGGAAAAGGATCATCGGCGGCGCCTTGCGGCGGACGGCCCGCAGCGGCGACAGGCGCTTGGCGGTCGAGTGGTCCGGGAAGCGTTGGAGCAAGGGGTGGACCATCGGGTCCAACAGGGTGCTGAACAGCAGGAGGGCGGCCGGGGAATAGGCCGGGGCGACCTCGTCTTTTTTCAGTTTCGGCAGCGTCACGGCAAGTGCCAGGAAGGCCCCGCCGGCCGCACCACCGAGGATGACCTTGGACGGATCGACGCCGAAATGTTGCTCAAAGCCTGCCACCCATTTCAGGAAGGCATGGAGATCCTCGAGCGCCTCGACGGGGCCCGTCCGGTGGACCGAGCCGACGCGGGTTTCCAGCGTTACCGTCACTGCTCCGCGCTGGGCGAAATGCAGGCAATGGGGGACAAACTGGGTGGCCATCGGCGACTCCCAGAAGCCGCCGTGAAGAAAAATGATGAGCGGCCGCAGGTCGCCCTGTTCGAAGCCCGGGGGCGTGAAGAAGTGGGCTTGGAGCGGACCTTCCGGAGATTCCGCATACGTGAAGGTGGTCGCAGATTTCAGCATCTCCCGCTGGCGGGCCTGGCCGATCAGCGGGGTTCTATGGAGCTGACTCATCAAGGGGGAATGGGAAGGTCGGATCTCCGGAAACGGCCGGAGGACGAAAAGAATTGTTATGAGCGAGGCCTCCTTGTCCAATCCAATTCACCGATGACGCGCTTCCTGATCTATCTCGCAGTGTTCACTTTGCCCGCAGCCAGCATGGCTCAGGCCCCTTCGCCGGCGCTCGGGAAATCCCTGGTCGCCAGCTACCAGGCCTGGCGCACGTCGATCGTCCGCAAGGACGCCAGCGCATGGAAGCGGGCCACGGCCGCCCATCGCCAGGTGGAGGTGCGCAACCGGCTGGTGTCCGAAAAGCGGCCGTTTCCGCAGGCGGTGTTCAGCTTGCCGGCACCGCCACCCGGGCTGGACGGATTGAAAATCATCCACCTCTCCCAGCGCGGCGCCACCGCCAAGGCGGCGTTTTTCGGCAAGGTCAATTTCGGGGTCGAGGGCGAACCGACCGACAACATCCTGGTGCTCTCCTTCATCAACACCAATGGCACGTGGCTCTACGACCGGGCGGACTTCGTCAATCTCGCTGCCCTGCCGGAGGTAAGGAAGGAACTTACGGCCGGGGACCTCAAGTATGTCGAGGAGACTCCCGAATTCCAGGCGACCGGGGTGGTGCCTCCGAGTCCGCCGATGGTTCCGGCGGCGAAGTACATCGCGAAGGTCTACGTGTTCTGTCCGGGACGGGAAGTGCAGGTTCAGATCAATCAATTCAGCCGCCACCGCTTTGCCAACGCGAAGGAGGCCGAGGTGATTCTCGGCGGGGCCAAGGACGGTGCGAACTCGATCGCCTACACGGTCAAGGGACTCGAAGGCGGGACCGGCAAGGAAGCATTCACGATCCGCGTCTACCTCATGTCGGAGATCGAGGGGACCAAGCCCATCAAGGCTTTCGAGTATCAGGTGGAGGAGGGCGGTATCCTGAAGCCCTTCGCATCCACCAGCTTCACGGTGGATCCTGCCACCGGAGCCAAGTTGCTGCGCCGCTGAGCTTGCGAGGTCGGTAGTCCGGCCAAGAGGGGGGCTGGAGCCCGTTGTGGCGGATTTGTTTGTCTTTCCGACGCGTCGTATCCGCGCGTGCCGGCGAAAAAGTTTCGTCCCGGATCGAACTCATGAGGGAGCTTCATGGGGCTGTCATTTTGCGAAGACATCTAAGGTTCAATGGTGTTCAAAAGTTATTCACAGATTTTCTTGTTAAGGGATCCTGATCATTTACATTCCCCCAAACGTCAATCCCTCTAACGGGGTTTGACCGGGCTAAGAAGTTCCATGAAAAGCCCCGGCATCATCGTGCAAGTCGCCATGGCTCCCCCCGGCCGGATTGACCGTCTCGACCCGGATTATCGTTCGGTTGGGCGGATCAAATCCCGGAAAAGCCGGGCGGATGGTGCCCCGTCCGGGACGACTTGCAGCCACCAGATTTCGAGATCGCCGTCGCCGGCTTCCATCCTGAATGGAAATCAAGGCTGCCCTGTGGGGCTGTTCTTGATGGCGAGGGCCTCCCGCCAGCCCCCTGCGATACCGGCGCGGAGACGCGTCACTGGAAAACGCACATCCATTGCCCGAAGAACATGAATCATTTGGTCGCCGCCAAACACTTCGCCACCCCCGTTCAACCTAGATTCCTGATCCACCTGGCCGTCGTCTTGATGGCTTGGTTCGGCGTCGCCGGCGAGGCGACTGCCGCCGGCACCCGGTCCGTCACCTTGGCCTGGGATGCCAACCCGGAAGCGAACATCGACCACTACGAGCTGAGATACGGAACTTCGTCGGGTTCCTACTCGAGCACGGTGAATGCCGGGGCGAGCACTTCGGCCACGGCAGGCAACCTGACCCAGGGGGTTACCTACTACTTCGCCGTGGTTGCCGTGAATACCTCCGGTCTGGCCAGCGCTCCGTCCTCGCAGGTCGTCTACACGGTGCCTACCGATCCGAATACCGCACCGACCGCCAACCCGTTTTCGCTGACGGTGCTGGAGGACGGGCAGGTTGCTGCGACCTTGTCGGGCTCCGATCCGCAGGGCGATTCCCTGACTTATTCGATCCTCATCTCGCCCACGAAGGGGACGCTGTCGGGCACCGCGCCGAACCTCACCTACCGGCCGAACGCCAATGCCAACGGGAGTGACAGCTTCACCTACCGGGTCAACGACGGCGAGTTCAACTCCTCGTCCGCCACCGTTTCGATATCGATCACCCCGGTCAACGATCTCCCGGTCGCCGCCGCGAAGTCCGTGACGACGACACGCAACACCAGCGTCGGGATCAACTTGTCGGGGACCGATGTAGAGGGCAGCAGCCTGACCTTCAGCATTCTTTCCGGGCCTTCGAAGGGATCCCTCTCCGGGACCGCTCCGAACCTCACCTACCAGCCGAACAACGGCGTGACCGGGAGCGACAGTTTCACCTACCGGGTTCACGACGGCACCGGTTATTCGGCCGCGGCCACGGTATCGATCACGATCAACGGCACCAACACCACTCCGGTGGCCCATGGCAAGTCGGTGAATTCGATGAAGAACAAGACCGTTGCCGTGACCTTGAGCGGCGACGATGCCGACGCCAATCCGCTCACTTTCACCGTGCTGAGCCAGCCGGCTTCCGGGACCTTGAGCGGGACGCCCCCGAACATGAAATACACGCCCGAGCGCAAATGGACCGGGACCGTATCCTTCACCTATCGCGTCAGTGACGGCGTCGCGAACTCTCCGCCGGCCACCGTGACGATCCGCGTGAAGGACAAGAACCGCCGGCCGGTGGCCAATTCGGCCGCGGTCGTTGCGAACCAGAACAGCAGCAAGGTGGTGGTCGTGACCGGAACGGATCTCGATGAGGATCCACTGACCTTCGAAATTGTCAGGTCGCCGTCGAACGGCACGATTTCCGGAACCAGCCCCAACTTCGTCTACACCCCGAACGCAGGATTCAAGGGCAAGGACCGTTTCTCCTTCAGGGCCTTGGACGGGACCACCAAGTCGAAGCCGGCTTGGATCGATGTCTCGGTCGTCAATCCAAACAACCGTGCCCCGGTCGCCCAGGCCATGAACTTGTCCGGACCGGTCAAGAAGCCCGTGGTATTCGGGGCCTCGGGTTCCGATGCCGACGGCGACCCGTTGACCTTCCGGGTGGTGTCGGGGCCTTCGTCCGGCGTGCTGAAGCTCAACAAGAAGGGGGTTTTCAGATACAAGCCGACCGGCCTCTTCGAAGGGGCCGATTCCTTCACTTACGTCGCCAATGACGGCGTGCTCGACTCGGCACCGGTCACGGTCACCCTAACGATTGGAGCTGCTTCGGGCAACCTTACCGCCCGGAATCTGGTGGAAGGGGACCTCCCCGTGCCGACTCTCGCCCTGCGATCGGTGCCGGGGGATCCGGGCAGCGTGCGGATCCAGGTGACCGGGCTTCCCGGGCAAAGTTGCGTCCTCGAGAGCTCAACGAATCTGACCAAGTGGTCGGAGGACCGCCTCATCGAAATCGATGCCAGCGGCGGGGCGACCCTCGATGTCGCGGTTCCGGCGGAGGCCGGGCGGGGGTTCTTCCGCTTGCGGACACCGTGATGCTTCACCTTGGCGGGGGTGGCTTTTTCCGGCAGCTTGCCGGGGATGAAAGCCACCCTGTTTGCCGTCCTTTTCCTACCCTGTCTCGCTCCCGCGCAATCCTACGACGTTTCCCTGATCCAGACCCGCATCGGCAAGCCGCTCGGTGATGATGTGGGCTTCGAGGTGAAACCGATGGGGCATGAAGCGGGGGTGGCTTTCTCATTCCTGGTCCGCGGTGAAGACCTGGTCGCGTTCAAGGACGACTCGGTGGAGATCAAGAGTTTCAAGCTGGGCGATGGCCGCGAGTGGGCCCGCACCCGCAGCGGAAAGCCGAACTGGAAGCAGGAGAGTTTTTCCAAGGTGGGCGAAGACGGGAAGATCGGCAGCTTCACGGTGAGCTTTCCCGGTGACCTGTTCGGCAGCGTGGAGCAGTCGACACTCGACGGTAGCATCAAGGCGGTCACCGCCGCGGCGTCCGAGGAGAAGAAGGTTACTCTGGCCGGTGACGAAACAGCACCGAAGGATCTCGGCCCGTTCAAGATCGGCGTGGCGGGCGGCGGGGGATTCTTCGGCGGCGGGAAAGACTCCACGAACATCCAGATCACCGGGGATCATCAGGCGATCATCGAGGTGGTGGTGATGGACGGTGAAGCGGAGCTCGATGGGAACGGAAGCTCCTGGTCGGGCGACCGCAAGACCTACCACTTCGCCAAGGCCAAGGGGAAGGAGTTGGCCGTGACGGTGCGCTATTGGTCGGACTTGAAGGAAATCACGATTCCCTTCGCGATCGCTCCTCCCAAGAAATAGGAGACGAGAGCTACCAGGTGAAGCCTCGCCTCCGCCACGACCGCATTGGCGCTTGGCACGGGCATCCCGGCGCATTCTCCTTTTGCCGTGGACAGCATCCGGATCCGGGGAGCGAGGCAGCACAATTTGCGGGGAATCGACGTCGATATCCCGCGTGGCAAGCTGGTGGTGGTGACCGGTCCGAGCGGATCGGGCAAATCGTCGCTGGCCTTCCACACGCTGTTTGCGGAAGGGCAGCGGCGATTCGTGGAGTCGCTCTCGGCATACGCCCGACAGTTCCTCGATCAGTTGGAAAAGCCGGACGTCGATTCGATCGAGGGATTGAGTCCGGCAATTGCGATCGAACAGCGAAGCGGCGGGCTGAATCCGCGCTCGACGGTGGCAACGGTGACCGAGATCCACGAACACCTGCGGATCTTGTGGGCGGCGGCCGGTGTTCCCCACGACCCGGTGACCGGAGAGCGGCTGACCCGCATGAGTGCGGGAGATATCGTGGCGGCGATTTCCGGCATGGACGAGGGCACCCGCGTCGTGCTTCTCGCGCCGGTTCCCGCGGAGGAGGCGGCCGACGGGAAGCGCTTGATCGGGGACCTGCGGCGGCAGGGCTTCGTCCGGGTGAGGATCGACGGGGAGATCCTCGAGCTCGAGGAGGCGGAGGCCTCGTGGCCGGAGCAAGTGTCGGCGGTGGAGGTTGTGGTCGATCGTCTGGTGGTCCGGCCGGACGGCGAGGCCCGGCTCGCCGATTCCGTCGAGACGGCGCTGCGGATCTGCGGTGCGGAAGCACGGGTGCTTGTGAGCGATGGCGACGGATGGCGTGAGATTTCATTCCAAACCAGCTACCGGAACCCGCAGACCGGCTTCATGATCGGCGAGCTGAGTCCTCGCCATTTCTCCTTCAACTCCCATCTCGGTGCCTGTCCGGCATGCGAGGGGCTGGGCACGGAGACCTTCTGTGATCCTGCTCTCCTGGTGGGCGATCCCGATGTTCCCTTGGCCAAGGGGGGGATCAAGGGGTGGTGGAAGGTCGGTGCCTTGCGGGGCAAGAGCTTCGCCAAGGAGGCGGCAGCCATCCTGCGGATGCTTGGACTGCCGGAGGACACGGCCGCGACCGGCTTGTCGGCGGAAGGCAAGAAGCTGATCTTCGAGGGCGGGGAATTCGACACCGGATGGCGGGTCGGGATTGAAAAGAAAAAGCAGCTCAAGCGCTACGAAGGGCTTTGCCGGGAGGCCGAACGAAAGCTGGGGGAGGCGCGCAGCGAGGCGGTGCGGAGGCGCTTGCTGCGGGTGATGGCGGAGAGGCCCTGCAGCGTTTGCCAAGGCAGGAGACTGAAGCCGGAGATCCTGGCGGT
This sequence comes from Neoluteolibacter marinus, assembly GCF_014904755.1. Lineage (GTDB taxonomy): Bacteria > Verrucomicrobiota > Verrucomicrobiia > Verrucomicrobiales > Akkermansiaceae > Haloferula > Haloferula marina. The sequence continues at coordinate 23,526 of NZ_JACZFQ010000095.1, forward strand.
GAAGATCGCGGATGGAGCGGGACGATGGTTGGGGATCCAGGAGTTTTGTTCGCTCCCGGTGGAAGAAGCCGCGGCCTGGCTGGCCGGGATTTGCCTGCCGGACGACCGGGTGGAGGTCTGCCAGCAGCTGAGCGGCGCCGTGGGCGAGAAGCTGGGCTTCCTCGAGGAGGTGGGGCTGGGCTATCTGGGGCTCGACCGATCCAGCGCGACACTTTCGGGGGGAGAGTCCCAGAGAATCCGGCTTGCAACCCAGTTGGGCAGCGGGCTGACCGGGGTCCTTTACGTCCTCGATGAACCGAGCATCGGCCTGCACGACCAGGATACCGGGCGGTTGATCGCCGCTCTGAAGCGGCTTCGCGACCGGGGCAATACCGTGGTGGTCGTCGAGCACGACGAGGAGATGATCCGCGCCGCCGACTGGATGATTGAACTGGGTCCGGGTGCCGGGACCGAAGGCGGTCAGATTCTCGGCTCCGCGACGCTCCAGGACTTTCCGGAAAGCTCTCCCACCATGCGTTGGCTCGCCGAACCGGTTGCCGCTCCGGAAGGAGGCAAGGGGTTCAGCCTGCTGGACGAGGCCTTGGTCGTTAGAGGCGCGACCGAGCACAATCTATGCGATCTCGACGTCAGGATACCCTTGGGCGGCATCGTTTGCCTCAGTGGACCCAGCGGCAGCGGCAAGTCGACCCTTGCCGACGATGTCTTGTTGAGGTCGCTGAAGCGGCATTTCAACGGCAGCGGGGACGCCCCCGGTGCCCACCGTGGGATCGAGGGCATGGAGCATCTTGGAAAAGTGGTCGCAGTGGACCAGTCGCCGATCGGCCGCAGTCCGCGCTCGAACCCGGCGACGTTCACCGGCATGTTCGACGTGATCCGTGACCTCTATTCGAAGCTCCCGCTGTCCCGCCAGCGCGGCTATGGTGCCGGTCGTTTCAGCTTCAACACCCATGGCGGCCGCTGCGAGACCTGCGTGGGCGCGGGACGGCTGAAGATCGAGATGAATTTCCTGCCGGACGCCTGGGTGATCTGCCGCTCATGTGGCGGCCGGCGCTTCAATCGCGAAACCCTTGAGGTGCGGTTCAAGGGAATGAGCATCGCCGACGCTCTCGACCTGACGGCCGGTGAGGCCCTGGAGGTTTTCGCCGCGGTGCCGAAGCTGCGCCGCGGCTTGCAGGTTCTCGATTCGCTCGGGCTCGGTTACCTGCGTCTCGGCCAGGCCGCGAATACCTTGTCCGGAGGGGAGGCCCAGCGTCTCAAGCTGGCGGTGGAACTTTCCAAGCCGGCGGCGCCGCACACGCTTTACTTCTTCGACGAGCCGACGACCGGCCTGCACTTCGGCGACGTCGAGCGGCTGCTGGTGGCATTCCGTGGTTTGCGCGAAGCCGGACACAGCGTGCTGGTGGTGGAACATCACCTGGATGTCATCGCTGCCGCCGACTGGGTGATCGACTTGGGACCGGGCGGGGGGCGCGAGGGCGGATGCTTGCTGGCGGAGGGGCCGCCGGATCAGGTGGCGAAGGTCGCCGGTTCGCCGACCGGCAGGGCATTGTCACGGCGAATCGCTCGCCATTCGGTAGACAAGGGGCTAGGTTGACGACGCTGAAGCCATGGATCCCAACGACGACGTGAACCCATCCACCGCTGAAAGCGAATCGCTTTCCACCACCGCCTGGCGCGAGTGGTTGGGCGAATTTGGACCCCGGTTGCTCCTGTTCGCCCGCCAGCAGACACGCTCCACGGAGGATGCCCAGGACGTCTTGCAGGACGCCTTGGTGAAGCTGGTCGACAAGATCAACTCCAACGATTTCGTCGGGGGGCAGGAGGCGTGGATGCCATACCTTTTCACCACCATCCGCCGGCTGTCCATCGATCTCGGCCGCCGCGATGACCGCCGTCGCCGCCGCGAGGATGTCGTCAGCGAAGAATCCGAAGCGGACCAGCGCGAGGCCTTTCATCCCTGGTTCGAAAGCGAGTCTTCCGAAGACGAGACCCGCCAGTTGCTGGAGGCCGGTCTCAAGGAACTGCCGCCGAAATTCGCGGAGGTGGTAGTGATGAAGATCTGGGGTGAGCGGACTTTCGCTGAAATCGGCGAAGCGCTTGATATTTCTCCAAACACGGCGGCCTCGCGGTATCGCTATGGACTTGAAGCCCTCAAGAAGAAGCTCTCTTCGGCGCGGCGCAAAGGAGACCTTTCGATTTGAACGACGATCATTCCGAACAACGCATGGACGACAACTTCCAGACTCTCGAAGACACGCTCAAGGGCATGCGACCCGTGGCACCCGACGCGGCGTGCCTGGATCGCCTGCTCGCCGCCGTGGAGGGAAGACTGCAAGTGCCCGGGGTATCGACCGCGGGAGTGGTGAGCAAGCTTTCGGCCATGCAGCCTGCAGGTCTGACCGATGCGATGACCGAACGCATGGTGGCCACCGTTTCGAAGGTAGCCTTTCCGATCGACGAGAAGGTGGTGTTGTTCCCGGGCGGGTCCAGGGCCGAATCAAAACCGGGCCACCGCCGGCCGTGGTTCGCGGCGGCAGCTGCCGTCGCCATGGCGGGTGCGTTCAGCGCCCTGATGATGGATGGTCCGGGAACGGTTCCGCCGGCGAAGCCGGTTGCGGAGATCTCGGCACGTGGACCGGCTGCTGCACCCCGGGATCCTGGCGCTTTCGTCAACGCGAGCTTCGGCAGCGGTCTCGAGGAGGCGAAGGATGAAGGCGTCAAGTGGACGGCCGACGGCCGGCCGGTGCGCCGGGTGCGGGTCATTTACCGGGATCGCGTGCAATTGCGCGATGCGAACGGCCGGACTTTCGAGGCGGAAGTGCCGAGGGTTGAATACCTGGAGGTTCCCGAGAAAATCGACTGATTTTCCAAGACGAGGAGGGCGAATTACTACGCTTACCGTATGTTAATCGCAACGAACATGAAATCATCCACTGCATACGGCATTGCGGCATTTGTGGGAGTGGCTTCGTCCGTGCTGGCGATCGAGCCGCCCGGCGCCGCCGCACCGATCCCCCCGCAACCGAAACCGGAAGACGTCAAGGTCGTGCCGCTTGAGGCGCCGGATGCCGGCCAGGTGGTGCCCCTCGAAGATCCGAAGGCCTACCTGGGTGTCGGAACCTCGCAGGTGCCCGGCTTGTTGGGCGAACATCTCGGGCTCGATGCGGGCCAGGGCGTGGTCGTCCGTGCCTTGGATGCCAATGGTCCGGCCGCGAAGTCGGGCATCGCCCAGAACGACGTGATCACCAAGGTCGACGGCAACTCGATCGGCTCCCATGAACAACTCCGCGACGTGATCGGCGGGATGAAACCGGACGACGAGGTCGATGTTGAATTCATCCACCGCGGCAAAGTCGGCACTGCAAAGATCGCGCTGGGGACCGCACCCGAGCTCCCGCCCGCACTGGCTGCCGGGGACGTGAAGCCGCTCGACCGCTTGTTGCTCGACGGCATGCCCCAGGATCAGGCAAAGCGGCTTCGCGAGGAGATCGAGAGAAACCTCAGGGAATTCGAGGGTGATCCTGCCGGCAATGGCGCCTTTCCCGAGCAAATGATCGGGGAGGAGATGCACAAGCGCCTCAAGATGATGCTCCAAGGCATGAACAACGCGGACGCGTTCGCGGTGCCCGGGAATGCCAACGGGGAGCTCAAGATCCGCAGTGCGGGAACTTTCCGGATGATCGATCCCGATGGCAGCGGCGTGGAACTCCGCAGCATGGACGGGGGCAAGGAAGTGCGGATTTTGGGGCCTGGTGGCAAGGTTGAGTGGGAGGGGCCCTACGACACTCCGCAGGACCGGGAAGCCGTCCCGCAGGAATACAGGCCGCGCATCGAGAAACTCAACATCGACACGGATTTCCAAGGCAACGGCTTGAAGCTGCGCTTCGGCAAGGACGTCGATCCCGACGGGGAATAAGGATTTTCAGGGAGGCTCGTGCACCCGTTCCGGTCGATCAGCCGGGACGGGTGCTTACGTTTCGAGCCAGATGCTTTTCAGATACGGTTCCGCGGTGAAGTCGGCAGGCATTGGCGCATGTCGGGTCTGCACCGTGCGCGGTGCCACCTCGCGGAGTTGGCGCTCGAACATGCGGGGCGACAGGGTCCTGCAGTTGGTCGAAGACAGGAGGAAGCCGCCCGGGGTAAGGCAGGCGAGCGCGAGTTCAAGCAAGCGCCCGTAGTCCTTTTCGACGCGGAACACCTTGCCGTCCTTGTCGCGGGAGAAGGTCGGCGGATCGAGGACGATCCCGGTGAAGCGCCGGCCCTGTTTCGCGAAGCGGGCGAGCCAGTGGAAGGTGTCGCCCTTGCAAAAGTAGTGTTCCGCCGGGTCGATGCCGTTGAGCTGGAAGTTCCGCTTTGCCCAGTCGAGATAGGGTTGGGCCAGATCAAGCGTGGTCGCCGTGGCTCCGGCGGATGCGGCGAAGACCGAGAAGGCTCCGGTGTAGGCGAAGGTGTTCAGCAGCGTGTCACCCGGACTCAACCGGGATCGCAATTCGGCGCGGTTGTCACGCTGGTCGAGGAAGATTCCCTGGGAGTAGCCGGATTGGAACGAGATCTCGAATTGCAGGCCGCTCTCGCCGGCGGTGAACGGCTCGTTCTGACGCGGGCCGAAGAGCGGCGTCGGAGATTCCTTCTGCTGTTGGTCGAGTCGTTTCCAATAGACCGGGCGCTGCTGGTCCTCGAGCCACGCAAGCAGCTGGGCAGGCGGCCGCCGGTCCCGTGTCGAGAGCAGCCATCGGCCGGCAAAGTCCTCGAGTTCCAGCCCCGGCAAGCCGTCGCCCTCGCCGTCAATCAGCCGGAACATGTCGGTTCCCGGGGCGCGCAGACGTGTGCGCCGGGCAAGGGCCGCTTCGAACAAATGTCGCATGGAGGGCATTGCCATGAGGGATCGACCCGCTACCATCCAGCGCGAAATGAGCGACCTCGCCTCCCAACTCGATCAGGCCCTCAAGGATGGCCACCTACTTGAAAGCTCCCGCACCAACATCGATCTCTTGTTGCGTGGCTCGGCTTCGCCGGTCGCAGAGGCTGCCGTCACCGAACTCGCCGCGGCGGGACAGTGGGAAGAGCTGAACGACCGTTTCTTCAAGACGCTGGCATTCGGCACCGGCGGGTTGCGGGGCCGGACGATCGGCCGGGTGGTCACCGGGGCGGAGCAGGGGAAGGGCGGGCCGAACGAGCGCCCGGAGCATCCTTGTGCCGGCACCGCGACGATGAATTTCTTCAATGTCTCGCGCGCGGTCCGGGGCTTGATCCGCTATGCGAAGCGGCATGTCGGCTCTTCGCGGAGGCCGAAGCTGGTGTTCGCCCACGATACCCGCCACTTCTCGCGCGACTTTGCGGAGTTCTGCGCCAAAACGGCGGCCGAACTGGGGTGCGACGCCTACCTTTTCGAGTCCGGCCGGGCGACGCCCGAGCTCTCCTTCGCGGTGCGTGACCTGCGGGCCGATGCCGGGGTCGTGCTGACGGCCAGCCATAACCCGGCCCACGACAACGGCTTCAAGGCCTACTTCAACGAAGGTGCCCAGATCGTCGAACCCCATGCCTCCGCGATCATCGCCGAGGTCAACGCACTCGACAGTGAGATCTTCGAGCCGCTGCCGGCATCGGAGCAGGGGACGGTGACCACGATCGGTGCCGACCTCGACCGGCGCTACATGGACCGCCTCAAGTCCCTGTTGATGCGGCCGGAATTGCTGGAAGGTAGCAAGACGCGGGTGGTCTACACCAATCTGCACGGCGTCGGCGGGGTGATCATCGTGCCTTTGCTCCGGGAGCTGGGTTTTGAGGTGATCACCGTGCCGGAACAGGACATCCAGGACGGTCGCTTCCCGACGGTGGAGTCGCCGAACCCCGAGAACGGCCCGGCCTTGAAGATGGCGGTCGACCTCGCCGACAAGGAGAAAGCGGAAATCGTCATCGGCACCGATCCGGACAACGACCGCATGGGCGTCGCGGTTCGGGACGGCGCCGGCAAGATGCGGCTTCTGACCGGAAACCAGATCGGTTCGCTGATGGCCTGGTATCGGGCCAAGACCGCTTTCGAGATCGGCTGGCTGAACGACACGACCCGGGCCCGCGCCTTGTTCGTGAAAACCTATGTGACCACCGAGTTGCAGCGCGCGATCGCCGACCACTACGGGATCGGTGTGGTCGACACGCTGACGGGCTTCAAGTACATCGCGGAGAAGCTGCGCAAGTATGAGGATGCCATTCCTGCCGACAAGAAGGGTGTCGACTACCGGTCCCTCGACGAGGCGACGACCCGCACCCTGCGGTTGGAATACTCGCGCTTCTTCCTTTTCGGCGGCGAGGAGAGCTACGGCTATCTCGGCTGCGACTTTGTCCGGGACAAGGATGGCAATGGCGCCGCCGTGATGTTCGCGGAGGTCGCGGCCTACGCGAAGTCGATCGGCAAGACGATCGCCGACCTGCTGGACGACATCTTCACCCAGTTCGGCTACCACGAGGAGCGTGGCAAATCGCTGGTGATGGAGGGGGCCGACGGGGCGTCGAAGATCCAGGCCCTGGCCGGTTCCTATTCGGTGCAACCACCGGAAGAGGTCGATGGCAGCAAGGTGTCGCGGATCCGCGATTTCGCCACCCAGGACCTCTTCGACGAGGAAGGCGATGCCCTGCCCAAGGAGAAGATGCTGTTTGTCGATCTGGAGGACGGGCGATCGTTTGCGGTCCGGCCGTCGGGCACGGAGCCGAAGATCAAGTTCTACCTTTTCGGCAAGGATTCGCCCGCAGAGGACCTCGCTGCCTCGAAGGCCAAGGTGTCGGCGGCGCTCGACAGCTTGTGGTCCGCGATCGAAGCCGACGCAAAGGCCCGGATGGCGTGAAACGCGCGCTCCGGCGGGTGTGAATGGCTGCGCGTGACCGCGGCGTTCCGAGGAGCGGATTCGTGCAACCATGAGAAAGTCCCAGCGCCTGCTTCGTCCTCTTGCCGCTCTTGCCAGTGGCTTGGGGATGGTCTTCCTGTTTCCGCCGTTTCACGCGGTCGGGTTGGTGTGGATCACGCTGGTTCCCTTGCTTGCGGCCTTGTGGAGCCTCGGCGAAACGCGGCGGAAGCGAAGGGCATTCGTGTTCGGCTATTTGAGCGGGGTGGCGTTTTTCCTGCCCACGCTCACCTGGCTGCGTGAAGTCAGCGGCCTCGGCTGGGTGGTGGTCGCCCTTTACCTCGCGGTCTATCCGGCAATGTGGGCGGTGTTCGCGGCCACTTGGGGCAATCCTTGGCGGAATCCGCCTGCCCCGGATGCGGGAAGCCGGGCGGTCACCTTGCACAGCTTGCGCCATGCCTTTGCCTGTGCCTCGGTTTGGGCGGGATTCGAACTCTTGCGGGGCTGGATGTTCACCGGCTTCAGCTGGAACACCCTCGGGGTCGCTTTCCACGAGACCCCGGTGATCGCCCAGGCGGCGGATCTTCTCGGTGCCACGGGACTTTCGTTCCTGCCGGTGTTCCTCCAGGCGGTCATCGTCCAGGTGGTTCGACGGATGAAGGAGGGCATCGGGCGTCGCCAGCCGCGCTTCGATTTCCTGGTCGCGGCGGTCCTGCTGGCGGCGGTCACGAGCTACGGGGTCTTCCGCCTGGCCTCCGTGGGCAAAGGCGAGAGCATCCGGCTGAAAGCCCTGCTGGTGCAGCTCAATATTCCCCAGGAGGCATCCAGGCAGCTGATGTCGGCCACGGATATCCACCTCGGCTACGAGGATGTGACTCTTTCCGCCTTGGACCGGATTGCCGAGAGCGACCAGGAGCGCTTGCAGGCGGCAATGCAGGACGGCGACGAGGGGGGGATTGAACTCAAGACGCCGGATTGGATCGTGTGGCCGGAAACCGCATTGACCGGCAGGATCCTGCAGACCGACTCCGGTCAGTGGGCCATGGGGATGGAAAACCGGATCACCATTGACCGGATCCGTTCCGCCGGGGAATTCACCCTGGTGATGGGGGTGAACGAAATTGAAGGCGAGGAGGTCGATGAGGGGTTCGTGATGAAACCCGACGCCCGGATTTTTAACTCGCTCGCCGTCCTTTCCCCGGACGAAGGGCTGCAGACCTTCCGGAAGCATCATCTGGTGATCTTCGGCGAATACATACCCTTGGTCGACAAGCTGCCGTTCCTCGCGGAGATCTACAAGCAGCAGGCGGGGGTTGAATACGGGGGTGCCTTCAGCCCGGGCGAGGGAACGGAACCGCTTGCGCTTGATCTCCGGGGCGAAACGGTCGGCTTGGTTCCCGCGGTCTGTTTCGAGGATACCGTGGCCCGGTTGATGCGGAAGTTCGTGCGCAAGGGGCCGCAGATCATCGTGAACGTGACCAACGACGGTTGGTTCAAGGAGAGCCAGGGGGCCGCCCAGCATTTCGCGAATGCCCGGTTCCGGGCGATCGAGCTGCGGCGGCCGATGCTGCGATGCGCGAATACCGGGGTGTCGGCGGCGGTCACCGCGACCGGGGTCACCGCATCGCCAAACGGCGGGCCGGTCCAGGAGCTCAGGGACGACCATGGCAGCACCTTCACCCGCGGCTCGATGCTGGTGGAGCTCGACATCCCGAAGGATCCGCCGACCTCGTTGTATGCCGTGATCGGCGATTGGGGCGTTGCCGCGCTGGCGTTTGCGGGAGTCCTGCTGACAATCCGGCGGAAGCCGGTGTCCTAGAAGGGCCAGACGGTGCTCCAAACGCTGGCCTTGGCACAGCGGATGACTTCCTCCTCGTCGTCGAGCCGTTTCAGGGCGCGGCTTGCCTGCAGGGCCTCGGTTCCGCGAGCAACCGCCCGCCATTCGATGGCCAGCCCGGTGAGGCGCAGCAAGGTCCACATGGCAACCACGGCAATGGCCCCCGCGATCGCCCAGCCGGCAGGCACCCGTTTCGAGAGGATGCCGAAAAAACCGACGATGCCGGCCAGCGCGGGCAGGGCTTTGGTCAAGAAGGCACCCTTGATGCGCGCTTTTGCCTGCAGGTTGCCGTCGCGTTCAAGCAACAGCAGGCCGCACTCCCGCAAGGAGTTTCCCAAGGCGGCGGCGTGGGTGTCACTGCCCTTGCGTCCGGCGGGCAGGCCGAGGCGTTCGCGGAGTTGCCGGGCAGTGGTGCCGCAATCGCGGCGCATCCCCTGCAACTGGACGCGGGTCCAGAACCAGTGTCGCCCGAGCCACGCGCCGACCAGCGGCAGGAGGGAGAGGATGAGAACGACTTTCCACACGACCGGGGCAGCTCAGCGTTTCCCGCCACCCGCGGCAAGCCATGCCTTCGGGTCGTCCGGCCACGGTTGCTTCGGATAGCGGCCCGCGAGGTCCTTTTTCATCTGGGCGTAGCCGCCGGACCAGAAGCTCGCGAGGTCGCGGGTCATCTGCCATGGCCGCATGTTCGGCGCCAGCACGTGGACCAGGAGCGGCACCCGCTGGTTCGCGATGGCAGGGGTTTCCCAGACACCGAACAGATCGCGGACCCGCAGGCCGATCCAAGGATCCTTGCCGATCTCGTAGGTGATCTTCGGATTCTGGCCGTTGGCCAAGGTGATCCGTTCCGGTGCATAGGCATCCAGGGCCGCCCGTTGCGGTGCGCTCAACCATTCGCGCAAGACCGGCCAAACCGGACGCTCCTTGATGTCCTTGTAGCCGAGCGCGCCGTGGCAGATCTGCGCGACGGCTGCCGCGCGGTCCTCGTCGCTCCAGCCGGGAAGTTCGAGCTCCGGCATCCATTGACCAAGGCACGAAAGGCGGGCGCACCACTGGTCGACGGCGGCATCCCACTTCTTGAGCAGCAATTCGCCCGAAAGGACCCGCGTGGCCAGCAATTCTGCAGCCGCGTCGAGGTTGACGCCGTGGTCGCTTTCCTTGGCCTCGAGGACAAGGTCGCGGAAGCGGGTCTCCTTGCGCGCGACCACCCGACGACGAGGCTCGTCGTAGCTCGCGCCGTCACAAATTGAAAAATCATCCGGGAACAAGTCCCTCAACCAAGAAGGGTCGATCGCAGTGGCGCGCCGGAGCTGGACGGTGACTTCGCGGCCCTCAACCTCCGTGATCTCGGCGGCGACGAAGGCGGCGGCATCCTTGGCGGCACTCTCGTCATCAAGCTTGCCTTTGCGCTTGCCGACCACCCGGCAAGCCAAGGTCGCGCCACCAAAGCGCACGCCGAGCCGGTCGCTGAACGAGGCCAGCATGGCGCGGCCAACCGCCTCGCGGTTCGCCTGGAAATCGATCGTGCCGAGCGGCCACCCGCGCCGCAAGGCGAGTTGCTCGAGCCGCCGGAGCCCCTGCGCAACCTCCCGCGCGCCGCGACCATGGATTCCGAGCGGGGCACAGCGACGCGGATCGAAGTCCATCCCCGCAGCCGAGTCGAAGGCCCGCCACTCGGCCTCGAAGTCGCTGGCGTCGCCGGCGAAGACGAAGTCTTTCCTGCCGATGCCTCCGCGTTTCGAGACGAAGATCCCTTCGCCCTGAACCGCCGCGGCGATGAACGCCATCTCCGCCAGGCAGCCCTGTTCGACCCCGGCCAGCATCAGACGGGCATAGCGCGGTTCCAGCGGCAGCGATGCCATATGACGACCTTCTTCCGTCAATTCTCCCGCGGCATCCAGCGCGCCGAGGTCATGGAGCAACGACTCCGCCCGGCCGAGGCTTTCTTCCAACGGAGCATCGAGCCACCGGAATCCGCGGACGTCACGGATGCCCGCGGATTTCAGCAACAGGACGGTTTCCGCAAGGTCAACCCGGCGCACTTCCGGGGCGTCGAACGCCTCCCGGCGGGCGTGCTCGTTTTCGCTCCACAACCGGAAACAACGCCCGGGGCCGGTGCGTCCGGCCCGTCCGGCCCGCTGCTCCGCCGATGCACGAGAAATCTTCCGGATCAGGAGGGTGTCAATGCCGCGTCGCGGGTCGAAGCTCGCCTCGCGAGCCAGTCCGGCATCGATTACCGTGCGGACGCCCTCGATCGTCAGGGACGTCTCGGCGACGTTGGTCGAGACGATGATTTTCGGCCGCTTCCCCGGCGACACGGCGGCCTCCTGGGCCGCCGGGGGAAGCCCGCCGTGGAGGGGGAAAATGTCATGGCTACGGGTGAAGGATGCATTTTGCAGGGCTTCCACCGTCTTGCGGATCTCGTGCATGCCGGGAAGGAAGCAGAGGACGTCCCCCGCATCGGGCTGAGCGAGAGCCTCTTTGCAAACCGTGGCAACCTTCTCCCAAACGGGCGTTTCCCGCGGCGGGCCGCCGCGCCGGTCGTGGGCTTTTGGACCTCCGGCCCGGTAGGAGATATCAATCGGGAAGGTCCTCCCGCCGGCTTCGAGCTGGGTTGCCGGGGCCAGATAGCTGCCAAGCTCCCGGGTATCGAGCGTGGCCGACATGACCAGCACGCGCAGGTCGGACCGGGAAGCTTCCTGCAAATCAAGGCAGCGACCGAGGGTGACGTCGACGGCAAGTCGTCGTTCATGGAACTCATCGAAAACCACAGCACCGACGCCCGACAGCCCCGGATCATCCTGTAGCCAGCGTTGGAAGACCCCGTCGGTCATGTAGATCAGGCGGGTGTCTCGACCGTACTTTGTGTCGAAACGCACTGCGTAGCCGACTTCGTGGCCGATCGATCCACCCCGCAGCTTCGCCACCCAGCCGGCGAGGAGCCGTGCGGCCATGCGCCGGGGCTCGATGACCAGGATCTTGCCGGGAATGCCGGCATCGAGCAGCATGCCGGGAACGGCCGTCGATTTTCCCGATCCGGTCGGCGCTTTCAGAAGCAGACGGTCGTTCCGTCCGGGAGAAACCGCTGCCATCAACTCTTCTTCGATCTCGTGAACCGGCAATCGCACGGCCTGCGGATAGCGGGGGAATCCGGGAATGAAAACCGCCAAGAAGCTCCGGGCGGAAGTTCCTGGTCGCCCCATCCGGCTCCAACGCGGGGGTCTCAGTGGTGAATTGCCTCCGCATGCCGTTACAAATCGGGACGAAAGGCGACGCTGTCCGAGACCGTTATTCCCATTGCAAGCCGCCGGGGGCGGTCCTACTCTTCATTCATGAACACTTCGTTCGCATTCATCGGCGGCCTCGGCGGCCAGGAGATGGTCGTCATCTTCCTCATCGTCCTTCTTCTCTTCGGTGCAAAGAAACTGCCCGAGCTCGCCCGCGGCGTGGGCAAGAGCATGGGTGAATTCAAGAAGGCCCGCGAGGACTTCGAGCGCGAGATTACCCGCGCCGAGGACGAGGTGAAGATCAAGGAGGCCGCTGGCAAGGAGGCCCACGAGAAGGCCTGAATGAAAAGGTCCTTGCTGAATCGAATCAGTCGAATCGCTCCGGGGTTGCTCGGGGCGTTTTTCTTGTCGCTCGGAGGCTGCAAGGACAAGGACCAGTCAGGCGATTGGGCGGGTCATGGGTCACCCGCTCCCGAGCCGTCGGCCGAAGTCGCGACCGCGACTCCCGAGGTGGAGGGCGTCAAGTCGACCGAAGCGCTGGTCACGCGTGATGCCGGCAGTGAGGTTGCCGATGTCCGCTTCGTCGCTTACAACGTCGAGAACTGGCTGACCATGGACCGATACGTCGATGGTCAAAGCCGGAAGGGAGCACCCAAGCCGGAGAAGGAGCGGCAGGCGATCACGGAGGTCCTCGTCAAGGCAAGGCCGGACATCCTCGGCGTTTCCGAAATCGGCACGGAGGATGATGTGCGTGACCTGCAGGGTTATCTCGAAAGGGCCGGACACCCGATGCCCCATTTCCATCTGAACCGTGGATCGGATCCCACCCGGAGCTTGGTCCTGCTGTCCCGTTTTCCGATCGGGAAGACCTTGGTGCACGACGATTTGAGCTACCGTTCCAATGGAAGGGAATATCAGATGCAGCGGGGGATTCTCGATGCAACCGTCACCACTCCCGTCGGCGACTTCCGGTTCCTCGGAGTTCATCTGAAGTCCAAACGGGAGGTGGACGACGGCGATCAAGCGGACATGCGCTTGCATGAAGCCCATTTGCTCCGGCGCGAGATTGACGGGATCATCAAGGAGAGCCCCGACGCGCGTCTGGTCGTTTACGGAGACTTCAATGATACCCGTCAAAGTCCGGCCATCCGTGCGGTGCGCGGCAGCGGCAGGAACGACCGGTCGCTGGCGATGGTGGCGATCAAGGACTCGCGCGGCGAGTATTGGACCCATCACTGGAGCTACGAGGACATCTATTCACGCATCGATTTCGTGATGATCAGCAACCCGCTGAAGGGATCGATCGACTGGGACCGCTGCCGCATCCTCGACGACGAAGCGGTGACTTCAGCCAGTGACCACCGGCCCCTGCTCGTGATCTTGCGCTAGCTCGGGACTTTGACGATCTCGATTGCCCTGGCGCTCAAGGGGGGCAATGGAGGAAGCGCGATACCCTGGGTCGGGAGCTCGGCCGCGGGCACCGAAAACGTCCAACCATCCTCCAAGCGCTCCGTGAAGAGCGGGGTCTCATTCTTGGTCACCCCAAGCCAACCGAGGGCGTCGGCGGGAATCTGGATCTGGACGTCGGTCAGGGTTTCGGTGCCGTGAAAATTGGCGACCATCAGGAAAGTCTGACGGGATTGCCAATCGTGGCGGAGGTAGGCGTAGAGCCAGTGGCCGCTTGCAGCTTCATCCCCGACACGGCCGAACCCGGGGTTTTCCTTGTTGGCGTGGTTCAGACCATAGAAGTTCCCGCGGGCGAAAGCCGGCTCCTGCATGAGTCGCACCAACTTGCCATACCATTCGCGCAGGTTCCGCTGGCGCTCTTCCAACCCGCCACCATCGAACTTGCCCTCGTTCACCCACTTCTGGAATTCGGGCATCGACCAGTAGTCGAAGATGGTTGTCCTGGCATCGTCGCCACCGAAGCCTTCCGGTCCGGCGGCGGGCTCGCCGACTTCCTGGCCGGAGTAGAGCATCAGCGGGCCACGACCCATCCCGAACAAAACGGCGGTCACCGGCCGGCCGACGTCCATGCCAAGCCCGCCCCATTCCCTGGGGCTGGCCAGCCTGACCTCGTCGTGGTTCTCGGCATAGCGGAGGGACCGGTGAAAGCGATCCCCCGTGAAGGTGAGGGCATCGAGATCGTTGGCCCATTTTCCCGAATCGTAGAGGCCCTCGAGGATATCATAGACGGGATCGTCGTACACCGCGTCGAACCCGGCCGCGAGCAGGGCATCGAGAACGTGCCCCGTGGTTAACTTTGCCGGATCGTTGTCGTAGGCCTCCGCGGTGAAAAAGGCATCCGGATCTCGCTGTCTGGCCCTGTGGATCGACCAAGCCCAGAACTCCATCGGAATCATGTGTGCCATGTCGGCCCGGAAGCCATCGACTCCCAGATCCTGCCAGTAGGCGAGGATCGAGTCCATGGTCCGCCAGGTCTTGGGGACGTCCGCAACCGGTGTCTCCGGACCGGGTAGGTGCGAGGTGTCCGGCCCGGTTGTGAAGTCGTGACCGTAGTTGAGTTTGACGGTCTCGTACCAGTCCGATCGTCCGGGTGACCAGGTGATCGAGTTGTTTCCCGTGACTCGGCCGAACCCGGACTCCGGCGCGAACAAACCGCTGCAGCCGGGCATCGAGGAGGTTGGCAACTTCAGGGGAGGGCCACCACCGGGGTCGCTACTCCGGAGATAGTAGAAGTGGTTGTTTCGGTCGAAGAACACGCTTTTGTCATCGTCCGCCCCGAAGGTCTCGCCGGGCCGGATGTCCGATCCGTACGAGCGAGCGACATGGTTCGGCACGAAATCCACGATCACCTTCAATCCCGCCTCCTTGCAACGCCCCAGCAGGTTCTTGAATTCGGCGAGGCGCTTCCCGGGCTGCACGGCGTAGTCGGGGCAGACGTCGAAGTAATCGCGGATCGCATAGGGACTTCCGGCAATCCCTTTCAGGATATCCGGGGGATCCGCCGGGCGCTGCGGATAGGAGGTGCCGCTGGCTTGTTCGTGGATTCCCGTCAGCCACAAGTGGGTGAAGCCCATGGCCTTGATCTCCGACAGGGCGGTCGCGGTGAAATCGCGGAACTTGCCGCAGCCATTCTCCGCCAAGGTGCCGTTGACCTTACGCGTGGTGCAAAGGTTGCCAAACAGGCGTGGAAGCACCTGATAAATCACCGGCCGCGCCTGATCGCTCGTCACCGTGGTATCCAACCAGATCGTGAAGCCGGCGACAAACCCGATCCGCCCGCGGGCACGATCACTCTCCGTCGCTCCCGAGGCGGCTTGCCTGCGGATAGGCGACGACCCGGACATCCACGTCGTCAATCGCGACGTCACCGCCGTCGGCATTCGTCACGGTAAAGGAGACGGGGGATTCACCCGACTGGACGGAAAGCTGGTCGAGAAGCGTGCCCCGGGTGTTGCCGCCCTCGTAGAGGCGGACCAACCCGGTGTCCCGGTCGTAGCTGAGGGTCATGGTGTTCTCCTCAAGTGCAGACAGCTGGGTACCGAGGGACGCGGTGCCGGTCCGGTCATCCGACAAATGCCAGCGGTGGCGGTCGGTGGCATTGGCGGTCAGGCTGACCAGGGGAAATCCGTCGCGGTTCCAGAGGGTGATGGTCTCCCTACCGTTGGCCAGACCGACCTTGTCGTCGATTTTTTCCGGCGGGAGCGTGGTGAGTGAGACGAGATAGACCCGCCGGCGGCCGCTGGACGGCTCGGCAATGAAATTCCCGCTGATCGTCCTGGGTCCGAAGGAGGTGTCCACGCGACCGTCGGTCACCAAGGTCGGCGATGGCTCCATGAGGATCCGCCAGGGCCAGCCGACATCGGGATTCTTGCCGGAAAGCAGCGTGCCGTCCTCCTCGTTGAAGTCGTCGCGGAACAAGACATGCTGCCATGGCAGGGCCTGCACGAAGAGGTCGGCGTTGATGATTGTCCGACGGATGGGGCCTGTTGGGCTCCATTTCACCGCTTCGCCGGCATCGACACGATACGGGGCATCGCCTTGGTGGCGCTCCACTTCGACGGCACCGGCGGTAACGTGGGTCTCGACCTGGCCACCGGCGAGGATGCGAACGCCGAATTTGGTGCCGATGTCGCGGATGATCCCCGCCGGCGTGTGGACCTCGAATCCGCCGCCTCCGGGGGCGATCTGGAAAAAGGCCGAACCCTCCATCAGTTCAAGCCTGCCCTGGCGGTCGATCAGACGGAGCCTCGCCGGGCCATCGATGTAGGCTTCCACATAGGGACCGAGAGCGAGGGAGACGACCCCGTGGTCGATGACCAGGGAATCATCGGGGTTCAGCATGCCTCCAGAACGGATCTCGCCGTTGACGTGAAAGTGGCTGTCCTCAGAAGCGGCGATCTTGATCTCCGGCGGACGCGCCTTGAACAGGAAGAAGGTGCCGAGGGTGATCAGCAGGATGGCGGCGGCTCCGAGCGCCGACCACGCGAACATCCCGCGTTTGGCCCGGCGGAGCGCCCAGCTGTTGTCCATCGTCTGGGAGTGGACGGCGATGTAGTCAGGGACTTCATAAAGTTCGCCGAGAAGCATGTCGACGCCCAGCAGCTCGTAGTAAGTCCGTCTTGCCGCTTCATCCTGCTTCAGGACCGCCTGGATGCGATCAAAGTCATCGGCTTCGATCGAACCGTCGATCAGGCGGTTGAGCAGTCGGTTGAGTTCGTGCTCTTCCATTACGACTCCTTGAGGTTGAGTTGACCGCGAATGCACTTACGGAGCGATCCACGAAGCTGGAACAGGCGGGCCTTGAGGGTGCCGACACTGCGCTCTGTCGCCCGGGCGAGGGTCGCCAGCGAGCCGCCGGACCAGTAGTGGTGTCGGATCAACTCGTCATCCTTCGGCGTGAGCTTTTTCAGGCACTCCAAAAGCGCGGTCCGGCGTTCGGGGAACTCGTCGATCGTGGCCGGGAGCTCCGAGGCGAAACAATCGAGCAAATCACCGTCGAAGGACATCAACTTGCTCTTCTTGCGCTGGCGCAGATAGCTTTTTACCTCGAGCTGGGCCACCCGGAACGCCCAGTTCTTGAAACTGGTCCCGGGTTTGAATTTCTCCCGTTTGCGCCACAGGATCATGTTCACGGCCTGCCGGATGTCGGCGGCAGCATGGGCATCGCCACAAAGCGCCCGGATGAAATAGAACAGATCGTTCTGGGACCGGGTGAGTTCGTGGACGAATTCCTCGATGCTGTCTTCCTTTGAATCCATCGGTAACCTGCGTGAAGTTAAACGCACGATCGGCCGTGCCGGTTTAGTCCCGCGATGGCCTTGCCTTCGAGAAAAAAGGCCGGGTGCCGGAAGATGGTGCGCGCTGCAGGGTTCGAACCTGCGACCCCATCCGTGTGAAGGATGTGCTCTACCACTGAGCTAAGCGCGCTTTGCGTGGCAGCGGGCGGAGGTTTTGCGTGAATCGCGGGACCATGGCAAGCATTTCCCCTCGGGATTTCACGGTCCGCCGTCCGACACGAAAAACGGGGCCCCGGTATGGTGCCAGAGCCCCGTTCGAGGACAAAATTGATCCGTTATCGCACCCGGTAGTATCCGTCCGGGTTGTAGAGGAAATAGACGTCTTTCGGGGTAAGTCGTGGCAGGTAGGCGAAGGGCTTGCCGTTGGCGTCGATTTCTTCCGCCAGCGCGGTCCTCGGCGGGGCGTCCGGCGACTTCAGGTCCGGATTCTTGGTGAGTGACGTTTCCTCGATGCCCTGGACGATGTGGTTCACCCACTTCAGCTTCTGGGCATCCTCGCCGAATTCGCTCCAGTCGCCGCTGGAAGAGTGTTCATACATGCGCTTGATGAACTCGTCGGTGGAAATGCCCATCTTGGTTGCCACCGGCGTGGCGAGGCGGGTCCACCAGCGCTGGCTTTCCTTCACCACCTCGGCCTGTTCGGTGAGGTTCATCTGGCCGAACAAGGTCGAGCTGATCTGGTGATGGAGGATGATCGCGTTGGGGTAGGCGTAGGACTCCTTCGCCAGGGTCGTGATGCCCGCGGCCATCGAGGCGGCGAAGGACTTCACCACGACATGCACCGGCGCGTCGCTGGATTCCATGGCCTTGAGGATCCGGTAGCCCGCCATCACCGAGCCGCCCGGGGATTGGTCGATGACGATGAAGATCGGCATCTTCCGGTCGGCGTTGTTGTAGAAATCGATGCGGTCCGTGATGTGATCCGCGGTGCTCATCGAAATCGGGCCGTTGAGCGGAATCCGGCGGTCGGAAATGACCAGGGTGCCATCCTCCTTGAGCGGATTCTCGAGATAGACCGGCTTCGCGTCGGCATAGGCGCGGCGCTTGGAATCCATCTCCATCTCCGAGATTTGATTCTGGAGCTTGGCGATCTCGATGCCCGATTCGCTCTGGACCGCCTTGAGTTCGTTGGTCAGGAACTCGGCGCGCGCCTTGGCAAGGGCGGCGTCGCGGTTCAGTTGGGCGCGCTCCGCTTCCGCCTTGGCGTCATCATCCGCTTGCGCCGCCTGGCGCTTCACCGCGGCAAGGGCGAGCCGTTCGCCGAGGAGTTCCTTCTCCATCTTGAGCTTCGTGATCTCCGCCTGCATTGCGCTGGTCTCCGCCTTCAGTCGCTCGGCCGCGAGGGCGTTTTCCTGCGCCAGCTTGGCCTGTTCGTCCTTGGCGGGGTCGACGGACGCTTCGACCGGCTTTTCCTCGGCCGGGGCCGCGGCGGTATCGATGGCGACGGGCGGGGTGACCGCGGTGGTGGTCTCGGCGGGTTCGCGGGCGGCCAGGGCGGTCGCCATGGCCAGCAGGACAAGCGAGGATCGGGTGGTGGTCTTCATGGGACGTGATTGAGGGATCCGAGCGACTTCCCGGAGCACGGCAATCAAGCGTCGTTGCCGTCCGTGCTTGTCTGGTGATTTCGCTCGTTTTGACGCTGTTTTCGGATTCCCAGAAAAACCATTGTCGCGGCGAATGCGAGGAAAATGCAGGCTCCGATCCCGAGGAAGGTCACCAGCCGGCCGCCGCCTTTCCGGAAATCGCTGTCGCTGACAACATCGGGCGGGCTTTCCCCGGGGTTCCGGGCCAGAACAAGTTTGCCGTCTTTCAGTTCGGCACGGGTCATGGCGGCCATGGCCGGGCCGAGGACCGGATCCTTGAGGTAAGCTTCAAAGATCCGCAGGGTGGAGAAATGTTCCATGAAACCCTCGGGAACGGTTTTTCCGGGGACCTCGAGACTGTCGACCTTCAGCACCAGTTCGCGGCGGGAGAGTTCCGGCCGGCCTTGGAGAGTGCCGATGAGGAAGCGGGGATCCGAGGTGATTGGACCTTCCTCGCCCTCCCGTGCCAGGCGTGGTCGGCCGTTGAGCTTGTAGCAGATGTCGATGATCAGCGCTTCGTCGGTGATTTCCCTCACCCGGAAACTGCCGCGGAGCTGTTCGACCGGAGCGAAGGCCGCGATGGCGAGGTTGAGATCGGCGGCGTCGAGTTCGATGCGGGTCGGCGCCTCGTTCCCGTCCTTGAGACCGGTGCGGAAGAACTCCAGTCGCTCGACCAGGTCATTGACCTTGGTTTCGTTGCCCTCGATCGGATCGACCGCCAGCGGGGCCGGCTGGTCGGCGGTGAATTTTTCGATTTCAGCCGCTTGGCGGAACGGCATCCAGGCCGTGAATCCGATCAGGAAAACCAGCAGGACCAAGGCGGCGATCAAGATCAGGCAGCCGGCAAAAGGGGAACGGGCGGAAGCTTGCGGAGGCATGGGCGGCGGTTCTTAGACGTGGAAATGCGTAAAGTCGAAGGCGGATGTCGCCGGTCAGGGTGAAATCGCCGGCGCTTTGGCCGCCAGATCCCTCCATGGTCCGAGCGGGCTCTAATCGCTTTCTTTGTCCGTCTCCTCGTCGAACCGGGCCGCGGGGTCGATCTCCGCGAGCCGCTTCTTGTAGCTCTTTTCGTCGAAGGCGGTTTTCCGCCGGTACATCGCATCGGTCTCCTCGCCGAGGCAGGCGGCGATGCGCTCCTTGGCGTCGGTTTCGCTCATGCCCTTCGAGGTCAGGCGCTCGTATTCCTTGGCCACATAGCGCGTTTGCGGGGAGGCGAGCTGCTGTTCTACCGCGGCCAGAAGATCCTGAAAGAAGGCGTCATCATCCATGCGCGGCCCAGTGAGCTGGCAAGAGGTCGACTTGTCAGGCTAATTGCACTCGCTTTGCGTCCGGGGTCTGCGGCGATGGCCCAGCAGGGCAGTGCCGAGAAGGACGGGGATGCCGGCGGCCAGCACCCGTGCTGGTTCGGGTACCTCGGTGATGGTGATTCCCCAGCTGACCACTGTCGACAGGTCGCCGTGGGCCATGTCTGCGACGAAGAGCGTCCACAGCCCGTTGGCTTCCTGGCCATGGAAGCTAGAGAGCAGGGCGGTTTGCGGGGTGAACTGGGTTACCGCCATCGGATCGGCTTCACGCCCGTCGGGCAGAAAGATCCCGGACAGGCTTCCGGAGAACACGCCGGCGGCATAGGTGTGAATGTCCTCGGTCGCCGAACTGGAGAAGGTGACGTTCATTCCCGAAGACGAGGAGCCGGCACCGTCCAAGCTGGTGGCGCCAATCCGGTTCAGCAGCACGCTGAAGCCATTCTTGTGGGTGACATACGCGTAAAGGTCGCCGTTCCATCCGCCGCTGATCACGAGATCTACCTCCAGAGTGCCAATCTGTTCGAATGGCACGTCGTTGATGAATACCGAGCTGGCCCAGCCAGCCGGATCATTGTCGGCCAAGGTGGTGTTGACGGTCCAGGAATTGCTGTAGGTCGATACGGCTCCAGTCGCAGGAGCGATGGCCGCGAGGGTCAGGGTGAGGAGAAATCTCATGGCAGGGCCTGGATCAGGGAGAACGCAGCCGATAGAGGGCACTGGACGGCCGGGGCGTGGGTGGGTCGGTTTGTGGAGGAAAGTAGTCGCTGTATTGGTAGAGGCCGTTGGGGTCGGCCGCCTTGTTCAGAACAACCTCCCATGCTCCACCTGAATATTGCCGTTGGAGCTCGTAGGCCCGGTGAGGAATCACCTGGAACTTGACCCTGAACCCGAGGAGTTCGTTGCCATCCAGGATTTCATCGATCTCACCCGGGTTCAGCGTGCCGCCGAATTCCGGCCCGACGTTGACCGTGACCATCGAGAGACTCGAGGCTCCCCGTGAATCGGTCAGGGTGAGCTCGAATTGGTCGGTATCGACAAAATCAGCCGGGGGCGAGTAGATCAGGCGGTCGCGCAGGACCTGCACCGAGGCACCGGGCGTGGTCGTGCGGACCGAACTTGCCCGGAATGGATCGCCGTCGGGATCATAGGCGCCCCGCAACATTTTGGTGAGGAACAGCACGAGAGACGACTCATGATAGGTCGAGGCGGTGTAGCCGGTGAAAACGGGCGGGGCGTTGCCAAGTCCGGAAAGCGCGATTGTCGCCCCCCCGACTTGTAACAGCGCGGAGTTGGCGGTGGGCCCGGCCGGAGCAAATGAAATGACCAGGGTCAAAACGCCATCTACATCGGGGCCGATTGTACTGAGGATCGTGAAGGGAGACGGGTTCGCCGTGTCGATGATCTCATAGGCAGGGGTGCCGGTTCCGACCTGAACTTGCAGCGTCAGCAAGGATGACGTGTTTACCGAGACGGGACCGAAATCGCGGGAATCCCCGTCCGTTGCCAGGAGAGGGTCGAACTCCAGAAGCGTGATGATGTTGGCGGACGGGCAGCCGACGATAAGCCCCGATGCGTCCCTGCCCAAAATTTGCAGGGTCCCGCCGGCTTTCGTCCCAAAGATGCTGTTGACTGTGCTGGTGGGGCCTGCCGCGGGTCCGCCGTTCACGCCGGTGATGGCCCCTGCATCCGGGATGAATTCCGCGTCGTGATCGCCGTCTGAGAGGGCGTATGATCCGTCGGCAAAGCAATACAGGCCAGCCGCCCCGAGACGGTCGAACGGGTTTGCTCCCGTCCGCGAATTGGCGGGTGATACCTCCAGCGAGGTGAGCACGCTTCCATCGGCCCAAGTGACAGCACCGGTATCTTCCGATCCATCCGCGTCGAAAGCTCCGCTGCACACCAAATAATTCCCGTCGCCGAGGATCGCGATCCCGGATCCACCGATCTGGTCCCCCGGAAGGCCTCCCACAATCGAGTTTAGGGAAGAGATTGGACCTGCAGAAACTTGGTTTCCCGCGCACCAGGTGACCGCACCTGCGTCGGGGGTGCCGTCGCGGTCCCAGAAAGGGCTGTTGATCACGTAGGCGCCGTTCGGGAGGACTTTCAACTCCATGCCGCCGACGCCATCGCTCGAAGTGCTGCCGATCATTGAGTTGCCGGATCCCACCACGGCAGAGGTGGAACCAGAGCCCGCGCACCAAGTGACGGCACCAGCGTCAAGTGACGTGCCGTTGTCCCACCGGGGGCTTTGAACGACGTAGCTTCCGGCATTCAGGGCCGTGACACCACCGGAGCCGATACGGTCATCAGGCGACGCTCCGACCAGGGAATTGCCGGCGGCCACGGTCGTGAAGGCGCTGTTGGAAAATTGCCACCAGGTGACGGCCCCGGCGTCGGCAATGCCCGCCCGGTCCCATTCCGGGCTGATCACGACGAAATTGCCGTCTGCAAGCACCTCCACGCCGCCTGAACCGACGCGGTCGCCGGCAGTCGATCCGGTCAGCGAATTGGCCGACCCCACGGTGCCGGTCATGCTGGTGCTGCCGTTGAATGGCGTGGCGGCACCGCGGGATGGAACGCCGCCCGTGCCCCAATCCGGACTGATGATGACCAGATTGCCATCGGGGAGGAGTGCCACTCCGCCGTTGCCGATCCGGTTGTCGCGGGCAAGTCCGGTGAGCGAGTTGATGCTGGAAACCGCCCCGGCAAGGCCCGTGACGCCTGGAGCCCAGGTGACGGCTCCGACATTGGTCACGCTACTGCTTTGATCCCAGTTGGGGCTGACGACGGCGTAGTTGCAGATGCCACCAGGACAATCGAGACGCAGCACGCCCCCGGAGCCCACCTGATCGCCGCCCCGGGTTCCGACCAAGGAGTTTCCGGCGGAAATAGAGCCAGCAATGCCTGAACCCGCATTGCCCCAAGTCACGGCACCCGCATCCATGGCGGTCGGGCTGGCGTCCCAAAGGGGGCTTACGATCACGAAGTCACCACCCGACAATGACAAGACACCCGATGAACCCACACGGTCATCGGCGCTGTCACCCACCAGGGAATTCGCATCTGAAATAGCTCCGGCGATCCCGCTCGCGCCATTGGCCCAAGTCGCGGCGCCGGCATCGACGAATGTCCCATTATCCCAGAAGCTGGAAATGACGACGAAATCCCCGTTCTCCAGGATCTCGATGTGTCCGGCACCGACCTCGTCGTAGGCGCTGGAACCCACCAGCGAGTTCAAATCGCTGGCCTCACCCGTTCGGCCGGCGGTCCCGGAGCACCAGGTGATGGCTCCGGCCGACACGGCTCCGGGCTGGTTCCATTCTGGGCTTTTGACCAGATAGTCCCCACCGGGAAGGACCGTCACGCCGGCGCTGCCAACGCGGTCGCCGGATGTTGCACCCACCAGCGAGGGTACCAGGGCCAGATCTCCGACCGGTGGCTGATCGGGATCGACCCACGTTGCTGCTCCGGCATCCATGAGGCCCGGCCGGTCCCATGACGGGCTGAGCACGACACACGCGAAACCCGGCAGCCGGGTGATGCCGCCGCCGCCCACGCGGTCGCCGGGTGCTCCGCCTACCAGGGAATTCGTTGCCGAGACGGTCCCGCCGAAACTTCCGGGCGTGCACCACGTCACGGCGCCGGCGTCCGTTGACGCGCCATTGTCCCAATCCGGGCTGATGACGGCAAAGGCATTGCCGGGCAGGACAACAATGCCGCCCGATCCGACCCGGTCATTCGGGCGGCTGCCGGTGAGGCTGCCGATCCGTTGCCAGGCACTGTTGTAAAGATGAACGGCTCCCACGTCGGGATTTGCCCCGGGGCCGTCGTATTCCGGATCCGTCACCAAATATGCGCCGTCCGGGAGTCGGGTGAGCCTCGCGCCGAAGTTCCCGCTCCCCGGTGGCCCGGGAACGTCAGTGCGCGAAAGTGCCGGGCACATGGGAGTGGCCATGGCGCAAATGACAATGGCCCACGCCCAGAGGCGTGAGGGGGAGTGGCGACGGGTGTGCAATGCGATGAGGGGGGCTTCGAGTCCGCAGCAGATCCGACGCCAATCGTCTGTCTCCGCGGGCTTGATGCCGCCGACATACACAAAAAGAATCAGCTAATAACAACTCATTCCGGAAACGATATCTCCATCAAGCGAATCCACGGACTGAATTCAGGCGGGATCTCGGCTTCGAAAGCAAGCCGTTCGCCACTGGTGGGATGATCGAGGACCAGCCGCCACGCATGAAGCATCAGGCGACCGGTCCGGGCCTTCTGGCGTTCGGGTTTGGCATAAATCGGATCGCCGACCAGCGGGCAGCCGAGATGGTGGAGGTGGACCCGGATCTGATGGGTGCGGCCGGTGTGGAGATGGCACAGGACCAGTGAAGTGCCGGTGGCGGGGTCCGTTGCCATCACCTCGTAGTCCGTGATCGCCGCCTTGCCGCCCGGGGGATTGACCACCGCCATTTTCTGGCGGTTCACCGGGTGGCGGCCGATGTGGGTGAAAACCGTGCCGCTGGAAGGTGAGGGGACGCCCTGGCCGACGGCGAGGTAGCGCTTTTCCATCGTCCGGCCGGAAAACTGTTCGCTGAGCGAGCGGTGGGCGGTGTCGGTTTTCGCGACCACCAGGCAGCCGGAGGTGTCCTTGTCGAGTCGATGGACAATGCCCGGCCGCTCCACGCCGCCGATTCCGCTGAGTTGGCCCTTGCAATGGTGGAGGAGGGCATTCACCAGCGTCCCGTCGGGATTCCCGGCGGCGGGGTGGACGACGATGCCCGACTCCTTGTCGAGGACGACCATGTGCTCGTCCTCGAAAAGGATCTTGAGCGGGATCTCCTGCGGTTGGGCCTCGGCCGGGACCGCCTCGGGGATCGCAATGCTCAAGTTATCGCCTAGGGCCACGGCGTCCCGCGGTTTGGCCGGCTTGCCGTTGCGGAGGATGAACTGCTCGCGGATGAGCTCCTGGATCCGCGAGCGCGACAACTCCGGCACCCGCGCCGCCAGAAAGGCGTCGAGGCGGGTTCCGGCATCATCTTCCACGCGGATTTCCATGGCCGCCGAAGGTCGCGACCCCATCCCCGGAATGTCAATCGCCGGCACTGGATTCGTGAGAATGAAGTTTCCAGTCCTTCGCGGCGTAAATTAGCCTCGGCCATGCCGGAGGGGGAAATCGTAGTCGCCTATTGCCACGCTTGCGGGACGTCCATGGATGTGTCGGCGGTGGCACCGTTTTCCAATGTCGGCTGCCCTTCCTGCGGCAAGCACACCCGGGTCAAACGGGAGTTCGGTCCCTACACGCTTTTGCGCCGCCATGCCATCGGCGGGATGAGCGTCGTGTTTATCGCCCAGGACAACACCTTGGACCGCGAGGTCGTGGTGAAAATCCTCAACGAGGAGTATGGCGGCGACGAAAAGCGGATCGGCGCATTCGAAGAGGAGGCCCGGATCACCGCTTCGTTCAGCCACCCCCACGTGGTCCGGGTGTTCACGACCGGCAGGGCCTTCGACCGCTTCTACATCGCGATGGAGTTGGTGCCGGGGGGGCACTTCGAGCACCACATCCGGGAACGGGGATCGATCCCGGAGCAGGAGATGCTGCCCCTGGCAATCGAGATCGCCGCGGGGCTGAAGGCCGCCCATGCGGCGGGACTCATCCACCGCGACATGAAGCCGGGAAACATCCTGCTCGATGCCGCGGGCCACGCGAAGATCGTGGATTTCGGCCTGGCACTCGTCACCAAGGGCGGAAAAGCCCAGGCCACCGAGATCTGGGCCACCCCCTACTACGTGCCGCCGGAAACCATCGAGGGGCTCCCGGAAGATTTCCGCTCCGATGTCTATGCCTTCGGGGCGACGCTTTATCACGCCTTGGCGGGGAAGCCGTCGTGCAACGAGGAGTCCATGGACACCAACCGGCTGCGCGAGGCGAAAAAGAAGATCCCATCACTGGCCAAGGCGGCCCCCTGGGTCAGTCCGGAAACCTCCGCCTTGGTGGACCGGGCGATGGCGCACGATCCTTCGCAGCGTTTCCGCTCCTATGACGATCTCCTGGCCGCACTGGAAAGTGCGCGCCAGCGCTCGGGGACCTCCGGGAGCACGTCACCTCCCGCCACCGGTGCGAGGGCCCGGAGGCGCGGATCGTCGGTCGGGGAGAAACTGGCCCTGGCCGGGGCGAGCCTGCTGGTGATCGGGGCCCTGGTGTTCGGGGCCTGGTGGGTGATGCAGCCGGAAGCGACGGTGGTGGCGAAGCCGGCACCACCGGTGATCGTTCCCCCAGCGGTCGACGCCCCGGTTTCCACGGGGGTGGCGATCGGCTCGACCTACCGCGAGGCCGGCGAAGCGTTGCGTGCCCGTGATTTTGGCAAGGCGCGGGAGCTTTTTGTCCGGGTTCGCGACCAACCGGGGGTGCTGGAGCCGACCGGATCCTGGGCCGGATTCGAGGCGGCGGTTTGTTCCTATCTCGACGGACGTCCCGGCGAAGCGCGCAAGGACCTGCAGGCGGCCGGTGCGCATGTGGAGGCAGCGGAGGGCGTGGAGGAGATCCGCGGGCCCTTGCTTGATGCCATCCGGAAGTTGGGCGGCCTTCCTGTCATCGCAAAGGATGCCGACGATGAGGCCCCGTCCGGTGCCGGGCTGCTGGTTTCCCTCGCCACCGGGCTGAGGAATTGGGAACACGGGATGCCCGCGGCCGCCCGGCCGTTCATGAACGCGGTCGTCGCAGCCGAAGCGAGCGGTCCGGACGCCTGGATCGCCCCCTACCAGGAAATCATCGCCCTTTATCTCGGCGATGCCGAGCGTCTCGAGGGCGCCGAGCCGAAAACGCTGCCGTCCTCCCCGGAGGCATGCCGCGCCTTGGTGGATGAACTCCACGCGGTTCATGCGGGGCTCAAAACGAAGGGCAGGGCCCGTTTCAATATCCGCACCTGGCAGCTCGAACTCGAAAAGCACGCCCGTGCGCTCGAGGCCACGCCTAAACCCGAGCCCGTGGTCGCAAAAACGGTCACGGAGGACGAAGTCCGTAAGGTGGCCGCCGAATGCCAGTTTTCCCGGGCGTCGGCGATGGTGAAAGAGCCTTCATTCGCGGCGTACGGCACTGAGCGATCGGCCGCGTTGCTGGTGCTGACTGAAGCGGCGGCAGCCTTCCTCGGCGAGATTTCGGATCAACTGGACGGCTCTCCCTCCGACATTTCCCTGATCCTCCGTGACCAGACGGTCGTAAAGCGAATCACCGGAGCCGTTCCGGGCGGACTTGTGACTCTCGGCGCAGACGGCGCGTCGCGCGAGGTGGCGTGGGGCGAGATTTCTCCCGACAGCTTGAATGAGCTCCACCGCTCGCTGATGCGGAGCGAGTCGAGCGAAATCGAACGACTGCGGCGGCATGAGCAGGCGATCGCTTACGATCTGCTGGCCGGCGACCCCGCCCGCGGCATCAAGGCGGGCACCAGCCTCGCGGCCCAGTATCCGTCGTTCAAGCTGCGCTGGGACCTGGTTCAGCCGGCCCTGAAGTGACCGGTGCTTGCCAGCCCGGGGCCAATTGCCCAGCTTTTCCGAAAGATTTTCCCCATGGCCGCTGACTATACCGAAGCCGACATCAAGTCCCTCGACTGGCGCGAACACATCCGGCTCCGGCCGGGAATGTACATCGGCAAGCTGGGCGACGGATCCTCGCCGGAAGACGGCATCTACATTCTGCTCAAGGAGGTCATCGACAACTCGATCGACGAGCACATCATGGGTCACGGCAAGGAGATCCGGGTCGATATCGACGAGGAGGGCCGGGTCGAGGTCCGCGACTTCGGCCGCGGCATTCCCTTGGGCAAGCTCTACGACTGCGCCGCCCAGATCAACACCGGTGCGAAGTACGACAGCGAGGCTTTCAAGAAGTCGGTCGGCCTCAACGGCGTCGGCATCAAGGCGGTGAACGCCTTGTCGAATTTCTTCGAGATCCAGGCCTGGCGGGACGGCCAGACCAAGGCCATCGAGTTCTCCAAGGGCGTGGTCACCGAGGAAATGAAGACGCCGCGCCGGGAAGACGCACCCTCCGGAACCCGGCTGGCCTTCGACATGGACCGGACGATTTTCCCGGCCAAGGCGAAGTTCAAGGAAGCGACCGTCGAGAAGATGTGCCGCTACTACTCCTACCTCAACCCGGGTCTGACGATCGTCTTCAACGGCCGGAAATTTCGCTCGAAGAACGGGCTGCTCGACCTGTTGCGGGAGGAAATGGAGAGCGAACCGCTCTACGATCCGATCCACCTGACGGGCGATGACATCGAGATCGCCTTCACCCACAGCGCCGAGAGCGGGGAGGAATACTACACCTTCGTCAACGGCCAGAACACCACCCAGGGGGGCACCCACTTGCAGGCGTTCCGCGAGGGTCTGGTGAACGCCGTCCGCGGATTCTACAAGAAGCAGTATGATCCCGCGGACATCCGTGCGGGCATCGAGGCGGCCGTCTGCGTGCGGATCATCGAGCCGGTGTTCGAGTCGCAGACGAAGACCAAGCTGGGATCGGCGACAATCAGCCCGGACGGCGAGTCCCTGCGCACCTTCGTCGGCAATTTCCTCAAGCAGCATCTCGACAACTACCTGCACAAGCACCCGAAGGTGGCCGAGGCGATCCAGAAGCGGATCCAGCTCGCCGAGCGCGAGCGCAAGGACATGAAGGGCATCCAGAAGATGGCCCGAGAGCGAGCCAAGCAGGCGAAGGTCCACAACAAGAAGCTCCGCGACTGCCGCGCCCACCTGAATACGAAGCACAAGCAGGCCCTCGACAGCACGCTTTTCATCACCGAGGGCGACTCCGCTTCCGGCTCGATCACCAAGAGCCGCGACGTCGAAACCCAGGCCGTGTTCTCGCTGCGCGGCAAGCCGCTCAACACCTACAGCCTCGCCAAGAAGATCGTCTACGAGAACGAGGAATTCGCCCTGCTGCAGGCGGCGCTCGGGATCGAGGACGGGATCGAGGACCTGCGCTTCAACAAGGTGGTGATTGCCACCGATGCCGACGTCGATGGCATGCACATCCGGCTGCTGCTGTTGACCTTCTTCCTGCAGTTCTTCCCGGAGGTCATCCGCGAGGGGCACCTGCACATCCTCCAGACGCCGCTGTTCCGGGTCCGCAACAAGAAGGAGACGATCTACTGCTACGACGAGCAGGAGAAGGAGAAGGCCCTCGGCAAGCTCGGCAAGTCGGCCGAGATCACCCGTTTCAAGGGACTGGGTGAAATCTCGCCGGACGAGTTCAAGTTCATGATCGGACCCGACATGCGGCTCGACCCGGTCGAGTTCGAGGAAGGCAAGGGGACCAAGGAACTGCTTGCCTTTTACATGGGCAAGAACACCCCGGTTCGTCAGGACTTCATCATCGAGAACCTGCGGGTCGATGTCGACCGGCAGGTGGCGTGACGATCCTGCATTCGCGGGAGTCCGGTTCCCGGGGCGACGTGGGAACCGGCGGTTTCATTGTAGTGGCACGACGGGAGAAATCTCCTATGGGTCGTGGCTGGCATGAGTGAAGGAATTGCAGCCCCTCCGGAGGAAGATCGATCGAAGCCGGTTCTCAACGCATTGGCCGCGGCGCTGCTGATGCTGCTGTCAGGATGGATGGTGGCGGCGGACTTCGCCCACAAGGGCGACCTGTTGTTCCAAACATCGGCGAGCATGGGGATGGTTTTCCTCTATCTGGGCTTTTTGTCCGTGGCGGTGGTGATCACGTCGGCGCTGCCAAAGAGGATGGTGATCGGCGCGGACCTGCTACTGCTCGGGCGCTTCTCGTTCGGATTCCCGCTCAACCTCTGGATGGACCACTCCGCGGCGGCGCGGATCCTGTCCGTGGCGCTGTTGGGGTTCGCGTTGGTGTATTTCGTCTACTCGCTTCGTCGCGTTCCGTTCGTGGCGATGCGCCGGTGGTTCAGCTTTCGTCATTCCCTGACCGCCCTCATGGTCGGGGCGCTTCTGGTCGTGGTCAGCGTGCCGGTCGTCTTCCTCGGGTTCGGTTGTGGGGCCCGGGACTTGATGGGGAACTACGTGGAGTTCACGCCTCGCGGAGTCGGCCTGGTGGAAAAGGTATTCGTGAAGGACGGTCGACGGGTGCACCTCGTGGGGATGATGCACATCGGGGATGGTTCCTTTTATCGCGATGTGACCGGACGCATGGCCGCGGTACCGGAGAACGGCGGCAAGCGGCTCGTTCTCACGGAGGGTGTTTCCGACCGGGAGAAGATCATCCCGGCGGATTTCGCCAATGGCAAAGCCTACGCCCGGTGGGCGAAACTCCTGGGATTGGAATCGCAAAAGTCACTGCGGACAGGGCACGCGGAGGGAACAGTGGTTCAGCCTGAGTTACCTGCGGACTCCCATGTCACGTGGCAAAACGCCGACATCGACGTGTCGGACCTCGATCAGGGTCATCGCGAACTGTTGGTGAAGCTGCTGGATGTCATCGGCTCCGGCGATCCCGCGAAGCTTTTGATTGCCGACATGGGCAGTGTCACCGGCGAACAGTTCGAGGACCTGCTCCGCAACGGGCTCATCGGTGCGCGGAATGCGGTCCTGATGGCGCGCTTCGATGAAATGGCCGCCGACTTTGCCGAAGTCTACATTCCATGGGGGGCCGCCCATCTTCCGGACGTGGAGCATCGCTTGCTGGCCCGCGGGTATTCGGTGGATTCCGAAGTCACCCGGCCGGTGGTCGAGTTCTGGAACTAGGGTCGCCCCGGAGCCGGGTCGCAAGGCAGGCTTGCCCGCTGCCGCGGATCCGCTTCAATCCCGCCAACCAAGAACCTTTCGAACCATGGGACGCGCCTTTGAATGCCGACGCCGCGCCAAGGAAGCCCGCTGGGACACCATGTCCCGGGTTTTCCCGAAGCTCGCCAAATCCATCACCATGGCCGCCAAGAACGGCGGTCCGGACCCTGCTGCCAATGCCCCGCTGCGGCTGGCGATCAACAACGCCAAGGCGCAGAACCTGCCGAAGGACAAGATCGACGCGGCCATCAAGCGTGCCGCCGGACATGACGCCGCGGACATCGTGGAAGTCGCCTACGAAGGCAAAGGCCCGCACGGCTCGCTGTTTTTCATCGAGTGCGCTACCGACAATACCAATCGCTCGGTGGTCAACATGAAGACGATCTTCAACAAGAACGGCGGCCAGATCGTGAACAGCGGCCAACTCGACTTCATGTTCACCCGCAAGGCGGTGGTCGAGTTCGAGGTGACGGACGGAATGAACCTTGAGGAGATTGAACTCGAACTGATCGATGCCGGCCTCGAGGAGCTCGAGGTGGAAGATGGGATCGGGCGCGCCATCGGCGAGTTCGCGAGTTTCTCGAATCTGGTCGCCGGCTTCGAGCAGCTCGGGATTCCCACGAAAAAGGCAGGCCTCGAACGGATCCCGACCCAGCCGATCGAACTGACCGAGGAGCAGATGGCCGAGGTCGAGGTGATCCTCGAGAAGATCGAGGACGACGACGACGTTCAGGTGGTTTTCACCAACATCGCCTGACCCCCTCCGCTCAAGGTTGCCCGAAGGCTTCCGTGAAGCGGGGGATGAAAGCCGTTGCAAACTCATCGACGCTGACGGGTTTGCCGGCTTCCTGTTCGACGCAGCTCATGATGACTCCGTCGATCCCGCACGGCGTGATGGCGAAGAAGGGCAAGAGGGAATCCGATGTCACGTTGATCGCGAATCCGTGCATGGAGATCCACTTCCTCACGCCGACCCCGATCGAAGCGAGCTTCCGGTTCTCAACCCAAACTCCGGTGAGGCCCTCGCGCCGGGTCGCCGGGATGTCGAAGTCGCGGCAGGTGAGGATCAAGGCTTCCTCGATGCCGCGGAGGTGGGCGTGAAGGTCGCGGTTCCGCTCGCGCAGGTCGAGGATCGGATACCCGACCAGCTGGCCGGGGCCGTGGTAGGTGGCCTGACCGCCGCGGTTGGTTTCAAAGACCGGTGCCGGCAGCGCGGCAGGGTTGCGCAGGGACGACTGGTCGCGTTGGCGGCCGATCGTGTAGACCGGGGCGTGCTCGAGAAGGAACAGGGTTTCCTCGCCGCCGCCGTCGAGCACTGCGTTGACCGCTCCCTTCTGGAAATCGAGGCCGTCTTGATAGGAGATTCCTTGGCCGAGTTGGACGGTCTTCATACTTGGCGGCGATCGAGCATCTTCGCTTTGAGGGGATCGGAGGCCTGCAGATGGGCCAGCCCGATGGCCAGCGCGTCGGCGGCATCGTGGGGCGGGGTTTCCGAGAGACCGAGGAGGGCGCGCACCATGAAAGCAACCTGGGCCTTGTCGGCGGTGCCGTTGCCGACCACCGCCTTCTTGACCTTGCGAGGCGCGTATTCGAACACGGTCAAACCGGAGTCCGCGGCGGCGATCAGCGCCGCGGCGCGGGCCGCACCCATCGAGATCGCGGTCTGGTGCGATTGGACGTAGATGATCCCCTCGACCGCCACTTCGTCGGGCTGGTATTTCGCGATCACGTTCCGCAAATGCGTCCGGACCGCGGCCAGGGCCGCGGACTGGGGTAGCCGTGCCGGGATGCTGATGACATCGAACGCCAGTGCCCGGGCTTTGCGGCCGTCGCCCTCGACGATGGCATAGCCGGTATTGCGGACGGCGGGATCGATGGCCAGGACCTTCATGCTACATCTGCGAGTTGCCCTTGTCGGGATCGTAGGACTTCCAATCGGTGCGACGGAGGATTTTCACCGACAGCCAGATCAGTGCCGCGGCGAGCACGAGCCCCCCCGCGATGCTGGCCATCCACAGCGACAGCAGGTCATCGGGACGCTTCTCTTCCGGGAGGGCGCTCCATTCGCTCCAGCCGTAGACACCCAGGAAGACCAAGCCGAGGGGAAAGAGCGAAAGCACCCCGACGATGCATCCTAGCGGCGTTCCCCGGGTGGCGGCCATGGCCGGAAACTACCTCCGCTTCTTCTTGCCGGCCGGCCGGCGCTTGCGGATCGGCTTGGCCGGGGAATCGTCGAGCAGGGCGGTGTAGATGTAGTCGAAGTTGTCGAGCTTCTTGCGCTGGATGGTCTGGTCGATGAAGATTTCGACCGACTTCGCGAAGTCGAGTTCGTCGGCGGTGAGCAAGGTGAAGGCGTCACCCTCGGCCTCGGCGCGGCCGGTCCGGCCGATGCGGTGAACGTAGTCCTCGGCGTTCTCCGGGACGCGGTAGTTGATGACGTGCGAGACCCCGGAGATGTCGATCCCGCGAGCGGCGACGTCGGTGGCGACGAGGACCTCGTATTCCCCGCTTTTGAAGCCGGCCAAGGCTTTCATCCGGTCGGCCTGGCTGATGTCGGAGTGCATGGCGGCGACTTTGTCATGGCCACCTTCCCGCTTGATCAGGGCGCAGACCTGGTCCGCTTCCTTGCGGGTGCGGGTGAAGATCATCACCGAGTGGTAGTCGGTTTGCTGGAGCAGGGCCAAAAGGAGTTCGTCGCGCTGGTCCATCGACACCGGGTAGAAAGCGTGGGTAACCGTCGAGGCGACCGCCCGCCGGGCGATCTCGACGCTGACCGGGTCGACCAGGCACCACTGGGCGAAGGTCTGGATGGCCGGCGGCATGGTCGCAGAGAAAAACAGCGTCTGGCGGCCATCCCACGGGCACAGGTTGACGATCTTGCGGACCTGCGGCAGGAAGCCCATGTCGAGCATGCGGTCGACTTCGTCGAGGATCAGGATCTTGAGTTCCCCGAAGCGCATGGTGCCCCGGTAAAAGTGATCGACGAGGCGGCCCGGGGTGGCGACCACGACATCGGCACCGGCCTCGAGTTGCTTGAGTTGTTCGCCGGCACCGACTCCGCCGTAGAGGAGCGCGACCTTGATGCCGGTGTGCTTGCCGTAGTGTTCAAACTGCTCGGCGACCTGATGGGCCAGCTCGCGGGTCGGCTCCAGCACCAGGATCTGCGGTTTGCCGATCGGCTGGATCTTGCTGAGCGACGGCAACGCGAACGCCGCGGTCTTGCCGGTTCCCGTCTGCGACGCGCCGATGACATCCTTGCCGTCGAGGATCAACGGAATGGCCTGCGCCTGGATTGGTGTCGGGTTTTCATAGCCCGACTCCGTCACGGCTTGGAGGACGGTTTCCGAGAGGCCTAATGTGTCAAATCCCATGCGGGGGGATGCGTAGGGACCGCGAACCCCACGGTCAAGGGATGAGTGACGTGGTACAAAGAACTTAGCTGCCGCCGGGGGAGGCCGGCGAGTGGATAAGGAGGCACTCCTCGAGCAGCGGCTGCAACTCGCGCAAGAGTGGTTGGCCGTGTTCGAACGGAGCCCGGTAGCGGCTTTCGATGCGGCGCAGGGCGAAGTCGAGGTCGGACTTCAGCTGGTCGTTGATCTCGCCGCGGACCACCGCGACCAGATGGCAAAAGATTCCCGGCCTCACGAAGGTCCGGCGTCTCTCGCTCAGGTCAAAACCGAGCTGCAGGGCGCCCGACTCGTCCTTGATGCGGTTGCCGAGCTGCCGCACGAAGGCGCCCACCTTGCGGGCGTTGGAGTGCCGCACCGGATCACAGCTGGCGTAGGAGACCAGGGACAGGCGGTCGCGGTCGAGAAGGTAGACTTCCTCGACCTGAAAGCGGCGGATCTTGTCGGCGAGCACTTCTTCGTAGCTGCGGCTGGTGAACAGCGCCTGCAGCCGCCAGAGCGCGCGATGGGCGAAGTTGGGGTCTTCGAAGGGGCTGCCGGATTGTTCGGCGAGGGCCCGGCGGAACGTGGCGCGTAGCAGGGCCTCGAAGGCCGGGTCATCCCGCAGGTCCCCGTGCGAGACGGCGGACCCGAGCAAGGGGACAAGGGCCTCGGCCAGGTCGGCGTCGGTGAAATCCCCGGCTTTCGCCGCTTCAAGGGCGGGCAGGGGCGGTTCCGGTGCCGGCGGCTCGGCGCGGGGCCGGGTGGAGAGATCCATTGCCGGGACCTCCAGATTCCTGCTGGTGAAAGTCGGGACACCGGCGGACGTCACCGGCAGGTTGGGCAAGCCACCCGACCCGTGCTCCCGCACCGGCGAAGATGGCGTCGGGATCGGAAACGGCGGCAAGACGGAGGTCATGGCTGTGCTCCCGGTTTGCCGGCCTGGAGGGCGGCGGCTTCGGCGATCGCGCGGGCGGCATTGGCCAGTTGGGCAAACGAGGCCTGCATTCGCGATTGGTCGGCCGTGGTTTGCTCGTTCGAAAGCCGGTTGGCCTTCACCCACTCGCGGGTCTGCTCGAGCTCCGAGCGGAGGTCGGCGATCAGTTTTTGCTCTCGCTGGTGCAGATATTGGCGGAATCCCTGGTTCCAGTGCTCGAGCCAGCGGGTGAATTTCGCCTCGAGCTCGACCTGGGCTTCGATGCCCGCCTCCGAGCGGCTGCGTGCCGCCGCCTGGATCTGTCCGGCCAGTCGATGGGTTTCCTGGACCCGGCGGGCCTTCTCCACGTCAATCTCGTCACGCAATTCCTGTAGCCTCTCCTCGTGACGCTTCTCGTAGGATGCGAGTCTGATTTCGAAGACGTCAGAAGACTCCTTCGTCGGCATCGGACGCAGGTTGGCTTCCAGTCGCTCCAAGCGACGTTCCACGCCATCCATCTGGCGGCCCACGAGGATTTCGCGGATCCGTTCGACTTGGCGCGACGGATTAATGTCGGGGGGATCGGGGGGCATCGGGGGGACTAGCTCCGTGGGTGATCCGGTCGGGGTGTACCGGAAAGGAGAAAGCTAGGAACAGCCGCGGAGCCTAGTCATTCAAGCGACCATCTGTAAATCCGAAGATTAATGCTTCGCTTCTCTTAAATATCGAGCATTCGAAAAAATCGACGATTCTGTAAGGTTGACCGCGAACTCCGTGAAAGACACCCTTGCCCGAGTGTGGTAAGGGGAGGCCGATGTCCGACCAAGAGGAAGAGAAGGAATACGACCGGGAGCGCGACAAGGCCTTGGCGGGAGCTTACGAGAAGACCCGCAAGAGCTTGATCGCGAGGCTGGACAATTGGGAGGACCAGAAAACCTGGGACGAATTCTACCAGACCTATTGGCGGCTGATTTACGCTGTGGCGATCAAGGCCGGTCTGCGTCCGGATGAAGCACACGACTGCGTGCAGGAGACGGTTCTTTCGATCGCCAAGCAGAGCAAGAAGAAGCTCTACGATCCGGCTCAGGGCTCCTTCAAGACCTGGCTGATGAACATGACCCGCTGGCGGATCAACGACCAGTTCCGGAAGCGCAAGAAGGACACCGCGATGGCGGGCGGGGAGTGGATGGACGACCGCAAGACGGCGGTGATCGATCGCTTCGAGGACCCCAAAGGGGATCTGCTCGAGCGCTTGTGGGACGTTGAATGGAAAAAGAACGTCGCCGACGCCGCTTTGGCGAAAGTGAAGGCGCAGGTTTCACCCAAGCAATATCAGATTTTCGACTGCTACGTCGTTCGCCAGTGGGACGCCAAGAAGGTGCAGGATCACCTCAATGTCAGCATGGCGCAGGTTTATCTCGCGAAGCACCGCGTGGGTGCGGTTTTGAAAAAAGAGCTCGCCCGTCTGGAAGAGGATGTCGACGACTAATCCGCGCCCGGATCCAGTCATCCCCGACCACGAGGTCCTGCGGAAAGTTGGCGGCGGGGCCTATGGCGAGGTTTGGCTGGCCCGCGGGGTCACCGGGGCCTTGCGGGCGGTCAAGGTGCTTTGGCGCGAGGATTTCGACGACGAAAGGAGCTTCGAGCGGGAGTTCGAGGGCATCCTGAAGTTCGAGCCCATCTCCCGCGACCACCCGGGGATGGTGAACATCCTCCACGTCGGCCGGAGCGTGGACGGCAACGCGTTCTATTACTATGTGATGGAGCTCGGCGACGACGTCCTGACGGGTCGCGAGATCAATCCGGTGGAGTACGAGGCGCGGACGCTCCGGTCCGACCTGAAGCGCACTCCCGGGCAACGGCTCGATACGGATTTCTGCATCGACGTCGGGGTGCGGCTGGCGGAAGCGCTCCGCCATCTCCACGACAATGGTCTGGCCCACCGCGACGTGAAGCCGGCGAATGTCATCTTCGTCGGCGGCAAGGCCAAGCTCGCGGACATCGGACTGGTGGCCACCCGCGGCCAGCGCACCTTCGTCGGCACCGAAGGCTTCGTCCCGCCGGAGGGGCCGGGCTCGGCCCAGGCGGACGTCTACAGCCTCGGCAAGGTCCTTTACGAAATCGCCACCGGCAAGGACCGGATGGATTTCCCCGAACTGCCGGACGATCTGCCGCCCAAGCCCGAGCGCAAGCGCTGGCTGGCGCTGAACCAGATCATCTGCGATGCCTGCGAGCCCCAGCTGTCGAGGCGCAACATCTCGACCGCGTCCGATCTGGCGGATGCGCTCCGGCGCTTGCAGGACGGGCGGCGGCGCCGACGGCGGCCGATCCGGGCCTTCCTTGCCACCATCCTGACCGGCACCGTCCTGCTCGCCGGCGCGTGGGAGGTTTTCAAGGGCAGTCCCTGGGGCCGCTTCGAGGAGGCACCGCCGGTCGGGCCCTTGATCGGTCCGGCCATCCCGGTCGATGCCCTGATCAAGGTCAACAGCCGGCCCGAGGGGGCGGATGTGCTCGATGCCGAAGGGAACCGGATCGGTACCACACCGACCGACCTGATTCCCGTGAAGGTCGGGGAACGCTTGAACTTCCGGATCGTGAAGGACGGCTACGAGCCCGCGGATCTCTATGCCGAGGTGCCCGCATCGGCCGCCGACGAACCGCTGTTGCTGGAAGCCGAGATGAAAATCTACGCGCCGCCGCAGCCAAACGAGCCGTGGTCGGATCAACTCCGCCAGCAATACCGGCCGATCGGCGACGGTCACGAAAGCGTGCGCTCGGTTGGGGAGGCAGAGTGGGAGCAATATCGCAGCGCCAAGGAGAGGCCGGCCGACGTCGCCGAGTTTGTCGAGGTCGAGGAAAGCGGCGAGAAGCGGAAGCTCGCGCTCACCAGCGAGGGGGAGGCGCAGGCGTTTTGCTGGTGGCTGGCGACCTCTGGCATGGAGAAGGGCTACCTCACCGAGGACCACGAGGCCTTGCCGCTGATGGACGTGGCTTTTGCGAATCCGGGCATGAGCGAGCGGGCCCGCAAGGAAGGGCTGCGGCCGTTCCGTTGTTTCGTTCGTCCCATCCCGTTCGGACGGATCGTGCTGACCACGGAACCCTCAGGGGCGGAAGTGTTCGTGAAAGTCCCCGACGCCACGATCAACAGCGCGGTCGGACGCACCAACGGGCCGCTGACCATCGAGGGCATGCGGCCCGGAGAAAGCGAGCTGCTGGTTCTGCTGGAGGGCTACAAACCGCTTACCCGCAAGGTCACGGTGAAGCCGAGCGAGACCCTGGAGCTGCTGCTCAAGCTCGAGCTCAACCACAGCGTGGTGATGGACCGGCCGTGGGAAAACGGACTCGGGATGAAGTTTGTCCCGATCGATCAGGATCTCATGGCCTCGGTCTGGGAGACGCGGGTCAAAGACCACGAAACCTACCTCCGCGCCAACGACATTGCTCCAACCCCGATCACCGACATGACCCAGGGCCCCGATCATCCGGCGGTGTTCGTGTCCCGGGACGATGCCGAGGCATTCTGTAAATGGCTGACCGGAGTGGAACGCCAGCAGGAGCGCCTGACGCGGATCCACGAATACCGGCTTCCGACCGACTATGAGTGGAGCCTGATGGCGGGGATCAAGGAGCCCAAGGGCATTTCCCCGGGCAAGCGTGACACCCAGAAAAAGGAAATCTTCCTCTGGGGCTCCGCCTGGCCGCCCGGGCTCGACGGGGTGAAGGTCGGGAATCTCGCCGATGCGTCCGCCGCCCGCTTGCCCGGCTTCCCGTCGACCCGGATCATCGAGGGCTACGACGACGGTTTCGAGACCACGGCACCGGTGGGATCGTTCCGGCCGAACGAGCTCGGGCTCTTCGACATCTGCGGTAATGTCCACGAGTGGGTGGCCGAGAATTACACCCCGAAGTCCACCTCGGGGGTGTTGCGGGGAGGCGGCTGGAACACCTACCAGCCACAGAATCTCTACGTTGGCTTCCGCAACAACAAGCCGCCCGATTTCCGCGACCGCTATTACGGCTTCCGGGTCGTGCTTGCCAAAGTCGATGCCAACGCGGAAATCCCTGCTGACGACGAAGCTCCCGAAGACGATGGTTGAGATCAAAATCGAATACACCGGCGACCTGCATTGCACCGCAACCCACGGCCCCTCGGGTGCCACCTTGGAAACCGATGCGCCGGTCGACAACAACGGCCGCGGCGAGGCCTTCTCGCCGACCGACCTCACCGCGACGTCGCTCGGCGTCTGCATGAGCACCGTCATGGGGATCGTCGCCAAGCGGAAGGGAATCGCCCTCGAGGGCATGAAGGTGGCGGTGCGCAAGCACATGACCACGGTCACCCCGCGGCGCATCGCGAAGCTCGAGGTGGATATCGACGTGCCGCTTCCGGCCGATCATCCCGAACGAC
Organism: Neoluteolibacter marinus; assembly: GCF_014904755.1. Taxonomy (GTDB): domain Bacteria; phylum Verrucomicrobiota; class Verrucomicrobiia; order Verrucomicrobiales; family Akkermansiaceae; genus Haloferula; species Haloferula marina. The sequence continues at coordinate 63,036 of NZ_JACZFQ010000095.1, forward strand.
GCTTGCTCGAAAGCACCGGCTTGGGTTGTCCGGTGCACCACAGCCTCCACCCGGACATCGAGGTGGTGATCGATTGGCGCTGGCAGTGATGCTTCCGCGGTAGCGGCGGATTCCCCGGGGTGTGGTCCCGGTGTCCCAATCTCCCCGGACGACTCTTGGTCGTCCGGATGACGTTTCGTGTCGATTTCGCCACGCGAAAGCAAGCATGGCTCCCGTGGGGACGTGCTACATGCAAGGTGCAGACTGTTTGAAACTCCTGACTATTCATGAGAATTGACATTGTCACCGACACCTTCGCTCCCGACGTCAACGGCGTGGCCATGACCCTGGGGCGGCTTTGCGACGGGCTTCGCCGCAAGGGACATCTGGTCCATGTCATCCGCACCGGTGAGGGTGGGGGCAAGGGCGAGACCATCACGGCCTCCGTGCCGCTGCCGGGATACAAGGAAGTCCGGGTCGGCCTGCCCGGCAGTTTCAAGCTGCGCAAGCGCTGGATGAAGCGCCGGCCGGATGCGATCTACGTCGCGACCGAGAGCCCGCTCGGAAGCTCCGCGATCAAGACCGCCAATGCCCTCGAGATCCCGGTGGCCGCCGGGTTTCACACCAATTTCCACCAGTACATGGAGCAGTACCGCCTCGGCGGGCTGCAGCCGGCGGCGATGGCCTACCTCCGCAAGATCCACAATCGCGCCGACCTGACGATGGCACCGACCTCGGACGTCGTCGACATGCTGGCCCGCGAGGGCTTCGAGAACGTCCGCCTGCTCGGCCGCGGGGTCGACACCGGGCTGTTCCATCCTGCCAAGCGCGACAGCGCCCTTCGGGCCGAGTGGGGTGCCCGGGGCGAGTCGCCGGTGGCGATCATCGTCGGCCGCGTCGCCGCGGAAAAGAACCTGCCGTTCGCGATGGAGTGCCTGCGCAAGATGCGCGAGCGGGTGCCGGACCTCCGCTGCGTGGTCGTTGGCGACGGGCCGCTGCGCGAGAAGCTCGCGAACGATCACGCCTTCGTCCATTTCGCCGGCGTCCGTATCGGCGACGATCTGGCCCGCCACTACGCCTCGGCGGACATCCTGCTTTTCCCGAGCGAGACCGAAACCTTCGGCAACGTGCTCCTTGAAGGCATGGCGAGCGGCTTGATCACGGTCAGTCACGACTACGCGGCGTCCGCCCGCCACGTCGCCCACGACCGCACCGGCTTGAAAGTGCCGAAGGGCGATCAGGATGCCTACCTCGGGGAGTGCTTCGCTGCACTGGCGCGTTGGCGCGACGATTCGTTCCGTGCGAACGCGCGCGCCGCTGCCGAGGAGCTGGGCTGGGACCAGGTGGTCGAGGCATTCGAAAGCCACCTCCGCGAGGCCTGCGAGGCGCGGGGCCCGATCACCCTCAGCATCAAGGAGAAGAGCAAGCGCCTGAAGCGCAGCTACCGGACGATTTTCATCTCCGACGTCCACCTCGGCACGCCGGATGCAAAGGTCCACGAGGTCATTGACTTCCTCAAGCACACGCGCTGCGACAAGCTGGTCCTCAACGGCGACATCATCGACGGCTGGGCCCTGCGCCGCGGCGGCAAATGGCGCAACCGCCACAGCCGCTTCATCCGCACCGTCCTGAAGAAGATGGAAAAGGACGACACCTCGGTCGTCTATCTCCGCGGCAACCACGACGACATCCTCGAGCGCTTCCTGCCGCTGGCTTTCGGGAAGCTGCAGTTCGTCAAGGAGCACATCCACAAGGGGGCCGACGGCAAGCGCTACCTCGTCATCCACGGCGACGGGTTTGACAGCGTCTCGACCAACCACAAGTGGCTCGCGGTGCTCGGTGCCGTCGGTTACGACGCCCTGCTCAAGGTGAACCGCCTCTACAACCACTACCGCGCCTGGCGCGGGAAGGATTACTACTCGGTTAGCAAGGCGATCAAGGCACGCGTGAAGTCCGCCGTGAACTTCGTCGGTGAGTACGAACAGCAACTCCAAGAATTCGCCCGCAGGAAGGACTGCGACGGCATCATCTGCGGCCACATCCACACGCCCGAGGACAAGCAGGTCGGCACCGTGCGCTACCTCAATTCCGGCGACTGGGTGGAAAGCCTCACCGCCATCGTCGAGCACCACGACGGCCGCATGGAACTCATCCGCCACGACGAGTTCATGGCCGCTCTCGACGCCGAGGTGCGGCCGGACCGGATCACCCCGATCCGCGGCGACAATGTCGCGCTGACCGCCTGACGGTCTCGCACGACACTGGACGGACCCGCGGCGGGATGGCATGAAGCCGGCATGTCCGATGTGCTCTTGATCCGCCAGGTCCGCGTGGTATCCGAAGATTCTCCCGATTTCCGCGAGGCGGACGTGCGGGTGGAGAACGGGGTAATCGCCGCGATCGGCAAGGATCTGGCGGCGACCGGGGGCGAAAGGGTCATTGGCGGCCGCAACCGGCTTTTGATGCCGGCGATGTTCGACGCCCACGTGCACTTCCGCGAGCCCGGCTTCGAGGCCAAGGAAGACATCGCCAGCGGCACCGAGGCGGCGATCAACGGCGGCATCACCGGCGTGGTGATGATGCCCAACACCTCCCCGGCGATCGATTCCGCGACCGTGGTCAAGGCGGTGCTCGACAAGTCGAAGGCGGTGTCCCGGATTCCCGTCTACACCTCCGGCTGCATCACCAAGGACCGCGCCGGCAAGGAACTCGCGGGCATCGACGGGATGCGCGGGCTGGGGGTGAAAATGCTTACCGACGACGGCGACGGGATCGGCGACGCCGCGGTGCTCTACCGGGCGATGCAGTATGCCAGCGAGTTCGGCATGTTCTTTGCCAGCCATTGCGAGGTCCACGAGCTCGCCGGCCCGCGCGCGCTCAACGACGGCCCGGTCGCCTACCGGCTCGGCATCAAGGGGAGCCCCGCCTGCGCGGAAGAAATCATGATCGACCGCGATATCCGGCTCGCCCACGCGACCGGCGCGCACATCCACATCCAGCATGTTTCCAGCAAGCTCGGCATGGAAACGATCCGCTGGTGGAAGCAGCGTGGCGACGTCAAGGTGACCTGCGAGGTGGCGCCCCATCACCTGATGTTCCGCGACGAGGACATCGGGGAATACGACACCCACTACAAGATGAACCCGCCGCTGCGCACGGCGGAGGACAACGCGGCCTTGCTGGAGGCATTCCGCGACGGGGTCTTCGACCTGCTGGCGACCGATCACGCGCCGCACACGGCTTTCGAGAAGGCGCAGGACTTCACCACCGCGCCCAACGGCATCACCGGACTGGAAACCGCGCTGGTGTCGATGTTCGACCGCTTCGTGGTGTCCGGTGACCTGACCTGGGACATCCTGGTCAAGCGCTACTCCGCCGAACCGCGGCGGCTGATGGGACTCGAACCGGTGCCGGTCGAGGAGGGGAAGGCCGCCGAGTTCATTCTCTTCGATCCCGAGGGTTCCACCACCTTTACCCCCGAGTTCATGAAGTCGAAGAGTCAGAACACGCCGTTCCTAAACAAGACGCTGAAGGGCAGCATCGACCTCGTGGTGCTCGGGTCGGAGGTGCTGCTGGAGCGCTGAGGCTAGCAAGAAGAGAGCGCCGGTTCGATCGCGACCCGGCGCTCCTGCCAAAGTCGTTAGAGGTCGAACACTTCCACCCGCGAGCCCTTCTCGGGATGGCTGATGAGAACGGCGACCTTGCGGATTTCGCCGAGCTCGCTGCCGGTGTGGCTGAGGTAGTCGAACTTCCCGCGCAGGTCGGTGTAGCCGTCCTTGTGGAACTCCGCGCTGCCATCGGGGCCCTGGACGTAGACTTTCACGTAGCTCCGCGGCAAGGGCAGGCGGCTGGCGCTGTCGTAGACCTGGATGGTCCGGTCGAGCGGCTGGCGGACGGTTTCCAGGGCCCGGCTGTCGAGCACCTTGAGCACCCGGGTCCCGCCGGACCGGGCGGCTACCAGGACATTGCCCTGGCGGAAACCTTCGGGCAGTTCGACGCCGGTCTCTTCTTCCTCAGCAGGAAGCGGCACCTCGCGGGTGTCGTTCGCCATGATGCCGGGTAGCGAAGTCGCTTCGCCCGACAGGAAGGGGTCCTTGGAGAACATCACTTCCAGATCGACGCTGAACAACTGCAAGGTCGCCCGATCGAGGCGATGGTGCTTCACCATCAGCTTGCCGTCGGTGGCAAGGGCGAGGTCGAGCGAGGGGGCTTCTTCCTCCGGCTTCTCCGGTTCGACCGCGCGCGGTTGTTGCAGGGCGACGATCTCGTCCGCCTGGAGGATCACCGCCTCGAAGCGGCTCTTCCACAGCCCCGGCGGCAGCGAGTCGTGGCGACGAGCGATGGCCCGCGCGTCCTCCGGCCTGGAGCGGTAGAAATCGACCACCGCGGTGACGTAGTCGTAGGCGAGCCGTCCGCCGAGGAGTTCCGGTTTGATCGCGTCGAAGTGGGCCAGCGCTTCTTCAACGCGGTCTTGCAGCAGCAGGTGGTAGGTGAGGGCCAGGCGGTCGTCTTCGCCGAGTGCAGGCTTCCACGCGAGGTTGTCGAGGAAGCGCTCGTAGTGGCTCTTCGCCTCCTCGTGGGTCAGCCTTTCCTTGTCGGCGAAGCGGTGGGCGCGCGGGTTGACCAGCGGATCGAACTCCAGGGTCTCCCAGCCGCGATGCTCCACTGGACGGACCTCAAGCAGCGGGCTGTCGAGCCAGTCTCCCAGTTCCAGTTTGATTTGCTCAGGCAATACGGCGTCCATCTTCAGTGAATCCTCCAGATAATCCCGCATTGCCGGGACCGAGCCATGGAGGAAGCCATACGAAGCGACGTCGGGCGAGTAGACGAGGCGCTCGCGGAGGACCTGGGCGACCTCGTGGAAAAAGCTGCCGTCTTTTAGCCGCCAGCGGATCAGCTTGAAGTCGAGACCTTGCAAGCTGGCGCTGCGGAGACGCTCGAGCACCTGTTCGCTGCTGCCATCACGCGCAAGGGCGGGCCACGAGGCGGCATCGACCGGCGGGGCTTCGGCGGTGGCTTTCAGGGTGCGGACGGGGGTGCGGGCCAGCACCAGGTCGCCCTCCGAGACTTGCAGTGGGTAAAGCGCGAACTCACCGGCTGCCGGGAAGTAGAAGGCGAGGCGGAGGTTCAGCACGCCGTAGGGCTCCAGTTCGTGGGTGGTCGATGCGGTGGCGGCCATGCCATCGAGGGGAATCGATCCGGCGGGGATCTGTGCCAGCACGTCGATCCGGCGGCCGGCGCCGGTCGGGTTGGTGACGACCAGCGAGGCGCCGTAGGGCACCCCGGCGAGGAAATCGCCGGTGATGCTGTTCTCGATCTTGCGGCCGTCTTCGGTGCGGAAGCGGTCGTCGAGGCGGTGGAAGGTCTGGCGCACCAGCACCGGCGCATCGGGCGCGACCTTGCCGGTTTCCCGGGTGTCCTTGTAGAACAGGAGCATCGGTTCGCGCGCCTTCACCCGCAGGGTCGCGCCATCGACGCGGGTCTCCGGCCGGGCGGCGGCGAAGGGCAGGTCAAGCATCGCCAGGCAGAACAAGGCCTCGTTGGCGTTGTGCGTGCAGGCATTGAAGTGGGGTGAAAGGAAGCCGCCCTTGCCATCCCACGCCGCGAGGTCGAGCCAGAAGCGGTTGAGGGGAATGAACTTCTCGCCGGTGTCGCCCCGGTGTTTGTAGTAGTTCGACTCCCGCCAGAGCCGGGTCTGGTCGCGTTCGGAACTCCATGAGGGCCGGGAACGGGGTTTGCCGGCGAAGGGATCCATGAAGGGATCGGCGGCCGGTTCCATGGCCGGGGAAGGTGCCTGCGAGTCCAGTCCGTAGGCTGAACTCTGCGCAAAAGGATCACCTGTGTCTTCGGGAACGCCGGGTAGCCGACTCTCGAGCACGCCCGTGATTTGCTCGATCAAATCCAGGTTTGTCGGGGTATTCCTGACGAGCAGGGTGCTGCTCCCGCGGAAGTACTTTGCCGAAGAACCTTCCGGAAACTTCACCCCGTTGTCCTTGAGCAATTCAACCTCGCTCTTGTGCGGAACGGGGAGGGTGGATCCCTCGTCCGGGGCGAAGGGGTCGTTTGGGTCTGCCCAAGCGGCTCCCCCGGCGAGCTTTGACAAGAAGTCCGGCGGAACCCGGAAGCTACGGGTGAAGAGATCCTCGTCGGTCTCGGTGGCTGGCACGATGGTGATCGCGTATTCGTCGATCTTGTAGCGGAGCTTGGTCTTGTCGCAAATATACTTCAGCGCCTCTCCAATCGGCACGTTGCGCAAATTCAGCTCATCAATTCGCAAGCTTCCGGGATCCTGAGCGGCTCCCAAGCCACCGGCATCGGCGTCGAGGCCTGCATCTTCAGAAACGCCTCCGCGAGGTTTGCGGATTACAAAGTTCATCCCCTTATCGGTGGGATCAAGAGAGTTGGCATCAAGCTCGATCGAACGCAGGCGGAGAAAGTCGATTGCTTCCTCAACCGACGTGTCCTCGAAGTTGATCACCGGGACGATGATGCTATTCAACTTTTCGAGAATTCGGCTGGAACGCCCGGTTTGTGCCGTTCCCCACCCGTCACCGAAGTCCTCGGCAGTTCCAAATCCTTTGCCGGGCATTTTTCTCGCCAATCCAAGCGAATCCTCTGTCGCGAGGTCCGTGCCGCGCAGGGTCTGGGTGAACAGCATCGTCTCCTGCTCCGGTGTCGGGGCTTCGAATTCCCAGCGCTGTTTCAATTCGGCGGCGATGCGATCCTTCGCCTCGGGCATGGCTTGGGCGAGCAGGGCCTTTTCGGCGGCGTTGAGTCGCTGCCAGGCGTAGGGGCGGAGGTAGGGGGCGAGATCGCGGCCGAGCAGGATGTCGTCGATGACCGTGGGCTCGCGCTTTTCGGCAAGCAGCGGTTTGACGTGTTTGGCGAAGAAGTCGGGGTCCTTGCGGGCAAGGAACAAATGGAGCTCGTGGCTGGCGTGCTCCGAGAGCAGGGCCAGCTTCCGTGGTTCATCGAGCGAAGGCCAGTCGAGCAGCGGCAGGAAGTCGTTCATCCGCGGGTCGCCGGTGACGCCGTAGAGGAACTGGTGGGCCTCGGCGAGGGTGGTGAAGGCGCGCCAGTCGGCGTCGATCACGCTTTCAATCGATGCTTCCGCGCCTTTGGCGAGGGCGGCGGCGCGGCGGGTGCCCACGTGATACTTGCCGGCATCGAGCGGCCGGGCGAGGCGGCGGTCGCGCAGCGGGGTCTCGGAGCGGGCCAGCGGGACGACCAGTTGGTGGCGGCCCGCGGGGTCGGCGGCGACGACATCGATGAACTGGCAGGCGGCGAAATCCATCACCGGCACCTGGACGAGGCCGTTGGCACCGACCTCGAGGTCATAGCGGATCACCGAGGGATGGGCGAGGAAGTCGATGGACGGGCCGCCATCGGTGCCGGCTGGTCGTGAATCGGGCTTGGCCTTGGGGGGCGGGCGGCGGTCGACGCCGCGGCCACCGCCGGCCATGGAGCCATCTTCGCCGAGGTCGCCGGTTTGCTTGGCCTGGACGATGTCGTCCTGGCTCCAGCGGTTGACCAACAGGCCGGGTCGAGGTAGGAGGGAGCCGGGAAAGGTCTTCGCGGCGCGGCGATCGATGATGTAGCGCATTTCGTCGCCGAGGCGCTTGTCCTCGAGGAAGGCGCAGGCGGTGAAGCCGGGCACCAGGAGGTCGGGCTCCGGGCGGGCGAAGGGCTGGAGGGCGTCGCCCGCGGCCCATGGGTGCATGAAACGGCTGCCGATGAGCGATACGCGGGTCCCGGGCGTGGCGCCTTCCACGCGAACCACCAGCGATCCGGCCTCGACGGTGGCGGCCGCAATGAAGGGGATGGACGGTGCGTGACGCGGCAGGATGCGGGCGGTGGAAACCAGCAGGCCGCCGCGATCGATGCCGCCGGAAACGCGGACCGGGATGGAAGCGCCGTCGAGACGGAGGGTGAAGTCGCCGGGTGGCAGGCCGCGCAGCACGAGGCGGCGGTTTTCGACGGCGAGCTTGTCGAAGTGGTCGCGCAGGGGATTCCCGTCGCGGGTTTCGATCAGGCTGACCCGGGTGCGGTCCGGCACCGCCATGAAGCGCACCAAGGGCAGGCGCGCCTCTTCATTGACGGACAGGTGCAGGTGATCGGGCAGGTCGATCCAGCCGCCATCCTCGTCGGGACGATAGCTGGCGGGAGCAATGTCGGACCCGGTGACCTTGACCTCGCTGATGTCGGTCAATGGACCGAGCGAGAGAACTCCGCGGTCGTCGGGGCGGAGGGCGAGGGTGATGGTTTCGAGGTGGTCGCGGTGAGTGAAATCGACGGTCAGCGGACGGGAGGCGAGCGGCTCGCCGTTGCGCCCGCGCAGCTCGACGCGATGGCCTTCGGCGTCGCGGGTGAAAAAGGCGGCGGCGATGCGGCCGGTGCCGAGGATGCCGTTCAGCGAGTAGCTTTGTTCAGCGGACAGCGGGAGTGGATCGGCGCCGTCGCGGGCGGTGACGGTGCCGGTGAGGCGGAACTTCAGGGCGAGGGTGTCGGCGGGGACCTGGAAGGGAACGAACATCCGCGGTGACAGCTTCAGGTCCTCCGCGATGACCCGCTCGGTGGTGAGCCCGCCGACGAGGCTGGCGGTCATCACCAACGACGGCTTCTCGATCCACTCCAGTGGCAGCTCATGGTCGTGGCTCGCGAGCTTGAGACGCAGGGACAGGTTGGCCTGCCGCTCGGCGAGGAGCTGTTCGCGATCGAGGTGGAAGCGGGCTTGCAGTGCGATGTCGTCGCGGCGGGGCGCAAGCGACACCGGGACGGCGAGCTTGCCGTGGCGGACCAGGCCATGGGAGCGCAAGGAAGAGAGGCTGTCGGGGATGAAGATCGTGCCGTTCTCTCCGGGTCGGAACGTTTCACTGCCGAGTGCGACCTCGGCATCGGGGATCAGGTTTCCGGCGTCGTCGAACACCCGCACTCCCTGGCCGCGGGCCTGGTGCTCGACATAAGGGACCAAGCGGCCCTTCCGGACCAGCGCGCGCGAGGCGGTGCCACGGGACACGCATTCCACGATCCAGGCGCCGGGGCCGTCGAGTTCCGGCAGGTCGATGATCTGGCGATGGAGGACGAGCGGCGGCTTGTCAAAGGTGAGACGATGTTCGTGATGGGGAACCAGCCCGTCGAGATCCAGGTCGACGGGTGGTTCGCTGCCCTCGCGCTCGATCCATGCGGGCAGATCGAGTTCGAAGATCCGGACCAGCAGGTCGGGGGTGTTTTTGAGGTCGAGGGCGATCCGGACGGCGGCGCCGGCCGGCAGGGTGACCGGCTGTCCGGGAGCGAAGGCGATGCGGGTTTCCTTCTGCATCGCGAGGACCTGGGCGGGATCGAGCGCTGCGCCCCATTGGACGGGATCGGCCCCGGCGAGCAGCTTGGCGCGGGCATGGAGCCGGCGGAGGGATTTCTCCTCGAAATACTCACCGAAGGCATCCGGCGTGTCGGCGGCGGCGAGAAAGTGCTGCAGGTAGTCCTCGATCAGCTGGCTGTCGCTGCGGACCGGCGGACAGGCGGTTGCGGGCCGCAGGTCACGGCTGAGGTCCACGGTCGGCTGGTCGTCCGGGAGTTTCGCGACCCGTAGCAGGGTGTGGGTGGCGCGGGGCAGGGCGAGGTAGGCGCGGAAGTCGTCCAGCGGGAACTGACCGAGCGCGCGCTGCAAGGAGAGGTGGTGGTAGAGGACGTGCGCCGCGATCGACGGGTCACCGAAGCCGCGTTGCACGACCAGGTCCTTGCAAGCGGCGAGGTGGGCGGCATGGGCGGGGAGATCGAGGGCCAGGTCGGTTTCGGCCCCGGGGAGCAGGGTCTCCATGTAGCGGGTCGCGAAGCTCCGGTAGCTGGCGAGCCAGGGGTGGGCGGCGAGCAGTTCATCGAGTTGGGGGCGGGTGAGCAAATTGTGGATCGGCAAGGTCCCGAACGCGATGCGTGGCTTGACGACGTTGGCATCGAGCGATCGCAGGATCAGCGGAACGACTCCCGGATGATCGGCTCGTCTGAGGTTTTCGAGGAAGTAGCGGGTCTTGGTGCCGTCGAAGGTTCCGACGTGGTCCAACTCCCTGAGCATGCGCTCCTGGGAATAGCCGCGGTAGGGCTGGAGATTCGAGCGGTCGGCGGCCACTTGCTCGAAGGCGGCGGCGCTGATCCGGGCGGGATCGAGGCGGTCGGGAAGCTTCTGGTCGGCCTGGGCGTCCGGACGGGAGTCCTCGAACTTGAGGTCGAGCAGCTTGATCAGGGCGGCGGTCGATTTCTGCGGGTCGGCCTGGTAGCGGAGCAGCAGTTCGCGGGTCTCAAGGGATTGATAACCGTCGAGGCGGACCTTGCTGTCCTCGGCATCGGCCACGGCTTTCCAATCTTCCATGGTCCGGCGGAACGCATCGGCGCGGCCGGCCAGTTGGTGGTTCAGGGCGTGGTGGAAGAACCAGTCGCGGGTCTGGGGCACCAGCCGGGCCAGTGCGATCTCCCGGGTGGCGGGGTCGGCGAATGCCTCCTTGAAGTCGAGATCGGGGGCGGCCGCCAAGGGCAGCGAAAGCAGGAGGGAGATAAGGGCTTTTCTCATGTTCAGGATCTAATGGGGCTGATTGGTGCGGGGGAAGAGTTAAGACGAGAAATGCTCCCGCAACCTCAGGCCGGGGCTCCCGGGCCGGCACCGTCGCAATCCCTTGAAATTGATTGGCCATCCCGCGGGAAGGCGCTACGGTCCGCGCCCCGAGCGGGAGTATATGGCAATCGAAGGACTTGAATTGGCGAAGGCGTGCGCGAATGCCGCGGACAACATCCAGGCGGAGAAGATCCGTGTGTGGGACTTGCGGGGGCTGTCGAACCTGACCGATTTCATGATCGTTTGCTCGGGCTCGTCGATGCCGCACCTGCGGGCGATCCTGCGCGACATCCGCGGCGAGGTGGACGAAAAGTATGGAGCCAAGCCCTGCAACGCGGAGGGCAATGCCGACACCCGCTGGGTGGTGCTCGATTACATCGATGTGATGGTCCACGTCATGCACGACGAGTTGCGCGACTATTACGGTCTCGAGGATCTCTGGGCGGACGCCAAGGAGATCGACTGGAAAGACTGACCGCGGGCTTGATTCGCGGGGATTCCGGTCTTCTGTCGGCGCGTGCGCATCGAGATCCTGAACACCGGCACCGAGCTACTGCTCGGCACCACCTTGAACACCCACGGCAAGTGGTTCGGCGAGCAGCTCTTCAAGCTGGGCATGCGGATCCAGCGGCTGACCACCGTTCCGGACGGCGACGCGATCACGATCGCCCTGCGTGAATGCGTGTCGCGGGCCGACGCGGTGATCGTCACCGGGGGCCTCGGGCCGACCAGCGATGACCTGACCCGGGAGGCGGCGGCCGAAGTGGTGGGGGCCGACTTGATCGAGGACGAGGCCGCCATGCGCTCGCTCGAGGCCTTCTTTGCGGCCCGCAACAAGGTGATGGCCGAGGCCAACCGCAAGCAGGCGCAGGTGATCGTCGGCGCCGACGTGCTGGCGAATGCCAACGGCACCGCGCCGGGGATCTATGTGCCGCCGCGGCTGAACAAGGCGGCCAACTGCGCGATTTTCCTCCTGCCCGGGCCGCCGCGTGAGCTCTACCCGATGTTCCGCGACGAGGTGATCCCGCGCTTGGTGGCGCTGGCCGGGCTTGCCGCGGCACCGGGATTGCTGGAAATGAAGCTGGCGGGGGTGGGGGAAAGCGATCTTCAGCAGGAGGTCGATGCGGACCTGGCGCAGGTGCCGGGGCTGGAAGTCGGCTATTGTGCGCGGATCGGCGAGGTCGACCTGCGCCTGATCGGCGACAAAGCGGCGATTGCGGCGGGGCGGGAGATCGCGATGGCGAAGTTCGCGAAGGAGATCTTCTCCGATGATGGTTCGTCACTCGAGGCGACGGTGGTGCGTCTTTTAGGCGAGCGCGGATTGACGCTGGCGACCGCGGAAAGCTGCACCGGTGGCCTGATCGCGAACCGGGTCACCGATGTTCCGGGCAGTAGCGCGGTGTTCACCCACGGCTTCGTCACCTATGCCAACGAGGCGAAGCGCGACCTGCTTGGCGTGCCCCAATTGCTGCTCGACGAACACGGCGCGGTGAGCGAGCCGGTCGCCAAGGCCATGGCCGAAGGAGCGCTGTGTGTCAGCGGGGTGGACATTGCCGTCGCGGTGACCGGGATCGCGGGTCCTGACGGAGGGTCGGAGGACAAGCCGGTTGGCACCGTGTGGCTAGCCTGGGCCGCGAAAGACCGGCCCACCGTCGCGGTCCGGAAGTTGCACCCGCGGAACCGCAAGGACTTCAAGCTGGCGACCAGCCAGTCCGCCCTGGATGGAATCCGGCGGATCGCCCTGAAAATGCCGGTTTAGAACGGGATGTCGTCCGACATGTCGGGCTCGTTGTCGAACTGCTCGTCGAAGGACGAGCTGCCGCGCGGCGGTTCGTCGTCGCCGCCCGCGCCGTCGGCCTTGGAGATTTTCCAGGCGTTGAGATTCACGTAGAAGCGCTCCTTGTATTCGCTGCCGCGGATGTCGAAGGCGACTTTCACGGGATCGCCGATGCTGAGTCCGTCGAGCATCGAGGTCTTGTCCTTGAGACACTCGAACTTGATCATCTGCGGGAACTTGCCGTCCTGCACTTCCAGCACGAACTCCCGCTTGCTGAAGCCGCTGGCGAAGGTCTGGGTGTCAAAGAGGTGCTTGAGGGTGCCTTCGAGTTCAAATGTAGCCATGGTGGGAATGATTCAGGGAGTGATGCGGTGATAGCGGCGGACGTCAAAGGCTTCGTGCGACTCGATGATCTCGCCCGGTCCGAACCGCTCCTCGAACGCCGGGAAACGCGTGTCGCCGGGGTAGGGATGATGGACGTGGGAAACGAGCAGTTCGTCGAGATACGGCAGGAATGCCTCGTAGATCCTTGAGCCGCCGATGATGAAGACGTCGCCTTCGAGGTCGAGGCCGGAAAGTGCCCCGGGCGAATGAATTGCCTCCACCCCGTCGGCCGACCAGCCGGGATCCCGGGTGACCACGATGTTGCGGCGCTTCGGCAGGGGCCGGCCGATCGAGTCGTAGGTCTTGCGGCCCATGACGATCGGGTGACCGGAGGTGGTCCGCTTGAAGAACGCGAGGTCTTCCGGGAGATGCCAGGGCAGGGTCCCGTCGCGACCGATCACCCGGTCCGGGGTCATGGCGACGATGGCGATCAGTTTCATACCGAGACCTCGGCCTTGATGTGCGGAAGAGGATCGTAGTTCTCCAGGCGGAAATCATCACCGCAGAAGCCGTCGATCTCGGTGACCTCCGGGTTGATCCACATGCTCGGAAGCGGCCGTGGTGCGCGGGTGAGTTGCTCGCGGGCCTGGTCGAGGTGGTTCTTGTAGAGGTGGAGGTCGCCGAAGGTGTGGATGAATTCGCGGGCCTCGAAGCCGCAGACCTGGGCCAGCATTTGGGTCAACAGCGCATAGGACGCGATGTTGAACGGCACGCCGAGGAAGAGGTCGGCCGAGCGCTGGTAGAGCTGGCAGGACAGCCCGGGGCGGTCGGATTCGGGCTCGTGGACGAAGAACTGGAACAAGCAATGGCACGGCGGCAGGGCCATCCGGTTGAGTTCCCCCGGATTCCAGGCAACCACCAGGTGGCGGCGTGAGTGCGGGTCACCCTTGAGCCCGTGGACCAGCTCGCCGATCTGGTCGATCGTGCGGCCGTCCGGAGAAGGAAAGGACCGCCATTGGCGGCCGTAGACCGGACCGAGGTCACCGCTCTCGTCGGCCCACTCGTCCCAGATCCGCACGCCGTTTTCCTTGAGGTAGGCGATATTGGTGTCGCCCTTCAGGAACCACAGCAGTTCGTGGATGATCGAGCGCAGATGGAGCTTCTTGGTGGTCAGGCAGGGGAAGCCTTCGCGCAAATCGTAGCGGACCTGGCGGCCGAACACCGACAGGGTGCCGGTGCCGGTGCGGTCGCCGCGCTCCTCGCCGTGCTCGAGGACGTCACGCAGGAGATCGAGGTACTGTCGCATGGCGGGAACTTAGTCCCGCTTGCGGAGTGTTGCCTAGGCGAGATTGCGGCGTCGGCGGCGAAGCAGCAGGGCACCGGCTCCGAGCGCCCCGAAAACCGCGCTTGCCGGCTCGGGAACCGCGGTTGCATTGATCCGGAAATCGACGGAATTGATCGCAAGGCTGACCGATTGGCTCTTGTTGGTCGTCTGTGACGGCATGGCGCCGGTCAGGCTGAAGGTGTAGGTCCCCGCGGACGTGAGCGATGCTTGCTGCTGGCTGATTGTTTGGTTGAGCAGGCTCTCGTTGGTGGCGCTGCTGCCGACGTTGCCGGAAATGGCGGTGACGGCACCGCCGGGGCCGTTGAGATTCCAGTTGAGGGTTCCGTTGATGCCAACCTCGCTGAGGCTGTAGCCGAGATCGAGGATGACATCCGCCGATTCCCCGACACCGAGGGTGAAGACGATCTGGTAGAGGATCTGGGCGGAGGCGACGACGTCCGTATTAGCGCCGGTGCCGCCACGCGAAGCGGACAAATTGCCGAGCGTGGTGCCATTGAATTGCCAGCTGCCTCCGCCGAGATCGGTTTGGCCAAGCGCACCCGCAATCGCTGAAATCGAGCCGTTGTTAGGGAGGGCCTGGGTCGTGGGCGGGGTGCTATCGGTCAACCCGGCGACCGTGGTCGATGCGGATTGGCCATTGGTCGTGATGGTGACGCCGGAAGCTCCGGCAACCAACGAGAGAAGCGAGAGCACGAAGGCTCCTTGGGCTTTGTTCATGGGGGATATGGGTGAACACCATTCCAGCGATGTTGCCGGGAATCAGTGTCGGGTGAAGCGTGGGAATCGCTAGCGATTTACTATCAGGAAGTCAATCGTCAAGTAAGGCGATATTCTCCCCGACATAGGTCCGCCGCCGACGGGATTCAGTCCATGCCGCCCGGACTCTTGCGCAGGTTCTTCACCTTGGAGTGATGGCGCTTGTCCGCCACCGACCGTTGTTTCGAGCGGCGCGAACGCTGGCGTTTCTGGCGACGGATCTTTTCGAAGGCCTGTTGCCGGGCGGAGGCCTTGCCCAAGCGGATTTCGTCCAGGCTGTCGCAAAGGTCGCGGCGTGCCTGGTAGCGGTTCATCTCCCGCGACCGGTTGGCCTGACATTTGATCTCGATGCCGCTGGGCAGGTGCTTCAGGTAAACGCAGGAGGAGGTCTTGTTGATCTTTTGCCCCCCGGAGCCGGACCCGAGGATGAATTTTTCGACGAGATCGTCCTCCGTGATGCCCAGGGCGGCCATCCGTTCCGCGAGGGCGGCTTGTTTTTCGGGGCTAACCAAGATCGGCGACGGGCGCCCGCTGGACACGGGAGTGATAGGCCGCGGCGGCGGCGGAAATCTGCGAGGCGACATCGGCTTCCGGCTTGGCAAAGGGCGGCACGAACCACGGGAAAGAACCGATGAGATCGGTGGCAACCGCAACCTCGCCATCGCAGGTATGCTCGCCGCAGCCAATGCCGATGGTCGGGACGGGAATCCGGGCCGTGAGCCAGGCGGCGGTGTCCGGGACCACGCTTTCAATCACGATGGCGAAAACCCCGGCATCGATGAGTGATTGGGCACCTTCCAGCAAGGCCGCGCTCTGTTCCGGCGTCTTGCCCTTTTTCTTGTAGCCGCCTTCCTCGAGCACCCGCTGGGGAAGCATCCCGAGGTGACCGCAGACCGGAATGCCGGCCTCGACGATGGCCCTCACCTTGGCGGCCTGGCGCACGCCGCCTTCCAGCTTCACCGCCTCGGCACCGGCATCGACAAGGCGGCAAGCATTCGCGAGGGCCGTGGCCGGGTCGGGGTAGGTGGCAATGGGGAGGTCGCCGATGACCAAGGCTCGCGGCTTGGCACGGGCGACGGCGGCGACATGGTGAAGCATGTGATCGAGCGTCACATGAGTGGTGTCCGGATAACCGAGGACGACCATGCCGAGGGAATCACCGACGAGCAGGACGTCGATGCCGGCCTCGTCGAAGAGGCGGGCGGTCGGGTAGTCGTAGGCGGTAAGCATCGAAACCGGCGGGCCCGAGGCTTTGCGGGAGGCGATGGCTTGGGCTTTTTCGGGTCCGGTCACGGGAGACTAGGGGTTACCACACCGCCTGGACGGTGACGAGCGGCGGCTCGCTAGAATCTAGGTGCATCAGGTGCTCGGCAATCGAAACCTGATCGCCGGGCAAGATCAGGTCGGGCCGCAGGTCCGCGAGGGGTTGCAGGACGAAGCGCCGCGATGTGAGCCGGGGGTGGGGGAGGTCGAGGATGTCACCGTCGATCCGTTCGTCGCCGAAGTAGAGCAGGTCGAGATCGATCACCCGGGGTGCATTGACTTCGGAAACCTTCTGGCGCCCGAGGTGGAATTCGATGGCCTGGGTCGCGTCGAGCAGCTCGTGGGGCGTTCCCGGATAGTCCAGCTCGACGACGGTGTTGTAAAAGTCCGGCGAGTGCGGTGGGCAGGCGACCGGTGCGGTTTGATAAACCGGGGCCTGGATAAGACTTCCCGGCGTGGCGATTTTCCGCAGCAAATCGCGGGCGTCCTGCAGGTGGCGCAGTCGGTTTCCGAGGTTCGAACCGAGGGCAATCCCGACTTTTGTTCCGCTCACGGCAGGATTTCCCTTTGTAAGGTTCGCGCGTTAAAATCAACGCGAGTTCCTGGCGATAAACGTTTGAAGCTAGCGAAGCTCAAGCACATCCTGCATGTCATAGAGACCTGCGGGCTTGTCGTAGAGCCAGACCGCGGCGCGAACGGCTCCGGCGGCGAAGGTCATCCGGGAACTCGCCTTGTGGGTGAGCTCGATGCGCTCCCCGTCGGCGGCGAACATCACCGTGTGGTCTCCAACGACATCCCCGCCGCGCAGGGTGTGCATGCCGATCTCACGGGGTGGCCGCGGACCGACGTTGCCGAAGCGACCGTGGGCGATGTCCTTGTCGTAGGAAGTCCCGGTTTCCTCGTTGAGGATCTCGAGGAGGCGGCGGGCGGTGCCGGACGGGGCATCGATCTTGTGGCGGTGATGCATTTCCGTCACCTCGATGTCGAAGCGGTCTTGGGTCAGGATGCGGGCGGCCTTCTGGGTGAGCCAGAACAGGGTGTTGACGCCCACCGAGAAGTTCGGTGCGTAGACGATCGGGATCTTTTCCGCCGCCTGGCGGATTAACTCGCGCTCGTCCTCGGTGTGACCGGTGGTGCCGATGACAAGATGGGTGCCGTTTTCAAGCGCGGCTTCGACGAGTTCGCCGGTGAACTTGTGCATCGTGAAATCGATGACCGTGTTCGCCTGGGCGATGGCAGCGGCAAGATTCTCGCCCGCATCGTGGGTGGCGGCGACGGTGACGGCCGGTTCTTCGCCGGCGGCCTGGAGCACTGCCTGGCCCATCCGGCCGGACATGCCGGTGACTAGCAATTGAATCATGGGGAATCAGGTTCGGGTTGGTCCGATCAGCCCAGCAGCTCGAAGTCGCGGAGCAGGGTGCGCAAGGTCTCGCGCTGGGCTTCCGCGAGCGGAACCAAGGGAAGACGGAACTCGTTGCCGCAGTGACCCCGGAGGGCGACGGCTTCCTTGATCGGGACGGGATTGGTTTCGAGGGACATCAGCGAGCGGAACAGCGGATACCACTTCTTCTGCTGCGCCAGGGCAGCCGGGAAATCGCCGTCGAGGCAGGTCTGGACCAGCTTCACCAGCACTTCGGGCACGAGGTTGGCGGCGACCGACACCAAGCCGACGGCACCGCAAGCCATGAAGGGCAAGGTCAGCGGGTCGTCGCCGGAGAGGATCGTGAAGTCCTCGGGGACCGCACTGAAAAGCTGGTTCACCCGCTCGACTGATCCGCCGGCCTCCTTGATGGAGACGATGTTCTTGCAGTCGGCAGCCAGGCGCACGGTGGTTTCGACCGCGATCTCGATGCTGCTTCGACCTGGCACGCTGTAGAGCATCACCGGCAGGCCGGTGTTCTCCGCGATGACCTTGAAATGCTGGTAGAGGCCTTCCTGCGAGGGCTTGTTGTAGTAGGGGCAAACCTGGAGGGTTCCGGTCGCGCCGGCCTTTTCGGCGGCCTGGGTCAGCTCGATCGCTTCCGTGGTGGAGTTCGCGCCGGTACCGGCCACGACCTGGCAGCGGCCGGCGGCGAACTCGGCGGCCAAGCGGATCACCTCGATGTGCTCGTCCATGTCGAGCGTCGGCGATTCGCCGGTGGTGCCGACGGGGACGATTCCCGTGATTCCCGCGGCGACCTGGCGATCGATGAGGGCCTTGAAGGCGGCCGTGTCGATCTTGCCGTCGCGGAAGGGAGTGATGAGCGCTGTGTAGGTGCCTCGGAAGGTCATGGCGGGCGGAGAATGAACATCCCGCGCCGGTCTTCAACCCGTAAGCCGGTGCGGGCGCAATTTCCCTGTCGTGGTCAGATCTCGATGTCGCCCTCGAAGACGAAATCGGCGGGGCCGGTGAGGGTCACCTTGTTGAACGATGCATCGCCGGTCTTCTCGAACCCGATTTCCAGCGTGTCACCGCCCTTGACGTCGACCTTTATCGGAGACGGCGCGCCGGTGAGCAGGTGGTGCATCAGGGCGCAGGCGACCATGCCGGTGCCGCAGGCGAGCGTCTCGTCCTCGACGCCGCGCTCATAGGTGCGGATGGCGATGTGGCCGGGCTCCAGCACCGTGGCGAAATTCGCGTTGGTCCCGGCGGGAGCAAAGGCCTCGTGGTAACGGATCGCCGCGCCGTGCTTGACCACCTCGGTTCCCGCGAGGTCATCGACGAAGGCCACGACGTGGGGGACGCCGGTGTTGACGAAACGGAGGGTGGCGTCGAGTCCCGGAACGGCGGCGCCGGTCTCGAGAGCAAGGTCCTTGGGTTCCGACATCGCGATGCGGATGTTCTCGTCGACGAGCTCCGCGGCGAGGGTGCCGGCGATCGTTTCGAAAGTCACGCGATCCGGGGATTCGTCCATCAGTGCCGCGGTGAAGCGCCCGAAGCAGCGCGCGCCGTTGCCGCACATCTCGGCCTCACCGCCGTCGGCATTGTAGTAGCGGAACTTGAAATCGGCGCCATTTTCCGCCGGTTCAACGGCGAGCAAGCCATCGGCCCCGACGCCGCGGTGGCGGTCGCAGAGGGCCTCGATCTGGTCCTTGTCGAGGGAGATCGAGAGGTCGCGGTTGTCGATGACAACGAAGTCGTTGCCGGCGCCGTTCATCTTGTAGAAGTGGAGGAGCATCGGATTGTCGATTTGAAGGATCAGGCGGACTTGGTGGCGGCGATCAGCGGGGTCACCAGCTCGCGCACGGCATCGGCGGCGCGGCCGGGGTTGAGTTCGATCTGCTTCACGATGGCGGAGCCGACGATCACCCCGTCGGCGCTTTTCGCAACCATCGAGGCCTGGTCGGGCGTGGTGATCCCGAAGCCGACGCAGACGGGCGTTTCCGTGTGCTGGCGGATCTTTGCCACCTGGGCGCCAATCCCTTCGGAAGGAACCCCATGAGCGCCGGTGACGCCGGTGCGGGAGAGCGCGTAGATGAAGCCTTCGCCGCTTTCCGCGAGCAGCTTCACGCGGTCGTCGGGGGTGGTCGGGGCAATCAGGCGGATGTGCTTGAGACCCTCCCCGCGGGCGAGGTCGTCGTTTTCTTTCGCTTCGTCCGGTGGCAGATCGAGCAGCAGGATGCCATCGGCGCCGGCCGCTGCGGCGTCGGCGTGGAATTTTTCGAATCCGTAGGTGAAGACCGGATTCAGGTAAGTGAAGAGGACGATCGGCGTCTGGTGGGTTTCGCGGAAGCGGCGGATCAGCTCGAGCGAGCGGGCGGTGGTCATCCCGGACTTCAGCGCGCGGTCGGCGGCCATCTGGTTGACGATGCCGTCGGCGAGGGGGTCGGAGAAGGGCAGTCCCAGCTCGATCACATCCGAGCCGGCATCGGCGAGCGCCTTGACGACGTCCAGGGAGGCTTCGAAGGACGGGTCGCCGGCGGCGACATAGGCGACAAAAGCTTTCTTCCCTTCGTGGCGGAGTCTCTCGAAGGCGGCATCGATGCGGTTCATGGGCGGCGGAGATTCATCCCTCCACGGCACAGTGACAAGCGTGGGGATTTGAATTCATCCATCAGGGCTTCGACAGGACCTGGAACGTTCCGGGTTCGGCGGCGTTTGCTTCGGCGGGGAGGTCGAAGTGATCGTCGGGGAATCCATCCGGCACGCGTGCCTGGACCAGCTCGAGGAGGAACTTTCCGGCCATCTCCTGCCTGAGCTCCTCGTCGAGGATCGAACGGTTGTAGTCGTTGGTCCACTCGATCCGCAATGGCAGCATCGAGGCTCGCCTGAGAACGGGGAGCAGGTGCTGGAAGCCTTGGTGGAAGGAGGTCCCGAACCCATCGCTGAAAACGATCGGGCTCCCCTGCGGCCCCGGCTTGTCGAGAGCCGATTGGCCGGCCAGCAGCTGATAGAGACCGGTCATGACGGCCGGGGCGTCCACCCGCGAGTAATCGACGCGCGGGTGTTTGACGGTATGACCCGAGGTGTTGAAGGGACACACGATGCTCCGGCTGGGGAAGGGAAAGTCGTTCGACCAACGGGTGCCTGGCAGCCCGTCGTAAAAGGTCTGGTAGCGGTCGACCGGGCGGGTCCCCAGGTTGAAATCAATCGCCGGGAAGATCTTCGAGGCCGCGAACTTGCCCGCGGTGACCCGTTCCACGGAGCGAGCGTTCGGATGGGAACGGGTCAGGAAGGCCCCGGACTCGATGTCGAGGACCAGGTGCTTGCGGCTGCCGGGCAAGGTCACCCGGCACCGAGGTCCCTCGCAGTCGACCTTGATTTCGACGATCCGGTCTTTCGGGCGGGTCAGCCGATAGGTCAGCTCGAGGCGAGGCACTGCCACCACGGCTCCGAGAGTGCCTCGCCAGAACACCACGATCGCCCTGTCTTCCTGGGTCAGCTCCGATTCCTCGATCGTGGACACCTTGCCGTTCCGGCCTTTGATCGTGAGGGAAGGGCCGGTCGCGCCGGTCAGGCGTCCCTCGACCTTGCTGCCGTTGCCGAGGTGCCATGTGCGTTCCACCGGCACGCCGGAGACGAAGCGGATCTCGGCCGGAACTTTCAGGTCGGGAGCTGGCGGCAGAGGCGGGTCGGTCGTGTCCCGCCGGTCGAAGAGCGGGTCGGGTGGAGCTGGAGCTCGGTGACCGGCCCTCCCGTAGACAAACGGTTTTACCAGCAAGATCCCGTCTCTGGTGCCGGGATCCAGGAGAATGCGAACTTCAGCGTCCTGATAGCGGGTTGGCAGATCCCCGCGATTGGAGATTTCGAATTCGTAAATCGTGCGGGACACCGTTTGTTGGTCCAGGGTGATTGGCTTGGGATCCGCCTTCATCACCTTGATCTGCCCCGTGAATTTCTTGCCCCAGCTGTAGATCACCGCCTTTCCCTCCGCGGTGGCACTGGCGAGGGAAACCGAGTGCGAAAACTGGGCGCCGTTCTTGTAGCGCAGCGTCGTGGACAAGATCACCGCATTGGCCCCGGTGGCGCAGCGCGCCAGGTTGGCCGGGCTCATGTCGTGATCGGTCTTTGCCCGGTAGGTCGCGACGTTCTCCAGCTCTTTCCTGAAATACTCGCCGATGCCCGCTAGGCCACGGCTCAGGGAGTTCCGGTCGTCACAGTAGCGGAGCATCCGTTTGCGTGCCCATGTGACTTTGGAGTTCAGGTCGCCCCGCTTGGGGATGGGCAGGACCCCTTCCTGTTCCCACCACAGCAGGAAGGTGACGAAGGCTGCAGAGAGGCTCTCGTTGGATTTGATGGCGAACTCGGCGGGGTCGATCGCGGGAAGTGTGTCACGGACCGGCTCGGCGGTTGGCTGGAACTGTGTCAAATCCGGCGCTTCTTCCGCCTTCGGTTTCCGTGCGTTCAAATGGGCTTCCACCAGATTGCGGTCGGGCTCGGCAAGGCTGGAGACCTTGATCCTGACAATCTTCCCGTCGCCGGTCGCCAATTCGAGGAGCTCCCCGTCTTCCAGGATCTGGAAAAGGCTGGCGCGGATCGTCTTGCCATTGGTGCCGGTCCAAACGCGCTCGGCGTCGATCGGTGCCGCCATTGCCAGACCCGACAAGCCAAGCCAGGCGATCAAGAGCCGGTGCCGGAAGTGGACGGATACCGCGGGGAGGATGCGCATGGAACGGTCCAGCATGACCACGCCGGGCTGGCAAGCGGGATCGGTGGGGAGCCCGGACAACGGAGCTTGTGAAATATTTCACAAACGGCTTGAGAGGCGGGCGGGGCAGGGGCATCGTGCGCGCCAACGAGCATGGTCAGCGACTCCATTCAGACTGCCCACACGGCCTACGATTCGAAAATCGAGGGCAATGTGATCTTCACCCGCGTCGACGCCGCCATCAACTGGATGCGCAAGAACTCGCTGTGGCCGATGCCGATGGGGCTCGCCTGCTGCGCGATCGAGATGATGGCCTCGGCCTGTTCACGCTTCGACTTGTCCCGCTTCGGGATGGAGGTGATGCGCTTCTCGCCGCGTCAGGCCGACGTGATGATTGTTTCCGGGACGGTGACCTACAAAATGGCGCTGGCCGTCAAGCGGATCTGGGACCAGATGCCGGAACCGAAGTGGTGCATCGCCATGGGCGCCTGTGCTTCCTCGGGCGGCATGTATCGCAGCTACGCGGTGTTGCAGGGGATCGACCGGCTGATTCCGGTGGACGTCTACGTTTCCGGCTGCCCGCCGCGGCCCGAGGCATTGATTGAAGGCCTGATGAAAGTGCAGGCCAAGATTGAGGGCGAAGCCGCGCTGCAGAACCAGAAGAAGGAGTTTTTCGAAGACATCGCCTGAATTTCCCATGTCTGCCGCGAAGGATATTGAGAGTTTGTCCGCGAAATTCGGTGCGGACGTGGTCGGGACCAAGGAGTTCCGGGGCGAACACACGATTTGCGTCAATCTCGGGGTGCTCCACGACGTGCTGGCGACGGCGCAGAAGGAACTCGGCTACGAAATGATCATCGATATCTCGAGCCTGGATCACTTCGGTGAGGAGCCCCGGTTCGAGATGGTCTACGAGCTGGCGACGGTGGACGACTCCAAGCACCTGCGGGTCAAATCGAAGGTCTCCGAAGAGGAGGAGGTCCCCTCGGTCACGGACGTCTGGATCGGTGCCGACTGGCATGAACGCGAGGTCTTCGACATGATGGGGATCCGTTTCAGCGGACACCCGAACCTCAAGCGAATCCTGATGTGGGAAGGGTATCCCTACCATCCGCTGCGCAAGGACTTCCCGTTGGCAGGGCGCCCGAGCGAAATGCCGGACGTGGCGTTCAGCGGGATCGCGCCGCTCGAGGGGGGACCTTTCGTCACCTCGCCGGGCAGCAATGACTCCGTGAAGCGCGAGCCGCGCGCCCGTGCGCAGAGCTGAGCTTCCGAAATTCGCCGGGCCATGCATTCTCCACCCGTGCCCGGATGGAGCCAACGGATGAAGTGGTGGGTTGCCGACCTGGGAGCGGCAAGGTGCAGTCAAGTGATCGCGCTGGCACTGCTCCTCATCCAGGCAGGACTGCAGCTGGCCGGCGGGCTGGAGAGGGTGCCTTGGATTTATCGACTGCTCGGGCTTTCCCGGGAAGGCATCGCGGCGGGTGAGGCATGGCAGCTGGCAAGCCACGCGCTGCTGCACGGTGGCTGGGTCCACGCGGCGCTCAACGTCACGCTGCTGATGACCGCGGGCAGCCGGATCGAGAGGATTTCAGGAGGCGGGGAATTGATGAAAGTCTTCGCGGCCGGGGCGATCGGGGGAGGCTTGTTCTTCCTGCTTTTCCCGCCGCCGGCTCCGGGCATTCCCCTTGTGGGGGCCTCCGGGGCGGTGTTCGCGCTCATCCTCTGGCTGACCACGGCATCTCCGGATTCGCGGATGTGGCCGGTGCCTGTTTCCGCCCGGAATCTGGGACTGGGGCTGCTGCTGGCCTCCGGTGGTCTGGCAATCGCCACCCCCTGGTTGGCGGGCGGCGAATTTCCCGTCGCCCATTCCTGCCACTTCGGCGGGGCGCTCGCGGGCTGGTTGATGGCCCGCAGGCACTTGCGGTCTCCGGTGGACCTGCAGCAGTTGCAAAAAGAAAGGGCCCGCCGCGAAGCTGCGGACGGGCCCGGAGAGTCACGTTGAGCGGGGCTCAATTGTTGCGCTTGTCGCGCCGCTCCTGCATTTTCTCTTTCCACTTGCCACCACCTTGGGGCGCGGGCGGCTGGGGTTGCCGGACCTGTTGACGGGCCTGTGGTTGAACTTGTGCCTGACGGCTTGCCCCCGCCGTGGTCACCGGCTGGTTGTACGGGGTGCGGCGGGAGCGTTGCTGGAGTTGCTGCTGCTGGTTGGTCCGTTGAGAACGGACCTTGTCGGCCCAATTCTGCTGTTGATCCCGGATGCTCTGCTGCTTCTGGGCCTGGTTCGCCCGCATGTTCTGGTTGCGGACGCTTTGCGCCTCCCGGGAAGCCTGGAAGTTCGCGGCCGCACGCGTCCGTTGGTTCCTCCAGGCAGTTGCCGTTGCATCGTTCCGCTCCCTGACCTTCTCCGCCCACGCGTAGTTGCTGGCTTTCAGGTTGGCGACGCGGTTCTTGTAGTTGGCAAGCACCCGGTTGCGATAATCCGACGGGGGCGGGCAGTAACCTCCGCCGGGACGCCATCCACCCGGGTGATGCCCGCCGTAGATGGGCGGCGGACAGTAGCCGACCGGGTAATAGCCGTAGAGGTAGGGATCGTAGTAGCAACGGCGATGGCGGTCGTAGTAGCAGTAGACGGCGGGATCGTAGAGCCAACGGTCGCTGCTGGTATAAACGAAGGTGGTGCTCAGTCCGCCCCCCCCGTAATAGCCGCCATCATACCCGCCCGAATAGGAGGGGTCGTAGTAACAGGAAGTGGCGATCAAGGTCGTCAGGGCAGCGGCAGCGCCGTGGAGCCAGCGGGTGGTTCGGGTCATGTCGGTGAAACGGGGTCTTCGGGAAATTATTCAGCGGATTTCAGCGAAGTCCAGCGGGCGCATTGACAGGATCGCCCGGAATCCATTTCTTCGGTGCGTCAAGCTGCCTCGAATTCATTCATGACTGACTCTGTCCTCGTTACCGGAGGAGCCGGATACATCGGCTCGCACACCGTCCGCCTGCTCGCATCCCAAGGTCGGAAGGTCGTGGTGCTGGACAACATGGTCTACGGTCACCGCGACGCGATCGTCGATGACGGGGTGGAACTGGTTGAGGGTGAGGTGGGCGACAAGGCACTGCTGCAAGGATTGTTCAAGAAGCACCATTTCGGTGCGGTGGTGCATTTCGCGGCCTACGCGTTTGTTGGCGAGTCGGTGACAGACCCGCTCAAATACTACCGGAACAATACCGCCGAACCGCTGACCTTGCTGGAAGTGATGCAGGAGTTCGGCTGCAAGAATTTCGTCTTCTCCTCGACCTGCGCCACCTACGGGGTTCCCGAGAGCATCCCGATTTCAGAAAAAAACCCACAGAATCCGATCAATCCTTACGGCCGGAGCAAGCTCATGCTCGAGTGGGTGCTCGCCGACTGCGACCGTGCTTGGGGCTTGAAAAGCGCTTGCCTGCGCTATTTCAACGCCAGCGGATCTTCGGAGGACGGATTGATCGGCGAAGACCACGAACCCGAGACGCACTTGATCCCGCGCGTCTTGATGGCGGTGACCGGGGAAATCTCCCACGTCGATGTTTTCGGAACCGATTACCCGACACCGGACGGCACGGGGGTGCGCGACTACATCCATGTCGTCGACCTCGCGACCGCCCACGCGAAAGCCTTGGATCACCTCGGTACTGGAGGCGACTCCGTCCAGTGCAACCTGGGCACCGGCGTCGGCGTTTCGGTGAAGGAAATCATCGCGGCGGTCGAAGAGGTCACCGGCAAGGGCGTTCCCGTTCAATACGGTCCGCGTCGTGCTGGCGATCCGCCGCAATTGCTTGCCGATCCCAGCCGCGCCAAGGAGGTTCTCGGCTGGGTTGCGGAGCATCGCGATGTCCGCGACATGGTGCGAACCGCCTGGGCGTGGATCAGCGGACCGCGTGCCGGGCGCTTCGAACAGTGATCCGCAAAGGGATCCGGTACTCGCGATGTAAACACATTCTAGCTTGCAAAAAGACCATTCCGACGGCACAGATTCAAAAAACCAAACCCATTATGAATTTCCGAACTTCCCGAGCGACAGGGGGCTTTAGCCTGATCGAGCTCCTCGTTGTCATCCTGATCATCTCCATTTTGCTCACCATGGGTGCTGTGGGTTTGAGGAACATCGGCGGTAAAGGCGTGTCCAGCGCAGTGGCAACCGCAGAGGCAGTCTTCGACGAAGCGCGGGCGATCGCGGTCGGGAAAGGCACCAAAGCCCGGGTGATGGTGGACGTGGACGACATCCAGAACACTGAAACCTTCAAACGCCGGATCTTTGCTGCCTACCAGGAGTTGGATGAAGACGGCGAGCCGACCGAAAACTGGGTGATGGCCAGCCGTCCGACCGTCCTGCCGGAGAAGACTTTCTTCAGCGAGGAGTTCAGCTCGCGAAACCACAAGACAGGTTCCGGGGAGCTCGATACCAAGTCGGTGACCTTCGGGAAGACGAATTACGACGGGAAGTATCTCTACTATGAGTTCAACTCCGAAGGCATTTGTTCGACGCCAGGGGCCAGCTTCGTGATCGGCGCCGGCATCCGTCCGAAGGGCGAGGAGCCGCGGGTCACAGGCGAAGGAAAGCGGGACTTCGCCGGATTCGTGATCTGGCGCAACGGCCGCACCTCGCTGTTCCGCGGTCCTGACGAGATCGGGATCCCTTCCGAAGTCACCAATTTTTGATCTGACACATGAAATTGCAATCCACACGACGTTCCCGCGGCTTCACCTTGATGGAGACCGTGATTGCCATCGGCGTGCTTGCGCTTCTCTTGAGCGCATTCCTCGCGGTGTTCGGGCCAGCGACTTCCGGCTTGAGAAAGGCGATCAGCATCCAGGAGGCGGACCGGCTTTCCGCTGCTTTGGAACGTGAGCTCGTCACGTTGCGTCCCGGTGCCTCGTCCAGCACCTACACGACTGGTTTCGACAAGGCCTACGAATGGATCGAAGGTGCCCAGGACGCCGGAAACGCGATCATGCTCTACCAATATCGTGGCGATCCGTCGCAACTGCGGGAGGACGGCACCATGGAACCCTACACGGATGGTGGCGGGGTCGCGGGTAAGGACTTCATTGTCCAGCCGGCGGTGCGCCAGCGCGGGGACGACCTCCTTCTGGAGGACCTGAAGGCCGTGGACGGCCGGATTTTCACGGTGAAGCTCACCCAGCTGGTATTCAGCGGCGGCCAGCTCACCCGCGGCTCGGCGGGCGAGATCACCGACCCCACTCCCGACGACGGTGACGTCTCGGGCGGCAGTGGTTCGGATGGCTACCCGGAGGCGGTGATTGCCTTTGCGGCCGAGTTCTTCATCGTCCCCAACAGCTCGCTCGACTACGTCAAACCGGGTGGAAAGTTCGATCCGGAGAAGCTGACCAAACCGGTCTTCTCGCGGAACCTTGCCGTCCGACGCTAATCAAGCCCTCAGAAAAATCCCCATGAAAACCCGATTCAACCCGAAGTCCAACAAGGGCTTCACCCTGATCGAGCTGATGGTTGCGATGGCAATCACCACGGTGATCGTCACCGTGCTGGTCTCCATCACCGGCGTCGCCTTGGACACGTGGCAGCGCGGCCGCTCGGAGATCCGTGCCTCCCGTCAGGCGAAGGCCATGCTCGACACGATGGCCAAGGACTTCGAATCCTTCGTATCCCGCCGCGGCAACAATTTCGAGTGGCTCTACTCCAAGGTAGAATCCGACCTTCCGGGGCCATCCGCGAACCAGAGCTCCAATGCTGCCGAGGTGATCTTCTTCACCGCCGCCACCGACCGATATCTGGGTGAAATCGGATCCGCTCAGGACAACGGGGGCGATGTGTCCTGCGTGGGCTACAAGCTCGAGTATCAGGACCCTGTGGAAGGCACCGAGGAGAAGAACTCGTCGACGTTCATTCTCTACCGTTTGCTCGTGAACCCCGACGACACCTTCAAGGATCTCCTCGGACAAGAGGATCTCGACAGCGCTTTCTCCAGCTATGGTTCGAAGGTCACGGATGTTGAGAACTTCGTTTGCGAAAATGTCTACCAGTTCACCCTCACGTATCAGGTGGAGGTGACCCAGACGACGGGCAGCACGACCACCACCGTTCCGGTGCGCGTGTCGCTTGGTGAGACGGGTGCGGGCCAGGAACTCCGCTTGCTCGGCACCGGCATCGAAACCGATGCTTCGGTTGGCAGCCTCAAGCCGCCCGTCTCGATCGAGGAAATTCAAGCAGGACGTCTGACCGGTGTTGAAATCGGAATCACGGTTCTATCGGATTCGGCGGTGATCCGCCTCAACAACAGCGCCTTGAGTGACGAGGTGAGGGAGAAGATCCTCGCCCAAGAGTCCTTCCAATACTCGCGGGTGGTTCAGTTGCCCGGGATGTGATCCGGCGCAACGCCTGACTCAGCGGTCTCCATCTGGAGACCGCAAATGCTCGATCGCGTCGGCCAGGTCCTGACGGCTGACGTCCTTCGAGACGAAGGCATCGCCCAGCCTGTTCATCAGAACGAAGCGGATATTTCCCGCTTCGAACTTTTTGTCCCGGCCCAGTTTCTCAAGAACACGCTCGGTGGTGATCGAGTCGTCGAGGAGCAGGGGGAGACGAAAGAGGCGGAGCAATTCCAGGACAGCATCCGAGTCGTCTTTGGACAGGCCGGCGTGCTTGAGGGACAAGAACAGGGCGGCCCGGAGACCGAGGGAAATGGCCTCACCGTGTAGCATGCTGCCGTAGGGGACAGCAGCCTCGATGCCGTGACCGATCGTGTGCCCGAGGTTCAAGAGAGCCCTCAGACCCTTGGTTTCATGTTCGTCGGCCTCGACGATCCTGGCCTTGATGGCGATGTTGCGGGCGATCAGTTCCGCGGGCACTTCGCGCGAGTCGGGATCGAGCTTGGCAATCTCTTGGACCATCGCCGCGTCACGGATGGCCGCGTGCTTAATGACCTCGGCGTAACCTTCCCGGTACTCCCGGTCAGGTAGGGACTGAAGCACGTCGGGGTCCACCAAGACGAGAGCGGGTTGATGGAAGGCACCGAGGAGGTTTTTCCCTTGGGGCAGATTCACGCCTGTCTTGCCCCCGACCGAGGAATCGACCTGTGCGACAATCGTGGTCGGGATCTGCACGAAGGGAACGCCACGGTAAAAGATTGAAGCGACAAACCCGGCAAGGTCGCCCACCACTCCGCCGCCGAGGGCAACGATGAACGAGCGGCGGTCGTGACCGCTGTCCGCCAACTCTGCGCAGAGGTCCTCGGCGAGGGACATCGACTTCGACGACTCTCCCGCCGGGATGCAATGCATGCTTGCCGAGAAGCCCGCTTCCGTGAGGGCATTGAGCAGGGTGGGACCATGGAACTCCGCGACGTTGGAATCGGTGATGATGGCTGCCTTGCCTGAAAGCCCGGCGGACAAGATCGCCCGTCCGGCATCGGCGAGGAGTCCTTTTTCCACCACCACGTCATAGGATCGCTCCCCCAGATCAACTCGCACCGTCGGCATGGCGCGGAGCATGCACGGCGGGATGGCGGGCGGCCAAGCCCGAACGTCAGCCGGCACGGCGTTGACCGCGCCAGGCCGAGATGTCGGGCTGGACCAGCCAATCCAGGGGCCGAGCGGAGAGGTCGAACTCCTTCACGAGGTCTTCCAACAGAACCAGCGAAGCGAGTGCATCGAAGAGGGCATCATGCCAGCGCCGGTCGGGCAGCGCGGCTTGGATTCGATCGGCCAGGCCGCGCACCGTGCATAGCGAGGAGAGGGAGTGATCGGCGAGATCCGGCCATGCCGCCCGTGCGAGCAGAAGTGTGTCGACCCAAGGCCCGAAGCCATGGCCGGGAAAGGTCCGGAGAAACCGCTTCTCCGTGCCTTTGCCATGGGCGACCACGACCGAGCCCCCCAACCGGTTGCGGATCTCCGGCCATAGGGACAGGAGCGTGGGAGCACCGGCAAGGTCCTCGTCGCGGATCCCGTGCACCTTGCGGGCGGACCAGGTGATCTTGGCATTGGCCGCGAGATAGGAGACGAACTGCTCGCCGTGGCCCTCTGCTGTCGACCAGGCGGCGACCCCCACCTGAACCGGGACGTCGGTCCGGCCGCGGGCGGCGCCGGCGGATTCGAAATCAATGGCGGCAAATCTGCAGTCCCGGACGAGCACGAAGGGAACGCAACACGGCCAGAGAGGGGAATCCATCCGAAAAGTCGCCCGCTTCCCATGGTCTGGGGGCTTGCCAACCGGGATCTTGTCGGGAAAGTTCCCGCGCCGCGCATGCCGGAACGCCGCACACCACTTTGGCTCTGGCCGAACCTTCTCAGCCTCGACGCTCCGATCGTCGCGATGGTGTGGCTGTTCATGTTCCAGAAAATCTGGCTCCAGGTGTTGCCCTGGGGTTACTACGCCGCACTGGGGCTTGCCGTTTGGGGGATCTACATCATCGACCGGATCCTCGACGTGAAGATGCTGAGCCCCTCCGACTCGCGGCTGGGACCCCGGCACGAGTTTCATCGCAAGCACCTGCGGGCGATGTCGATCCTGGCGGTGCTGGTGGTTTGCGGCTCGATCATCGTCGCCGGCTTCCACATTTCCTTCGGCCCGTTGATCGACTACGGCAAGCCCGTCATCTTCCTGGTCGTCGGCTTTTTTTCCCTCACGGTGTTCTCTAAGCAGGAGCAGGAGATCCCGCATTTGCGAAATGTATTCGCCGGCCTTGCCTTCGCCTACGGCACCGCCATGGGGGCCCACATGTGGTCCGGGAAGGCGGGAATCATCGACCTGGTTCATCCGCCGTTCAATTTGCTGATCGCCCCCGAAATGCTCTCCTTCGCGGTACTGTGCATGCTGAATATTTCCGCGATCCATTTCTGGGAGCACTCGCGAAGCTCGTCGGACCCGGATTTCAAGGCTGCTCACGAGCTGGCCCTCACCCTGCCGTTGGTTTTGCTCGGCTCCGTCTGCATCCTTCTCGCGGCCCTGGATGAGGAAAGCCGCAGCCGTCCATTCTACTATGCGGTATTGATTTCGGCAGCCCTGCTCTACATCGCCAACCGCGAGCGGAGCCGGTTTTCGATCGACGCCCTCCGGGTGATCGCGGATGCCGCCATGCTGGTGCCGCTGCCGGTGTTCCTCGCGATGACGCGATCCTGATCACGCTTGCTTGGGGACGGGCCCTGCCCCTAGGTTGCTCCTCTCCCAATGACGAAGGCTCTCGACACCAAGCGACCAGCATTCCTTTTCCTCGGAGCCCCGGGCTCAGGGAAGGGGACACAGGGCAAGATCCTCGGATCGATCCCGCGGTTTTTCCACTGTGCCTGCGGGGATATCTTCCGTTCGCTCGATACCCGAACCGCGCTTGGACAGCGCTTCGTCGACTATTCGAGCCGCGGCGAGCTGGTGCCCGACGAGTTGACCATCGAGCTGTGGAAGGCCCAGGTCGACAACTGGAGCGATTCCCACGTCTACAAGCCGGACATCGACTTCCTCGTGCTTGATGGCATTCCGCGCAATGTCCCGCAGGCCGAGATGATTTCCAGTTTCCTGGAAATCCACCAGGTGTTCCATCTGTCCTGTCCGGACCGCGAGGAACTCGCCCGGCGGATGCGCAAGCGGGCTCTCAAGGACAACCGGATCGACGACGCGTCCGAGCGGGTGATCCAGCAGCGGATCAGCACCTATGTCGAGGAGACGAAGCCGATCCTGGAGTTTTACTCCGATGCCTTGGTTACCAACATCGATGCCACCCGGCCACCCGTCCAGGTGCTCCATGACATCATCGGCAAGATCGTGTCCCTGCCCGTCTACAAGGAGACAGCGAAGATCGTCTCATGAGTTTGCCCGACGCCCGCGTGGTTTTTTTCGGCAGCGGTGAGATTGCCATCCCTGCCTTCCAACGCCTGATCGACGAAGGGCCGCGGCCGCTCGCGCTGGTGACCCAGCCGGACAAGCCGGCCGGACGTCACCGCGCCCTCACACCGCCTCCGATCAAGCGGGTCGCCCTTTCCGCGGGGATTCCCGTCTTGCAGCCGGAGAGCGCCCGCGACGAGGGGTTTCTCGATGAACTCCGCTCACTCGGGCCGGATTTGATCGTGGTCATGGCCTATGGACAGATCCTGTCGAAGGGCCTGATTGCCATCCCGGGGATTGCCTGCATCAACCTCCATGCATCGATCTTGCCGCGTCACCGCGGGGCGTCCTGCATTCAAGCGGCGATCGACGAAGGGGATGCCGAGACCGGGGTCACCGTGATGCATGTCGTCCAGAAGCTCGACGCCGGGGACATCATTCATGCCGAGACGACGGTCATTTCTCCAGAAGACACCGGCTCGACAGTGCACGACCGCCTCGCCGGGGTGGCCGCAACCGCGCTTTTCGCCGCGCTTCCCGGGCTGCTCGCCGGTTCAGCGGGACGTCTCCCTCAGGATGCCTCCGCCGTGACCTACGCACCCAAGCTCGGACGTGAAGACGGGCGGATCGACTGGACGTGGACGGCGGGGAGGATCGCCCGGCGTATCCGTGCCTACGAGCCGTGGCCGGGCACCTGGACGACCATCGACGACGGTCACGGACCGAAGCGGCTGAAGATTTTCCCTGCGGATGCCGTCGACGGGGAGACAAGTCCACCCGGCACGCTGAGCTTCTCGGAGGAAGGGCTACCCCGGATTTCCTGTGGTGACGGATATCTGGTGCTCGGCGATGTCCAAGCGGACGGTTCGCGCCGGATGGCGGCGGCGGATTGGGTGAAGGGGCTCCGCGGGGAGACACGGATCCTTTGAGAGCGCTATTTGCCTCGATTTTTTCGGTTAGAGGCCGCAGGTTCGAGGCGTGAAAGTCCTCATTGCGCTGCTCTCTTTTGTCCTCCAGGCGGGGGCCACCACCATCTCGGTCGTGCCCGTTTTCGAACCGCTGAGCATGCATGGCACTGATGTTGATGAGGCGATCACCGACATCGGCGAGGCGCTGCAGGCCACGGTTGCAAGCCGCCCGATGGCGCTTACCGGGGCGTTCCCCGAGGTGATGATCGACGCCATCCGGTCGCCTCACAAGTTCCCGTCGAACAATCCGAACTACAAGGTGGAGGAGGTGAATCTCCTCGTGCTTTGCAACATCGGGATCACCGGTGAAATGAAGGAAGACGGTCTCCGGGTCTCACTCGACGTTTCGGCTCTGACCATTCCGGAAGGCGTCGATTTGACCGGCCGCCAGGCCATCAAACTGGCGTTGATCGCCGTCCGGAAGACCCTCGAGGGTTACCAGCAACCCCAGACGGATCCGCTGATCGTGAATATTTCCATCGAGGGTGTGGACGACGGTACCGCTTCGTTGAAGGACCTTGAAGGCTCCTACACCCTCGGGGGCGAGTGAACGCGCCTTTTGCCTTTCCAAACCCCGCGGCCGCTTGCTTGGATCGCGCAACGCCACCCACTGCATGAGTTTCCCCGGATCTGCCCCCAGAGTTTTCAAGAGAGCCATCCTCAAACTTAGCGGCGAGGCGCTCCGTGAGCCCGGCAGCACGGACAACATTTCCCCGGAAATCGTT
This sequence comes from Neoluteolibacter marinus, assembly GCF_014904755.1. GTDB lineage: Bacteria > Verrucomicrobiota > Verrucomicrobiia > Verrucomicrobiales > Akkermansiaceae > Haloferula > Haloferula marina. Next base: position 96,671 of record NZ_JACZFQ010000095.1, read on the forward strand.
GAGCGGATCGCCTGCGAAGTACGGGATGCACTCGCTCCCGGAGACCTCCAGCTCGGCATCGTGGTCGGCGGCGGGAATTTCTGGCGCGGTGCCGCCGCGAGCGCCCGTGGCATGGACCGCGCCACCGCGGATTACATGGGGATGCTCGCCACGGTGATGAACTCGCTTGCCCTGCAGGGCTCCCTGGAGCATCACGGCGTGACCTGCGTGGTCCAGTCGGCGATCGAGATGAAGAATGTTGCCGAGACTTTCATCCGACGGAAGGCGGAGCGCCATCTCGACGAGAACCGGGTGGTGATCTTCGCCGCGGGCACCGGCAGTCCTTTCTTCTCCACCGACACCACCGCGGCCTTGCGGGCCAGCGAGATGGGCGCCGACGTCGTCTTCAAGGCGACCATGGTGGACGGGGTCTACGACTCCGACCCGAAAAAGAATCCCGGGGCCCGGCGCTACGACCGCATCGGCTTCCAGGAGTGCATCACTCAACAGCTCAAGGTCATGGATGCGACGGCGTTCAGCCTGTGCATGGACAACGAGATTCCGATCGTCGTCTTTGATCTCGCCCCCAAAGGCAATGTGACCCGCGCGCTTCGTGGCGAGCCGATCGGAACAGTGGTTTGCGGCGACGAGGAAACCGCGGCCGTCTGAAAATTCTCCACCCGACAATTACGTTATGGACCCTGAAACCGCCATCCTCGAGACGGAGGAAGCCATGGAAAAGGCCGTGGAATATCTCCTCCACGAATTTGCCACCGTCCGCACCGGAAAGGCCTCTCCCGGTCTGATCGAGAACATGGACGTCCACGTTGCTTCCTACGGTGGCGTTCACAAGCTCAAGTCCCTCGCCGTCATCAGCACGCCGGAACCGCGCCTGCTCGAGGTCAAAGTTTTCGATCCCTCGACGACCCAGGACGTGGAGCGCGCCATCCGTGAATCCCGGCTCGGTCTCAATCCCGCCGCTGCCGGCAGTTCGTTGCGGATTCCGATTCCCGAACTTTCGGAAGAGCGCCGCATCCAGATGGTCAAGCTGGTCAAGCAGCTGGCCGAAGAGGCGAAGGTGCGCGTCCGTGCGGTCCGCAAGGACGGCATGGACATGGCCAAGAAGCTCAAAAACGAGAACCTCCTCACCGAGGACGGCCAGAAGGACCACGAGGCCGTGGTCCAACAATTGACCGACAAGTTCGTCAAGGTCATCGACGAGCACTTCGTCTCCAAGGAGAAGGAAGTCATGAAGGTCTAGTATCTGTCCGAAGGGGAGCGGCAGTTTACGACATGCTCGCCGCGACTCCTTCACCGGGACTTGTCAGGGCCGGGGGGACAGCTAGGTTCCGGGGATGCGTCTTTCTCTCCTGATGGTGTCGGTCCTGGCCGGCGGTGTGATTTCCGCGGTGGCGGGGACTCCGAAGCAGGCCGACGGGATCCGCCGGGCTTACGAAGCGGATTTCAAGGCCTGGGTCCTGAAACTGCAGGTGGCCCCGGATGCAGCCACCCGCAAGAAAATCGCGGCCGAGCGACCGGATGCAGCCGCAGCGGCGGCGCGGATGTGGTCGGCGATCCGGCCCAACCTCGCGGAGGAGTGGACGCTCGATCCCGCGGCGTGGATCCTGATGACCAAGCGGGGTCAAATGACCCGGGACGCCGGGGGCAACGTGGTGCCGGTGCTCGGCGAAGCATCTCAGGTGATCGGCGAAGCGGTGGTGAAGTATCATTTGAAGAGCCCGAATCTGGCGGACATGTGCATGGCCCAGGTCGCCGCGGCGGATGCGAACTCCCTGCCGCTGCTGGAACGCATCGAACAGGAGAACCCCGACAAGAAGGTACAAGGTGTGGCGGCGCTCGGCATTGCGATGCTGCTGAAGGACCTGAGCGACGAGCCGGAGGTGATGCGCCGGCGGCTGACGATGCTGAGGAAGGCGATCATTGAGAGCAGCGAGGTCGAGATCAACGGCGTGGAGGTGGCCAAGCTTGCCGAAAACGAGCTCTACATCATCCGCCACCTCAGCAAGGGCCGGCAAGCGCCGGAGCTTGAAGGCCAGGGGTCGGGAGGTCAGGCGATGAAACTCTCCGACTATCAGGGCAAGGTGGTGGTTCTCCTGTTCTGGCGCTCCGATGAAGGGAACACCGACCAGCTCATTGAGATGACCCGGCGCATGCGCGAGCGGTTTGCCGGCAAGCCTTTTGAGATCGTGGGGGTCAACCGCGACCCGCAGGCGACCTTGCGGTCGATGCAGGCGTCCGGGGAGATCGCCTGGCCCAATTTTTCCGATCCCGAGGGCAAGCTTGCGGAGCAATACCGGGTCGGGGCGTGGCCGCTGGCCTACGTGCTCGATGGCGAGCGCAAGATCGGCTATGCGGGCCCGATGGGGTCCTTCGTCGAACTGACAGCCGCGGCGCTGATCCAGGGAGAATAGGCGGGCGGCGGGCGGTCACCGCTCCATCAATTCGGCGGAAAGCCAGCGCTCGAAGGCGGGGTGATCGTCGAGGTCGTATTGCCAGCAGCGGAAGCCATGCTGCCGGCCGGCGTCGATGTTGGCGGGCAGGTCGTCGATGTAGAGCGTTTCGGAAGGCACGAGGTCGTGCCGGTCGATGGCATGCCGGTAGATCTCCGGTTCCGGCTTGATTGCTCCGGTTTCGAAGGAGAGCACCGCCTCGGGGAAGTGGCGGAACACGTCGTAGTTTTCGAAGATCCAAGGGCAATGGATGCCGTTGGTATTGGAAAAGAGAATGAGGCGATGGCCCGCGGCGGACAAACTCTCGACCACACGCCACATCGCGAGGTTCGGCGTGAAGATGTTCTGCCAGGCGTGGCGGAACGCTTCTTCGCTGACCTCGCTGCCGAGCCGCTCCAGCGCCCAGGGGATGTAGTCGGCGGTTTCAATGCGACCGGCTTCGAAGTCGTCTTTCTTCTCCAGGAGGACCGTCAGCCGCTGCTCGGCGTCCGGGGTGCCGGGAGGAAGGAGGGTGGCGAGCGATGGCTCGAAGTGGAAGTCGAGGAGGACTTTGCCGATGTCGAAAAGGAAGGTCATGTCGCGGCAGCAGGCTGAAGGTCCCGGCGTTGAGGTGCCAAGCGCCAAACGTCCCAGGGTGCGCTCGTCAGGGCTGGCCTCGCGGCGACTTTTCAGGGCCGTGGGTTCCGATCCGTTCCAAGATGTGCCTGGCGGCGGCGATTGCCCCGGCATTGCGACCGTGGACGGAGAGCTTGTGCTTCATGGCGCGCCAAAGGGCGGCATCGTCGGCCAGAAGGTCCGCGACCGCGCTGCGGATCGCCTCCGGGCTCTCGGCGAGTTTGCCACCGCCGATGGCCTCGAGCAGGCGCAGGTTGCCCTCCTCTTGCCCCGGGACCAGGTGGTGAACGAGCATCGGGCAACGGGCGGCGATGGCTTCGTGGACGGTGGCGCCACCGGCCTTGCCGACGACGAGATGATGGCTGTTGAGGAGTTGGGGGACCTTGCGGGTCCAACCCTTGAGTTTCACCCGGCCCGGAAAGGCATCGCGGATCTCCTTGGCCTTGTGCCAGAGGTGACGGACATTGCGGCCCAGCACGATGGTCATCCGGGTGCGCGGCGACGTCTGGAGCACCGCCTTGGCGATGCGGCGGACGTGCAGCCGCCGGCCGGTGGTGAAGTAGAGCACCCGGAACGGGTCGCAGCGGTCATCGGCGGCGATCGGGGTGAGGCGGGAGAACGCCGGATTGACCGGGAATCCGGAGTCGACGACCCGCTCGGCTGCCAAGCCACCGCGCAACATGGCGTCCCGGGTGAAGGGGTCGGAAACGATCCATTCGGAAGTCGGGGCCTTCAGCCAGGCGGCGTTGATCTCGATCGAGTCGGTGACCACCGTGAAGACCGGGGGCGGGGACGGGTGACCATCCAGCAGCCGTTCGAGGAAGTAGGGATAGAGCGGGTAGGTGGCAACGACGGCGTCAGGTCGCCAGTCCGCGACGAGTTCGCCGAGCTTGCGCTCCGGCTTCCGCATCAGGGGCATGCGCTGGCGCGAAAAATCGACATCGCCGGTGCGCAGATAGATGAAGTGCCAGAGGCGCGGCGCCCGGGTGGTGACGACCCGGTAGCCTTGGCAGATCCAGCGTGTGCTGACCGGGGCACCCAGCATGCAGGGGTCGCAGACCTGGGCCTCCGCGCCGGCCTCCTCCAGCGCGAGGGCGAGGTTGCGGGCGGCGCTGTTGTGACCTTCGCCGAATGCGGCGGTGCAAATGAGGATCCGGGCTGGCATGGGCGAACGGCTTGCCGCTTGTTAAGGCGAATCGCGGCATTGCGTCGAACGGCATTTGCAGCTTTCGTCCGGAGCCGCGGCATTTTTCATGGAGAAACACGATCCAAAGCTACGCATCCTCGAAGATCAGGACGGTGATGAGGCGGATGTGGTCCGCCTTGAAGGGGGAATCCCGGCGGAACCGGAAGAAAAGCCCGTGCCGCTGGAAGCTCCCGAGCGCCTGGTTGTCGCGGTTCGCGAGGCCGGCCCCGTGCGGAGCCTCGAGCCGGGGGTGGAAGTCATCATGACCCAGGAGGAACCCGAGAAGGGCCTCGAGGAGGTGTGGGGAGAAAACCAAGGCAAGCCGGTGAGAGTGCCCCATGGGTGGCTGTGGCTCCTCGGCCTGGCGGTCGTCGGCGGGGGAATCTGGGCGGTCGCCACCATGCGCCGCGGCGAGCAGCAACTTGATCTCGACCGCGCCACGATCCAGGAGAAGGTGGATGACGAGGTGATGGAGGAGCGCACCGCGCTTGCCCTGGTGAATCGGGTCGAGCAGGTGGTGGACTCCTTCCTCGCTGCCGACAACGTCGGCGAGTTGCTGCCTTTGGTGAGGCAACCGGACCGGGTGAAACCTCTGATCGAGGCGCATGCCAAGGAGCGCCCGAAGAAGAGTCAGAGCTTCGTGAGGATGGCGGCATTCCAGCCCGCGACGCTCGACAACCATCCTTTCTGGGCGGTTCGTGCGGAGGTTGCCGGGGGCGATCACGTCGACTTGCTGCTGGAGCAGGTGGGTGACACCGAGGTGAAGGTCGATTGGGAGTCGTTTGTCTGCTACCAGCCGATGGATTGGGACCGCTATGCCGAGGTGAAAAAGGACGTGGGCCCGATGGATTTCCGTGTCTGGGTGGTGATGGACAGTCACTTCATCCACGAGTTCTCCGATTCCGGACGGTGGCGATGTTTCCGGCTCAACGCCAAAGACTCGAAGAGCGCCCTCTATGGCTATGCCGAGGCGGGGAGTGAGGTGGAGAAGAAGCTCACGGCCTATTGCCTGGCCAACCGGTTGACCCTGGCCCCGGCCATCCTGCGGCTGCGTGCCCCGGAAGGCGGGGAGGCGGAGAAGGCCGTGCTCATCGAGGAGGTCGTGACGCTCCGCTGGCAACATGTCGATGATCCGGCAAAGAACTCGCCTTGATCCGGAGGGGGAGCCCTGCGAGCGTCCGCCCGCGTGACCGGATCAACCAGAGAGCCCGCGGGCATGGGACGCTTGCTGCGGGGGACTGCCGCAGGCACAGGTCTATTCCTCGTTCTCCAGTTTGCCTTGGCCTTGTGGCGTCTCGCTCACAACACCGGGGAGATGGACAACAAGTTCTCCCAGTTGGCCAGAGACGAATACTGGTCGTTCCTGCTGATGCAGAACGTTTCGATGCTGGTGGCTTACGCCCTGTTGTGGATTGCCGGCATCCTGCTCGTCCTGCCGGTGGTTGCGACGTTCCGGGCGAGATTCCCGAAGCTCCGGAAAGTGGCGGTATTTGCCATCGCGTTCCTCGCGGCATTGGGAATCCATGCGTTCTTCATGCTCCGCCTGGCCCACAGCCGGCCGTATTTCATCGCCGATGCCGAGTTCGGCCAGTGGTATTACCAGATCCTCCGCTTGCCGCCGGCATCGTGGCAGGTCGCGACGGACATGCTGCTCTTCGCCGTTCTACCGTGGAGCTTCGTGGCCCTGGTAGCGGTCTGGTGGATGCGCCGGATGGCGGCGCGCTGGCGCTGGGCCGCGATCGGGTGTGGTTTGACCGGCGTTCTGATGGTCAGCCTGTGGCCCCAGCGGGGTGGCGCGGCGGAACAGCCTGCGGCAAAAGGCAAGCAGCCGCCGAACATCATCATCATCGGGTCGGACTCGCTGCGTGGCGATCGCCTGGGATTCACCGGTTATCGTCCGGCACGATCCGACGGTGAAGCGGCGGCGGGTGTTTCGCCCCGCATCGACGAGTGGGCGGAGAACGCGGCGAAGTTCACCCGTTGCTACACGCCGATCGCATCGACGCTTGAATCGTCGGTCAGCGTGATGTCGGCGAGCTTTCCCCACACCCACGGGATCCGCCAGATGTATCCCCGCCGGGAGCAGGTGGAGAAGACCGAATCGAAGATCCTGCCGATGGCGGAGGTCTTGACGGAGCGCGGCTACGATACGGCGGCTATCGGTGACTGGTGCGCGGGTTTCTACGACATGATGCCACTCGGGTTCCGGGACATCTCGGTCTCGACCTTCGACAATTTCCGCATCTACATGAGCCAGGCGGTGGTGATGGCTCACTTCGTGGTGCCGCTGTATTTCGACAATCCGCTTGGCTACCGGCTGTTTCCGCAAATCGGGTCCTTCGCCCAGTTCGTGACCCCGGAGGTGGTGACCCGCCGGGTGGAGGACAAGCTGGCGCAGCAGGCGGCGCGCAAGCGGCCGTTCTTCTGGCACGTCTTTTACTCGTGCAACCATCTGCCCTACGCCTCCGCGGAGCGCTACAACCGGATGTTCACCGATCCCGCCTATCAGGGGCGGAACCGCAACAAGGTGGATTTCGATATCAATGAGTTTGTCAGTGGAACCGGTCTGGAGGACAAGATGGCGGCATTGCCGGAGGAGGAAATCCGCCAAATCCGGGGCATGTATGACGGCTGTACCCGGCAGTTCGATGAATGCTTCGGGAGAATCATGGATGCCCTCAAGGTCAACGGGCTCGCCGACAACACCATTGTTGTGGTGACCGCCGATCATGGTGACGACCTCTACGAACCGGGTGTCACCTTGACCCATGGACTCGGCTTCAATGGCGGCGATCATTGTTCGCACATTCCGATGGTGATCTCCGGGCCGGGTGTGAAGGGACAAACCCTCCCGGAGCAGGTCCGCAGCATCGACCTGGCGCCGACCTTGCTCGATCTCGCCGGGCTCGACCGGCCTGAACGCTGGGAGGGCCGGAGCACCGCCGGCTGGATTCGCGGCGAGGAGCCCCCCCGGGACCGGGCTTTTTATGGCGAGACCAGCTTCCCCTTCATCCAGTTCCGGGTGGACGGGGTGGAACGCCCCTATCTGCCGCCGATGGATGAACTCACGACCATCGATCCGGCTTACAATCATCAGTTCGTGATGCTGGAGAAGTGGGATCAGCCGGTGGTCGCCGCCAAGCAACGCTGCATGCGCACCCGCGATTGGAAGATCGTCGCGACACCGTCGAAGGAAGGCGGCCGGCACTACGGCTTGTTCCATCTGCCGGCGGATCCGGACTGCCGGCATGACCTCGCGGGAGAGCGGCCCGAGGTGCTGGGTCCGATGAGAACCGCGATCGATCGTTGGATTGATGATCGTCTGGAAACGGAGATCCACGAGATTTTCCCGGGCGGTGAACCGTAAAAGGAGCCGGGATTGCCGCTTGAGTTTCCGCCATGGAAAGAAAAGCTACCGGCGTTCCAGACGCGCCCTTCATGAAATCTCTACTGACCCCTTTGTTCGCCCTTGTCTCCGCCAGCGCCTTTGCGGCCGACGCCCCGAAATTGCTCGCGGACTACATCAAGCCGGACGCTGTGATCAAGGGAGCGGTGGTGGTGGTCGTGCCGCCGCAGGAACTGGACAAGTACGTGGCGAAGGTCGAGGAATCCGCCCGCAAGGACCCCGAGTGGTTTCGCGAGCACGCGAAGAAGGGCAAACCCGGCGTTCCCTTGCCTTTCGACGAACGTCTCGGCCTGACCCGCGAGGAATACGACAAGTATCTGGAAAAGTGGGGCGAGCGGGAATTCAAGGCCATCGAAGCGGTCCCAATCCGCCTGTCCGGGAGCAAGGACGGCTCCTGGACCATTGCCGTGGGCGGTTCGGCTCAGGCGATCTCGACCTTGCGTTTCGACCCCAAGAGCGGCGACTTCCGTTCGCCCAACGGGGAGCTCAAGCGGATCGAGGACGTTGATGCGGACGCCAACAGCACCCTCGGCGCGTGGACGGGACAGGAGTGGAAGTTCGAGGAAAAGACCAGCCTCGGCACCACCAAGGAGAATTTCGCCATCGGCAAAACCGGCGACAAGAAGTACGGACTCTTGGTCTATCGCCTGCAGGAGATTTCCGAACAGGGCACGCGGCTGATTGATCGCGGAATGGTGGTGCGCTTTCCGCTCGGTGAAGCGGGGATCGTCAAACCGCAAGCTGCACCGAAGAAGTGATGGCGGAGGGGAGCACCAACTCCCCTCGGAGACGACGCCGGGCCCGGAAGGCCCTCGCCGTTCTGCTCGCGGCGCCAGTGCTGCTGCTGGTCCTTCTCAATCTGATCCTCGCCACGCCGTGGCCGCGGAAGTGGATAGCGGGGAAGATCTCGGCGCGGACCGGACTCGAGGCAACCGTGGGCAGAGCGTCCTGGACCCCGTGGGGCGGGGCTGCCATCGGCAATCTGGAGATCCGTCAACCGGCGGCATTGCAGGAACTGGTGAAGCAGCCCCTCCTGAAGGTGGCTGGCATCCAGGTTTTCCCCGACTGGTCGCAAGCGTTCCAGGGCCGTCCAGCGGTCAGCCGCATCCGCGTGGAGTCTCCGGAGCTCGTGGTGTCCTTGGAAATGCTTGTGTCCCTGGTTGCCTCGAGTTCCAAGGAAGCGGGCGATATTCCGTCTCCCCCGGAGGTGGCGGTTACAAGCATCGATCCTCCCGCCAAGCGTTCCCGGGGTTCACGGTCGTTGCCGGACGATGCTCCGGTTGAGAAATCGCTGCCGGTGCCGGACCGCACCACCTTGGATCCCTCCAACACCTGGCTCGAAGTCGTTGACGGACGCTTCGAGCTCCACCTCGCGGGGGCAAAGGTGCTCGGGGCAATGGGTGTCAGCGGCAACATCCCGGTGACAGGGACACCCGCTGCATCCTCGATCCTCATTGGCGAGGTCCACGCCTTGGGGCGATCGCTCCAATCGGATCTCATGCTGCCACTTGCCTGGAAAGCGCCCGAAATCCGCTGCGAAGTTTCCGAACTACCTTTCGCCGGCCTCCGGTTGCAGGTCTCGGCGGCGGCAGGACTGGTTCGCGGAGCACCCTTCGGAGTGGTCGTTTCACTGCCGGGTCAGGCTGCCGATGGTGAGCCGTTTTTCAAGACACTCCGGCCCGTGGCCACCCGGGTGGAGGCACGGTTCGGGGTCCGAGGACTCCTTCGCTATCCATCGACCTGGGAGGGTGGGGGTGACCTTTCAGCCCGGGGGATCCGGGCGGTGATTTCAGGAGGGGAAATTGATTTCGACAATGCCCGGGTCCAGGTCCAGCTCAAGTCGAGCCTGCTGCAATGCCCGGAAGCACGCCTGACCGGCGACCGGGTTTCCCTTCTCGGCAACGGTCAGGTGGGTGCCGGCGGGGAGGCGGCTGCCGTCCTGCGGGTGGTGATGCCTCCATCCATGGCGGATGGTTGGAAGGCCCGCTTCGCGGGAACGGGAATGACGCCCGCATTCGTTCCCTTGGGCGGCGGTGAAAGGCAGTACATTGACCTACGGTGGATTTCGTATTCCGGCGGGCAGGGGATCGAACTCGGGAGCAATGGCCCGGTGATCCCGGCCGGGGAAGCCCGCCAGCTCCTGCTTCCGGGAGCCATGAATTGACGCCGGGGTTGCGAACCCGGCTTTCGCTTGGCATGTAGGCGCCGTGCGCATCATAGCAGGAAAGGCCGGTCGCCTGGCCATCAAGGTTCCCAAGGCCGTGACCCGGCCGACCACCGATTTCGTGCGGCAGGCGATCTTCTCGATCCTTGGTCCGCGGATCGAGGATGCCCGTGTGCTCGACCTGTTTTCCGGCTCGGGGGCGATCGGTCTCGAATCGCTCAGCCGCGGCGCTGCCTCCTGCGTGATGGTCGACGAACATCGCCAGGCGGAAATGGTCATCCGCGAGAACCTCGCCAAGGCTCGTCTCGAGGGCGGCAAGGTGGTGCGGGCCGATGTCCACGCCTGGGTCGCCCGCGACACCGGGCATTACGATCTGATTTTCGCGGATCCCCCCTATGCGAAGCATGTGGGCGACCGCGATCACCTCCGCGACCTGATGGGCAAGCCGCATTTGCGGGAACGCTTGGCCGACGGCGGATATCTGATCGCCGAGTGCTCCGCTTCTACCCGAAGTCCTGAAGCTGAAGGTTGGCAGCTTGAGGACCGCCGCGAGTATGGCAGCAGTGCCATCCTGCTTTACGCTCCAGCCGGTGCTTCCTAGCCTTGCCGCGATGCCATTCCCGCTGGTCCTCGGGCTCTATCGCCTGCTTCTTCCGGTTTTCCTGATCCTGTCCTTGCCGGGATGGCTCTTGAGGATGGGGCGTCGAGGGGGCTTCGGCAGTGGCTTGAGGGAGCGGTTTTCAATCTACACCCGTGCGCTGGAGGACGAGCCATGCGGGGCCGTTCATCTGCACTCGGTGAGCGTGGGCGAAACCATGATCGCCATGAAGCTGATCCGTGCGTGGCAGCTTCACGAACCGGACAAGCGCTTCGTCGTGGCCGTGGGCACGGCAACCGGGCACGCCGTTGCCGTGAACGCGGATTTGCCGGGCGTTCGCGTCACCTACGCACCCGTCGACTTCCGGTGGTGTGTGCGCCGCTATCTGAACCGCTTCGAGCCGGCACAGATCGTTCTCGTCGAGGGCGAGGCCTGGCCCCATTTGCTGATCGGCTGCAAGAAGCGCCACATCCCGGTGCGTCTCGTGAATGCAAGGCTCTCGCCACGATCGGAGCGTCGCTACCGGAAACTGGCGTCGTGGGTAAAACCCGTTTTCGGCATGTTGGATGCCGTTGCCGCCCAGGAGCCGGGAGACATCGAACGATGGGCGGCGATCGGGGTTGCCCCCGAGCGGATCAAGGTGACCGGAAGCTCGAAGTTCGACCCGGGGGCGGCGGCAAAGCCGGCACAGCGGCCTGAGTTTGCCCGCATGCTGGCCGGCTTCGGGGCGGGCAGACCGGTGGTGCTGGCGGCCAGCACCCACGCAGGGGAGGAGGCATGGATCGGCAAGGCCGTGCGGGAGTGCGGGGCTCTGTTCGCGGTGGTCCCCCGGCATGCCGAGCGTCGCGAGGAGGTTCGGGCGGACCTGGAAAAGGCGGGCTTCGAAGTCGTGCAGCGGTCGGATTTCCATCCTCCGGATAACCCTGCCGTGGCGTGTTTCCTGATCGACAGCACCGGCGAGCTGCGCGACTGGACCGCGCACGCAGATCTCGTGGTCATCGGCAAGAGTATCCTGGGAACCGGCGGGCAGAATCCCGCCGAGGCGATCCTCGCGGAGAAGCCGGTCTTGTTCGGGAAGCACATGGAAAACTTCGAACCCTTGGCCGCTGCTCTGGTGGAGCAGGGGGGAGCCATCCGGTTCAGCGGCATGGAGAGCTTGCAGGAGTCGGTCAGACAACTGGTTGCCACCCCGGAAGCGCGCTCGGAATGTTGCGCCCGTGCGTCCGCCGTGCTGCAAGGGCACGACGGCGCCACCGGCCGGATCCTCGACCTGTTAGGGGCGGCGGATGTCCGCCGGAGGTGACGTGAATTTATCGCAAGGTGAGTTTGTCATTTCGAGATGGCCCGCTAGGGTTCGCGACGTGAGTGAACCCTCTGATGAGCTGGCAAAGCGCCTGCTGTCCGCATTCGAACTGGGCCCCTCGTGGGCACGGGGCGATGCACCGGCGAAAAAGTATCCTGCCCGTGACGACGATGCCCCGCGCGAGCGGAGGGATCGCGATGACCGCGGCCACCGCGACGGTGGCGGACGACGTGAGTTCCGCGGGGGCGGGGGAGACCGCGGCAAGGGGGGCTACCGGCCACCGCGCGGCGGAGGGCGCCGCCAGGGAGGTGGGCGCGACTTCGAACCGCGCGAGCTTCCTCAGCCGGCGCATGGCGTGCGGGTGAGCATAGTCCCGGCCGCCGAGGCGGTGCACCTGGTGGTGCGGGAAATCCATCACGTCGCCCGGGTCTATTCGCTCTATGATGTCTCACAGATTCTCCTCGCGGGACGGGAGCGGTATCACCTCCAGTTTTCCGTTTCCGACAAGGTCGGCCCGCTTTTCAAGAGCAAGAACGGCGACTCGCTGTGGCTGACCAAGGACGAGGCGATCGCGCACTTCTGGCAATCCGAGGCGGCCTCGGAGCTCTACGAGTCGGAAGAAGTCGAGACCGACCCGCCGTCCGGCAACTTCCAGGTGGTGGCCCGCTGCGGGATGAGCGGCGAGTGGCTCGGACCGCCGAATTTCCATTCCTACCAGACGACGCTGCGCCGCATTCACCGCGAGCAGTTTTCGAACATGCCCTTCGAAGCCTACGCGTCGCGGGTCCGCACCGAGCGGGGTGAGGAGGCGGTGAACGCATGGCTCGACACGATGCGCAAGCGTGTTCGCTGGCGTCCGAAGGGCGCGGATGACGAGGCCTGGAGTTTTGACCGCAGCGAGATCGAGCGGGACTTCGCCACCGGCAAATTCGCCGAGATGTTCGAGGAAGTCCGCGGGACGGAAGTGAGCGGCGACATTCCGGCACGGAACCTTTCGGTGGGCCTGCTGGCATGCGTCCGGATCGCGACCTCGCATGCCCGGAAGCATCCTGCGATTCTCATCCCGATGATTTGCCGGCTACTCGAAGCCGAACACCTCTCCGTCTTCAAACGGGAAGGCAAGCTCTTCACCGGTCCTGCGCGCCCGCATCCGCTGACCACCGATGCGAAGCTCGCGGAGCGTCCCGCGGCCATCGTCGAATGGCTCGAGGCCAACCCGGACAAGAAGCTTTCCGACCTTTGGACGGCGATGCTTCCGGAAGGGCAAACCGAGCCGGGCAAGGAGTGGTTTGCCGATCTGTTCTGGCTGTTGACCCAGGGTCACGTGCTGCTCTTTGCGGACGACTTGCTGGTCTTGCCGAAGCGCCGCGCCCCCCAAGGTGCGGCGGCCGCAGCTCCTGCGGCGGCCAAGGGAGCCAAGAAGAAAAAGCGCAAGAAGCGCCGCAAGGGGCGCCGCCGTCGCGTCACGTTCGAAAACCCGGCCAAGATGGTTCGCACGATCAGCCGTATGTCGCCCTCGGCCCTCAAGCGCCTCCGCGGTCCCGCGCTCTTGTGGCGACGACGACTCGAGAAGCGGGGACGGATCGCGTCGCTACTCGACGAATGATCCTCGGCTGCCCGGGATCAGCCCCGGGCAGCACGCCGGACATTCAAAGAGAGTCTCGGATCAACTGCTGAGGCGCTCCAGCAGACCGCCGCAGGCATCCTCGACGATGTCGGCGACGTGCTCGAATCCGGCATCGCCCCCGTAGTAGGGATCCGGGACATGGTCGGCCTCGATGTCCTGGCAATAGTCCACGAGCAGCTGGATTTTGTTCCGGAACGAGCCGTCGCGATCGAGCCGGCGGAGATCGGACAAGTTCTCCTGATCCGCGGCTAGGATGAGATCGAAGTCGACCAGATCCGCGACACGAAACTGCCGCGAGCGGCCGGCGATCGGGTAGCCGCGGCGGCGCAAGGTTTCCGCCATGCGTGGATCGGGCCCCTTGCCGGCGTGAAAGCCGATCGTGCCGGCGGAATCGATTTCGATGCGTTTGTTGAGACCTGCTTCATCGACCATCTTGCGGAAGACAATCTCAGCGGCAGGGGAACGGCAGATGTTCCCCATGCAGACGAAGAGAACACGGTAGGGCTTGCGGTCGGCGGGCATCGGGTGGAAAAGCTTTCCCCATGCTCCGAATTCCCGTCCTGGCGGCAATCGCAAAGATCCTGTCGACCCTTGCCTTCGCCGCCGGCCCGAATGTCATCCTGGTGATGACGGACGACCAAGGCTACGGCGACCTGTCGTGCCACGGCAGCCCGCATGTGAAAACGCCAGCACTTGATGTTTTCCGCAGCGAGTCCACCTCGCTCGACCATTTCTTCGTCAGCCCGACCTGCGCCCCGACCCGGTCCGCTCTCATGACCGGCTTGCACGAGTTCAGTTGCGGCATCAGCCACACCATCATGGGCCGCAGCTTGCTGCGGCCGGGAATCCCGACGATGCCGGAAATGTTCCGCGCCGCCGGCTACCGGACCGGGATCTTCGGCAAGTGGCACCTGGGCGACAACGTCCCATGCCGGCCCGAGGACAGGGGATTCGATGATGTCTTCGTGCATGGCGGCGGCGGCATCGGCCAGACGCCCGACTACTGGGGCAACGGCTACTTCGACCCGATGATCCGCCGCCGCGGTGGATGGGAGAAGACGAGTGGCTATTGCACCGATGTCTTTTTCAAGGAAGCAAGGGCATGGATGGAGAAGCAGATCGGGGAGCAGCAGCCCTTTTTCCTCTACCTCGCGACCAACGCACCCCATGCCCCGTACATCCCACCGGTAAAAGGCTCGAAGCTGAGCGGTCCCGCGGCGTTTCACGCGATGATCGAGAGCATCGACTCGAACTTCAAGATGCTGATGGATGCCCTCGAAAAATCCGGAGCTGCCACCAACACCGTGGTGATTTTCATGACCGACAACGGTTCCGCCGTGGGCGCCTGGAATGCCGGCATGAAAGGGAAGAAGGGGACTCCCGATGAGGGCGGGGTGCGGGTTCCCTGCTTCGTGCGCTGGCCGGGCAAAGTCGCGGCGGGCAAGGTGGTTCCTGAACTGGCGGCCCACATTGATCTGCTGCCGACCCTGACCAGCCTGTGCGGCGTGCCTCGACCGGAAGGGTGGACGGGTGACGGCGCGGATCTCGCGAAGGCGCTGCTCGGCGAGGACGCATTTCCGCAGGGCCGGACCTTCTTCACCCAAGTGGGGCGCTGGCCGGGAGACGCCGCGGCGGGACGCTTCAAGGGACAGAATTTCTCGGTCAGGGACGGCCGGTGGCGCCTGGTCGGACTGGAGCTGTTCGACATGGTTTCGGATCCGGGCCAGAAAACGGACCTGTTCCGGAGCGAACCCAAGCAAGCCCAGCGCCTGCTCACCGAGTATGGCCGCTGGTGGAACCGGGTGTTTCCGGTGGTGAGGGAGCCGGTGCGCTACCGCGTGGGAAGCGACGATCAGGCAGTCGTTCGTCTGACCGCCCACGACTGGTGGCCGTCCAAGGAAGCCGAATCGCGCGGGGCGGAGTCGTTGGTGACGCATGATGCGATCCGGAAGTTCCTCAAGGCGCGCCAGGTCGCCGGCACCCGCAACCCGCTTCCAGCGACGTCGGGGCATTGGAAGATCGACGTGGTGCAAGAGGGCAACTACGAGCTCTCGTTTTCGCTGGTTCCGCCTGAAGCCGAAGCCGCGGAGCGGACCGCGATCGGACAATTGAATGCCGGTCTCGCCCATATCCGTGCGGGCCAGGAGGAGCTGCAGCTGGAGGTGCAAAAGGGGGCGACCTCGATCCGCATTCCGATCGACCTGGATCCCGGCCCCGTCGATCTCGAGGTCTGGCTCGACGGGCAATTGCTGAACGACCGGATCCTCGGCGCCTTCTTCGTGACGATGGAGCGCAAGGGCCCGCGAAAAGCGCCGAAACCGGAGATTCACGCGAAGCCGCTGAAATAGCCGGCGCCCGCGCAACTTCGTCGAGATTGGAGGGTTGGTGCGGCGAGTACACATCACCATGAAAAACACCGCCACCATCGGAATCGCGGCCATGCTCGTCGGAGCAGCCGGAGGCTATCTCGCCGGCAAATCCGGCGCGCCTGACAATGACGCGACCGCGTCCGC
Organism: Neoluteolibacter marinus; assembly: GCF_014904755.1. Lineage (GTDB taxonomy): Bacteria > Verrucomicrobiota > Verrucomicrobiia > Verrucomicrobiales > Akkermansiaceae > Haloferula > Haloferula marina. The sequence continues at coordinate 112,533 of NZ_JACZFQ010000095.1, forward strand.
CGACGCGATCATCGAGACCAAGACCCGGGTTCGCCCCGGGAATTCGGCTGCTGGAGGCTCGGCCAAGCAGCGGGTCCGCAACCTCGACGAGATCCTCCGCGAACCCGGCCAATTGGCGCGCATGCAATCGCTGATGGACCTTTACGCGGGGATGGATGCGTCGCAGCTGGAGGCGGAGGCGGCCAAGCTCGACAGCCTGCCGATGGCGCAGCGGATCATGGCCTCGTTCCTGCTGTTCGGCCGCTGGGCCGAGATCGACCCGCAGGGTGCGCTCGCCCATTCGAACACGATGGGCATGGGCGGGATGTTCGTGCGCCCGACCATTCTCCAGAGCTGGGCCAGCGTTGATCCCGAGAATGCGGCGAAGTATTTCTCCGAGAACCCGCGTGAGTTCGCGATGATGGGCGGCTTCGGCGGCGGGCGTGGCCCGGGCGGCGAAAGCGGTGCCTCGGTCATCGCCGCGGAGTGGGCCAAGCTCGATCCCGATGCGGCTCTGGCTTGGGCGAATACCCTCGACGGCCGCGACAAGAGCAGCGCCTTGAACTCGGTGATCAGCGAGATCGCCTCGAGCGACCCGTCCAAGGCCGCCCAGGTTGCCGCGACCATGAGCGGTGACGATCAGGTCCGCGCCTACGGCGAAATTGCCAGCAAGTGGGCGAGCTCCGATTTCTCCGCCGCGGAAGCGTGGATTCAAAGCCTTCCCGCCGATGCCCGTGACCGCGCGATGTCCGAAGCCTTGCAAAGTCTCGCCGCGACCGACCCGGAAGGGGCGGCCGCCAAGCTCGCGAACATCCCCGCAGGCAATGATCGGGATCGTGCACTGAGCGACATCGCCGGTGCCTGGGCCCGGACCGACCCGGCGTCTGCCGCGGCATGGGTGGCACAGCAAAACCCCGAAGATCCGGACGATGCGGTCCGCTCGGTGGTTTCCACCTGGGCCAACCAGGACAGTGCCGCCACCTTGAACTGGATCAACAGCCAGCCGCAGGGCGAGCTCCGTGACGAGGCGACCCAAACCTTCATTTGGTCGAACCGGACCGCGGATCCGCAGCAGTCGATCCAGCTCGCCGAGTCGATTTCCGACGACCGCAGCCGCGAGCGCAGCATCGGCATCGCCGCCATGCGCTGGATGCGGGAAGACCGCGAAGCCGCCACCAATTACATCCAGGAGTCGACAACCCTGAGCGACGAAGCCAAGCAGCGGCTGATCGAAGGTCGCGGCGGCAACCGCGGCGGTCGTGGCCCGGGTGGCCGTGGTCGCTGAGGACCTCGGCATCGAATTCCTCGACCGTAGCTGGCTTGGGTTGCCGGCTACGGTCTTTTTTTGCTCCGTCAGTTGGACAATTCGTAGACGACCCTCAAAAAGCGGGCATTCCCGCTTCGCGCGACTTCAAAGCCTCCTTCGATCTCGACAACGCCTTCGCGAGTCCAGTTCCCGAGCGCATCTGAAGTCTCGGCGGAAAGGTGGATTCCCGGTGGTGGCGATGGCACCATGAGACGCAGGGTGTCTTGTGTGATTTCCGGAACCAGGCGAGGCAAGGAGCTCGCGTCCGTTGGCAAGGTTCCAAATGCAAACTCGCTCGCGTTGTCCCATCCGTCCTGATCCGGATCGAATCCAGATGAAGCTTCGGGACTGTCAGGATCAAGGAAGGTGGCGATCCACGCGCGGTAGGCCGAAACGATTTCGAAGATCCCACTCGTTCCACCCGTGAATCCGGGTGTCGTGACTGTTGCCGTGACCAGATAAGTTCCCACCTCGACGGGCAGTGCCGCGGTTCCGTCGTAGGTCATCTCCACCGCCAGGCCCTCGGGCTGGGTCGAAACGGTCGCGGACTTCGGGGAACCATCGTAGGTCACCACGAGATCCGATAGCATGACTGCGGCCACCTGCGGATCGTCGATGGTGAGGCTGACGCTGGACGGAGTCCCCAAGGCGAAGCCCACGGCGGACGGCGGGACTTGCAGCAGCATGGTTTCGCGACCTTCGGGAATGCCGTCGTCAACCGCCGAGAAAATCTTGGAGTAACTGGTTTCACCGGCTGGAAGCGTGAACGAAATCACCTCGTCCAGGTCGGATTCCGAGGCGCTGCCTGAAACGTCCGGCTCCATCGTGACGTCGCGGACCAAAGGGAGGGGGGTCGACATCCACAGGGTCACCGCGGTTCCGGGATCCCCTTCGACGAGGGAATTGCCGGAAGCCGTGAGGCTGACGTAGGGACTGAATGCATCAGCCGTCGGAAGTTCCGGGAAGTATTTCACGTTGTCGATGTGCCAACCACTGCGCCCGACGTATCTGTTGTGGGCGAGGATCCAGCGGAAGCGGAGGGAGTCGCCCGCCCACGCGGACGGGAGCAGCACCCTCGTGGTGATGTAGCCGTAGGAGTTGTCGGTCCAGGCCTCGCGGTTCTTGATCGAGGAATCGACCTTCTTGCCGATCGACCCGTTGTAGTCGCCGCCGGTGACCGTCGCGGAAGAGTTCATCAGGTCGAACCACTCGCCACCGTTGCGGCAGACTTCCAGCACCCCGCCATCATAGCCCGCCTCATGGTTGTAGCTGTGTCGGAATTCGAAGACGCCCCCGGTTGTCCCGGCGACGACCGCCGGTGTGGTCAGGATCGCGTCTCCCTGATACAGGACGGCGGGGGAATAGATGGCATTCGGCGGACTGTCCGGATTGTTGGCCTGGATCACCCACGGGCTCCCCGAGCCGACGGTGACGCTGCCCCAACCGGCTGGCAGACTGGTGTCATCATCGAAGTTCTCGTCGAGCCCCGGAGCGTCCGGGACTGAACCCAATGTTAGCTCAAACGGCAGCACGTCGGAGTAGCCGTTCGCGGTGACCTGGAGGTCAAAGGAAACCGTGCCACCCGTCGACCCGGCGGCGGCGAAGGTGAAAAGACCTTCCGCCGATTCGCCCGGCGCCAGGGAGCCAAGCTCGACAGCACCCTCAAAGATCGTGGCTCCAGCGGGGCCAGAGAGCACGATCGAGATATTCTCGGCGACCAGACCTCCCTCATTGGTAAATGTGATCCCATAGCGCACCGTTTCATCCGGATCCGGCACACCGTTGCCGCCGCTGTTCGACTCGGCGTCGAGCCGCCTGGCCGTGACCTCCACCCGCGGCAGCAATGCGGCTTCGATCAAGCTGACTTCCATGCGGTAAAGCTGAGCCCGGTCGGTGGTGCCGCCCCGGACACGGATGTAGTGGATTCCGTCGGAGGGAAGGGGAAATGCAACGATTTGCTCGGTCTCACCGGCGGGCATGGACGCGGAAGCCGCCTCCACCGAAGATCCGTTGGCACCGATCAATTCCAGAACCAGATCTTGTTGGATCGTGGGATCAAAGGCGCTGCCGGCACTACAGCTGCCATCAGAGTTCTGGGCACCCTCAAGGTAAGTGTCCACTGCGGGATCCGCTGGTTGGATCGGATCCGATGGAATGATCCGGATGGTCACCGCCTGGTTGCGGGTCCCGGTAAATGCGAAGTAGTCGAGATCGGTGTTATCGTCGATGCTCAGCCACTCCCACACCGAGGTCTGTCCTTCGACGAGATCGATGGAGGTCGCATTGGCCGCGGAATCATTCGTCCGGAGAGCTCCGTGGACTTCCAGCGGATCGCCGTAGTTCCGCTGGTGGGAATAGATATCGTCGAACTGGGAACCGCGGAAGCTGATGTTGACGAAGGGCTCCATCAGCTTTGTCTGGTTGACCGGGCAGACGTGGGCCAAGCCCAGCGAGTGGCCGATTTCGTGCTCGAGGATATTCCTGAGCCGGATCGAGGTATTGCCGATATTGGTGTAATAACTATCCGCGGTATCGATGACCACGTCGCCATTGTCCGGGTAGTAGGCGTAGGCCAGAACGTTGCTGTTCCCGTCGATCCGGTGCCCGCTCAAGCGGATGTCGCCACGGGTGCCGACGACGCCCCAGTCGCTGCTTCCGCTGGAACTGTCAATGGAGACACCGTCGTCGTTTTCCTCGTACACAAACTGCAGGCCTGAAATATCGGCGAGGTTGTCGAACACCGCCTGGAAGACGGAGAACCACGGTTGATCCCTGGGATCTCCGGTGGCACTCCCGCCATAGAGTTCGGTCATCCGCGCCCGCAGGCTGCTGGTGTCGGTTGACTCCGTCGGATCAGTGGATGAGATCGGGGTTCCGTCGGGGACAATGCTCCACGTGAGAGTGACCGGCTGGCCCTGAACGCCCTGTCCGGACCCGTTGACCGCCGTCCTGGACCAGCGGTCGGCCACGCGCAGGGCCTTGATACTGGCTCCATCCAACCGGGCGAACTGCTGCTCGACCCGTAAAAATGCCTGCACCACTTCCGGCGGCGTGTCGATCGACCAGCACTGCACGCGGGGAGATTGCTCCGTGGCGAGCTGACCGGCGTAGAGGGCGAGTTGTTGACGTCGCTCTTCGGGCAATCCGGCGAATGACTCCGAGTCGGCGAGGATCCGCTCCAGCAGCGCCAACTTCGCTCGCTCGTTCCGAGGCGTCGGCGTTTCAGTGATCGCCGCCACGGTCGATGCGTCCGGATTGTTCACAGGCGCCCTACGGGGCAGCTTCCCGGCGATGCCTGCGTCCACATGCTTTGCTCCAATGCCCCGGTCCTCGCGGAGTTCGACCCGCCCGGGAGTTCTCGCCAGCGGGGTTGCGGCATGCGGAATTTGATTGAAAGGAGTCGGCCGAGGACGGCTGCAATCCGCGATCCAAGCACCGCAAAGGAGGGCAAGCAGCAGGAGAAGGGGAACTTGGGTTCGTTTCACCACGAGTAACTGTGCAGTTGCTCGAAATCGTCACAAGCCGGGATTTTCCGAACGGTATCAGCGATTGGATGTCGAGCTCCCGCACCTTCTTCGCAGTCGACCGGCGACCTCGGCACGCGAAGTCATCGCCGGTCTTGGTCGGCTTGCGGTTTGGAGGAAACCTTGCCGCCACATTCCATGATTTGAGGCTTGGAAATGACGGCCAGCGGGGCTGAATCGCCGCATGTTCAGCGCCAGCAAGCTTTCCGAAGAACAGAAAACCGCCCTTCACGCATGGGCCGCGGAAGGGGCCAGTATCGCCGATCTCCAGAAGCGCCTTAAGGAAGACTACGAGATCAGCATCACCTACATGGATGCCCGCTTTCTGGTCCTCGATCTGGGCATTCAACTGCAGGACACGCCGAAAGAACCCGAGAAAGAGCCCGAGCCCGACATTCCGGCCGAGGCCCCGGCAGCTCCGGGCAAAGTGACCACGACCATGGACCATGTCGCGCTTCCTGGAGCGATGATTTCCGGCAAAGTAACCTTTTCCGACGGCGAGACCGCCATCTGGATGCTTGATTCAACCGGACGTCCGGGGCTCGACCCGGACACTGTCGGCTATCGGCCGAGTCAGGAGGACATCATGGACTTCCAAAAGCAACTTGCTGACTTGGTGAGAGGCGGAGGCTTCTAAAACAAACTCCTAGCCCGATATCTCGCAATATCATAGCGGTATGGACCCTGGTGAACTCGGTAGTGGTACAGTTTAGATTCTGACTCGCTCAAAGCCTCCCAATCTACTAGGATCGTCGGACTTATGTCTGCCGATCCTTCTCATTTACCCCTCAACCCTACACCCGCAGCCCGCGTGGTCGCCGAATCAACCGGTCAGCCCGTCCCGGTCATCCCCGATCCCCTAATCCCTCAATCGGTAGGCGGCAACGGGGGACCTAGCACCCCATCGGGGAGTGATGAAGATTCTAAACCGGGTTCTTGATGTTCTGGAGTGGTTGCTTCCGTGCGTAATCGTGGCGCTTCTGTTTCTGGCGATGCGTGCGCTTCGCGTGGATATTGCTGAATTATCCATGGAGCTACGCCAATGCCGGCAAGAACTAGAAATGCGCCAACCTTGAAAAACTTTTCCCAGAACGTCTTGCGGCTGGCAAGACGCTCCTTTGCGGCCTCAGCCCGCCACTTTCCGTCGTCCGCACACTCCTGCACTTCCTTCCAACTCATGGCCGCAACCTGCTCACGGGCTGCGGCCATTGTTTTTGCGGGCGTCGGCGCGTTTCCCTCTGGCATCCCGAATCCCTAACCCTCAACCCCTTACCCGTCAAACTATACCACGTATCACCCCAAGGGGGTGATGAGCAACAACCTACACCCCAAGACGCAAGCGCAAGTGATCGCGGCACTTGTCGAGGGAAACAGCCTCCGGTCAACGGTTCGCATGACGGGTGTCCACCGGACCACGATTCAAAAACTGCTTGAGCGTCTCGGCTACGCTTGCAGTGCCTATCAAGACGAGGTTTTCCAAAACCTCCCGTGCAAGCGCCTTGAGTGTGACGAGATTTGGTCATTCGTCGGAGCGAAGAACAAGAACGCCACCGAATTGCAGAAGATGGCCGGATGGGGGGACGCTTGGACATGGGTGGCCCTTTGTGCCGACACGAAGCTTGTCCCGTCCTGGCACGTCGGGAACCGGGATGGCTACGCGGCGAAAGCATTCATAGACGACTTGGCGGGAAGGCTGGCAAACCGCGTGCAACTCACGACCGACGGGCACCATGCATACCTTGAGGCTGTTTCCGGTGGGTTCGGTTCGGGTGCCGTGGACTTCGCGCAGCTCGTCAAGATCTACGGGGACGGCGGGGAACCCAAGGGCCAAGTCCGGTATAGTCCGATGGGGTTCAAAACCGCCCGCAAGACCACGATCCTAGGCTGTCCCGATGAGGGATACATCAGCACGTCCTATGTTGAACGGCAGAACCTCACGATGCGTATGGGAATGCGCCGCTTCACCCGATTGACCAATGGCTTTTCAAAGAAGCTTGAGAACCATTGCCACGCCATCAGCCTCCACTACATATATTACAATTTCTGCCGTGTCCATCAGACCCTCCGAACCACCCCGGCAATGGCAGCGGGCGTGTCGGATCGGGTGTGGAGCGTGCTGGACGTGGTGGGGTTGCTGAGGCGGGATTGAGGGGAGTTAGTCCGCCCACTGGTGGCCATTCGGGCATAGGAGGATTGTCGATCCATCGCGAATCCCGCTCTTGACCGGCGCTTTCTTGCAGACAGGACACTTGGGGCCGGAGCAGTACGCAAAGAGAACGACCACTAAGGGGAGAAGGATTCTAGCCATTCGCGAGAATCGGGGGTCTCTTGCTGGGTTGGCAAGCCAAATGGAAACTGTACCGGCTTGCCGGGGGTCGGGGTTGAGGGTAAGGGGTTAGGGATGGGAAAGAGCTTGTTTGCTAGCAAAGAAGAAATCCGGCGAACCATCCGCGAATATCGGGTTGCGCGATTGCGTCGCGGCCAAGACGTGGTTTCCATTGAGCCGCACCTTCTCGGGACGCGCAAGGGCGGCGGGGTTACACTAGTCGCTTGGGTGATTGGCGAAGGGTGGGATTCGTTCCCCTACACGGAAATCCGCGGATTCGAGTCAACGGACGAAATTTACGCAAGAACCCGCGACGGGTATAAGCCCGATGATCCGCGTATGAGTTCAATCGACACCGCAGCTAGCATCAAGCCTTAGTAGTCGGAGAATTTCCTCGTCTGAATAGAAACCTCCGCCAGCCGCTCGGATCGTGGCTTGGGTGATGAAACTGCCGCCAAGGTCCGCGACGATTTGAACGATAGTGGAACGTAGTTCTCGTTCTATTGGACTCTGAAAGAATGCCGATTGAATAAGCCCTTGGTCGTCTCGCTCAGTCATCCCCAAATTATCCCGCCCCGTACAACCCAACCGGTACACTTTGCCCGTGCCAAATCGGCAGGAGATTTAAACTGTACCACTACCGTGAACTCGGTTCGCTCGGGGTCCTTTATTTGTGCTTGGGCTGACGTCAGGAAAACCCGGATTTCGCCATTTAGTCAGACGTTTTGCCAAATTGTAGAAGAAATCGCCGTATTCGCCAGATTAACCCTCTTACCCATGCGACAAGAGGAAATACCATCAGCAACCAATAAGCCATGCTTCCAAACAGGCCTATGGTTGTTTTGTCCGGGCGAGCAGGATCGCCGAAACTAGACGACGTGAGAGGATTTCGTGCAGAGTGGCCTGCAAAGATTGGCAGACGGACCGGAGGGGGCCGGCTGATCCAAACACCGCGGCCGAAATCAGAGTTTGCCGATTCGTGATCAGTCCAAATGGCGAACGATCGATTTGAGATGAGGTGCGCTTGCCGGCCATCCCCGGGATGTAAGGAGCAGCTACTCCAGAGTCGATATCTTGGGCACGAGAGGGACGGCGTGTGAATTCACAGGGTCGGGGAGCACAAGCAGAGGACGATATCCGAGAGGGATAGATTTCGCATTACATACATTGTCACAAGTTGAATTCGGGCGCTTTCATGGCACTCGATGCAACCACAACCAGGAAAAGAAGGATTCGCGACCTCTCATCGCAACAGTTCCTCCAAGTCCTTCTGGGTCCAATTCTGAGGAACCGCCAAATCCGAATCAGCACCAGTCGCCGCATCGATCAGGACGCGTTTGCGATCCTGCATCCGCCGAACCCGCTCTTCGACCGTGTCGCGGGTCAGGAGTCGGTACACCGTGACGGGTCGGGTCTGTCCGATGCGGTGCGCCCGGTCAGTCGCCTGGGCTTCCACGGCTGGGTTCCACCAAGGATCCAAATGAATCACGGCATCCGCCGCGGTCAAATTGAGCCCGTAGCCGCCGGCCTTGAGACTGATCAAAAAGACCGCCGGTCCCGACTCGGATTGGAAAGAATCCACCAAAACCTGACGCTCCCGGGTGCTGCCATCGATGCAAAACACCCGGCCGAATCGCGATCCGATCTTCTTCTCAATTTTTCGTAAATTCTTTGCGAATTGGCTGAAGACCAGTGTTTTTGCTCCACTCTCAAAGCGTTCTTCGAGAATCTCAAACAAACGCTCCAGTTTGATAGCGTCGAGCTCTTCGCTGCGATCGAGATCCAGCAATCCTGGGTCGACGCATACCTGCCGGAGTCGCAGCAAGAGCGTGAGCAGGTGCATTCGCCCGGCGCCCTCTCCTTGGCGCTCCCGCACACGATCCAGCTCCTCGAGACCCGCTCGAGCCAAGCTCGCATAGAGCTCCGCTTGCTCTCCACGCAGACTCAGCCACTCATCGACCAGAATCTTGTCCGGCAGGTCGCTCGCGACCTCCTCCTTGGTTCGGCGCAGCAGGAATGGAGAGGTTCGCAAGCGGAGACGTTTCAATCGACCGCTCGATGACGGGGCTTCGGGATCGGATGGCTCCTCGTAGCGTTCCTTGAAGTCCTGGCGCTCTCCCAGATAGCCAGGGGCGACGAAGCGAAAGATCGACCAGAGATCCTGGACCCGGTTCTCGACCGGAGTGCCGGTGAGAGCAACTCTCCCTTGGCCTTTCAACTTGGCCAGCGACTTGGAGGTGGCGGCGTCCGGATTCCTAAGAAGACTGGCCTCGTCGGCAACGATCAGCCGATACTCCCTCTTGAGGTGGAAGGCCAGATCCCGGGCCAAGGTTCCGTAACTTGTGACAACCACGTCTTGATCCTGGATTGCCTCCCGGAGCGCGTCTCGGTGCGTGCCATGAAAAAGGAGGCAACGCAGTTGCGGCGCGAAGCGTTCCAGCTCCGCCATCCAATTCCCCAGGAGGGAAGTTGGAGCGATGACCAGACAGATTCCGGAAGCATCGCCCACCTGCTTCAAATGATTGATTACAGCAATAGTTTGAAGTGTTTTTCCAAGTCCCATCTCATCCGCGAGCAACACGCCACCCAGATGCTCCAGGCGATCCACCATCCATGCGGCTCCAATCGCTTGATAGTCTCGCAAGCGAGCGTTTAGATTCTCTACTTGGATCCTTGGTGCAGTCTCGGATCCACGCCCAATGCTATCCCCTACATCGTTTCTCGGTAGTCCTGAAGAAATATTCTCCCGCAAATTTCGGAATAGGATCGTGGCCGCTCCTGACAGCCGGATCGTCTCGTCAGGACGGCCGATTCCCATCTCTTCGACCATGGGATTCACCACTTCCTCGCAACTGCGGCAGACGACCAGATCCGCACCGCTCGACAGCCTTACGTTCCGCTTCCCACCCCGGAGGATCCGGCGAATCTCGGCGCTTGGAATGCGCTTCCCACCGGTGGTCTGGAACGACAGTTCAAATTCTGCCGAGCTCCCGTGATTGGCGGTTTCCTGGATTTCCGGTCGAACCACATGCACCCGCTTGAGGACCGTCGCGAGGCGATCCCCCACCCTGACGAGCCACCGCGAGCGAAGATCAGGCAACTCGTCGGCCACGAAACCGAGGATGTCTTCTTTACCCGCGAGGCGGAACCGGGCATGACCGGAGGACGACTGGAAGCCTGAGGAAATCAGACGGCGGCGGGCGCGATTCTCCGCCATCAAATCCCGGGACAAGAGATGGCCGTCGGTTGCGAGGCGTGGGAGTCCGGGAATGGCCTCGTCGAGCGCCGGAATCGTCATGGCTACCAAGCCCGGATAGCGAACCTTGAGAACGGCTTCGACGGCTTCCAGGGATCCCTCCAGCTCAAGCTCGAATGAGGGCTCGCTGCTGGCAAATCGGAGTGACCCCAGCCAACCGGGATGGGGCGGCTCGAAAAGATCCATCCACGCATCCAGCGACCTCAGAAACGTTTCAAGCGGTAGCTTCAGGCGTGCGGAGCGAGCGAGGGAATCGACAGAAGAGGCCCATTCGTCACGGCTTGAACGCCCCGGCAAACGATAGGCGCCCTCTGGACCGACGATCGCCATGGCATCCCCCCAGCGCACCAATTGCCGGCGCTGCTCGGTTTGCGAGAGCACCAACTGAACGTGGTCGCCAAGCAGACGGCTGTCTTCGAGCCGCAGCGGAAAACCGGGCTCGTCGGCGAGTTGGAACGATCCTGACTGCCCCTCGATCCCGATCCTCGGATGGCCGGCGACGAGATCGAGGAACTCGCCGGTTTCGTGCCCTCGCAGCGAGAGCGTGAGAGGGCTCTCGCCCTCCGGGAGCAGCTTTTTGGAGCCGAGCCAGGAGGTCAGATCCTTGTCGATGTCGATCAGGGGCCCATTTGACCGAAGCAGGCGGACCGTGAGCTTATCGAGGGCAAGTTCGGCCTGGAGGCGGGGTGACAACCGGATCTCCCAAGCCGCCGGTGGCAACGGGGCGACGGGCATTGAAGTCTTGGAAGACTCGGCGGCACTCGCCCGGAGGGCCGTCAAAAGAACGGCGACCGCGTGGGAGCAAATGCCCCCGGTGGCTCGATTCTCGGGGCAGCCACACTGGACCCGCACATCCGTTGGCCCGGCGACTTTCACCGTGGGGCGCAGGTTCAGGCGGCCATCGCGAATGACGCCCTGATAAATTGAACCGGTCTGCTTGAATCCCGTGACCAATCCTTGCTCCGCCTTCGCCCGGCCTTCCTTGAAGGGCTGCCAGCCGGTTTGGGACCGCAACCAGTTTTCCGAAATCTCCATGAACCGCGGGCACTCAACGCCCGGGCGGGCGGGCGGGCGAGTCGAATCCGCCTTCGGTCCGGAGATTCATCACATGGCGGATTCTGCCCCGGGAGGCGCGACCTCTCTTTCCGCCGTCCCGCTGGAATCCAAGGACCGTCAGGAGGCTCTGCGCCCGATGATCCTGCGGGTAGAGCCACCGGATGATTTGATCGCAATCCGAGCGACGCGCCCATCTCACGGCTTCTGAAAGCAATTTCTCCGCGGTGTCGCGATCGTTCTCCGCGGGATCCACCAGGAATGAAATGAGGGACGCGACCCGTCGCCCGGTCGACGGCAGCTCAGCCGTTCCGAGCGCGGCACATCCGATGACCTGCCGGCCCGAGACCGCCAAGAGCACGTTGGTTGCCGGATCGCGGAGCCGCTGGCCCCAAGCTTCGGCCCGCTTGGCCTGCACCGTATCGCTTGGAGAACCAGCCCAGAGAATATCTTCAGACACCCGGGTCCACGACCTGCCGCACAATCCGGCAATTCCCGCGGTGTCGTGTTCGCACCCTTGGCGGATCAGCCGCTGGTCGAGGACTGGCATCTGGCACCTTGTCCCCGGTTTCATCCCGCGCAATGGCCGGGTTAGCGTTTTTGTTCAAACAGCCACTCGTGGACTTCCGGGTCGTTGTAGACACGACCCGCGATCCCGTGGTCGCCATCGGGAAACTCGGTGTACTTCACATTGCCACGGGCCTTTTCCAGCGCCTCAACCATCCGTTGGCTCTGTTCCGGTTTAACCGTGGGATCCTTGGCACCGTGAAATACCCAAACTGGCACTTTCTTGAATTCCTCCGCCGTATTCGGATTCCCTCCTCCGGATACCGGAATGCCGGCAGCGAATAACTTCGGTTCTTTTCCCAGTAAATAAAACGTCCCGTATCCCCCCATCGAATATCCGGTGAGATAAATCCGATTTTTATCAATCGACAGCTTCTTCACCAGATCGCCGACGATATCAATCACAGCATCCGCATTGTTGCCGTCCCATGAGCCTTCCTCGGTGCATTGCGGGGCGATAACGATACAAGGGTGCTTCCGATATTGTGCCTCGTCGGTAAATGTCCTTGCCTCACCGGGTTGTTCCGGGGTCATGACATCGCCGCCGCGCCCATGAAGATAAATGACCAGCGGATAACCTTCCTCGTCGGCGCCCCGCAGTTTCCGTGCGCCGAATATCCGATATTGGAGGCCATGTCCCTCGGTGCGTTCCCATTCGCCGGTGAGGAGTTTTGCAAAGGGACTCGACTTGTCGGCTTTTGCCGCTTCTTCCGCGGCAGTCGCAAGGGTCGCTTCGACCCACTTCCGGTCATCCTCCGAAAGCGAGGCCAAGGGGATCGTGAACAATTTGCGATTGTCGACCCGACGGATTGTCACCTTGTCATCCCGGGAGCCCACATATTCCGCGTCGATGGCCTTGCTGCCATCCGCTGTTTTCCAGGTCCTCACCTCCCCGGCCCGCCCCGGAAGCAGTCCCGTGGAAACCAGCAGTGTCGCGAGCAGGCATGCCTTCATGATCGGCGGATCGTCTCATGCCGATTTCCGCAGGCAACCCGTCAGCGTGACAAGATTCACTGCCTCCTGGCCTCCTCGAGCTCGCGGACAATCTCCGCGCGGCGTTGCCGGTAGGTGGATTCCGCGCCTTCGAAATCGGTGGCCTTCACGGTTCCGCGAACCATGTTGACCATGATGAACGCGCCGATCACGACGCCGAACAGGACGAAGGGTCCGGGTGCTCCCGATGAAGCCGCAAGGCCGATCCAAATGACGATGAAGACCAATCCGATGATGCCGCCTGCCACGCTGCCCGTGCGGGTGGGCACGGAACGGCTGCCATTCCGACCGGTCATCATGAAGTTCTCCCGTGATCCCGACCATTCGCGGTCGAGGCGCTCGAGATCATTCTGAAGCGCGATCACCTTCAGATTTGCGGCCATCTGGTCGGTGGTCTTTTCCAGCTTCTCCATCAACCGGGTGTGGGTGACGGAGGGATCGTGGACGACCTCCAGGCGGGCGTGACAGTAGTTGCAGGTCACGTAACGGACGTCCTCGTCCACCTGCAGGTCCGCGCCGCAGCCCTGACAGCATACTTTCGTGATCTTCATCGCGGCATGAGATTGGGAAATTGATCCCCATCCCGCACTTGGAAAATCAGCAGGCGTATGGATCGGCGAGGGATCGCGGCGAGCGATTCCAGCGACCCCCCGCTTCCCGCCGGCCCGATCAGCGCTTCTTCGCCTGGTTCATTGCCTGGCTGAACCAGTCGCCGCCTCCCCCGCCCTGCTGCTGCGGTCGAGAGTCGCGGCGCTGAGGTGGACGCGGGCCCCGGTCGCGCTGGCCACCGCCGTTCTGGCTGCGGCGGCCCTCGAGATCGGGATTCGACTTCATCGACAGCGAGATCCGGTTCCGCGGGAGGTCGACCTCCATCACGGTGACCATCACCTTCTGCCCGACCTTCACGACCTCACCCGGGTCGCGGACGAACTGGTCCGACAGCTGGCTGACATGCACCAGGCCATCCTGATGGACGCCGACATCGACGAAGGCGCCGAAGGCCGCGACGTTGGTGACGATCCCCGGCAACTTCATGCCTTCCTTCAAGTCGGACGGTTTCTCAACTCCCTCGGCGAAAGAAAACAACTCGAACTGCTTGCGCGGGTCGCGGCCGGGTTTCGCCAGCTCGGCGAGGATGTCCTGCAAGGTCGGCAAGCCGACATCGCCATCGACATACTTCCTGAGGTCGATCTGCTTCCGAAGGCTGTCGCTGGTGAGCAAGTCGGTGACCGCGCAGCCCAGGTCGGCGGCCATCCGTTCGACCAGCGGGTAGCGCTCGGGATGGACGGCCGAGGCATCCAGGGGATGCTTGCTGTCACGAACCCGCAGGAAGCCGGCCGCCTGTTCGAAGGCCTTGTCGCCGAGTCGGGGAACGCTTTTCAGCTCTTCACGGGAACTGAAACCACCCTTCTCGGTGCGGAAAGCGACGATATTCTCGGCGAGGGTGGCATTGAGGCCGGAGACGTAGGCGAGCAATTGCTTCGATGCGGTGTTGAGCTCGACCCCGACGGCATTCACCGAACTGGTCACCGTGTCGTCGAGGCTCGCCTTCAAGGCACGCTGGTCGACATCGTGCTGATACTGCCCGACGCCGATCGCCTTGGGATCGATCTTCACCAGCTCGGCGAGCGGATCCATCAAGCGGCGGCCGATGCTGACAGCGCCCCGAACCGTCACGTCCTCGTTGGGGAACTCCTCGCGGGCGACTTCGGACGCGGAATAAACCGATGCCCCGGACTCGTTGACCATGATGACGGGAATCGACGATGGAAGCTTGAGCTTCCTGACGAAGGCCTCGGTCTCACGGCTGGCGGTGCCGTTGCCGATCGCGATCGCCTCGATCTTGTATTTGGTCACCAAACCCGCGAGCTCCACCGCGGCCTCGTAGAGCTGGTTATTGGAGCCGGCGGTGGCGTAGAGCACCGTGTGATGCAGCAGCGTCCCCTGGGCATCGAGCACGACCGTCTTGCAACCGGTGCGGAATGCGGGGTCGATCGCCAGGGTGCGCTTGCGCCCGAGCGGCGAGGCCAGCAGGAGCTCGCGGAGATTGTCGGCGAAGACCTTGATGGCCGTTTCATCCGCGACCTTTTTCCCGGCCAAGCGCATCTCGGTTTCCATCGATGGCATCAACAAGCGCTTGCAGCCGTCCTCGACCGCCATCTGCACCTGGTCCGCCGCCGGCCCGCGGCCCTTGACCCAGTCGGGCTCCGCCATCGCGGCGATGCGGTCGAGCGGCATCTCGACGCGCATGATCAGGAAACTCTCCTTCTCGCCACGGCGAATCGCCAGCAGACGGTGGGAGGGAATGGTCTTCAATGGTTCGCTCCACTCGAAGTAGTCGCGATACTTTGCCGCTTCCGGATCGGTGTCCTTGCCGTACATCACCTTCGAGGAAATCACCGCTTCTTCCTGATAGACCTCGCGGACCCGACCCCTCAGCGCTGCATCTTCCGCCACCCTTTCGGCGATGATGTCGCGGGCGCCTGCCAATGCCTCGCCGGCGTCGGCGACCTCCTTTTCGGCATCGACGAATTTCGCGGCCTCCTCCGCCGGATCGGCACCTTGGTTGGCGAGCAACCACTCGGACAAGGGCACGAGTCCCTTGTCCTTCGCCTTCGTGGCGCGGGTCTGCCGCTTCGGCCGGAACGGTGCGAAGATGTCTTCGAGCGAAGTCATCGTCTGGGCGCCGGCGACCTTCTTTTTCAGCTCCGGCGTCAGCAGGCTGCGTTCCTCGAGCGACTTGAGGATGGATGTGCGCCGGGCATCCAGCTCGGCAAGTTGCAGCATGCGGTCGCGGACCGCCTGGATCTGGACTTCGTCGAGTTCGCCGGTGGCCTCTTTCCGGTAGCGGGAAATGAACGGGATCGTGGCGCCCTCGGCGAGGAGCTTGGCAGTCGCGGCCACGGAGCTGGCCTTGATGCCGGTCTCCTTGGCGATGGTTTCAATATGCTGGCTGGCGGCTTCGGTCGGGACGTCGGTCATGGGTGGAGGGACGTTTTACGCCGCGTCGCCGCAAGGTTGCAAGCGATGGAAAAATGCAAGAGGAAAGGAGGGAAAGTCAGCCTCAGGAATGCGGTCATCCTCTCAGATCGAGTCCGAAACAGGCCCCTCTTTCTGGGCCGCCATCAGCCACCCGGCAGCCCCGTCGATCAGCCTCAGCATCCCCAATCCGAAAACCACCCCGCAACCGGCGATGAACAATCTCGGGATAACACGGAGACCGAACCAGGAACCGCAGAATATTGCTGCCGCTACCGCGGCCATGATGATTCCGATCCGGATCTTCCGGGCGCACTCCCCGCGGATCTGATCGATACGTTCGGATCTCGCGGCGGAGTAGATCCCGGCTGCCCGCGTGCCCGTGACCCCGTTCACCTCGAGCCGATGGAGGATATCCTCTTCGGGTTCGCCCCAAAGGACCATCCCGAGGATCAGATCATAAAGCGGTTCCTCCGTGGGGTCCTCCATTCCAGAAAACACAATCAGCGGAGCATCGCGTTTTCCAGTCCGAAGGCCTCGGTTACCCCGCCTTCTCAATCACCGCATAGGCGTTGTGATTGTGAATCGACTCGAAATTTTCCGCCTCCACCCGGTACCACACGATGTCCTCGTGGGCATTCGAACGGGACGCGACATTCCGCACCAGATCCTCGACGAAGACCGGGTTGTCGTAGGCACGTTCGGTGACGGCCTTCTCATCCGGACGCTTGAGCAGGCTGTAGAGTTCGCAACTGGCCGAGCGCTCGACCAGTTCAACCAGGTCCTCGATCCACACTGGCTCCTTGCAGCGGACCGAGTAGGTCACGACGCCGCGCTGGTTGTGGGCCCCGCGGTCGCTGATCTGCTTCGAGCACGGGCACAAGGTGGCGACGGGCACCATCACCGTGACCACGAAGTCCAGGGGTCCGTCCTTCTCTGCCTCGACCTCGAAGCGCACCTCGTAGTCCATCAAGCCGGCCTGGCCCGTCACCGGTGCCGGCTTCGAGCGGAAAAACGGGAACTGGAACTCGACGTGGGCCTTCTTCGCGTCGAGCCGTTTCAGGAGCTCGCGCGGCAGGCCGGCCATGGAGCGGACATCGAGGCAGCCGCCATGGGAATTGAGCACCTCGACGAAGCGGCTCATGTGGGTGCCCTTGTAGTGGTGGGGCAAATCGACGGCCAGGGCGACGGTGGCCACCGTCCGTTGCGCGCTGCCATCGCGGTCGCGGACTTCAACGGGAAAGCGCAGGCCCTTCACCCCGACCCGGTCGATCGGCAGGTTGCGGTCGTCGCGTTCGTTCTGGGTGTCCTTGAGTTCCTTCATCAGGGGTCAAACGAAAGAAGCCCGCCCGGGTGACGGGCAGGCTTCCGGTAAAGCGTTTCAGTTCGAACCGACGCTCAGGGCATCAGGTTCACGGCGCGGGAGCGCTTGATCGAGCGGGTGATCTTGCGATGCAGCTTGGCCGACACGCCGGTGACGCGGCGGGGAAGGATCTTGCCGGTTTCGGAAGTGAACTTCGAAAGCAGGTCGGGATTCTTGTAGTCGACGTCGTCCGCCGGGATGTCGTGGCGGCGGCGGGTCATCTTGCGGTTCGCCTTGCGGAAGGCGATCCGGCGCTTGACGGTCTTCGGTTCGGTCATGGGAAATTAGCGGAGTTCGCGGTGAAGGGTACGGCGTTGGAGCGCGGGATTGAATTTCACCTTCTCCAGGCGACCCGGCGTGCGCAGGCTTTTCTTGTTGCGCGTGGTCACGTAGCGGGACGGGGATTTACCCTCCGGTCGGGCTTCCGTGCATTCGAGGATGATGATGTCGCGTGGCATGAGCGGGAAGTTGGGGCGCGGAGACTAGTTCAGTCGTCATCCTCGTCAAGCGAAACCGTGTCGGAATCTTCATCATCTCCGTATTTTCCACCGGAGAAGCCGACTTCGTTCGACGGGCGGAAGCGGCGGTTGCCGTATTCCTTCTCCCACTGGGCCTGGCATTCGACGGTCAGGCGGGCGAACGGGATCGCCTCGAGGCGGGCCTGCGGGATGCTCTTGCCGGACATTTCGCAGAGGCCGTAAACGCCGCGGTCGATCCGGCGCAGGGCTTGTTCGATCTCATAAAGGGCGTCCTGCTCCTTGGCCAGCACGCTGAGGGCGAAGTCGCGGTCGTAGGCGTCGCTGCCGGCGTCGCCCTGGTGCATCCCGCTGCCGGAAGCCTCGCTGCCCGAAGGGGCGTTGCGGATTTCGCCGGTCATGCCGGACATGGCATCGACCAGCTCATCGCGGAGGTCGAGCAGGCGCTGGCGCTGCTTGAGGGTGAACCCGCTCACCTTCACCGGAGCCGGGGCGCCATCGGCGGCGGGCTTGGCGGTTGCTTTCTTTTCTGCCTTTGCGGCGGTCTTCTTGGCGGCCTTTGCAGGCGCCGCCTTCTTCGCGGGTTGCTTCTTCTCAGGCATGGTGGGTTCGAGTCGTGAAATCGTTGGTAAAACCAGAATACCTCACAGTGATGAGAATTCGGGCGCGGTCGATTAGCGCTTACCCGATACCGCTGCAAGTTGAAATTTCATTCATCCTGCGCCCGTCATCGGGGCGGCAAGGGATTTCATCCGATGCGGCAATCGATTCCGCTCCGGCAGCCCGCGATGACACGTTTCGTCGGGACGCTTGAAATGACGGCGGGCTTTCCTAAGCTCCGCCGCCCGCCATGGAACTCCCATCAATCGTCGAAGCCCTCCTCACCAGCTCGGATGATCCGTTGCCGGCCGAGGAAATCGCCCGCCTGATCCGCGCCCGAGTCGCGGAGGCCGAGGATTCGCGCGCCCGGAAGATCGAAGAGGGAGAGACTCCGGTGGAGCTCCCGGAGTGGCTGACCGGCCTTGCCACGGTGTCTTCCGAGCAGGTGATCGCCGCGATCGCCACCTTGAATCACGACTACGAGGCCTCCGGCCGGGCCTTCACCTTGCACGAGCGGGCCAAGGGGTGGAAGATCTTCACCCGCGTCGAATACGGCGATTTCGTCCGCCATCTCTTCCCCGGCCGCAAGCCGGAGCGCCTCAGCGGCCCGGCGATGGAAACGCTGGCCATCATCGCCTACCGCCAGCCGATCACCAAGTCCGCCATCGAGGCGGTCCGCGGCGTCGCCTGCGACGGCATGCTCCAGAAACTCCTCGACCGCGAGCTGGTGCGCATCGGCGGCCGTGCCGAGCTTCCCGGCCGCCCGCTGCTCTACGAAACCACCGAGCTGTTCTATGAACACTTCGGGATCCGCAGCATCGACGATCTTCCCAACGCCGGCGAACTGCGCCGGGTGAAGCTCCCCGAGGCTCCGGAGGAAGCCGCCGCCGCGGCACCCGAGTCCGCAGAATCCCAACTCGCCCTCAGCGCCACCGGCAAGAAAGAGGAGCAAGCCCCTTCCGAAGAAAACGCGTGAATCTCGACGACATCCGCAAGCACATCGACGACATCGACGGCCAGCTCCTCGATCTCCTTTCCTCCCGCGCCGACCTCGTCCACCAGGTGGGCGAAGTGAAGAAGCGCGACGGCCTTCAGATCTACGCGCCCGAACGCGAGGAAGCCTTGCTCCGGCGCCTGGTCGAGCGCAACCAGGGCCGCCTTCCCGAGAAGTCGATCCGCGCGATCTACCGCGAGATCATGTCCGCTGCGCTTGCCTTGGAAGATGATCTGAAGATCGCCTATCTCGGTCCGGAGGGCACCTGGACCCATCAGGCGGCGATCAAGAAGTTCGGGCACTCCGTCGATTATTCGGCCCAGCCGAACTTCGCCGAAGTCTTCGACCAGGTGGTCCGCCGTCAGGCCGACTACGGCGTGGTGCCGATCGAGAACTCCACCGAGGGGGCGGTTTCCCACACGCTCGACCTGTTCGTCGATTCCCCGCTGCAAATCTGCGCGCAAATCCTGCTGCGAATCGAGAACGGGCTGATGGCCGCCATTCCCCGGGACCAGATCAAGACGCTTTACTCCCACCCGCAGGTGTTCGGCCAGTGCCGCAATTGGATCCTGCGGAACTTCCCCGATGCCGATCTGGTCGAGGTCTCATCGACCACTCGCGCCGCCCAGATCGCCCGGGAGAAGGCCGCGGAAGGCGCGGCTGCCCTCGGCGGTGCGCTGGCTGCGGAAATGAACGACTTGGAGATGCTGGAGACCTCGATCCAGGACCGAGCTACCAACACCACCCGCTTCCTGGTGATCGGTGAAAAAACCTGCCCCCCGACCGGCCGCGACCGCACCTCGGTGCTATTCGCCATCCACGATCGCCCCGGCTCGCTGGTCAACGCCCTGAAGGCCTTCGACCAGTTCCAGATCAACATGTCGAAAATCGAGTCCCGCCCTTCCAAGCGGAAGGACTGGGAATACGTCTTCTACGTCGACCTGTCGGGGCACTGTGAGGACGCCAGCGTCCATGACGCCATCGAGGAGCTGGAGAAGCACTGCTCGATGGTGAAGCTGTTGGGCTCGTATCCGGACACCGGGGAATAGCCGGAGCCGCCAAGCAAGGGAGCGCCGAATTCATTCGGCTTGGACGGATCGGCAGCAAAGCCATCGCCGCCGCCCGTGGAGGCAACTTCACCTATGCACGCGGATCCCCCTCGAGAGTCGCGGACCACGGCTTTTCTTCACCGGATTAGCGGTAGGTCCACCCCTGGATCTCAATCCGCGAGGCTTTTGACACCTTGCTTCTTGGATCGATCCTCCTCTCCCAGCTTTTTGGCGATTTCGGCCGAACACCGATCCCTCCAATACTTGTCGCCCTTCTTGAGGGCTGAAATCGAAGTATAGGGCTCGAGAGGAATTCCGGCGTGCCTGAAAATCTTGCCAATCGCCAGAAAATCACTGCGATCATACATGAAGTCGACCCGAGGATCCAAATCCCGGAAATCAGGTTTCACCTTCACTTGATTGCACGAGAAACAAACTTCCACGCATCCCACTGGCTCACCCTCGCTGTCGTAGAAAACCATGGCGTGGTGGGGGTCGTAGCATGCCATTACCGCACGTGAGCCTTTCTTTTCGGTGAGCGCCTTTCGAAGATTGGCAATTTGGGAATGAGCAACGGGTGCTTCGGAGCGTGCGAAGATCTTGAGATTCTTTTTGTAGATGATTTCGCTGCGATCTTTCGGATGAGAAGCAAGCAATCGCCCTCCAACGGCCCGCTCGACCCCATCTCGATCCAAGTATCTGTCTTCCTTCCTCGGTGACTCTAGGAAGTAGGCGACAACCCTTGTCGCCCCGTCGAATAGCAATGGCGGCAATTCACTCGATTCATCTTTGGCCCCGACCGGACCGTTCATGATTGCGGCAATAGCCAAGAGGTACAGGACTTTGCGATGCATAGCCTCTGCTATGGGACCATTCACCGCCTGTCGAGCCTCTTGGCGCGCTCAATGCCGACTGTCTAGCCGCAAGTCATCACCCGATTCCCGGCACGTCCACCCACGCCCCGGTGTCGTGCGACTTCCAGCTCAGCTCGGCGAGCTGCACGCCCTTCGCACCTTCGCGCAGCGTCCAGCGGAACGGCTCGTCGTTGACAACGTGCTTGAGGAAAAGTTCCCACTGGATCTTGAAGGCATTGTCGAAGTTCAACTGGTCGGGCACCTCGGTCCAGCGGTCGTAGTAGTTGATCGGGCTGTCGATGTCCGGGTTCCAGATCGGCCGCGGGGTGACGCTCTGGTGCTGGGCCCAGCACTTGCGCAGTCCAACGATGGCCGAGCCCTCGGTGCCGTCGACCTGCATGGTGAACAGGTCGTCGCGGCGGACTCGGACGTTCCAGGAGGAGTTGAACTGGCAGGTGATGCCGGTGTCGGTCTCGAACAGGGCGTAAGCCGAGTCATCGGCGGTGCACGCGAAGGGCTTGCCGCTCTCGTCGAAGCGTTCCGGGATGTGGGTGGCCGCCTTGCAGAAGACCCGCGTCACGTTGCCGAAGAGGTTGTCGATGACGTAGCGCCAGTGGCAGTGCATGTCGACGATCATCCCACCACCGTCCTCGCTGCGGTAGTTCCAACTCGGGCGCTGGATCGGCTGGCCCTCGTGTTCGCCGGTGAACACCCAATAGCCGAACTCGCCGCGCACGCTGAGGATCTTGCCGAAGAAGCCTTGTTCCTTGAGGAGCTGGTATTTCCGGAGCCCGGGCAACCACAGCTTGTCCTGCACCGCGCCGTTCTTCACGCCGGCCTCTTCCGCGACCTCGGCGATTCGAAGCGCCTCTTCAAAAGACACTGCGGTCGGCTTCTCGCAGTAGACGTGCTTGCCGGCGGCGATGGCCTTCTCAAGGAAGCCGATCCGGTACGGAGTACCGGAGGCATCGAAGAAGATCTCGTTGTGGGGGTCGGCCAGTGCGGCATCGAGGTCGGTCGAGAAACGCTCGACGCCGTGCTTCCCCGCGAGGGTCCGCAGCTTGTCCTCGTTGCGGCCGGTGAGGATGGGATCGGGAATGACCAACGTGTCACCACACATCACCCCGCCCTGGTCGCGGATCGCCAGGATGGAGCGCACGAGGTGCTGGTTGGTGCCCATGCGTCCGGTGACGCCGTTCAGGATGATGCCGAGTTTCTTGGTTTTCATGAAAGTGCCGGGTGACCGGTAAGCTTTGGGAGAAAGGAGGGTTAGAGGGCCGCGCAACTCGCGACGATCTTGTCGAGGAAATCGTGCTGGTTCTCGGACCAGTATTTGCGGGAGAAGATTTCGACTTCCGTCAGACCGGAGAAGCCGGCCGCCTTGATCATTTTCGCGATCCGGGCGGACGCGTTCACCCCCTCGCCCGGCAGGCCGCGGTCCAGGAGGACGTGGTCAAACTCCGGTTTGAACTCGCAGACGTGGAACGCGAACAAGCGCTTGGCCGCGGCACAGCGCTGGATCTGCTTTTCGAGACCGCTTTCCCACCAGACGTGGAAAACATCCACCGCCACTCCGACCAGCGGATGGCCCAGGGAGTCGGCGAGTTCGTTCGCATCGCGCATCGACGCGACGGCGGAGCGATCCCCGGCGTACATCGGGTGCAGCGGTTCGATCGCAAGGCGGACACCGGTGCTCTCCGCGAGCGGAAGCAAGGCCGTGATCCCCTCCCCGATCTGGGCGAGATTCTGTTCCGGCGACTGGCCGATCGTGGCACCGCAGACCAGCACGACCATCGGCAAGCCAAGCGTCTCCGCTTCCAGAATGGCCTCGCGGTTGGCGTTCACCGCGTTCTCGCGGGCGGCCGGGTCCGTGGCGGTGAAGAATCCGCCGCGCACCAGGCTCACGGGCTTCAACCCGGTGTCATCGAGGTGCTTCCTGACCTTCGCGAGATCATGGCCGGTGACGGTTTCGCGCCAGATGGAGACCCCGCCGATGCCGCGGCGGGCGTAGTTCTCCAGGCACTCGTGGATCGACCACGGCTTGTTGGTGAAGGTGTGGAGGGCGAGCTGATCGGGTTTCATGGGGTCGATTCTCCGGGGATCAGGCGGCCCGCGATCCTCAGCAGTTCGCCGGGTCCCTGGTTTTCGATCACTTCCGACTGCAGGCGGGTCGCGGCGAAGCGGGCGAGTTCTTCGACCGGCAGGCTGACCGTGGTCAGCAAGGGTCGCGACAAGCGTCTCACCGGCGAATCGTCGAAGCCGGTCACCGCCACCCGGCCGGGCACCTCGAGCCCGAGCCGGTCCAGCTCGGTCAGCACGACAGTGCCGACGATGTCGTTCACGCAGACCAGCACATTGGCGTCCTCCGCTGCGGCGGCTACCCCGGCTTGCTGGATCCCGGCAACATCCGGAAATATCACGCAGTCGGTCTCGCGGTCGAAGTCGATGCCGCGACGGCGGCAGGCCTGGTCAAAGCCATCGAGACGCTCCTCGTGGATCTGGCCGAGGCCTTCCAGGGAAATGAACCGCGGCCGGATGTCGCCCGACTTCGCCCGCAGGTGATCCAGCAATTCCAGCATTCCGGCCGCATGATCGGCGGCGACGCAGGGCATCCCCGGGATTGATCGGTTGAGCACGACGAACGGCGTGTCGTTGGTTTTCAGGCTCTTGACCGCCTGCGCGCCCGGCCGGTGGAACGCAAACACGAAGGCGTCGGTGTCGCCGCCCTTTTTGTGGGGATAAGGGTCGAAATTCGGGCCGTTGACCTCGCAGAGGAGATTGAGGCCGCACAGGGTGAAGCCGCGGCGCAGGCCCTCGACGAGCGCGGCGAAGTCATAGAACAGGGCCCTTTCGGGATCCGCGTGCCGGGGCAACACCAGCTTGACGTTGAGGATCCCCCTGCCCCGGTGACGGCGGATACTGCGCTTCTCGTAGCCGAGCTTCTCCGCCGCTGCCTCGACTTTCGCCCGCACCGGGGCGCTGACCAGCCGCGAGCCGTTCAGGGCCCGCGAGACCGTGGCGGTCGAGATGCCGAGCTCGCGGGCGATGTCGTCGATGGTGATCATTTGCCCGGGTTCATGCGTTGTAGCCGAGGCGCTTGGCGCAGTCCTCCATGATGCCCGCTTCCCAGTCCGGGCGGCGCGGGCACATCGGGTGGGGTTCCGGGGTCGGAATGCGACCGAGCAGGTGCTGGAACACCGCGCAGCTGTGCTTGTAGGCCGGGACCGGTGCCCGGAAGCCGACATTGCCCAGGTACTGCAGCGCGTCGTTCAGTTCGGCGTAGCGGTCGTCCCCCTCGAGCCAGTATTGGTCGCGCAGGGCGAATTTCTCCGGGCAGAACGCGGCGAGACCGAGCAGGTAGTCGGAGCCATATTCGATCATGTCGATTCCCAGGTCGTTGCCGGTGAAGATCATGAAATCGGGCCGCACCTCGTCGCGGATCTCGAGCCGCCGGAGCTCGAGACCGCGGTCCAGGGACGAGTGCTTGATCCCCTTCAAGGCCGGGATCCCCATCAGGCCACGGATGGTTTCCTCGTCGTAGATCATGCCATTCGGCGCGAACATCTTGCCGAGTTCGAAGCCGAAAACCGCTTCGTGCCCCTCGCAGACCTTGGCATAGAGCCCGACGATCTCGTCGGGAGTCCAATCGTGGAAACGCGTCGTCTGGAACAAAATCGGGGTGCCCCCGAACGAAACGATCTCGTCCATTTGCCGGCGGTAAAGATCGACCAGATCCCCTTCCAGGCCCTCGACAAACACCCCGGCGACGAAGTCGCGCCGGCCGTCGATCACCCCCTTCGTCCACCCCAGCACTTCGGTCCGCTCCGCCGCCGTCAGGTAGTTGGCATAGCCGGTATCCATGTTCACCGCGCAGCCGAGGCCCGCATCGGTGGTCCTCGCCACGGCTGCCTCAAAGGCATCCCGGGCCATCGCACCATCCTCTTCAAACGGCAGCAGACAGGCGGCGTATCCGGTGATCTTGCGGCGGAATCGTTTGGCGGCGTGGCGGGTTTCGAGCGACATGATGGGATTGGTATTTGCATGCAAATTTTCCAGATGCAAGACTTTCGTGGTGCTTGCTGAACGAAGCTCAACCCATTCGGGGTAGACCAGAAACTTGGCCTTGCTACGTTGGTCACGGCACTTTTGTATGACAACAATGCGATTCGCGATCTGCAACGAAACCTTCGGCGATGTGCCCCTGTCAGAGGCGGCGCGGACCGCGGCTGCACTGGGATACACGGGGCTGGAAATCGCCCCGTTCACCCTGGCGCAGGACATTTCCGGGATCGGCCCGGCGGCGGCGAAGGAGCTCGGGAACCAGGTCCGGGACGCCGGGGTCGACGTCGTGGGATTGCATTGGCTCCTCGCCAAGACCACCGGTTACCACCTGACCACGCCCGACCGTGGTGTCCGAGCCGCGACCATCGACCATGCCAGGAGACTCGCCGACCTTTGCCACGGAATGGGCGGCACGATCATGGTGTGGGGCAGCCCGCAACAGCGCTCGCTCGAGGCGGGCTGGAACTACGCCGACGGCTTCGCCCGCGCCGTGGAGGTGTTGCGGGCCGCCGCCGAACACTGCGGTCCGCTGGGAGTGACCATCGCCATGGAGCCGCTGGGGGCCGTCGAAACCAACTTCCTGACCTCCGCCGCCGAGACGATCCGGCTGTGCGAAGCGGTCGATCACCTGGCCTGCAAACTCCATCTCGACGTCAAGGCGATGAGTTACGAGGATCAGCCGATCGCCGACGTGATACGCGCCTCGAAAGACTGGACCGTCCACTTCCATGCCAACGACCCCAATCTCTACGGACCCGGCATGGGAGAGGTCCCCTACCCGCCCATCGTCGAGGCGCTCCGTGAAACCGGCTACGACGGCTGGGTCTCGGTGGAGGTGTTCAAATACGATCCCACCCCCGAAGACGTGGCCCGCATCAGCCGCGATAACCTGCGGCGCTTCTTCGGCTGCTGATTTCCCAACTCCATGAACAAACCCAAGGACGAACTGGCCCTGATCGAAGAGGCCGCCACCAAAGGCCCGCTCGGCAAGGCCGCGATCTACGCCAAGCTTTCCGGACCCGGCTGGCTGCAAGGCGCAATCACCCTCGGCGGCGGATCGCTGGCGGGAGCCCTCTACCTCGGCGTGATCGCCGGCTACGGCCTGATGTGGCTCCAGCCTCTGGCCATGATCTGCGGCATCATCATGCTCGCCGCGATCGCCTACGTCACGCTGACGACCGAGCAGAGGCCCTTCGGCGCCGTGAACCGGCACCTGTCCCCGCTTCTCGGCTGGTCATGGCTGATCGCCACGGTCATGGCGAACATTGTCTGGTGCATGCCCCAGTTCAACCTGGCCCGCGCCGCGATCCAACAGAACCTGGCGCCGGGGATCGGGGACAGCAACACCTGCACGCTCGCGATCTGCGTGATCCTGCTGCTGGTTTGCTTCGGTATCAACGTGCTCTACGAGTCCGAGGGCCGGGGCGTGAAGATCTTCGACAACATCATCAAGGCGATGGTGGGCCTCATCGTCCTTTCGTTCTTCGCCGTGGTCATCACCCTCTCCAAAACCGGGGCTCTCGACTGGGGGAAGATCCTCGGTGGCCTGGTGCCCGACCCGTCGCTCCTGTTCAAGCCGGCCGCCGCTTACACCGAGCTCATCGCCTCGTCGTCCCATCCGGAATGGTGGACGAACAAGATCACCTCGGACCAGCAGGACATCATCATCACCGCCTTCGGCACCGCGGTTGGCATCAACATGACCTGGTTGCTGCCCTACTCACTGCTCAAGAAGCGCTGGGGCAAGAAGCACCGGGGACTGGCCATCTTCGACCTCTCGATCGGTCTCTTCGTGCCGTTTTTCCTCGCCACCTCCTGCGTCGTGCTCGCCGCGGCCTCGCAATTCCACGCCAAGACCGACGACGTGACTCCGGGAGCCGGCGCCCCGACGCTCGAACTCCTCGCCAAGGCCCATCCGGGACCGGCCAATGACGCCGACGCGAAGCTCGCCGACATGCTGGTCAAGCGCGACAACTTCCAACTCGCCACCACCCTCAAGCCGCTCGCGGGCGAAACCGTGTCGCAGAAGATCTTCGGCTTCGGCGTGCTCGGGATGGCGGTGTCGACCATCATCATCCTGATGTTGATGAA
This sequence comes from Neoluteolibacter marinus, assembly GCF_014904755.1. Taxonomy (GTDB): domain Bacteria; phylum Verrucomicrobiota; class Verrucomicrobiia; order Verrucomicrobiales; family Akkermansiaceae; genus Haloferula; species Haloferula marina. Next base: position 140,005 of record NZ_JACZFQ010000095.1, read on the forward strand.
CGGCCTCGCCTTCCAGGAGCTGTTCGGCCGTCCCGGCAACAAACCGGTCCACTTCCTCGGCTGCGCGGTCTCGGGGCTCGCCGGTGCCAGCGGCCCCTTCATCTGGACCGGCGCCGCCGCCGCGGCCCTCGCCATCCCGACCTCGGTGATCGGCGGCTCCCTCATCCCCATCGCCTACTTCACCTTCTTCCTGATGATGAACTCGCGCAAGGTGCTCGGCGAAAACCGGCCCAAGGGAGGCAAGCGCATCCTCTGGAACGCGCTCATGGCCACCGCCACCGGCATCGCCACTTTCGGGTCCCTGTGGGTGCTGAAGAGCAAGGCCAACTTCGAAAGCTGGAAGGGCATGATTCCCGCCGCCGGCATCGCCATCCTGATCCTCCTGTTCGTGGTCGGAACCCTCTCGTTCATCCGGAACGAGGCGAAGGCCGACTGAAACCGCCTCCCCATCTCCTCATGAAATTCGGAATCATCGGTGCCGGCATGATCGGCCACTTCCACGCCAAAGCCATCACCGCCATGACCGGCGGCTCGCTCCATTCGGTCTTCGATCTCCGCCAGGAGGCCGCCGAGAAACTCGCCGGCGAATACGGTGCCAAGGCCTATTCGGACATGGCGGAGTTCCTCGCCGACCCCGAGCTCGAGATCGTCACCGTCGGCACCCCGTCCGGCGCCCACCTCGAGCCCTCACTCGCCGCGCTCAACGCCGGCAAGCACGTGATCTGCGAGAAGCCGCTGGAGATCACCACCGACCGCATCGACATGCTCATCGCGGCCGCGGAAACCAACGGCAAGACGATTGCCGCGGTGCTCAACCGCCGCTTCCACCCCGGCATGGACGCCTTCAAGAAGGCCGCCGACGAGGGCCGCTTCGGCACGCTCACCAGCGCTTCCGCCTACGTGAAGTGGTACCGCGACCAGGCCTACTACGATTCCGCCGCCTGGCGCGGGACCTGGGCCCTCGACGGCGGCGGCGCGCTGATGAACCAGTCGATCCACACCGTCGATGCGCTGCTTTATCTCGCCGGCCCGGTCAAGGCCGTCCAAGCCAACGCGGCATGCCTCGCCCACGAGCGCATCGAGGTCGAGGACATCGTCGTCGCGATCGTCGAATTCGAGAACGGCGCCCGCGGTGTGATCGAATGCTCCACCTGCACCTGGTCGAAGGACGGTCATCCCGCCCGGGTCCAGCTTTCCGGCACCGACGGCTCGGTATTCCTCGCCGACGAATCTTTCGAAATCTGGGACTTCCGCGACGAGAAGCCGGAAGACGCCGGGATCAAGAGCACGCTGATGAAAGGCCAGGAAGCGGGGCTCGGCGCGAACGATCCGAGCGCGATCAATTTCTACCAGCACCAGCGGAACTTCGAGGAAGTGGTCAACGCCATCAACGAAGGCCGTGAGCCCAGCACCTCGTCGGCCGAAGCCCGCAAGCCCGTCGCCCTGATCCAGGCGATCTACGAGAGTGCCCGTAACGGCGGCAAGCGCGTCGAACTCTAACACCCTACGGATGAAACTCACCGGATTCGCCGACGAAGCGTCACGCGACCTCGACCGCCAGATCGCCGCCACCCGGGACATCGGGTGGTCCGCGATCTCGGCGCGGATGATCGGGGGCGCGAACATCCACGAACTCCCCGAGGCCGAGTTCGACGATGCCGCCGGACGCCTCGACGCCGCTGGCATCCAGATCCCGGAGTTCGGTTCCCTGATCGGGAACTGGGGCAAGAAGATCGGCAGCGATTTCGAAGTCACGCTGGCCGAGATCGAGCGTGCCATCCCGCGCATGGAACGACTCGGGACCCAGTTGATCCGGGTCATGTCCTACGCCCAGGAACCGTGGGGCGAAGACCAGCAGGAGCAGGAACGATTCCGCCGGTTGCGCGAGATCGTGAAGCGATTCTCGGACGCCGGTCTCACCGCCATCCACGAGAACTGCATGAACTGGGGAGGTTTTTCCGCCGAGCACACGCTGCGCCTGGTCGAGGAAGTTCCCGGGCTCAAGCTCGTCTTCGACACCGGCAACCCGGTGTTCCAGAAGGATCGCTCGAAACCCGAGCCCTTCCCGTGGCAGGATCCCTTCGAGTTTTGGCAAAAGGTCCGCGACCACGTCGTCCACATCCACGTCAAGGATTGCCGGAATCCCGTCTCCGACGACGTGGAGCCGGAATACACGATGCCCGGTGAAGGCCAGGCCAAGGTGGTCGAGATTCTCACCGACGCCAAGGCGCGTGGCTACGCCGGCTGGGTCGCCATCGAACCCCACGTCGCCACGGTTTTCCACGCCGCGGACCCGACGGCCGTCGACTGGCAGCAGTGCTACGACAGCTATGTCGATTACGGCCGGCGGATGGCACGGATCGTCGCGGCCTTGTAGGCCTAAAAAGCCGCGCGATCGACGGATCGCGCGGCTTAACCCTCCCCATCAGGGGGCAAGCTCCACGCCCACGCGGAGGAAGCCCTTGCCGGAGAGACCTTCGGAAGCGTCCAGCTTGAAGGTGTGGTATTCCCACTCCGTGCCGGCGAGCGATGGCAGGCCGCTGGCGGTTTCAGAGACCGAGACGTGAGACACCGCGGCGTCGAAGTCATCCAAGCCGAGGGATCCTTCGATACGATAGACGACGCCGTCCACCGTGGCGGTCTGGCTGCCACCGTCCGGGCCGAAGGTGGCACCGTCCCGGACCGCAACCACCAAGGTCAGTTCTTCGCCCGCAGGGCTGCTCGCATCCTGGATCAGCGCTCGCTGCTGCCCGGGATCCGACGCGTCCGTGGGGTCGCCGTGAAGCGCGAACTCCACGGCGTTGATCGTCCCGTCCTTGTCGGGATCCGCGTCCGGCAGCGCATCGGCTCCGGACAAGCCGTAACCCGCCGCCCAGCTATCGTAGGCGGAAACCGTTGCCAGTTCGGTCACGTTGAGCAGGCCGTCGCCGAGGATGGCCGCGGAGGTGAAGTCCGCCCCGACGGAATCCAGGCTGCCCCAGGTGCCGACCGCGGCAGGCACGCCGTCGATGACCAGCGACCGCACCGTGTCGGTGTCCGCCGTGGCCAGTTCAAGCGTGGCACCGCCCGCGATGGTCACGTCCGCGGTGTCCGGTAAGGTCGCGTAGTACATCAACAGGTTGCCGCCGAGCACCCGGGTGTTCCCGCTGTAGTCATTCTCGTAGCCATCCAGTTCGAGCGTACCGGCGCCGAGCTTGGTGAGCCCGCCGTCGACCGCCGCGTCGCCGGGGATGTCGGAATGCCGGAGGTCCTGATAGACCGCGACGTCGTTGCCATTGGTGTCGATCACCGCGCCGCCGTCGCGGACGTTCACCCGGGTCAGGCCCTGCATGAAGCTGAGCAGGGTCTCGCTCGACTTCAGGGTGCCGCCGTTGAAGTTGAAGGTCGAAGTGCCGGGCGAGAAGGTCGAACCGATGCGGCTCAGCAGCAAGGTGCCGCCGTTGAGGTTCAGGGTGGCATTATCGGTCTCCGTGGCGGCCATGATGATGCCGTAATAGAAGCCTCCGATGTTGCTGCCGCCCGTGCTGTTGGTCGCGTTCACGGTCCCGCCGTTGATGGTGAGGATGCCGGTGCTGCCCTGCTCGGCGATCACGGTGTTGCGCGAGACACCCGGGGCACCGCTGGCATTGAAGATGCCGCCATCGACGATATACTCCCCGGTCAGTCCCGGGCTGCGGCCGATGACCGAGTAGGAGCCGCTGTTCATCGCCCCGCCGGTCTGATGGAAGGTCCCGTCGTGGACGAAGAAGTTCTGGTTAGCCGCTACGGTCAGGGCGCCGTCGGCCAGTGTGAAGGTACCGGTGTCAAACTTGTTGAACTGCCCGACCGCCGCGGAACCGGAGAAGGTGAGGTCACCGCCGCCCTGAAGATTCAGCGTCTGGTTCCCGCTGATGTCCCCGCCGTAGCTCTTGGGTGCGCTGGTATCCAGCGTGAGCGGCCCGCCGGCCACCGAGATGTCGCCGGTGAAGCTCTGGGCCGAGAGATCCACGGTGAGCGTGTTGGTGCCGACCTTTGCCAGGGCGATGCCGCTGCCGATGTTGGTGGCGCTGCCGATATCGGTGGCAAGGATCGTATTCCCGCCGCCGGTGTCGAAGGTCACGAAGGTTCCGGGGGCGAAATCCGCGGCACCCATCAGCGCCAGGAAATCCGTCTCTCCGACATAGGCCCCGCCATAGCGGACCCCATAGCCGGCGCCTGCGGCCACCGTGACCTTTTCCGGCGCGGGAATCGCGCCCAGCACGTTCGCGATCAGGTGACCGCCTTCAATCGTCGTGTCCCCGGTATAGGTGTTGGTTCCCGCAAGGCCGAGGAAACCGTTGCCCTTCTTGGTCAACCCGCCGTTGCCCGATCCCGAGACCAGGTTGGTGGCGATGGTGGCGTTGAAGCCATTGGTGTCGACGATCGCCCCGCCGCCGTTGACCACGGGGTCGAGGTTGCCGCCGAAGTAGTTGGGAGTGCTCGACAGCGAACGCAGGGTGCCGCCGTCGAAGTTGAAGGTGGCGTTGCCCGCGCCCTTGGTGATCAGCTGGCCGTTGATGCTGAAGGTTCCGCCGGCGAGCAGGTTCACCGTGCCCGTCTGGTTGGCGGAGTTGGTGAGTTTCACCTGCGATCCGCTGTTGTGATTGTAGCTGCCGGTGCCGGACAGGGTCAGGATCCCGGAAGACGAGGTGGTCTGGTTGCCGTTGTAGCCCGTGCCGATGTTCAGCGGACCGGAGTTCACGTTCACACTGCCCGAGCTGATATTGAGGGTCCCGGTGGCGCCGGTGTTCGTTCCGAGGAACAGCGCCGTGGTCCCGGCGGCCAAGGTCAGGTTCCCCCCTGCGACGTTGACGGTGCCGTTGACCCCGTCCCCCACCCCGACGTAATCGCCGCTGGTCGTGAACGTGCCGCTCGTCAAGGTGAGCATGCTGGAGGTCGTCCCGGCTCCCACCCCGATGATGAACTTCTTGATAGCGAATGCCGGCGACGAAAGGTTCACGCGCGCCCCGGACACCGAGAAATTCCTGCCGGTCCCGGAATAGTCTCCGCTCAGGTTCAAGCTGCCCGTTCCCGCGATGATCACGTTGCCCGCGGTGGCGGTGATCGGGGCCGAAATTGCCGCGGTCACCCCGTCCGCGACGGTGAGGGTGTTGGCTGCCGTGTTGTTCAGCGTCAGGGACCCGCCTTCGATCGTGTAGCCATCGGAAAGGAAGCTCAGGTCATTGGCGGTGACCCCGCCCGCAGGAATGACGACGTTCCCGCCGGTGCCGGGGAAGATGGCGTCATTGTCAGTACCCGCGCCCGGCCAGGCGGAGTCGCTGCCGGCTGTCTCCGAGCTGTCCCAGTTGACGGAAGTGGTGGTGTCCCAGGTGCCGGCACCGCCATCGGCATCCGGGGTGAGGTCGGAACCATCCCAATAGAGCGGGACGGCGACCGCCGGAGCGGCGCTGAAGCAAGTAACGGCGGCAAGAGCCAGGAGGGACCGGCGATGAGTCATGGGTTCTGATATCATGGATTGAGGGTTCAATGATCGGGAGGCATCCCGGCCTCCACGGATCGCGCAAGGAACGTCCCGCCTATCAACCCTGTTTCAACATTCTGGAAATTTGTCTGACAGCAATTTGGCGGACCTCGATTCCACCGCTCCCCCCGGTCCGTGTTTTTCCCTTCCCAAGGGCCGGGGACCTGCTCCGTTGAACGGGTGTCAATGCGACTGCCCTCCACCTCCGACCGGCTCGCCACCCGCGAGCGGCCGACCGGCCACCCGGTGATGAAACAGCGCTGGTCGCGCATCTTGTTCCTGCACTGGCAGGTCGATCCAGCGCTCTTGCAAGTCCTGCTGCCGCCGGGTCTCCACCTTGACCTCCACGAGGGCAAGGCATGGTTGGGGATCGTTCCCTTCTACATGGAGCGAATCCGCCCGGTCTACCTGCCGCCCGTCCCCGGAGTCTCCTGGTTCCTCGAACTCAATGTCCGGACCTATGTCCATGATGATGCCGGGGTGCCGGGTGTTTGGTTCTTTTCCCTCGATTGCAATCAACCGCTCGCGGTGGAGCTGGCTCGTCGCGCCTTTCACCTTCCCTATCAGCATGCCCGGATGAGCTGCCGCTCCCTCGGATCGGTCACCGAGTATGATTGCCGGCGACGCTCCATGGATGCCACCGCCCGGTATCGATATGGTCCTGTCGGACCGGCTTCCGAGGCGGCTCCCGGCACCTTGGAGTTCTTTCTCGCAGAGCGCTATGTCCTCTACTCGAGCGGCGCGGACGGCTCGCTCCACGAGGGACGGGTCCATCACGCCCCCTATCGCGTTGCCCCGGCACATTGTGATCCCTGGTCCACGCTGCCCGCGATGTGGAACGGTCTGCCCACGATCGAGGGTCCACCCCGGTCCGTCCTGTGGGCGGGCCAGGTCGATGTCGATGTCTTCGCTCTGAAGAAGCTCAGGACACCGGTGTCTTGAGCACGCCGACGTAGGGCAAATTGCGGTAGCGTCCCTGATAGTCCAGGCCGTAGCCCACCACGAATTCATCCGCGATATAGAAGCCCACGTAGTCCGCGGCCACGTCCTCGGCGTGCGGCTTGTCCTTCGCGAGCAAGACCCCGGTTTTCACCTCCGTCGCCCCTTCCTCGAGAAGGCGATCGACCACGGCCTTCAAGGTCCGGCCGGTGTCGAGGATATCATCCAGCAGGAGCACCTTTCGTCCCTTCACTTCAGGCAGCTTGTGATCGAGGAAGCTCACCACACCGCTGCTTTCGGTGCCGCCGTGGTAGCTGGCGACGTTCACGCACTCGATCTCGAGCATCCGCGGAACCCGCCGCAGCAGATCGGCCGCGAAGACGAAAGCACCCTTGAGAAGAACGACCACCACCAGCACCTCGCCCGGGAAGTCCTGGCGGATCTCCTTGGCCATGACGTCGAGGCGCTTGTGGATCACCTGTTCGTCGACCAGCACGCGATCAATGTCGTCTTCCATGCCGCGAAGCATCCGCGTTTCCCGGCCCGCCGATCAAGCGGCAAGTCAGGGTTCGTCGCGCTCGATGCGGTAGACCTTCTCGCCGTGCCGGTGCAGGTTGAGACGATCCATCGCCTTGAGCTCGAGGAATTCGTGATCCTCCTTCAACGCCCGCAACTCGGTCTCACGGAACTCCTTTTCGGCGAGGATTTGCTCCTCCGCGGCCAGGGTCTGGGCCAGCTTGAATTTCAAGTCGGCCAGCCGCTTCTTCTGCGGGAGTGCCGAGGCGACCACCGCCAGACTGAGGATCAGGGCCATCAGCGCGAAGATGATGCGATTGACCGTGCAAATCACCCGCGTCTGGGCTTCCAGTCGCTTCAATTTCACCTCTTTCGCTCGTTTTCGGGGGGCGGCCATTTGCTGGGCGATTTAGTTAGCATTCCCGAAGGATTCCGGACAGGAAAAAATCATCACGCCTGCCGACGGGCATCCCGTCGCAAAGAACCGGCATCCCTTGCTGTTGCGGGGTCCGCGGTTGACCTCGGGAGGGCACGGGGCTTACACCAGTCATCAGTTACCCATGAAAGACCCCATCACCGTCTCCGTGACCGGCGCTGCCGGCCAAATCGGCTATGCCCTCTTGTTCCGCATCGCATCCGGCGCCGTCTTCGGTCCCGACCAACCGGTGAACCTCCGCCTGATCGAGATCGAGCCCGCCCTACCGGCGCTCGAAGGCGTGGTGATGGAACTCGACGACTGCGCCTTCCCGCTGCTGCGCGAGGTCGTGCCGACCGCGAACCTCGACGAGGGCTTCCGCGGCACCAACTGGTCGCTGCTGGTGGGCTCGGTGCCGCGCAAGGCGGGCATGGAGCGCAGCGACCTGCTCGGGATCAACGGCAAGATTTTCACCGGCCAGGGCCAGGCGATCGCCCGGAACGCCGCTTCCGACGTCCGCACCTTGGTGGTGGGGAATCCCTGCAACACCAACGCGCTGATCTGCATGGCCAACGCCGACGGGGTTCCCAACGAGCGCTTCTTCGCGATGACCCGTCTCGATGAGAACCGCGCCAAGAGCCAGCTCGCGAAGAAGGCCGGTGCCCATCACTCGGACGTCACCAACCTCTGCATCTGGGGCAACCATTCCGCCACCCAGTATCCCGACTTCACCAATGCCAAAATCGGCGGCAAGCCGGTGACGGACGTGATCAGCGACCGCGCCTGGCTCGAGGGCGAGTTCATCTCCACCGTCCAACAGCGCGGTGCCGCGATCATCAAGGCCCGTGGCGCCTCGTCCGCGGCCTCGGCGGCCAACGCCGCCATCGACACCGTGGTGAGCCTTGTCAACCCGACCCCGGATGGCGACTGGCACAGCGTCGCGGTCTACTCGGACGGCACCCACTACGGGATTGCCAAGGGGATCATGGCTTCGATGCCGATCCGCACCAAGGCCGATGGTTCTTGGGAAGTCATCGACGGCGTGCCCGTTGACGCGTTCAGCCAAGGCAAGATCGACGCCACCATCAACGAGCTGCTCGAAGAGCGCGAAGCCGTGAAGGATCTGATCCCGGCCTGAGTCCTGTTCCTGCTCCGGAAGCCGCGGGTGCTCCCCGCGGCTTTTTTGTTGCCCGGACGATGCGTTGGGCTCGCAGGAACACTCACGACCGACACGCCGCTTGCATGCGGGGGCCGCTTTCCTACAGTTCGCCGCGGATGTCCCAGACGCTTGTCATCGCCGGCCGCGAATTCAACTCCCGCCTCTTCACGGGGACCGGGAAATTCTCATCGAACGAGTCGATGCGCGACGCGCTCGCCGCGTCCGGAACCGAGATCGTCACCGTGGCCCTGCGCCGCGCCGATTTGACGGGCACTTCCGATCCCTACGCGAACATTCTCGATTACATCGATCCCGAAAAATATCTCCTGCTGCCTAACACCAGTGGCGCGATGAATGCCGAAGAAGCGGTGCGCCTCGCCCGCCTCGCCGCTGCGGCCGGCTTGCCGAAGTGGGTGAAACTCGAGATTCATCCGGATCCGACCTACCTCCTCCCCGACCCGATCGAGACCCTCAAGGCCGCCGAGATCCTGGTGAAGGAAGGCTTCACGGTGCTGCCTTACATCAACGCCGACCCGGTGCTGGCCAAGCGACTGCAGGAAGCCGGCACCGCGACGGTGATGCCGCTGGGCGCTCCCATCGGTTCCAACCGGGGTGTCGCCACCCGCGACCAGATCCGGATCATCGTCGAGCAGGCGATCGTGCCGGTCGTCGTCGACGCCGGTCTCGGTGCCCCGAGCCACGCCGCGGAGGCAATGGAGCTCGGCGCCGATGCCGTATTGATCAACACCGCGATCGCCATCGCCGCGGATCCCGTGCGGATGGCCATCGCCTTCAAAAAGGCGGTCGAGGCCGGACGCGAGGCCTACGAACTCGGCCTGCCCGAGCCCTCGGACGCGGCTTCCGCGACCAGCCCGCTGACCGGTTTCCTCAACGCATGAGCGCACTGGTCGTCCTCGGACTGGTGCTCGCCCTGTTCATCGTCCTCCACCTGCTCGGGTGGAAGGGGGCCGAAACCGTCGGGAGGAAGCCCCGGATTTTACTCGGTGTCCTGACGCTGCTGCCATGCCTGCCGGGGCTCTGGTTCGCGTTCTACTATCTCCACTTCCTGCCGGAGCCGCCACTGCTCTACCAGCTGCGATCGCTTGCCTTCAGCGAGGGCTTCCTGTCCTTGTTCGGACTCGCCTGCGGGGTGTGGCGGAGCTTGTTGCCGAAACTTCTGAAACCCCTGCCCACCGCGGCCGGAGTCTTCCTGCTGGCGATCCCCTTCCTCAAGCCGGTGCTCCACAAGCTCGACACCTCGAGTCTCCGGGACGAGTGGCGGGACGGTGCGTGCATCCAGACCTCGGTCGTCACCTGCGGTCCCGCGGCGGCCGCCAGCATCTTGCGGGAACTCGGCGACACCGAGGTCACCGAGCGCGACCTCGCGGAAGAAGCCTGGACCTCCGACAGCGGCACCGAAGCCTGGCATCTCGCCCGGGCCTTGCGTCGACGTGGGTATCGCGTGCGGTTCCTCGCCCCCAAGGGGCTGCCCGATCCCTTGGACCTTCCCGGGATCATGGGCACCGGGAGCATCCGGGCGGGTCACTTCATCGCGGTTCTGGAACTCGGAAACGGGGAAATCCGCTACATGGATCCGCTCCGCGGGCGCGTTCATACCGACCTTGCAGACTTCCATCGCTGGAACGAGACCGAACCCTTCTTCATGTCGATCCAGCCCGGTCCGGAAATCGGACCTTAGGACTATCGGGTTGCCGACCGGAGATTCGCGGCTTTGCTCCCCGGAGATGTCGAAACTGATGTTGATCGGAGCCAGCGGACTGGTCGGGCAGGAAGTGCTGCATCTCGCCTTGGCCGATCCGCGGGTGAACCTCGTCGTCGCGCCGACCCGGAAGGCATTGCCCGCCCGATCGAAACTGGAGAATCCCGTGATCGATTTCGACCAACTTCCCGCCGACGCGCCGTGGTGGGCGGTGGATGCGGTGATCTGCACCCTCGGCACGACCATCGGCAAAGCAGGCTCGCAGGAGGCCTTCCGCAAGGTCGATCACACTTATCCCCTCGCCTGTGGGCGACTGGCAAGGGATCGCGGCGCAACCGCCTTCGCCCTGAACTCTTCGCTCGGAGCCAATGCCGACTCGGGCAATTTCTACCTGCGCACCAAGGGCGAAGTTGAGCGGGATCTCGCCGCCCTCGGTTATGCCTCCCTCACCCTTGTCCGGCCGTCCGTGATCGGCGGCGAGCGCAATGAGTCCCGGCCCGCCGAGACACTCTCGAAAGTCCTCCTCAATCTCGTTCGACCCCTGGTTCCAAAGCGCTACCGGGTGGTGCCAGCGGTCGCAATCGCCGAGACTCTGTTAGAGTCGGCCTTGGCTGCAAAGGCCGGCACCACGGTGATCGAGTCGGAGGAAATCAGCGCGTCCACTCGCGGAGCACTTTGAGCCGAAGCCCCGCGCCCGATTCGCGACAAGGTACCCGGGATCCGGCAAGCTGCTTGGATGTGACTCATCCCTTGGCGGATTTCTCACAATCGCAGGGCAAAACTGCCTTCCCGGTCGACCCCGCCGCCGCCAAGCTCCGCTCATGAACCGCCGCCAATTCCTCGCCACCGGCACCCTGGCCGGTGCCCCGACGCTGCTCCACTCGGCCGATGCCACCGCCCCCGCAACGAGCCGGCCCAACCGCATCGGCGTCTCGTCCTACTCCTTCTGGGGCTTCCGCCGCGAGGAGCTGCGCGACATTCCCACCTGCCTCGACCACGCCGCACGGATGGGCTTCGATGGCTTCGAGGTCCTGCAGCGCCAGCTCGTCTCAACCGACAACAGCGAGCTCCAGAAAATCAAGCGCCACGCCTTCGTCAACGGCCTCGACCTGATGGGCTACTCCACCCACCAGGGCTTCCTCTCGCCCGAGAAGGAAAAGCGCGACGCCCAGATTCAGCACACGATCGACTGCATCGAGCAGGCCTACGCACTCGGCATCCCCACCATGCGGGTCAACTCCGGCACCTGGGGCACTTCCAAGGACTTCGATGACCTGATGGCCAAGCGGGGCATCGAGGAACCGCTCGAAGGCTACACCGAGGAAGACGCCTATGGCTGGGTGATCGAGTCCTACCGCAAGATCCTTCCGGTTGCCGAAAGGTGCGGCGTGATCCTCGGGCTGGAGAACCACTGGGGACTCGGCGTGACTCCCGAAGGCGTGAAGCGGGTCGTCGATGCCATCGATTCGCCCTGGCTGCGCGTCACCCTCGACACCGGCAACTTCCTCGAGGATCCCTACGCGCGGCTGGCCCAGCTGGCACCCGACACGGTGCTGCTGCAGGCCAAGACCTACTTCGGCGGCGGCGTCTGGTACACCCTCGACCTCGACTACCCGCGGATCGCCGGGATCCTCAAGGACGCCGGTTTCCGCGGCTACGTCTCGCTCGAATTCGAGGGCAAGGAGAATCCGTTGACCGCCATTCCCAAGAGTCTCGACTTGCTGCGCGCGGCCTTCGCGTGAAAGTGAGGCCATGGAACATGCCGGACGCCTGCTGGTCGTCGCCGGGCTCTGCTTGGCGGTCGTCGGGGCCCTGCTGTGGTTTGGCGGCGGCCGCGGCTGGCTGTCGTGGATCGGCCGCCTGCCCGGCGACATCCGGGTCGAAGGCGAACGCGGCGGCTTCTATTTCCCGGTCGTCACCTGCCTGCTCGCCAGCCTGCTGCTCAGCGGGATCCTGGCCCTGATCCGGCGATATTTTGGATAATCTCGTCACTTTTCATGGAACTTATTGACCAATAGGTCCGTAGAAGCGCCGTGCAACGCCGCCATTTCCTCACCACCCTCGCCGCCGCCTCCGCTCCCCTGACGCTGCGCGGCCAGTCCGCCGCGCAGGAGCCCGCACTGCCCATCAAGCTGGCGCTGAAGTGCGGCATGGCCAGCTTCGGCAAGAACCTCGAAGAAAAGTTCCGCATCCTCAAGGAGCTCGGCTACGACGGCGTGGAGCTCGATTCCCCGGGCGGCCAGGACAAGGAGGAAGCCCTCGCCGCCTCGCGCGCCACCGGCCTGCCGATCCACGGCGTGGTCGATTCGATCCACTGGAAAACCCGTCTTTCTGACCCCTCGCCCGACGTCCGCGAGGAGGGCCTGCAGGGTCTTCTCACCGCCATCCGCGAAAGCCACCGCGTCGGCGGCTCGGCAGTGCTGCTGGTGCCCGGCGTGGTCGATGCCAAGACCAGCCACGACGAGGCCTGCGAGCGCTCGATCGTTGAGATCCGCAAGGCCCTGCCACTGGCGGCCGAACTGGGCATCCACATCCTGATCGAGAACGTCTGGAACCGGATGTTCTACCAGGAAAAGGGCGGCGCGGAGCAATCCGCCGGGCTGCTCGCGTCCTACCTCGACGAGATCAATTCGCCCTGGGTCGGCTCCTACTTCGACATCGGCAACCACCAGCGCTTCGGCAAGCCCGCCGACTGGATCCGCACCCTCGGCAAGCGGATCGTGAAGCTCGATTGCAAGGACTGGGGCGTGAAGGCCGGGTTCTCCAAGATCGGTGCCGGCGATGTCGACTGGCCGGATGTCCGCCGCGCGCTGCGTGAAACCGGCTACACCGGCTGGGCGACGGCCGAGGTCGCGGGGGGCGACGCCGAACGCTGCGCCGAGATCCTGCACAACATGCGCATGCATTTGCTCGGAGTCTGACTTCGACGGCCCTTGCACCGGCGCGCGACGGCAGTTAGCACCTCGTCGGCCCGTGAACGATCCTTACCTCGACCGCTTTTCCGGCATCGGCCGGCTCTATGGCATCCCTGCCCTGGGGCGCTTCCGCCGCGCCCACGTCGGCATCGTGGGAGTCGGCGGCGTCGGCTGCTGGACCGCCGAATGCCTGGCCCGCTCTGGCATCGGCAAGCTGACCCTGATCGATGCCGATGACCTCTGCGTCACCAACACCAACCGCCAGATCCACGCGCTGGACGGCACCTACGGCAAGCCGAAGGTCGGCGTGATGGCCGGGCGCCTGCGCGCCATCCAGCCGGAGATCCAGGTCATCGAGCGCCAGGAGTTCCTCTCCGACCGCAACGTCGGCGAGTTCCTCGACACCGGCTTCGACCACGTGGTCGACGCCATCGACGCGGTCCGCGCCAAGTGCGTGCTGCTCGCCACCTGCCGCGAGCGCGGTGTGCCGGTGATTGCCTGCGGCGGTGCCGGCGGCCGGCGCGATGTCACCCGCATCGCCGTCGCCGACCTGGCCCGCACCCGCGACGACGCCCTGCTGATGGCCACCCGCAAGCGGCTGCGCGACGACCACGGTTTCCCCAAGGCCCGCGCCGGCGAGAAGATCCGCAAGTTCGGCATCGAGGCCGTGTTCTCCGACGAGCCGCCGCTCTTCCCCACCTGCGACGGCGGCGTCAGCCACGAGCGGCCCGACGACCTGCCTGCCGGCCTGCGCTGCGACGCCGGCTACGGCACTGCCACCCACGTCACCGCGGTCTTCGGCATGCTGGCCGCGGGCCGGGTGCTCGAGCACCTCGCGGTCAGACCCGCTGCGAACGAATGAGCACGGGCTTGAGCCCCGCCACCACGTCCGCGGCCTGCGCCTCGAGTTCCACCGGCAAGCGGAAGCTCCAGTTGTGCGGCCCCACCGTTCCCGGCGAGTTGATGCGGTCGGTCAGATCGAAGATGTCGGTGATCATCACCGCCGCATAGCGGGAGCGGCTTTCCATCAGGGCACCGATCAATCCGTCCCTCACCTCATCGCCATAGGGCTGGTCCGCGTCGATCCCGGCGAAATCCGCCATCGTTTTCAGGTTCCACTCGGCCCCCTCCCGGGCCTCCGCTTCTTCCTCGGGATCGGCGGCGATCCTGCGGAACTCCGCCCACATCGCCGGGATCGAATCGTGATCGTGCGTCGCGAACGTCGCGAAGGAACACTCGGGCAGCTCCTCCGGCGGGATCACCTTGCCGTCCTCATCGGTGTCCCAGTGGGGCACCCGGAATCCGGCGATGTCCAGCGACGCCAGGTGCGGGCGGACATAATCGGGGACACAGCCGAGGTCCTCGCCGACGACTGCAGACGGACCCGCGGCCTCGACCACCATGCGCAGGCGAGTGTCGCCGTCATCGCGGTTCAGTGCCTGGTTCTTCTCGGTGTCATCGGGCCGGGGATTCCAGCCCGGGAGTTCGCCGCCGGTGAGCTTCGCTGCCTGCTTCTTGGTCAGGTCCAGGAAATCCGCATTGCGCTGCGGCTGCCAGGGGAAGGAATAGATGCGGTAGAAGCCGAGGATGTGGTCGATGCGGAAGATGTGGAAAATGTCGGTGAGCTTCGAGACGCGCTGCCGCCACCACGGGAAGCCCTCGTCCTCCATCTTGCCCCACCGGTAAAGCGGAATGCCCCAGTTCTGCCCCCACTTCTGGATGAACAGGTCGTGTTTGAACATCGTCTCCGGTGGTGCCCCGCCGCAGTGCTTCAGGTCGAAGTCGTCGCGGTTGAAGAACACGTCGGCTGAATAGCGGCTGACCCCGATCGGGATGTCGCCCATGAGCTGGACGCCGCGATGGTCGGCGTGGGCGCGCACGGCATTCCATTGCCGGAAGCAGATCCACTGGACCCAGGCATAGAAATCGAGCCGCTCCGCGACCAGCGCGGCATTCGATTCCCGGGCTTGCCGGAGGTGCGCCATTGCCCCCTCCACCGTCTGCCAATCCTCGGGCCACCAGTCCCACGCCTCGGTGCCGCCCGCCTGATCCATCAACCAACGATAAATGCAGTAGTTCTCCAGCCATGCCGCCTCCTCGCGCTTGAAGCGGTAGAAGCCGACATCACCCGGTCCGGCATGGAAGCGTGCCCATGCCTTCTCTAACAGCCCTCGCTTCGCCCGCCGCACCGCCGGATAGTTCACCCGTACCGCCGTGACGTTCTCACCGAGCACCTCGCGAGCCTCCTCGACGTCGCTCTCCACGAGCCCGGGAATCTCGTGGGGCTCGCAGGTCAGGTAGAGCGGTTCCAGCGCCACCGACGAGATGGCATTGTAGGGACTGTCGTCCGAACCGGTCTCGTTGAGCGGCAGAAGCTGGAGGAAGCCGATGCCGCCCGCGGCACAGTGGTCGATCCACCGCCGCATCGATCGGGTGTCGCCGATTCCGAGGTCGCCTTCGCGACGCGGGGTGAAGGCAGGCAGCAGAAGGCCGGCAAGGCGTTTCGACATGCGCGCGACGCTGCCACGACGAGCGGCGCAATCCAGCAAGAACCGCCACACCAGGGCCTCAGCGGACAGGAAATGTCGTGTCGGGCCGCTCTCCGCGCAGTAGCCGTCCGATTTCCCCGGTCAGCCAGAGGTAGTGATCCGGCTCAACCCCGGGTTCGCGCAGGAAGCGGCTGGCACCCGTAGGCGGGTCCTGGGTCGTCTTGAAAATCGCCGTCGCCTCGTCCATCTCATCGAACATCGCGATATAGAGCGACCTCACCCCCGCCTTCTGCGCCGCGACGGCTTGGCTCCAGAGGAAACGCCCGCCGAGCCGCGGGATGGCATCGAACTTCGCCTCGATGCCCCGCCCCTTCTGGAGGTTCGTCCAACTGAAGCCGGGAAAGGCCACCGGCAGGTAGCCGATGCCCCGCTCGCGGCACCAGGCGAGGTCGGGCTTCAGGAGCTTCTCCACCCGGTCCTCCGCTTCCTTAGGGGTGGCGAAGCGACCGACCGACCACGGGCTGATCAGGTCGGCAAGGGCGACAAGGCGGTGGAGTTCCGGATCGGCAATCGCGTCCCGCTCGAGGCTGCGCCAGTAGCACGGGACCCCCAGCATCACCGCGCAGCCCTGTTCGCGGAAGAAGCGGATCAAGGTCTCCCACTCCGCCAATGCGGGTGGCCGGTCGTTGAAACCGAGTCCCCACAAGGCAACCAGCGGCTTGCCCCGGTACTGCAGCCAGGCAGGATCATTCTTCGACATCGGCCCCGTGGCTCGGAGCCGCTTCCAGTCTTCCGGAACGCTGGGAAACTCCCCGGCCTTGAGCCCCGAGAGATCATACATCAGCACCCACTTCCGGCCTTCGCCATTGGCCGCAGCGATGCAGTGGGCCAGCACCTGGTCCATCGAACTCCGCTTCCGCGGATCCCTGGCGGTCGTCGCGAACCGCTGCACGAAAGCGCCGTCGATCCCATATTCACGCATCCACCGGAAGTGGCGCCGCACCGTGTCCCCGTTGACCGAGCTGAACACTTCCGCGGCGGTCCCGTCCTCGTGCCGGAACGGGGTGGAAAACCTTTCGCCCGGGCTCAGCTCGCTCACGTCCGGCCAGATCTCGATCCCCGCGTTTCCGGGTTCGAACTTGCCGCCGCCCGCGTAGTGGAACCAGCCCTCGCCGCTGCCGTCATCGGGACACCGGAACCAGCCCTGATAGCCGCACATCACCATCCCGTCGAGGGACGCCCCTTTGTCTTCCGCGCGGGCAAAGCCGAACGTGAGAACCAGGATGAGCAGAACAAAGCGGGCGAGCATGGGCATTCGGTTGGACGGCGAGTCTTCCATCTTCTCGGAAGCACCGCAACCCGAACGCACCGGCCGCCCGGGAGTCGCGGACACAAAAAAGCGTTCCGCCCGGACCGGACGGAACGCTTGCAAAACAGGCGGTCGGTTCAGATATCGGCCACCGGCAGGCTTGTGACCTCCTCGCGAACCTTCTCGGCCAGCAGCGTCGAAAGGTAGCGTTCGGTCGAGGAGCAACCGACGGTGACGATGCGCTTGCCCTTGAACTCGGGCCGCTTGGCGACCTGCAACGCCGACCAGACGTTGGCGCCGGTGGAGATGCCGGCCGGAAGGCCTTCCTGCTGGTTGAGCGCCTGGGCGGTGGCGAACGCGTCCTCGTTCGAGACCTGGATGACCTCGTCGATGATGTCGACGTTGAGGTTGCCAGGGATGAAGCCGGCTCCGATGCCCTGGATCATGTGGGGACCCGGCTGGCCGCCGGAAATCACCGGGCTGGCCACCGGTTCGACGGCGAAGGTCTTCATCTCCGGGTTGCGCGACTTGATGACTTCCGAGACCCCGGTGATGGTGCCACCGGTGCCGACGCCGGCGACGAAGGCATCGATCTTGCCCTCGGTGTCGCGCCAGATCTCCTCGGCGGTCGTCTCGCGGTGGACCTGCGGGTTGGCCGGGTTGTCGAACTGGCCGGGGCCGAAGGAACCGGGATTCTCCTCGAGCAGCTTCTTCGCCATCGCGATCGCGCCACCCATGCCGCGTGCCCGCGGGGTCAGGACGATCTCGGCGCCAAGCAGGCGCAGCAGCACGCGGCGCTCGATCGACATGCTCTCCGGCATGGTCAGGATGCAGCGGTAGCCCTTGGAGCGGGCGACGAAGGCGAGCGCGATGCCGGTGTTGCCCGAGGTCGGCTCGATGATCAGCCCGCCGGGCTTGAGGCGGCCGTCCTTTTCAGCGGCCTCGACCATCGACTTGCCGATGCGGTCCTTCACGCTGAACAGCGGGTTGAAGAACTCGGCTTTGACGAGGACCTCGGCATCGAGGCCTTCGGTGAGCTTGTTCAAGCGGATGAGCGGGGTGTTGCCGATGGTGGCAACCATGGAGTCTGCGATCATGATGTTCTGGAGGTGGAAGTTGTGGTCCCGGGCGCTGGACCTCAGATCTGGAAGTCGGTGTTCTCCGATTCCAGGTGCAGGCCGCACTCGTATTTCTCGCCGTTGAAGCGGGTGGCTTCCGCGTCGAGCCCGTCGACGGCCGGCCGCGTGCTGTGCCAGTCGCCCATGGTGACGTAACCCTGGGACGCCAACGGGTGGGGCGGCAAGCCGTGATCGTGCATGTAGACGGAAACCTGGGCATCGGCCCAGTCGAGGATCGGGTAGACCTTCAGCGTCTTCTTCTGCTGCTCGGCAAAGGGGCGCTCGACCCGCGTGCTCGACTGGCTGCGGCGGACACCGCTGAGCCAGACATCGGCCCCCAGTTCCCGCAACGCGCGGTCCATCGGCTCGATCTTGGTGAGCACGCCGTATTTGTCTGCGCCTTCCCTGCCCTGCTCCCACAGCTTGCCGAACAGCGCCTCCATGCGGGCGGCGGAGTGGGTCGGCTGATAGACGCGCAGGTCGGTGCCCAGGAGTTTGGTCAGCTCCTCCGCATACTGATAGGTCTCCGGGAAATGGTAGCCGGTGTCGATGAACACCACCGGGATCTCCGGCGCGTGGTCGGCGATGAGCTTGAGCATCACGCCCGCCTGCAGGCCGAAGCTGGTCGATGCGACCAGGCGCTTGCCGTAGCGCCGGTGCAACAGCTTCAACCGCTCGCCGGCCTTGAGGCGGGCGAGTTCGCCGGACAGTGTTTCCGAGTCCAAGCTGACGGGTGCTTCTGGCATGGGTCGAACGGGCCGCGACGGGCCGGGTTCAGTTGCGGATGGCGTCTTCCTTGATGTTCTTGTGGAAGTCGCCTCCCTGGACGGTGGCCGCGACGTATCCGGCGCGGATGACGAAATCTCCAAAGTGTTCGCCTTCATTTCTTTCCTTTGCGTAGCGTTGGAAGATCGGCGCGAGCGTGTCGCGGATCTCGTGCGAGTGGATGTCCTGGCGGTAAAGCTTGCTCAGCCGCTGGCCGGCATGGCCGCCGCCGAGGTAGAGGTTGTAGCGGTCCGGGCCGCGGCCGACGAAGCCGATCTCCGAGATGAACGGGCGGCCGCAGCCGTTCGGGCAGCCGGTCATACGGATCGTGATCGCGTCGTGGCGGAGGCCGACATTCTCCAGTTCCTCCTCGAGGTCGGTGATGACCGTCGGCAGGTGGCGTTCGGCCTCGGCCAGTGCCAGGCCGCAGGTCGGCAGGGCGACGCAGGCGATCGACGAAAGGCGCAGGGCGCTGCGTTCGTGGCTACGGGCCATGCCGTACTTCTCGAGCAGCGCCTCGACCTCCGCGCGCTTCTTGGCGGAGACGTTGGCGATCATCAGGTTCTGGTTGGCGGTCAGGCGGAAGTCGCCGTCGTGGATCTTCGCGATCTCCAGTAATCCGGTGCGCATCGGATAAGCCGGGGTGTCGAGCACCCGCCCGCCCTCGACGAACAGCGTGTAGTGGAAGTTGCCCTTCTCGTCCTCGACCCAGCCGAAGCGGTCGCCGTTGTCGGTGAACTTGTAGTCACGCACCGGACCGAGCTCGTAGCCGAGGTATTCGTTGAGCTTGGCGAGGATCCACTCCGGGCCGTGGTCGTCGACGGTGTATTTGAAACGCGAGTGCTTGCGGTCGGTGCGGTCACCGAAGTCGCGCTGCACCAGCACCACCTTCTCGGCGACGTCCACGACCTGCTCCGGGGTGCAGAAGCCGATCACGTCGGCGATCCGCGGATAGGTCGCCTCGTTGCCGTGGGTCGAACCCATGCCGCCGCCGACGGCGACGTTGTAGCCGGCCAGCTTGCCGCCCTCGACGATGGCAATGAACGACAGGCAGTTGGCGAAAATGTCGACGTCGTTGCTAGGCGGCACGGCGATGGTGATCTTGAACTTCCGCGGCAGGTAGGTCTTGCCGTAGATCGGTTCCTGCTCCTCCTCGGAGGTTTTGATCTTCTCGCCGTCGAGCCAGATCTCGTGGTAGGCGCGGGTCGCCGGGGTGAGGTGCGTGGAGATGTCCTGAGCCGCCTTCAAGACCTCGGCGTGGACCGAGGACAGGTGCGGGTTCGGATTGCACATCACGTTGCGGTTCACGTCGCCGCAGGCCGCGATGGTGTCCATGGCCGCATCGTTGATCTCCTTGATCGTGCGCTTCAGGTTGGTCTTGATGATGCCGTGGAATTGGAAGGCCTGGCGGGTGGTCAGCTTGATCGTGCCGTTGGCAAACTGGGTCGCGAGGCGGTCCGTCTCGATCCACTGCTGCGGGGTGGCGACGCCACCGGGCACGCGGATGCGGATCATGAACGAGTAGGCCTTTTCCAAGCGGTGCTTGCGGCGGTCATTGCGCAGGTCGCGATCGTCCTGCTGGTAGGTGCCGTGGAACTTCAACAGCTGTTGGTCGTCCTCCGACATCGAGCCGGTGGACAGGTCGGCGAGGCCTTCCTCGATCGTCCCGCGCAGGTAGTTCGAGCGGGTCTTGATGCCTTCGTTGGCGGAGAGCTTTTTCTCACTCATGTCTCTGGAAAATTGGAACTTCGAACTTAAATGATTGGAGCTTCCTCAGTACACGTCGCGCTGGTAGCGCTTGGACTTCTTGAGGTCATCGATGTAGGCCTCGGCCGCCTCGCGGGACAAGGCACCCTGGGATTCGGCGACGGAGACCAGCGCCTCGTGGACGTCGGCTGCCATCCGGGAGGCGTCGCCGCAGACATAGAAGTGGGCACCTTCCTGGAGCCATCCGTAGAGCTCCTTCGCACGCTCGCGCATGCGGTCCTGAACGTAGACCTTCTCCGGCTGGTCGCGCGAGAAAGCGACGTCGAGCTTGGTCAGCGCGCCCTCCTTGAGATGTTCCTGCCACTCGGTCTGGTAGAGGAAGTCGTAGGTGTAGTGCTGGTCGCCGAAGAACATCCAGCTCTTGCCCCCCTGTCCCAACGCCGCGCGGTGCTCGACGAAGGCGCGGAACGGTGCCACCCCGGTGCCGGGACCGACCATGATGATCGGCGTGTCGCCGGAGGCGGGTAGGCGGAAGTTCTTGTTCTGGTGCGTGTAGACCGGCACCCGCCCGCCCTTCTCCACGAGGTCGGCGAGGTAGGTCGAGGCGATCCCCTTCCGCTGCATGCCGTGGGCCTGGTAGCGCACGGAGGCCACGGTCAGGTGGACCTCGTCCGGATGCGCGAGCGGGCTGGAAGCGATCGAGTAGAGACGCGGCGGCAGCTTGCGGAAGATCGACGCGAGATCCGCCGGCGCCAGTCCGCTCGGTGCAAAGTCGCGGATCGCATCGGCGATCCAGCGTCCCCACTGGTAGTCCTTGAGCTGGTCCTTGGCATCGTCGGCCAGCAGGGCCGCGAGCTTCTTGCAGCCGGCGAAATTCTGCAGCTTGGTCAGGACCGCCCGCGACAAGGCGGTGATGTCGTAGTCCTCGCGCAGGGCGTCGGCCAGCAGCTTGGCGCCGACTCCCTTCACCTCGACGGTTTCGCTGCCGTTGAGCTTGGCGGCCTTGAGGATGCCGTCGATCACGTCGGGCGGGTTCACCGGCACCACGGCGAGCGCATCGCCCGGCTCGTAGCTGAGACCTGAGCCATCGAGCCCCAGTTCATAGTGCCAGGTTTCCTTCGAGGTTCCCTTGCCGTTGAGCAGGACCTTCTCCAGCAATTCGGAGGGATAAGGATTCTTCTTCCCGAATTCGGTGGTCGCCGCCGCGGCAGCGGGCCCGCTCACCTGGACGGTCGCGGATGCCGACGGACCGAAGGCGGCCAGCGCGGCTTCCAGCCACTGGGCGTGGGGTTCCTCGAAATCGACATCGCAATCCTGGCGCGGCGAAATCCGCCGGCCGCCGAGTTGCTCCAGGCGTGCATCCAGATCCTTGCCGACCTGGCAGAAGCGCTCATACGACGTGTCGCCAAGCGCGCAAACCGAGAAGCTGAGCTTCTTCAAATCGACGGCCACACCAGTCATGATCTCATTGTAGAACGAGGTCGCGCTTTCCGGCGGGTCGCCCTCGCCCCAGGTGCTGACGATGACCAGCAGGTTGTCCACCTTGGCGAGATTCGCCGGCGTGATCTCCGACATGTTCTTCACCGACGCCTTGAAACCCTTCTTCTTGGCGATCTTCGCGGACAGGTCGGCGAGCTTTTCAGCATTGCCCGATTCCGTGCCGTAAAGGACGGTCAACGCCGTCGCGGCGGCCGGCACTGCCACGGCGGCGGCGGGGGCATTCCCCGCGGACAAGAAGCCGGCGAGCCAGAAGCGCTGGGACGCATCGAGGCCAGCCAACGCGATTTCCACGCTGCGGCGTTGATCGGGCGAAAATGGAGCGTGCTCGGGAAGCATTACCTTAGTTTGTTGCTCAGGTTTGTAACGTTTCGGCGTGAGCATTCACTCCCTCTGCGATGCGCGCAAGGCGAATTCTGCGGCATACGTGCATTTCTCCACCACTTGTAGCCACCCCAGGTATCAGGACTTTGCGCACGGAAATCCGGCAACACCCGGGATTGCCGCCAAATCCCCTTTTGCACGCCGCAACCCGAGCCCCTACAGATTCCGAATCACCCCATGAGCAGTCAGCTTCCGGAACATCCGCGCAAACCAAGTCCGGCGCGCATCGACTTTGACGAGGTGGTCCGCGACCAGCACTCGAGCCTGCGCTTTTTCATCCGTTCCCTGGGAGTGAACCACGCCTGGGTCGATGACCTTGCCCAGGAGGTGTTCCTCGTGGCCTACCGCAAGTGGAGTGACCTCGATCACCCGGACAACGCCCGGCCATGGTTGCGCCGGATCGCCCGGAACGTGGTGATGAACGAGCTCTCGAAAACCGGCCGGCGGCAGCGCCTGCTCGACGAGAACCTGACCAGCCTGCTGCTGGAAGCGACCCCGGTCCACCTCGAGCCCGGCGGGCTGCAGGATGCCGAATTGCGCCACGAAGCGCTGCGTCATTGCCTGGAGAAGCTGACCGACCGGACCCGGAAGATCATCGATGCGCGCTATTTCCGTGATCGCAACGCCTCGGAGATCGGCGAGGACCTCGAGATGAGCGCGGTGGCCGTCCGCAAGACCCTTTTCACCGCCCGCAAGTCCCTTGCCGAATGCCTGGCGACCCGCCAAGTCCGGGAAGCCACCTGAATCCTTCCCGTGAACGGCTCCGAATCCACTTTCGAAGACCTTTGCACCGAGTTGCTCGACGGCGAGCTCGATGCTGCCGGTTACGCAGCACTCCTCGCGATGCTCCAGTCGGATCCCGGCCTGATCCTGGAACTCCAGCGGCACCTGATGGTCTCGGGGGCGCTCTGCCGGGAAAATCCGGCCTATGCGGACGATCGCTTCGCCGCCGCCCTCTCGACCCACCTCCGCCAGGTCGGGGACGAGCCGGAGCAGGATTTCCCCAATCTCGTCCGCCGCCGGATCCGCCGCCAGAAACTCCGCAAGATCGCCATGGCAATGACCGCATGCCTCGCCCTCGCCGCGATCCCCCTCGCCCTGCGTTCACCGGCCGGGACGGCTGCCCCTGCGGTGGCCGTTGCGACCCGGCTCTCCGAGACAAGCGGCACAAACGCCCGCAGCGAGGAGATCCCCGCCGGGAGGGAGATCCGCCTGGAATCGGGCCTGATGCAGTTGGAGTTCGAGAACGGGGCCGTGGTCGCCGTCGAGGGCCCGGCGAAGTTCCGCGTCGCCTCGGCGGACGAGATCGAGCTCGAGTCGGGCAACCTCAACGCCTGGTGTCCGGAGTCCGCGCACGGCTTCCGCGTCAGCACCCGGTCGGCGACCCTGACCGATCTCGGCACCACCTTCGGCGTCTCCGCGAGCGAAGCCGGCGATGCCGATTTCCTGGTGCTGGAAGGAGAGGTCGAGGTTTCGGTCGGCAGTGAATTGCGCACCTTGCCCGAGGGCATGGCCGTGCGTGCGACCCGCAGCAAGGCTTTTGAAGAGCTCGCCTTTGAAACCACCCCGTTCCGCCGGACCTGGCCGCTGACCTCGGGTATCCTCGCCACCACGGGCGAGGTCATCCCGGCCCCGCCCGACACGCCGAGGAAAGTGGCGGACTACGAGGATGACGACCATGTCATCGTCATCCCCGAGCGCAGGTCGTTCCTCCTTCCCGACCGCCTGGCCGCCGACATCACCTCGCCCGGCCGGTACGGTGACGTGGACGAATTGCCTCTGCACGGCCCCGGCGAGATCGCCGGCGGCAACGGCAAACGCGCGCGCTGCTTCCGGCTGCGCTACAACCCCGTCGGCCAGCTTGAATACGGTGTCTTCGTGAGCTTCGAGGGATCAGTGACCTTCGACCGCCCGATTCTCGGCATCATCACCTCCGCCCGCAAGTTGGACCGGAGCGACCGGATCGCGTCCGCCGCGCGGCTACCCAACACCTCGGAGCCCCACCGCATGCGCGGTCTGGAGACGGGTCCGCTGACCCTGTCCGATTCCCTCGCCCTGTCCGAGGATCGCCGCACCATTACCGTCAAGTTCAACGCCGGGGAGTCGGTCGACGAGATCCGGGTGATCACCGAGGCGCGCTGACGGGTCGCGAACCGGAGGAAAATCCAGCCGCGCGGTAACACCCGGGCGCGTGGTGATATAGCTTGGGTGAATGCGGTTTACTTCACCAATCTCCACTCCCCGTCAGCCCGCGGGCCCCTCCCGGCGATTCAAGCTGCGGGTCCTGCTCCCTACCCTCAGCCTGTTGGCCGCCGCCGCGCCGGCCGCCTCACGGCCGAACGTGCTGCTGATCCTCGCGGACGACCTCGGTTTCTCGGATCTCTCCTGCTACGGCTCCGAGATCCAGACCCCGAACATCGACAAGCTCGCGGAAGGCGGCGCGAAATTCTCGGCCTTCTACAACTCGGCCCGCTGCTGTCCCTCGCGCGCCTCGCTTTTCACGGGCCTGCACCCCCACGAGGCGGGGATCGGCTCGTTCACCACCGCCCGACCGCGGGAAGATGCCGGCCCCGCCTACAGCGGCCACCTGCTCCCCGATACCGCCACGCTGGGTGAAATCCTCGGCGATTCGGGTTACAGCACCTGGATGATCGGCAAGTGGCACCTGGGAGTCCCCGGCCCGATGGAACGGGGGATCCAGAACTACTACGGCTACCGGAATTTCCTCGCCCATTCGGAGAACCAATGGGATCCCGGCGCCTACGTCCGCCTGCCCGCGGGCACCAGCCCGGAGATCGAACGGCCCCGCGGGAAATACTACGCCACCGACGTCTTCAACGACTACGCCCTGGAGTTTCTCCGCGAAGCCCGGAGCGGCGACCACAGGGGGAAGCCCTGGTTCCTCTTCCTCTCCCACTCGTCCCCGCACTTCCCGGTCCAGGCACCGAAGGAGGACATCGACCGCCACATGGCGACCTATCGCAAGGGCTGGGATGTTCTCCGGGTCGAGCGGCTGGAGCGTCAGAAGAAGCTCGGGCTGGTTCCCGCCGACAACCCGCTCCCGCCCCGCTCCCAGGTGCCCGTGGACCGGGCAGACATCGCCAACGGCTACTCCGGCCAACCGAATCCCGCCTGGGACTCCCTGCCCGCCGACCGGCGCGAGGACCTGGCCCGCCGCATGGCCACTTTCGCCGCGATGGTCGAACACGTTGACCAGGGCATCGGCCGGATCGTCGGTGACCTCCGGCAGCACGGCGAACTCGACAACACGCTGATCTTCTTCCTTAGCGACAACGGGGCGTGCTACGAGTGGGGGCCCTTTGGTTTCGACGGCCCGTCCCGCAAGGGCGAGACGATCCTCCACACCGGCGACCAGCTTGCCGAGATGGGACAGGACCACGGCCACAGCTCCTATGGCTCCGCCTGGGCGATGCTCTGCAACACGCCGCTCGGGATGTACAAGCACTTCTGCCACGAAGGCGGCATTTCCTCGCCGTTCATCGTCCATTGGCCCGCGGGTCTCGGTCCGCGTCCCGGCTATGTCGCGGACCCGGGTCACGTGATGGACATCGTGCCGACCGTGTGCGCCGCGACCGGTGTCGCCTACCCGAAGACCCGCGCCGGCCACGACATCAAGCCGGTCTCCGGGGTTTCGCTCCTGCCCGCCGCCCGCGGCGAAGGCCTCGCGGAACGCGGGCTGCCAACCGAGCATCAGGACGCCCGCGGCTACCGCAAGGGCGACTGGAAGATCGTGTGGGGCAAGCGCCAGCCCGAGGAAGTCCGCTGGGAACTCTACAACCTGAAATCCGACCGCTCGGAAACCAAGGATCTCGCCAAGGAACACCCTGAGATCCTTCGCCAACTGGTGGGCGAGTGGGAGGCCTGGGCCCGCAAGGTCGGTGCCGATCCTTTCGCCACGAAAGCGATCGCCGACAGCCCGGAGGTCGCGAACAAGCCCCTGCGCATCACGGCCAGCATCCGCGGCAAGAAACCCGCCGGGGTGGTGATCGCCCAAGGCGGCAACCAGTGCGGCTACGCCCTCCACTTCGTCGATGGTCGCCCTGCCTTCGACGTCCGGATCGGCGGCAAGGTGAGCCGGCTCATCGCCGGCCATCCGGTGAGCGGCAAGGTGGAACTGGTCGCCACCCTCGATGCCGATCACATGACGCTGGCGGTGGGCGGCGCGGAACCGATCCGCCGCGCGTCGCCCGGCTTGCTGCGGAAGCAGCCCATCGACCCGCTTAGTATCGGCTACGACGACCGCTCGGCGGCCGGTGATTACGAGGCACCGAACCGCTTCACCGGAAAGGTGCTTTCGAGCCACGTCGATGCCCTGCCAAACGCCTCCACCCGCTGACCCTTTCCAAACCCGAGACCATGATGAAAGCCTCCTTGATCGCCTTCGCCCTCGCTGGTGCCGCCCAGGCCTGGCAGCCGGCACCTGACTCGATGCTCACGGAATGGGGCGAGTCGCTGGGTCCGGAGAACGCGTGGACCGAATACCCTCGACCGGCGTTTGAACGCGAAGCATGGACCAACCTGAACGGCCTTTGGAGCTATGCCGTCACCCCCAAAACAACGGCAGCCGCGCCATCGACGTGGAGCGGCGAGATCCTCGTCCCGTTCTGCATTGAATCCGCTCTATCCGGGGTGAAGAAGCGGGTCACGCCCGACGACGCGCTTTGGTACCAGCGGAGCTTTCCGGGGCCGGACCCTGCGGCCGGCGCGCGGACCTTGTTGCACTTCGAAGCCGTCGATCACGATGCGACGGTCTGGGTCAATGGCACCGAGATCGGCCGTCACATTGGAGGCAATTTGCCGTTCAGCTTCGACATCACCGGGGCACTGAAGTCCGGCGATAACACGCTCACGGTCAGGGTCACCGACGCCACCGACACCGAATGGCAACTCCACGGCAAACAGGTCACCGACCCGAAGGGCATCTGGTACACCCCGGTCACCGGAATCTGGCAGACCGTGTGGCTGGAGACTCTGCCGGAACATCATCTCGAGTCGGTCAAGATGGTTCCGGCGATCAATGGCACCGTCACCCTCGACTTCACCGCCCGGGGCGGAGCGGAGATCCCGGTGGAGGTCGTCGCATCGCTCGCGGGCAAGGAACTCGCCCGCGTCTCGGGCAAGCCCGCGGAAACCTTGACCTTGAAAATTCCGGATCCGAAGTTGTGGTCGCCCGAGTCGCCCACGCTCTACGACCTGTCGATCCGTTTCGGCGACGACACGGTGAAGTCCTACGTCGGGCTCCGCGAAACCGGGATTTCCCGCGACGCGGACGGCCATCTGCGGTTCACCCTCAACGGCGAACCTTACTACCACTGGGGAATCTTGGACCAGGGTTGGTGGCCCGATGGCCTGCTCACGCCCCCTTCGGACGGGGGGATGGTCTCCGATATCCGCTTCCTCAAGGAGGCCGGCTTCAACACGATCCGCAAGCACATCAAGGTCGAACCGCGCCGCTACTACGCCCACTGCGACCGCATCGGCATGCTGGTCTGGCAGGACCAGGTCTCGTCGGGCACCGGCGGCAACAAGTTCAAGAAATCCAGCCCCGCGTGGCCGCGCCTGAAGCCGAACCCGCCCGAAGCGACCTGGCCGGACGATGCCCACGCCCAATACATGAGCGAGCTCAAGGGCATGGTGGACTCCCTCCATAATCATCCGTCGATCGTCGTCTGGGTTCCCTTCAATGAACGCTGGGGCCAGCACCGCACGACCGAAGTCGGCAAGTGGATCACCGGCTACGATCCGACCCGTAGTATCAACATCGCCTCCGGCGGAAACTTCTTTCCCGTCGGTCACATCGTCGATCACCACCAGTATCCCCACCCCGACTTCCCCTTCGACCTGGGCAAGGGAGGACGCTTCGACGACTTCGTGAAAGTGGTCGGCGAGTTCGGCGGCCACGGCTTTCCCGTTCCCGGCCACCTGTGGGACTCGTCGAAACGGAACTGGGGCTACGGCGGTCTGCCGAAGAACAAGAAGGAGTGGATCGCCCGCTACACCACCTCCGTCAACAAGCTCGCCGAACTGAAGAAGCGCGGCATTGCCGGCGGCATTTACACCCAGACCACCGACGTCGAGGGCGAAATCAACGGCCTCATCACCTACGACCGCAAGGTGAAGAAGCTGCCCGCGAAGCGTCTCGCCAGGATCCTCGCGAACTCCGGATTGTTGAAAGAGGGCAGCGACGCGTCGTCCACCGCCGGCATGGCCCCGGTGAAGATCCCCGATGCTGCCGTCGCACCGGTCGCACCCGCCATGTCCCGTGCGGAAATCGAAGCCGGCCTCTCGTCCCACGACCGCGCCCTCTACATCAAGGAGGGCTGGATCCGGGACCCCTACATCACCCTTGGCCCGGACGATTACTACTATCTGACGGGTACGACCATCAACGAGGACGACAAGCGCGAAGAGACCGACCCTTACAATGTCGGGCTCGGCGGGCAGTCGGCGGTCGGCAACACCGTGCGCGTCTGGCGGAGCAAGGACCTGATCGAATGGGACTACCTCGGGACGCCGTTCACGCTCGCGGACAGCGTTCACCCGCAACCCGGCAATGTCATCTGGGCGCCGGAGGTCCACTGGGTTCCGGAAATGAACCGCTGGGCCCTGGTCCACTGCCCGAAGCAAAAGTCCAACCTCGCCCTTTCCGCCGGGCCGGAACTGAAGGGACCGTGGAGCCACCCGATGAAAGGCGGCTTTGCCGGGCACCACGACCCCTCGCTCTATCACGACGGCTCGAAGTGGTGGGTGCTCTCGGAGAACACCATGGTCCAACCGCTCGCCGACGACTTCAGCCGCTTCACCGGCCCCAAGGTGCGGATCGATCCCAGCGGTTCCCGCCCCGGTCCCGATGGCAAGCCCATCTCACGGATCGGCCACGAGGGCGCGACCATGATCAAGGTGGGCAACCAGTATGTGCACCTCGGCACCGCGTGGTCCACCGACCGCGGCCGCAAGGGCTCCTACAATCTCTACTACAGCACCTCGGGCAAGATCACGGGGCCCTACGGACCGCGCAAATTCGCCGGACGCTTCCTCGGACACGGCACGCCGTTCCAGACCCGTGACGGCAAGTGGTGGAGCACCGCCTTCTTCAACGCCAACGTTCCCCCGCTGGCACGCGACGGCATCGAAACGCGGGATCTCTCCGGCGACGCCCAGACGATCAACCAGCGCGGCACCACCATCGTTCCGCTCGACGTCTCCGTCCTCGACAACGGCGAGGTCCGGATCCGCGCCAAGGACCCCGCTTACGGAACCCCGGGCCCGGACGAGGTGCAAAAGTTCGGTCCCTGATCCCAAGCGCTGGGGTGACGGGCCAATGATGGAGGGAACACCTGCGTTGCAGGTGACACTACCCCTTTTGAAAACCCATCGAAGGCAACCATCCCGGCCCGCTCGACATCCTCTGTTCATGGCGACACCCGGCGACCGATCCATCGCTTGGGCCGGTCGGTAGTTCGCACGTGCTTGCGGCCCGCTCCGGTTCTAACGGCCGATCCCGGGATCCCGTCTTTATGGGGTATCCACCGGCATGTGGACAAGGCCGGGACAATTCTTCGCCCCGGCCCCTCCGCCTGCCATCTCCCGAAAGACCCAATGAAGCCCCTGTTACTCCTCCTGACCCTGCCCGGACTTGCCTGCGGCCTGACGCTCGACTTCAAACACAACGGAAACGCGGATCCGGATGGAGTCGCCGGTCCCGTGAACCTGGGGGTCACCTCTAGCAGCATCACGGCAATCGACGACGGCAATGGCGGGACCATCGACGTCGCCCTCACGGCAACCGGAGGCAACATCAATGCCGCGGACGTCGGGCTCGGCGTCGAGGGTGGCAGCGGAGGGCGGCTCGACTCGATCGAGAGCCTGGCCTTGGCCTTCAGCCGGGATGTGATCGTCACGGGCTACACCCTGGAAATGTTCGATGCCGGCGAGGATTCGACCCACGCCACCCCGGTGGAAGGAACCGCGACGGAGACCACCGCCACGGTGACCGGCCTGGCGCTGCCGCTCATCGCCGGCGAAGGCCTGACCCTTTCAACCCTCACCGGCAACGGCGTCCGGCTTGCCAGTGTCGACATCGACCTCGCCGAGGTCCTCTTCCGCGACAGCTTCGCCCGCACGTCCCAGCCGGCCAATGACATCGATGCCGATGCGGGAGGCATGGCGGGAAGCCAGGCTCCGCTCAGCTACGTCGAAACGAACGACGTCGCCGCCGGCCTGACGAACATCGAAGGCAACCAGCTTCACCTCGCCGACGGGCCGAACAGCTCGCAGCTGCATCTCGGACACAACTTCACGGAGGCGGAGATCATCGCCAACGGCGGGTTCACGCTCAACCTCGACATCGCGAGCAACGACGGCGGTGCGGATGACCGCGACCGTTTCATCGGCGTCGGCGTCGGCATCAGCGCGACGGAGCTCGGCAGCTATGGCGCCGACTTCACGGCCACGGCGCTCGCTCCCGGCATCCGCGGAGCACCGGGCGGGGCGGTCGCTGGCTCCGGCGTCGCCGACTGCTACGTGGGATTCCGGCGGAACGGCACTGCCGGCGAGGAGTCTACCCTGGAGGCGGAGATCTACCAGAACGGCATTCGCACCGCGGTTTACCCGACCTTTGACAGCGGAAACCCGATCCAGATCGGCGCCCGCGGGCACTTCAGCGTGCGCTTCGCGTGCAACAGCTTCGGCGCCGGCGCGCAGGTGATCCCGGTGATCACCTGGGGCGACGAAACCATCGGCGCCGCTGACGACCTCTCGTTCACCTGGCAGGAAAGCGATGCCAACCATATCGGTATCACGGCGCGCCAGGACGGGAGCGGCTGGAGCGTCAACGATCTCTCCATCATCGCGGCGGGCCCTAACATTCTCACCGAAGCGATCGACGATTCCTTCGAGGTCGCCCGGGACGCCCTGGCGACCCCGCTTGACGTGCTCGCCAATGACCTCGGATTTGCCATGGCTTCGGGCATCGCCAGCGTGACGGAGCCATCCCACGGGGAAACCGCGGTCAGTGCTGGCAAGGTCGACTACACGCCGGAGCCCGGCTTCATCGGGACGGACAGCTTCGGCTATGAACTCGGCAACGGATCGGCGGCGACGGTCACCGTGGAGGTTCTTTCGCCGGCGCGCGACGACTTCTATCAGGTCCTTCGCAACAGCGCCGCGAACCATCTCACGGTGGGAGACAACGATCTCTCCGCGGCGGCGATCACCGCGGTCAGCGTCCCTCTTCACGGCATGGCCTCGGTCAACGGCCTGGGCATCGACTACACCCCCGCCCCGGGTCACATCGGGCCGGACAGCTTCAGCTACACACTCGCCGACGGCTTGACCGCGAGCGTCACCCTCGACGTCCGGGAGTTCCCGAACTTCCTGGTGATCTACGCCGACGACCAGGGCTGGACCTCGCTCGACATCGGGATGGACCAGGACAATCCCGAGTCGAAGAGCGACTACTACATCACGCCCAAAATCTCGAAGTTCGTCACCGAAGGCATGCGCTTCTCGCGCGGCTACTCCCCCGCTCCGAACTGCTCCCCGAGCCGCTACGCTCTCCTCACCGGAAAGACCTGCCTGCGGCTCGGTCTCACCGACATCGTCGGCCGCAACTTCAACCCGGCACCGAACACCGGCGAACTGCTCGTCTCGCCGGGCAAGCCGGTGAATGCGATCCAGGACGCCGAGACCACCACCCCCGAACTCCTGAAGACGATCCCGGGCGCCCAATACGCCACGGCCCATTTCGGGAAATGGCACCTCAACGGCGGCGGT
Source organism: Neoluteolibacter marinus (assembly GCF_014904755.1). GTDB lineage: Bacteria > Verrucomicrobiota > Verrucomicrobiia > Verrucomicrobiales > Akkermansiaceae > Haloferula > Haloferula marina. The sequence goes on from NZ_JACZFQ010000095.1 coordinate 172,233, forward strand.
CCCGCCGGACACGGCTTCGACGCGAGCGACGGCGCCACCGGGAACAACGAAGGCGACGCGGGCCCGGCAAACACGCCGGTCGAAGATCCGAAGCTCGCCTACTCGATCACCAACCGGGCCATGACCTGGATGGAAGACGAATCTGCCCGCCCCTTCTACCTGCAAGTGAGCCACTACGCCGTCCACGCGGAGATCCAGTACTCCGCGGCGTCCCGGTCGCTCTATGACGGCGTCCCGGCCGGCACCGACCACTTCAACCCGAACTACGGCGCGATGCTCACCGACCTCGACACCGCCGTCGGCAGGCTCCTTGAAAGGGTCGATGCCCTCGGGTTGCGCCACAGCACCTTTATCTTCTATCAGGCCGACAACGGCAGCCCGCTCGATCTTTCCGCCAGCCCCCCGCTGCGAGGCGTCAAGCCGGAGGTCTGGGAAGGCGGCATCCGGGTGCCGACCATCATCCGTGGACCGGGCATCACCGCGAACAGCCAGATGGACACCCCGGTGATGGGCATCGACATCCTCCCGACGATCTGGGAACTCGCCGGACAAGCGTCCACCGATCTCCCGCAGGACATTGACGGCGGCAGCCTCGTCAGCGCGATCTCGGCGGCTTCCGCCGGCAACCGGCACCCGTCCATCGGGCGCCCCGGCGAGCTGGTCGCCTACACTCCTCACTACGTCCTCAGCGCCTACAAGGACCAGCGCCCGCGCGCGGTGATCATCGACGGCGACTACAAGCTGGTCGCCCAGTTCGAGTTGGGAACCATCGAGCTCTACAATCTGGAACAACGCATCGAGGAAGACACCGATCTCGCTGGCGTGGATGTCGGCAAGCGCTGGCAGCTCTGGGTCCGCTTGCGCGACTACATGAAATCGGCCGGTGCGCTCTACGCCCTGCCCGACCCTGACAACTTCTCCCCGGCCGACGGCATCGACGACGGCGATGCGGACAACGACGGCCTCCCCGACGAGTGGGAGATGCGCGAATTGCTGACGATCGCCCTCGACGGCACGGCCGACACCGACGGCGACGGGGTGTCAGACGGCCAGGAACGCTTCCAAGGCACCGACCCCCTGTTGCCTGAAGCACTGGCCATCGCGAGCCTTGTCCGCGGCGGCGATGGCACGCTCACCCTGGGCTGGGACAGCACCCCGGGTGTCTACCGCGTCGATTGCTCGGAGGACCTCAAGAACTGGGAACCGGTCAATGTGATCACGATCAACACGGGAGCGGGATCCGCCACCGTCGACATCACCCCTGGCGAAGCGAAGAAGTTCTTCCGGGTGGTTCGGGTGCCCTAGCAATGCCGGGGGCCGAAGATCCACCGCCATGGAACGATCAGGAGCCCCCGGCACTCGACTGCCCCCACTAAGTCGCTCATCTCCATTTACCCGGCGACTCTCCCCACGGAGACTTGCCAAGAAACTTGCCGTCCCCGGGGATCCGTGCGTAAAAAGCGCGGCCGGGCTTCCGGACGAAAGTCCCAAGCCTTCCAAGATCCGACCAGGAGGGGTGGCAGAGTGGTCGATCGCGCCGGTCTTGAAAACCGGAGAAGGGAAACCTTCCGTGGGTTCGAATCCCACCCCCTCCGCCATCCTTGATAAATCAAGGTTTCGAGGCATTCGGGAGCACCCAAACCCACCAATTGGGAACAAAACCGGGAACACGTTCGGATAGGTCGTTATGGTTCGACATGGTTCGCGAAGTCGGGATATTCGCTAATGTGAAAGAGAAATCCCGCCCCATTCGCCGCGCCGAAGCGGCCGAAGACCTGAATCGAAGGCTCCTCTCGATAATCGACGACCTCGACAAGATCCCAAAATTCAAAGGGAAGGCCGGTTTCATGAGAAAGGTATTTAGAGCCCATACCCGCTCCCACAATCTGGCCTGGGATCTCCGATACGACGCCGATGAGGAGGCCGATCGCCAAGCATCCGGCCGGGCCATCATCCGCTGAGAATACCAAGCCCAAAGCCAGCCTATCGGCCCATGACGACGCCACAGGACCCTCACCTTGATTTCTGGCAAGCTGTCCACGAAGTGGTGGTAAAAGCAGGAAGATCCCTCCCTACTGGTGACGACCCAAGAGCTGTGTTCTGGGACCATCCTGATGAGCTCTGGAAGAACGAAGCTGCGCTGGAGGATTACGAAATCGAACTCCGAAGTGAACTGCACGAGTTGGTCGCCACGTTCTGCAGGAATCAACAGTGGCCGAAGCGATCAAAGACAGCGGTTAGATTCCTTCTCGATATCCGGCTCGAGTGGGCCAAGGGATTTACGTGGATCCTCACGGTTCCTTCGACGCACCTCGGCGGCGCCGCCATGCCCCGTCCTGAGCATAGCGGATGGGACTTTATCCAATGGTTGCTCACGGACGCATACGAGAACAGGTCCCTTCCCCAGCCCTACATCCCAATGTATTTCCCACCCCCAAGAACTTCCTGATTCATATGCCTCCACGCCGGAATCTGAAACCCAGTGAATGGCTATGGGGGCACTCGCAGGGTCCATTTGAAGGAAATGACATCCGCCAACGAGGAGGCCACCTAGATCGAGCAGTTTATTCCCGAAGGCACTAATGGCTCGACAGGCTTTCGCGCCGACTTGGCAGGGCTATTGGTTGTCGCAATGGCGGCTGCATACGAATCGTGTGTGAAGGAGGTTTTGATCGCTCACGCGTCTTTTAGGCATGGAGACTTCGAGTATTTCGTCACCCAGCACTACGCCAAACTGAACAGCAAGATTGGAAAGGATGATTTGCTACGTTACGCCAAGCTATTCAGTGCCAAAGTTCATAAGGATTTCAAGACTCTCCTGAAAAAGCGATCTGATGCTATAGCAAGTCGGACTGGCATGGACATTGCCGAGAAATACGGACAGATTTTATCGTGGCGTCATGACTACGCACATGCAGGCCTCCAAAACACCACGGTCTCCGAAGCGGCGAAATTCCACGTTTTCGCAAAGCGAGTGCTTTACTGCTTCGATGAAGCTTTTTCTGGGAAAATCACCTGACGAAAGTGAACGCCTTCAGACCTTAAAATCCATCGATGGAAGTCCCAGCGTTTCCCGTCGCGCGCGAGTGAATTAAGGCATTCTAAGCCCTGTTTATCTCAGCTTTGGATAGGTAAGTGGGGAAAAGTTTCGGTTTGCAGGAACGTCTTCAATCTCACGTGTATCCAACGAAGCTGCGATTCTTGGATTCACGGATTCTGCGGCTTCCAGCGCCAAGTCCAAATAGGATGCCGCCCGCTCCTTCAAAGTCCGTTCAGCGGTAGTTATTGTAAATGGCATTCTCCCTCTACAGGCGCGCCAGCAGCACACCTTGCAGAAACGGCAGTCCTCTCATGCGGGGAGACTTGGGAAGTTTAATGGAACTCCCGACACTTCCCCGGAGGCAATTCACTTCATTAAAAGTGGACAGGCAACTCCGCGCAATCGAGATCGCCATCCCTTTTGGAACGTATCTTTCGCGACTTTGGAACCGGCATCGTACGTACCTACATCCCCGGATGTGAGATCAGCAGAAGCGCTGACTGATTCCTAAAAGGTGTTGTCGAGTGATCGAGAACCTCACCCCCTCCGCCACTTTGTGGTTCCGGCTGCATCGATATCACGCCGGCTGACGGGTCCTGGCCTCCCGGGCTCGTTGCCAATGCGCGGGGGAATCCATGGTCGCCAGGATCTGCTCCGTGGTCAGCGCATGCTTCACGGCATGCTCCAGCCGGATCTGGCGCTCAGCCCAGCGTTTCTGTTCCTGCGGCGAGGGCGGCTGGATCTTCCACGGCACCTTTTGACCGACCAACAGCGCCCACCACCCTTCGGTTCCGAACTGGGAGGCCCGGGGCAGCAGCCAATCGCGGGCGAAGGAGCTCGGCCCGTTCTCCTGGAAGAACCCAACGATGCGCGCCGCGTCCTCCGGCAGCGGCAAGTCGCGGCAGTGTTGCCAGAACGGTGTGTCTAACAGGGTGTTGAACTTGTAGTGCACCATCAGGAAGCCGTGGATCTCCGACCAGACGTTTTCGGAGAAACGGTTGTAGAGATCGATGAGCGAACTCCGCAGCTCGAGCCGGCCTTCCTGCAAGCTGGCGGCGAGGGCCCGGAGCTCCATGCAGAGCACCATCAGGGCGGTCGCTTCCATCGGTTCGACGAATCCCGCGGAATTCCCCACCGAGCAGACGTTCCCGACCCACGAGCGCCGGTAGTGGCCGGACCGGAAGTTCACGAGGCGCGTGGTCTCCACCCGCGGGTTGCGTTTCCGGAACAAGCTCTCCGCCTCGTCGTCGGTGGTGAACGCGGACGAGTAGACGTAGCCCCGGTTGACGTGCTCGCGGTGGTCGATCCGCCAACTCCAACCGGCCGGCATCGTCTCCGAGGTCGTGAAAGGTTGGATCGGATCGCCCCCCTCCCGTTCCCAACCTCCGACCACCGCCCGGTCGCAGATCAAGGTGTCGGCAAAGGATTGGAAGGGCTCCTCCAAGGCGCCGTGCAGCAACTCGCTGCGGAAACCGGAGGCATCGACATAGAAATCCGCCTTCACGACCTCCTGCCCGTCGACCACCAGATGGCGGATGCGATCCCCGTCCCGCGCCGTGCCGGTGACCTCGGCGTCGGTGATGCTCACCCCCACCTGCCGTGCCTCGGCCTCCAGCCATGAAACCAGGCGGACATTCTCAAGGTGGTAGCCGTAGGCGCCGTCGAACCGCGGTTGGCCGTTGTCGTCCGGGAGAAACACCTTCCGTTGCTGCATCATCCGGCCGATGAAGCCGGCGGCATAGGGATCGCCCCAGGAGTAGAATCCATTCGGCCGCCGGAAGCCGGTGTCCGACACACTGTAGTGGTTGCCAAAGGCGTAGGGGAACTCTCCGCGGGGTCCCCAGATGAAATGGATGCCGCGCTTCCACACAGGCCGCACCTCGCGGAAGAAGCGCTCCTCGTCCAGTTGCAGGTAGTCGAAGAGGAATGCCGGGAAGTTCGGGGTCGTGCCCTCGCCCACCCCGATGATCCCGATCCGGGGACTGCGGAGCACCCGCACCGACACCGCGGCGGGCAACTTTTTCCGGAGGGTCAAGGCGGCCAGCAATCCGGCCGACCCCGCGCCGAGGACGACGATCGATGAGATGGGTTTTTTCATGGGTTCTTTCCGGGACATGACCGTACCCGTGCAAACGCACCGGTGACAGTGGAATGCCCCTGGTGGAATCCGTCAAACCGCCCGAAATCCCGCCAACAAAATCAATGGGTGCTTACCCGGCCCCTCGCCTCGTCGACCAAGAGCCCGGCAATCGCCCAGTCGTGCCAGTAGGGCGGGATTTCGCGACCCAGCTCGAAATCCTTGCCGTTGCAACTCGCGGTCAACTCATGGGCGTGGGCGAGCGCCGTCTCCGCCGCCGCCGTGTCGCCCAGCGCGGCGTGGGCCATGGCTGCGACCGCCTCGAGCGATACGACGCAGGAGCTTTTCCTCTCCGGCCGCTTGAAGCCGAGATCACAAGCGCGCAGCGCCTCCTCGTGATTCCCCGAACGGAGATGAAAGAGGGACAGTGAGAGCGCGGACCAAGACGGGCATGGGGTGCTATCCGGGTCTCCCATCGTCAGGACGTCCCGCTTCAAGTGCCGCAGCATCTTCCCGTCCGCGGAATGGATCAGACACACCTTCAACAGGTGCTCGGCCTTGTGGCGACTTGCGGCGGGCGTGTAGCGATCAACCACCTCCTTGCGGAATTCGATGTATTCCGTCTCATCGTGTCTCAGCAGGGCCGCGCTGATGGCCATGAGATCATCGCCCTGCAGGATCTTCTGCGGGCTGTCGTGGCGGTTGGCCTGCCTCAGCAGCCGGAAGCACTGCAACGCCTCGTCCCAACGGCCGCTCTTGGCGTTCCAGTCGCCGAGCGCGCGAAAAACCGCCGCGGCCTCCAACGAGGGCTCGATCGAGGACAGCGGATACTTCTGCCGGAGCTCGTCAGCCTCGTCGATGCGACCCTGGTCCAACAGGAATGCCGCGCGGGCGACGTTCGAGCGGGCGTCGGCCTGTTGGCGCAAGCGGCTTTCCTCGTTCCGCGCCGCCTGTGCCTCGTTTTTCAGCTGGATTTGCCGGATCGCGGACTTCCGTTCCCGGTCGTACATCGCCGCGGTGACCGCCAGACCGCTGACGAGGAGGAACAGGAACGTCACCGCCGCCGCGAAGGCGATGCGGTTGCGCCGGACGAACTTCGCGAGCACGTAGACCCGGGAAGGCGGACGGGCGGCGATCGGCTGATAGGTGAGGAAGCGCTTGATGTCGATCGCCAGGCCGTTGGCCGTCTGGTAGCGGCGCATGCGATCCTTCTCCAGGGCCATCATCACGATCCAATCGAGATCCCCCCTCACGAAATCAAGGAACGCGGCGGGTTCCATGCCCCGTTCACGGGCGAGCTCCTTGAGCTTTTCCGGCGGCAGCTTCCCGAGGAACTCCGAGGGACGCTGTGTCTCCGAGGAAAGCAGGGACTTGCGGATCTGAGAGAAGTTCAGGCCGGGATCGGCGGAACGGTCGATCGGCGTGGATCCGGTGAGGAGTTCATACAACAAGACCCCGAGGCTGAAGATGTCGCTGCGGGTATCGACGTCGATGCCCGTCATGGCGACCTGTTCGGGGCTCATGTAGGCCGGCGTGCCGATGAACTGGTCGTGGGCGGTGATGGTGTCCCCCCACGCGCCCCCGGAGGGCTTGGCGATGCCGAAGTCGATGATCTTCGGGACATTCTCACCGTTCAAACGGCTGACGATGACGTTCGACGGCTTGATGTCGCGATGGATGATGCCCTTCTGGTGCGCGTGCTGGATGGCATTGCAGACCAGCATGAACAGTTCGAGGCGTGCCGCGCAGTCCAGCTTGTAGTGGTTGCTGTAGCGGACGATCGACTCGCCCGACACCAGTTCCATCGCGAAGTAGGGCTTTCCCGACGACGTGGTTCCGGCATCGAGGACCTTCGCGATGTTAGGATGATCCATCAGCGCCAGCGCCTGCCGCTCGACGTTGAAGCGCTCCAAGGCGTCACGGTTTTCCTCGCTCATCCGGAAAACCTTCACTGCCACCCGCCGGCGGATCGGTCGTTCCTGCTCCGCCTCGTAGACCACGCCGCCCCCGCCCTCGCCGATCCGGGAGACGAGGCGGTAGCGGTCGATCCTCTCCTGCAGGAAATTGTCGACGAAGCGGGGCGGGATCGCCCGCGTGCCCTTCTCCGAAAGGATGGAAGCGGTCACCTTGGTGCGCTGCTCGCGGGCCTGGAGGAAGAACTCCGCCGCGCCGTCCGCCGCTTGCAGCAACTGCGTCATCTCGACCCTCGCCGCCGCGCGGTTCTCGAAAACGCGTTCAAGGAACACCTCGCGGGTGGATGGATCATCCAGCGACAGCGCCACCTCCATGATGGCGCTGCTGATTTCCTCGTCGTGCTGATCTCCCTCGTTCATCGGACCGGTCGTTCTATTCGCCCTGATGGTCGTCCTGGATCAGGCGGTAGAGCTTGGCCTTGGCGAACATCCATTGCCGTTCCACCGAACGCATGCTGCGCCCCGTCACCTGACTGATTTCTTCAGTACTCAATCCCCCGTAGAATTTCAACAACACGACCTTCGCGGAATACGGGTCGACCTTCTCGAGCTTGGTCAGACAGTCGTGGATGAGCAGGATGTGGGTGTCGTCCTCGAAAACCCCGTCGTCGAGATTCTCGGGCGGGCGGGTCCGTTTCTTCCGCGACTGCGCGCGGATGCGGTCGACCAGGATCCGGCGCATCGCCTGGGCGGCGGCATTGAAGAAATGCTCCTTGCTCTGCCACACCTTGCCGTCGATTTCCGACAGGCGGATCCACGCCTCGTGGACCAGGGCGGTCGGCTGCAGCGTCTTGCTCGGGCTGCCGCTGTCCAACCGGAAGGCCGCCAGGCGGCGGAGCTCATCGTAGACGACGGGCAACAGCTCGTCCGACGAGAAGCAGAATTCATTCGCCCCGATGTCGGGACTCCCGGTCGTTGTTCCCATTGCCATCTCGGGTAGGTTCGACGGCATGGGGGTGCAAGTCGAATCGTCGGCAGCCGCCAGCCGCGCCGAATGCACGGCGGGCGGCACTTTGTTGGCGGGTCACGATGGTAGATGTCGTAGTCCATGGTGAAACTCAGGCCCATCGGCAACGCGCGCGATTGCCGCGCTGCCGACGGAAACAAGTGTCTTGGAAGCACGCCGGGGAATCTCCGTCTTCCGTCAATCAAGGGCAACCGACGGGCGGATGCGCGGACGGTTTGGGTTCCGTCCGCGCATCCACTTTCTTTCCGGAGGCAAACGGACGCCGGAAAAACCCGAAAGATTTTTGGCGGGTTTCGAGGGACGACGTCGGAATCCGGATTGATCGCCGGCATCCGCCCGGGCGTTCCGGGCGCAGCCAACGCGGCGATCAACCCAAAAATATCCAACCCAACCATCAGTGAAGCATTCGTTTCTCCCCGCCCTGATCACCACCGGATTGATCCCCGCCGCGAGCCACGCCGCGTTGATTGCCACCGAGAATTTCGATTATTCCAACGGCTCGATCGCCGGCCAGAGTGGTGGCACCGGCTGGAACTACGAGCGCACCGACGAGCCGGCAGCACCCGCCCAGACCGCCTCGAACTGGAACGACACCTTCGGCGACGCACAGGTCGTTTCCACCGCCCTCGTGACCAGCGGCAGCGGCGCCCATCGTGAATTCGGCGGAATCACCGAGGGCACCGGCGGCGACAGCAACGAGCGCGAGGGCGCTTTCCGCGGAACTGGTACAATGTTCTTCTCCGTCAGCTACACCCCGAACACCGCCAACCAATGGGGGGGTGTCAGCTCTTACGACTTCGGAACAGAGCGGATTTTCTGGGGTGCGCCGGGCGGCACCCCGGGCGGCAATTTTTTCGGCATCGACGTCGCAGGAGACCAGACGGTCTCCACCATTCCCGTGGTCACCGGCCAGACCTACACACTGATCGGGATGCTGGATTTCGACAATGACCTCCTCGGCCTCTGGGTCGATCCCGACGGCAGCGACACGGTGACTTCCCACGACGTCTCCGCCGCGTACACCGGGGGCAACTGGTCCTCCGCCCTGCGCCTCGCGTCCGGGCATGAGAGCACTTGGGACGACCTGCGAGTCGGAACGACCTTCGCGGACGTCGCCCCGGTGCCGGAGCCGTCAACCGGCCTGCTTGGCCTGGCGGCAGCCGGCCTGCTGTTCACCCGCCGTCGTCGCTGATCCGCCGAAGCCGTCACGACCGGGTGATCCCGAAACGGGGACACCTGGTCGTTCGTGTTCCGGCGCAGCCCCCCCCGGAACCTGGCGGATCCCTTTGATTCCATTTCCAACAAACCCATGAAAACCAATCGATACCAGCTCCTCTTGACGGCCGCGCTCGCGCCGGTCGCGCCCCTCTCGGCGCAACTCATCGGCACCGAAGACTTCAGCTACGCCAACGGTCCGGTCGCCAACCAGTCCGGCGGCACCGGATTCAACTACGACAACTTCGACAAGGCGGTCACCGCCTCGACCTCCGACTGGGACAACACGGGCGGCACGCCCAATGTCACCGGCAATGCCCTGGTCACCGACAACAGCGGGGCCAAGCGCGAATACAACGGCCCGGTCGAGGGCACCGCGGGCGCCGACGGCGACGACACCCTCGAGCGCAACGGCGCGCTTCGCGGCAACGGTCGCGTGTTCTACCGCTTCACCATGACCCGTGGCGCCGGCACCAGCTGGAGCGGGGCCAGCAGCTACGACTTCGGCACCGAGCGCGCCTTCTTCGGGGTGCCCGGCGGCAACGGGACCTCCGGTCAGCTCGAGTGGGGCTGCAGCGGCAACGGCAACGACTACCGCAGCGGCATCCCGGCCGACAATGCCACCCACACCATCGTCTCGGTCCTCGATTTCGATCACAACTTCATCGGCATCTGGATCGACCCCACCGCCACCGACTACTACGACCCGGCCGACGGCTCCAACTCGACCGATGCAGGCGGGGTTTACACCCCCGACAACTGGTCGACGGCCGTCCGTCTCGCTTCCAGCGCCGGCGGCACGACTTGGGACGACCTCTCCGTCGCACTCGATCCGGTGAGCGTCGGACTGCAAGACTTCGTCGACAGCGACCAGGACGGCCTGCCGGCATCCTTCGAAACGCTGTACGGACTCGACGACAGTGATGACGGGACCGTCGGCGAGAGTGAGCCCGGAGCCAAGGACGGCCCGAATGGCGCACTGGGAGATCCCGATGAGGACGAAGTGAGCAACCTGGTCGAGTTCCAGGACGGAACCTCGCCGATCGATGAGGACACCGATTTCGACTTCCTCACCGACTTCGAGGAGAAGACCTACGAGACCGATCCGCTCGACCCCGATTCGGACGGAGACTCGCTCTTCGACGGCGACGAAGTTTCCGTCTACTCCACCGACCCCAAGCTCGCCGACACCGATGGTGGCGGCACCTCGGACTTCACCGAATGGGCGCTCGGCACCGTGCCGGAGACCGGCAACGCAGGGGACGACCCTGCAAGCAACGGCAACCTCGAACTGGTCGGCCTGGAATTCTTCGACACTTACCTCGACGGACCGATCAACGGCGCCACCGAAGGCCTTGGTTGGGACTATGACAACAGCGCCCTGGGAGAAACCTTCATCGGCCACACCACCTACAACAGCGCCTGGACCAACGTCGGTGGAGCGCCGGTGATCCAGTCCGGCACCCTGCTGACCCAGGAGAGCTCCGTGAAGCGGGCCTTCCACGGCGGATCGAACAGCACCACCGCCGTCGTCGGCGAGAATACCGGGCACTGGCGCGAAGACGCCGCTGCGACCGGCGTCAATGGCAGCGACCTGCTCTACGTGAAAGTGAACATCACCCGCCAGGCGGGGGCCACATGGAGCGGTCTCAGCCTCTACGACTTCGGGGCGGAGAAGATCTTCCTCGGCGTTCCGAACGGCGTCAACCCGGAGTCAGGCGTCCGTGAATACGGGGTGGAACAATCCAATCCCCAAGTCACCGCCTTCTCGGGCATCGCGCCGGTGACCGGTGCCCCGGTGACGCTGGTGGCGCGATACAACTTCGCGACCTCGACCATCGACTTGTGGGTCAACCCCAACCTCGGGGCCCCCGAAGGTTCCTCCCCGATTCTCGCCACCCTGAATGCGGATCCCGCCCAGATGAACGCCACCGCCCTGCGCCTGGGTTCCGGCGGCACCGGCACGACCGGTTGGGATCAGCTGGTGGTGGGGACCACCTGGGACACCCTCGACTCGCTGCCCTCCGACAGCGACGGCGACGGCATGCCCGACGCCTACGAGAATCTCTGGGGCTTCAATCCGGATGTCGACGACGCCGGAGACGATGCGGATTCCGACGGCAGCACCAACTACGCGGAGTATGTCGCCGGGACCAATCCGACCGACAACGACAGCGACGACGACGACCTCCTCGACGGCGAGGAAGCGACAGCCGGCACGTCCCCGTTGAACCCTGACACCGATGGCGACGGATTGACCGACGGCGAAGAGGTGAAGACCTACGGATCCGACCCGCTGCTGGTCGATACCGACGAGGACGGACAGACCGACGGTGGCGAAGTCCAGGGCGTCAATGGCGCCACCTCGGACCCGACGGACCCGGCGGACACCGTGGGCGCACCGCTGCAACTCATCGGCACCGACGACTTTGCCTATCCCGACGGCGCGGTGGCCGGCCTGACCGGTGGCTCGTACTTCGACTACGAGAATTCGCTCTTCAACGGCCCGTTCATCGGTCACACCGGCGAGCCCTCCGACTGGGACGGGACGGCCGTCGTCGCCAGCGGACGCCTCGTCACCCAGGAGACCTACGCGTTCCGTGACTTCAACGGCCCCGACGAGGGTGCGGGATCCAACGAGGCCCCGACCGGCGCCCGTTGGGGAGCGATCAACGAGGAAGGCGATTTCGACGCCTCGGTGGTCTACTTCAAGACCACGATGACCCGCCGCCCCGGTGCCGTGCTCAGCGTCTTCGGGCCCGATGACTTCGACGCGGAACGCCTCGGCTTCGGCATCGTCGACAACGCCGGCACCCCGCAATGGGGTATTCGCGAGGGCGCCGAGGTGACGACCGACGCCGGCGCGATGGCGGTCACGGACGACCAAACCTACCTCGTGGTGGGCAAGCTCGACTTCACGGGCAACCTGCTGAGCCTGTGGATCGATCCCGACCTGGCGGCCGACGAGGCCTCGAACTCCGCCCATGTGACCCGCGTCTACGAGGGCGGCAACTGGGCATCGGGCGCCCGCTTCACCTCGACCGGCACCGGTGCCACAGAGTGGGACGATGTCGCCGTGGCGAACACCTGGGAGAAGCTCGCCGGCGAAGCCGGATTGCCGATCCAGCTCACCGTCTCGGCCCTCGACAGCGGGGCTGGCACCATGAGCATCACCGCGACGGGGATTCCGGAAGGAACCTTCCACCTCCGCAGCTCCAGCGACCTCGAGACCTTCATACCGCTGGTGCCGCCCTTCGACTTCGACGCGACCACGCCGCAGCCCTTCGTGATCCCGGTCAGCCCGGGCACCGATCCTGCGCTGTTCTTCCGCGCCGAGGAAGGCCCGTCCTCCCCATGATATCCTAGGCCCGCAGGGCACCCTGATGGCCCGCCTTGCAAGTTGCAGGGCGGGCCTTTTCAAGCATCTCCATTCCATCCGCCGAATCCCATCCCGTGAAGCCTTACCTTCTGCCTCTTCTCTTGCCGCTGCCGCTCGGTGCCATCCCGCTCGGCGCGGATTCGTTCTCCTACCCGGACGGCAGCATCGCCGGACGCGACGGGGGGACCGGCTTCAACTACGACAGCTACGACCAGGAGGTCACCGCCACGGCATCGGATTGGGACGAAACCTTCGGCGTGGCCGCAATCAACGCCGGGAAACTCGGCACCACCAACTCCGGCGCGATCCGCGAGTACAACGGCGACATCGAGGGCGCGGGTGGAGCCGCCAACGACGGCCAGGACGACCACGAGCGCAGCGGGGCGGTGCGGGGCGCCGGCCGCGTCTTCTACCGTTTCGAACTGACCCGCGTGTCAGGCGGTGGCTGGAGCGGCGCGAGTTCCTACGACTTCGGCACGGAGCGGGTTTTCTTCGGCGTCCCGAACACCCTGAACCCCGAAAGCGGCAACCTCGAGTTCGGCTGCGAGATCACTGGCACCGGCATCCGCCATTTCAGCGGAATCCCCGCCGACAATGCCACCCACACCCTCGTGACGGTTCTCGATTTCGACCACAACTTCATCGGGCTGTGGGTCGATCCGGATGCAGATGACTTCTACGTCGCGGCCACCGGGGCCAACACCTGCGACGCCGGCGGCGCCTACACTCCCGACAACTGGTCGACGGCCGTCCGATTCGCTTCCGGCGGCACCTGCGAGTGGGACAACCTCGAGGTGAACACGGCATGGGAGGATTTCGAGTTCGTCGACCCCGACAGCGACGATGACGGCATGCCCGATGCCTGGGAAATCGCCAACGGGCTGGTCGTGGGCACCGACGACTCCGCGCTCGACGCCGACGGCGACGATCTGTCGAACCTCGATGAGTATCTCCACGGGACAAACCCGCAACTCGACGACACCGACGACGACGACCACAACGACGGCGAGGAAGTCGCCGCCGGCACCAATCCGCTCAATCCCGCCAGCTACCCCGGCGCGGTCATCCCCACGGGCCTGGTCGGGGCGGATCGCTTCGACTACGCCGACGGACCGGTCGACGGCCGGAACGGCGGCCTGGGTTGGGATGCCGACAATTCCACCGAAAACGACGCCTTCATCGGACCAACCGGTACGGCCTCCGACTGGACCACGATGTTCGGCAGCCCCCAGGTGGTCGACGGCGCCCTCGTCACCGGGGAAAGCGGTGCCAAGCGCGAATACAACGGCCCGGTCGAAGGTGCCCAGGGTGGTTCCGACGAACGCGCCGGTGCGGTGAACGACGACGCGGCCTTCGATTCCCACGTCGTCTACTACAAGTTCGAGATGACCCGCGAGGAAGGCGCCACCTGGAGCGGCGCGAGCTCCTACGACTTCGGCGCGGAGCGATATCTCTTCGGCGTGCCGGGTGCCGCCAACCCGGCATCGGGAGAGCGGGAGTTCGCCATCCACGACCTGAATGCCGACCAGTGGGGTTACTCCGGCATCGCCCCTGTTCCCGGGGTCAAATACACGCTGGTGGCGAAGCTCGACTTCGACAACGACGTCGCGGCGCTTTTCCTGAATCCGGACCTCAACCAGTCCGAAGCGGCCAACGCACCGGTCGCAACCTATCCCCACACCAGCGGCAACTGGTCGACCTCGATCCGCCTTGCCTCGGGTGGCAGCGGATCGGTGGAGTGGGACAACGTGCGCGTCGCCTACGCCTGGGAAGGCCTCAACGACGGGCCGCCGGTGGCCAACGATGACAGCGCGACGATGCACCACCTCGCCAAGGCACGGTTCAAGGTGTTGGCCAACGACGGCGGCTTTCCCGACCCCGCCTCGGTTACCGTGCTGACTCCTCCGGCCCACGGCACAGCCACGGCAAGCCCGGACGGCACGATCCTCTATCAGCACCTCGACGGCACTCCGGCCAATGATTCATTCACCTACCAGATCCAGAGCGCCGGCAGTCCGCTGACGGACAGCGCGACGGTCAACATCGACTTCACCACGAACGCCCGCTTCGACTCGGATTTCGTCTCACTGCCCCCCACCCCGCCGGTCGGTGCCTTGCGGATCGAGGATGCCCTGCCCGGCATCACCTTCGACGCGCCGCACGGCTTCAGCCTGGTCCCCGGTGACGAGCGGATGCTCTTCGTCGTCGAGGGCGACGGTCGCGTCATCCTGATCCCGGACATGACCGCGCCCGCGAAGGTCGAAGTGGTGAACCTCACCGCCTCGGTACAGCACGACAACAACGAGCTGGCCTGCAAGGGCATCGCCGTCCACCCGGACTGGCAGAACAACGGCCAGATCTATGTAACCTACAACTCGAGCGCCGGCACCGTGCGGCTCTCGCGTTTCACCTGCCTGACGAGCCCGCCGTTCACCGCGGGTCCCGAGGAGATCCTGATCGAACAGGACAACGACGATGCCTACCACAACATCGGATCCTGCGAGTTCGGTCCGGACGGCTATCTCTATGTCGCCTTCGGTGACGAGGGAACCCAACAGGACGGCCACAACAACTCACAGCACGTCGACCGCAACCTCTGGTCTTGCATCATCCGCATCGATGTCGACCTGCACCCGGGCAGCCTAGCTCCCAATCCCGACCCGGGCCCCGATCCCTACGCGGGTCCGGACCCCGGCGGGCAAAGCAACGACGCCGACCTCACCATTCCCCGCCCCGGCGGCGCAGCGCTGTACGCGATTCCGCCGGACAACCCCCTCGTCGGGGCGACAGAGTTCAATGGCATCACCCTGGATGCCGGCCAGGTCCGAACGGAGATCTTCGCGATGGGCCTGCGCAACCCGTGGCAGTTCTCGGCCGAGGACAACGACGGCAACGGCAGCGTCGACGAGCTGTGGGTCGGCGATGTCGGGCGCAGCAACCGCGAGGAGATCGACGTCTTCCTGCCCGGTGAAAACGGCGGCTGGGGCTGGCGCGAGGGCACCGCCGCAGGACAGCGCGCGGGTGACGACCTCAACGTCGCCCCGGAATCCGCGGCGACGTTGGTCGAACCCCTGTGGGACTATGGTCACGGGGGCGGCCCCTATCAGGGCCAATCCATCACCGGCGGCTTCGTCTACCGCGGCACCGCGATTCCCGGCCTCACCGGCAAGTATCTCTGCGCCGACTATGTTTCGGGAAACATCTGGAGCATCGAGCGGACCGGCGGGCCGCCGCTGGTCGAGCGCCTTGCAGGCGAGGTCGCGATCGTCGGCCTGCTGCCGGACCCCGTGACCGGCGGCGTCTTGCTCCTCGACCGCGGTAACAACGGCACCAATCCCGGAACCGGCAGCATCAAGCGGCTGGTAGTCGGGGTCGATGACAGCAGCTTCTCGCCGACCCTGGCGTCGACCAACTTCTTCGCCGACCTCGGTGACCTCACCCCGAATCCCGGCGGCAACAGCTACCAGCCGAACCTCCGCTTCTGGTCGGACCACGCGGAGAAAAGCCGCTGGTTCCTGGTGAAGAACACCACCGACACCGTGGGTTATTCGGAGAACGGACCGTGGAGCTTTCCCGAGGGCATGATCTGGGTGAAGCACTTCGACTATCCCACCGAGTGGGAATCCTTCACCCGCACCATCGCCGGCCAGAGCTACACCGACCGCCGGCCGGCCGCCGGCTCGCCACGCCGCCGCCTCGAGACGCGCTTCCTCGTCCGCACCGACGCAGGCAGTTACGGCATCAGCTACCGTTGGAATGCCATCAACGGCGGCACCCAGGACGACGCCGTCCTGGTCGGGGACCATGGCGATGACCTGCAAGTGGACATCACCGTCGACGGGGTGCCATCGCAGGTCGCCTGGCAGATTCCCTCCCGCTCGGCGTGCATCACCTGCCACACACCCGAGGCAGGGCACGCACTTTCCTTCAACAGCCGCCAGCTCAATGCCGCGGGCAACATTGCCGGCATCGGCGGCAACCAGCTCGAAGCGCTCGACCTCGCCGGCTATCTTGCCGGCCTGACGGCCGATCCCGCCATCCTGCCGCGTCATTACCGGCCGGATGAAAGCGATCAGAACCTGGAGACCCGCGTCCGCTCCTACCTCGACGTGAACTGCGCCTACTGTCACCAGTCCGGCGGCACCGGGGGCGGTCTCTGGGACGGCCGGGCGTCGCTGTCGCTGATGCAGACCGGGCTGCTCCACGGCATGCCGGTCGAGGCCCCCATCGATCCGGGCGATCGCCTGGTCGTCGCCGGCAACGTGCCTCATTCGATCGTTTTCAACCGCGTGCTCGGGGCCAACGGCTACAACCGCATGCCTCCCCTGGCTACGACCGTGCCCGACCTCGAGGGCGCGGAGCTGATTGCCGACTGGATCACCCAGGAGGTCTTCCCCTACGCGAACTACGACGAGTGGCGTGACGCGAAGCTCGGCGCCGCCGAACCCGGCGACACAGGCTTGACCGGGAATCCTGACGGCGACCGGCTCGACAACCTCGGGGAGTGGGCATTCGGGACCGAGCCCACCCTGAGCGACGACCACCTCGCCACGCCGGTTCTCCTGAACTCGGAACCGGGTAGCGGAACCTTCCGCTTCACCCACCGTCGCCTGCGCATGCACGCCGTCGCGGGGCTGCATTACAAGTATCTGGTCAGCGACGATCTCGGCGAGTGGCAGGAATCCGGCGCGACCGAGGAATCGCAGGCGATTTCGGAAGCGGGCTACGAGACCGTCACCCTCGTTCTTGAACCCGCCGCCGTGACCGGGCGCATGCGCCTGTTCCTGAAGGTCGAAGCCGTCACGGAGCCATGATCGGACCGTCGAACTCCGCCGCTGCCTCTTGTGCCACCGTCGACGACGATCGGTTTGAACAACTTTTGTCCGCTCATCAGGAGCCGATCCTGCTCTATCTCCGTTCTTTGGTTTCGGATCACCACGATGCCCAGGATCTCCTGCAGAAGACCAACCTGATCCTCTGGCGGAAAAGGGATCAGTTTGTCCCAGATACCAACTTCCGTTCGTGGGCATTGAGAATCGCACGCCTCGAAGCCCTCAACCAGGTCCGGCTCCAGCGCCGGAGCCGCCTGGTGCTCTTCGAACGGGACGAGTTTGAAAACATCGCCGACCCCGACGTCGCGGAAGAACCGGCGGATCCCGCGCCCTTGCTCGCCCTGAGGGATTGCCTCAGGCGCCTGCCGGACCGGGATCGCGAGCTGCTGCTGATGCGCTATGCCACCGAGCATACGCTCAACGACTATGCCAAAACCCTCGGTCGCAGCCCGGGAACCCTGAAGGCCCGCCTCTACAAGATCCGGGAGGGATTGAGGAAGTCCATCGAGGACCGGCTCCGCGACCGGGAGCATTTCCTCGGACAGGAAGCGGGAATGGTCTCCTGATTCGATCAGGCGATCAGATCCTCCGATTCTCGTTCGGTTCTCAGCGGGATGTTTCGTCGAATCGTATCTTTCTCGCATCATCACTCGCCAGATCCCCGCGTTAATACCCACACGAATCGCAAGGAATAACTCGGAATAATGCCACCGGGAGCGCGGTGACACACATTATTTAACACATTCCTTGCCAATAGTCCGGATTCCCATGATGGATCATCGTTATGCACCGGATCCCCTCCCCCGGAGTCCCCCAGCAACTTCGACCGGCCCTTTGTCTCCTTGCCTCTATCTCCCTCTCCCTGGCGTCGCCCACGGACCCGGTGGTGACACGCAACGCGCCCCATCTGAACCAAGGAACGGTTCATGGCAGCGTCCGGGTGATGCAAGGTTCGAACTTCACCCTGAATTCCGGACTAACGGTCGATGGGTCCCTCATCTTGCCGGGTCATCCCGAGATCAAGACCAATGGCGGGAGCAACCTGCCGTTCGTCACCGATGGCGGGGGATCCCAGCAACCTGACCGCTATAGGCTTACCCTGAACAACGGGGTCCAACTGGGCGGCATCACGCTCGGAACCGATGCCGAAGCCCTGCCGGAGGCACCCGTCCCCGTGCCCGGATCAGGCAATCGAACGGTTCACGTCAATCACCCGGACGACGAAGTCGGGGAGGCCGGGTCCATCCGCTCCCTGACCATCAACCATGGTGAGAGCGTCATCGCCCTCGACCCGGGACGCTACGACCGGATCACCCTGAACGGATCGAGCACTCTCGAACTCCAAGGCGGATCAGAAGCAGAGCCCGCCATCTATGAAGTCCAGCAACTGACGGTCAACGGTGGTTCACGGATCTCGGTCCACGGGCCGGTTGTGTTGCGGCTGAAGA
Organism: Neoluteolibacter marinus; assembly: GCF_014904755.1. Taxonomy (GTDB): domain Bacteria; phylum Verrucomicrobiota; class Verrucomicrobiia; order Verrucomicrobiales; family Akkermansiaceae; genus Haloferula; species Haloferula marina. The sequence continues at coordinate 191,164 of NZ_JACZFQ010000095.1, forward strand.
ATTCGCTGAACCTCAACGGATACATGGGTGATCCCGACCATCCCGAATGGCTGGAGCTGAGCATTTCGGGTGGCAGCTTCAACCTCAACGGAGGAAGTGCGTATCACGGCCGCGCGGTCATCCCTTCGGGTTCCATCATCGTGAACAGTGGCTCGCTGTTGCACGGCCTCGCCTTCACCGACCGCCTGACGCTTAACGGAGATGGCGTGATCGATTGCGAACCCAGCGGCGCCGCTCCGAACCAAGCTCCTATTGCGAATGGCTCCGAGGTCACCACTCCTGTCGGCGCACCGATCGAGGTCCCGCTCCAGGCCAGTGATCCCGAAGACCAACCGTTGGTCTATCAGATCATCAGTCCGCCGCAGCACGGCACCCTGTCGACGGCCGGGCCGATGGTGACCTATACCCCCGACCTTGGCTTTTCCGGTACGGATATCTTTTATTTCAAGGTCTCCGACGGGCTCGCGGAATCCGAAGCGGCAGCCGTGCTCATCCACGTGTTCCAGCCCAACCGCCCGCCGGTGGCCGACGACCTCGTGGTGGTGCTGAACCAGGGAGAAATCGACACCCCCTTGACCTTGTCCGCGGTGGATCCGGACGGCGACCCGGTCACCTACGAGATTCTCGCTTCACCCACCCAGGGGGTTCTCAACGGGGACCTCGCCGCGCTGACCTATTCCCACACCGGTGAGCGGGCGAAAGACGTGGTGGCAGACGCTTTCACCTACCGGGCACTCGATCCGGATGGCCTGGCTTCCGAATCGGCCACCGTGACCTTGCTGCTTCAGCCGGTCAACCGGGCACCCCACGCGGATGCTGCCGGCGTCACGGTGATGGAAGACGGCGAGATCGCCATCTCGCTATCCGGCACCGATCCCGACGGCGATCTGCTCCAGGTTGAGATCGTTCCCGACCCGGAGGATCCCGCGGGGATCCCCGGTCCCCGATACGGCAGTCTGTCAGGCGACTTGCCAGATCTCACCTACCGGCCGGCGCCGGACTTCAACGGCGTCGACGTGTTTCACTACACGGTCAGCGACGGCGCATTCACCTCTGCCCCGGCGAAAGTCACGATCACGGTCCTCGCGGTGAACGACCCGCCCACCGCCACCTCGCTGGACTTGGTCGTGGAGGAAGAAGGCTCCCTTGACTTCTCCCTTTCAGCCGACGACCCGGACGGTGATCCCCTGGCCTTTGAGGTGAACTTGCCGGACGACTTCCCCGGGCAACTTTCGGGAGAAGCACCGACTCTCCGGTTCTCGCCGGACACCGACTTCAACGGAGTCGCGGCGTTCACCTTCTCGGTCTTGGACAGTTCCGGCTCAAGCGCATCGGGACAGGTGCGGATCACGGTGACACCTGTCAACGATCCTCCCACGGTGGTTTCCGCCGACGGCCTCACGCAGGAAGACGAATCCATCCCGATCACCTTGGCGGCAAGCGACCCTGACGGCGATGTGCTGGAATACACCTTGTCCCTTCCCGGAGACTTCCCGGGACAACTCGAGGGCGACGCACCGGAGTTGATCTTTCACCCGGCGGCAAACTACCACGGAACGGCGTATTTCGAATTCACGGCCATCGACCCGGACGGCTTGGAATCGACGGCCGCGGTGAACCTGACCGTGACTCCGGTCAACGACATCCCGGTCGCGGCGGCAGCGCGAGGAACGACGCACCAGGGAGAACCAGTCACCATACCGCTCACCGCGCAGGATATCGACGGGGATCCACTCACTTTTGCCCTTCATGACACCCCGGTCGGAGGCACGGTCGTCATCAACGGATCGACCGCCATCTATCAGCCGGAGCCGGCGTTTTCCGGAATAGGACGCTTCAATTTCACCGCCAACGACGGCGCGGCGACCTCAGCGCCCGCCGAGATCGTGGTGGAAGTCGATGGCGATCCCGTCATCCAGATCCTCTCCCCGCTCCCGGGTGCGGTGTTCAAAAATGGCGAACCGATCGAAGTTGTGATCGAAGCGAGCGATCCGGAAGGCCGGTTGGCCGCCATCGAACTGGCAGTGGACGGGGTGAGGGTCACTGGCGGCGCCGACGGACGGTTCGTGCACGACTTGGGCGAACTGGAACCCGGTGACCATACGATCATTGCCTCCGCGATCGACACCAACGGCCGGACGACCCTCACGGCCCCGGTTCAGATCACCGTGACAGCGGAGAACCAGGCCCCGGTGGTCTTCGCGGGATCCGACCGTACCTTCAGCTCCGGTGCCCCGGGACCGAATCTCCTGGTGAACGGCGGCAACGAAGAACCACTCGATGGCGACCTCATCCCGGGCTGGACCTCGGACGATGGCTCGGTTTGGGGCCAAGGGGTCCCGCAATCGAGGTTGCGGCTCGGCAGCTATGGAGTCCAGACCCCGCTCTATCCCGCCGCGGACGAGGGGACCTACTTCTTCCACGTTGTCTCCAATACCCAGGCGGAGCTTTGGCAGGACGTCGCCCTTGATTCCATGTCCGAGGTCATCGCAACCGGTTCGGCACGACTGACCTTCGAAGCACTCGCAAGGACCTTCCAGAGGACCGAGCTGCTCTACAGCGACTACACCGGTCATCCCTCCGCCTACTTCCCGACCGGTGAGCTCGATCGTCCTTCGGCGGCGGTGGAGTTCTGGAACGATACCACCGGCGAGATGTTGTCCCGGCATCTCATCGACCGGGCCCCGGTGCATGACCAATGGGGGAAACTCGCCGGATCCATGACCGTGCCGATCGGCGCAACCCGGGCACGGGTCTGGTTGATCGCAACATTGCTCGACCCATCGACCACCGACTCCCAGGAGAAAAACGACGCGATGTTCGACGCTGTTTCACTTCGCTTCATCGCACCGGGCGAGGACTTTCTCAACGGCACCGTGACCGACGACGGGCAGCCAAGCGATGAATCGATCACGGTGAACTGGACCCAGATCTCCGGGCCTCCGGCGGAGATCGGAGATAACTCGAGACCCACCACACCGGTCCGGCTCGCCGTGCCAGGGGCCTACGAGTTCCAGTTGGAGGCAAGCGACGGCGAAAAGTCTTCGGCGGATACCGTTGCGGTGACACTGCTGCCGGGCAGCACCAACCAGATCCCGTCCCTCGATGCCGGCGACGACCTTCAGGTCGAGTACTCAAGCAGCCCCATCCCGCTGTCGGCGATGTTGGTCGATGATTCGCCGGACATCACGCTGGAGTGGAGCCAGTTGTCCGGACCGGGCCGGGTCTCACTCTCCGACCCCTTCGCCGCTGAAACCAAAGTATCGGTGCCAGGTCCCGGCACCTATGTGCTGCACCTGAAAGCCTATGACGGGGAGTGGACGGTCGAAGATCGCCTTACCCTCGTGGTAACCACCCGGACGGAACGACCTCCCCTGGATCTCGCGATCGTGATCGATCACTCCGGTTCGATGTGGGCTCTGAAATCCGAATCGGATCCGAGCACACCGATTTACAAGGCCCGCCAGGCCGCACGCCGCCTCATCAGCACGCTGGACCCGGCGAAGGATCGCGTCGCCGTGAGAAGGATGCGCGGTGAATTCCTGCCCATCACTTCAGATCTGAATCTCGCGGCGGAGAAGTTGGTTCAGCCGCAGGGCGAACCTGGAACCTATGGGAGTTTCCAACCGTCCAACATCGACAAGGGCATCCAGGGAGCCCTCGATCACTTGCTCGCCAATCCACGGGAGACACCCGCTGACCGGGCGATCGTGCTCTTCGGCGACGGTGCCGGACCCTACGCCGACATTGCCGCGCGGGAGGCCCGGGAAGCAGGAGTGCGGGTGGTGGTGATCGCATTCTCAAACGGGATCGATCCGATCGACTCCGTGAACATGGAACTCCAGGCGACCGTGCCGGCGGATTTCCTCGCCGCCCAATCGCTCCCACAGACAGAAGTCTTGCTCGCTTCGCTCCAACGCACCCTTTCCCTCGATGTCAACCGCCCCCCGGTCGTCAACGCAGGCAACGGCATGTGGCTGCCGGACCTCAATGAGCAGTTGATCCTGCGAGGCTCCTATCAGGACGACGGCTTGCCCTGGGATTCCCAATCTTCCGTCCGCTGGGAGCAGGTCGCCGGATCCGGGATTGCCACGATCAGTGACGATTCGATCCTGACCCCGCGGGTCACCTTCGACACCGCCGGCGAGTATCGCCTGAAACTCACGGTCAGCGACGGGGAGTCCAGTTCCTCCGACATTGTGACCGTTCGGGTTGCTGTCCCGTGTGAATTCCCCGGCCCGGCCGGACTCACCGCCTGGTGGCCCTTCGACGGCAACCTCCGCGACGCGGCGGGGGATCACCACCTGACCCGTTACGGCTACTGGGAATCGCCACGCTTCACCGAGGGTCCGATCCGCGATGCCGTCCAGATTCTCGACGGTGGCGACATCCTCGACGGAGGTCTCACCGGCGACCTCGGGCTCAACTCGGAGGCCGGCTTCTCCATCGAGTTCCGCATGCGGGCGCGGGGCGACCGGGCGAGTTATATCTTCGCCTTCGTTGATCCGGCCACCGGATTTCCCGGGAAAGCTCTCACCTGGGGTTCTCCCAACCTGAACCCGAGCTACACCGCACGCCATCTCTACTTGCAGTCGCCGCCTGCCTCCACCCCTACCAGCACCTATGGCTCGGCCCGGATCACGGAAAGCTCGCAACCCCTGGCACTCGACGTCTGGCACCACGTGGTGGTGACCCACGACCGCGGGAACAACCAGACCTGGGCCTACATCGACGGAGTCGGCAGGAAGATCTTCACCTCGCCGATCGGCCCCTACTTCGAGACGGATGACCAGTTTTCGATCGGCGGGCTGATTCCAACTGTCAAGGGCCTGAACACCTATGTCACCAACGACCCGCTCCGGCGTTTCGACGGCGACCTCGACGACCTTGCGTTCTACTCGCGCCCCCTTTCCGACAACGAGGTTCTCCGCCTCTTTGAATCCGCGCCCCACGGCAAATGTCCGCCGACCTTGAACCAAGCCCCCGTGGTGGATGCCGGGAGCCCGGTCCGCTCCGATGATCTCTCAGCGCCGGTCGAGCTCGATGGCTTCGTCTCCGACGACTCCAGCAACCTGCAGATCCAATGGAGCATGCTGTCAGGTCCGGGAGCGGTCACCTTTGGAAACCCACAGGCAGCCCGGACCTCGGCCACTTTCGGATCCCCCGGCATCTACACCCTCCAGCTCGAGGCCTTCGATGGCGACGCCACGGGTCGAGACACGGTCCAGGTGCATGTGGGGCTGGAGACCACCCTTCCCGCGTTCACCGGGCTGGTGTCCTGGATTTCAGGCAATCACCACACCGATGACCTGACTGCAAACCGGCAAGGAGTATGGAGCGGCACCGAGGCCTATGCACCCGTCGAGGTCGGGGATGGCTTCCAGTTCGGGGATGGGAATTCCTACGTCCGGTTCCTTCCCCCGGCACAGACCTCCGTCTCGTCGACCGGCGGATTCACCATCGAGGCCTGGCTTCAGGTTCCGACATCCACCACCGGCACCTACAATTCCACGATCCTCGCCCTGGAAAACATTCAGGGAACGCGGGTTCAGCGCGTTGAGCTGACTCGAGTGGGAAGCGATCCGGTAATTTTCTGGTCACTCACCAATCAAGCGGGGGGATCCACCTACGGTTTCTATTCCAACCGCTATCCGTCTACCGCGGCACTGCCCTTGGACCAACCGGTCCACGTGGCCTTGACCTGGGATCCGACCGACACGAAAGCCCGGATTTACCTCAACGGGGTTCTTAACAAGGAGCAATTGCTTTCGAACAACCCTGCTGCCCACTTCGACAAGGAGCTCTTCATCGGCGGTTACCCCGGTGACGCGCGGATCTTCCCGGGCCGGATCGACGAACTTTCTTTCTATCAACGAACCCTCACTCCAGCGGAAATCCTGGCCATCGCCGAAGCCGGCGCAGCAGGCAAATTCCCCGCCGCGTCCGCCGGCGACCCGCGGGTGGACGCCGGAGCGGATGCGACCCTCGCCCCGGGCGAGAGCCACACCTTCACGCCGCAGATCCTCCTCGGGGACTTTGACGCCGCATCGGTGAACTATTCCTGGAGCATCGTGTCCGGCCCCGGGGGAGTTGCCTTTGACAACGCGGCATTGGTCCAGGCCACCGCCACCTTTCCCGAAGCCGGACGCTATTTCCTCCAGCTCACGGTCAGCGACGGAACACTCACCGTTTCCGACACGCTGCGTGTCGAAGTGGTCGCCCCGGTCAACCAGGCACCTGCCTTGAGCTTGCCGGCCTCCCTGAGCCTCCAGATCCCCCAAGGCAGCATCGATCTTGATCCATCCGCCTCCGACGACGGACTCCCGACCGGCATCCTCAACGGCCGCTGGGTCCAACTCGGTGGTCCGGCCACCGTCTCATTCGCAGCGCAGCAGGGCTTCGCGACCCGGGCCACGTTCCCGGCAGCAGGCAGCTACAGCATCCTCTTCGAGGCCTCCGACGGACAACTCACCACGACCCGGGAGATCGACGTCACCGTCTTGCCCGAACCCTCGCCCAACCAGGCTCCCGTCATTTCCGCAGGCGATGACCAAGCTGCAGCCGATGCCATCTTCGACCTGACAGGATCTGCCACGGACGATGGCAAGCCTGGAGTCCAAGCCCTCGCCTATCGCTGGAATCTCGCCAGCGGGCCGGGCCCGGTCGACTTCGCCGATGCCACCTCAGCGAACACCTCGGCCTCGGTATCCCGCAGTGGCACCTACCGACTCCGCCTCAGCGTGAGTGACGGCGAACTCAGCGGCAGCGACGAGCTGACCATCGTGGTGCCGGACTCGGCCCCCGCCCTTCCGAACCGCGCTCCAACAGTCGCACTTCCAGCCGGACGAAGCATCCAACAGCCCGCCTCCACGGCCACCTTTGTCGCGACGGTCTCCGACGACGGCCGTACGTCCGGTCCGCTCTCCTTCACCTGGCAACAGATCGATGGCCCGGCCACTGCCACGATCGCCACGGCAGCCGAGGCAAGCACCCTGATCTCCGCGAACACGGCCGGCAGCTACCTCTTCGAACTCGTCGTTTCCGACGGCGAGCTTTCAACCAGCGCGCGGACCAGTCTCGTCGTCATGCCCCCCGGAAATGTCGCCCCGGTCCTGTCCATGTCGCCCGCCGCACCGGCCAGGCCGCTCGAAACGGTGACCCTGTCCGCAACGGCCAGCGACGATGGCCTGCCGGCAAACAGCCTGACCTACGAATGGATCCAGCTCTCAGGTCCGGAGATCGCTTTCATCGCCGATCCCCTCGCCCTGGAAACCGAGGTCACCTTCGGTTCCGGCGGCTCGTATCTCTTCCAACTCACAGCCTCCGATGGAGCACTCAGCACCCGTGCCACCGTCGCTTGGAATGTCATCGGCGTCCCGGATATCCGCATCGTCAGCCCGGACAACGGCACCCAGGTCACCGACCGCAGCCTGCTGAACCTCCAGGCCCGTGCCGTGATCGACGGCGGCCGCATCACGGCGGTCCGGTTCGAGGAAGGCGGCACCCCGATTGGCTCGGCAACCCGCAGCAGCGGCACCAACGACTGGCTCCTGAAGCTGCCGCCGCTCGCGATCGGCACCCACAGCGTCACCGCCGTGGCGATCTCCTCCGATGGCCAGACCGCGACTTCGCCACCCCTGAGCTTCGAGATCGTCGATTTCGAGGAACAAGCCCTCACGCTCGACATCGTGTCGCCCTTTGAAGGCGACGCCATCACGGCTCCCACTCCGATCATTGGCAGCGCCTACTCGACCCGCCTCGAAGCCTGGTCGTTGAGCGTTACTCCGTTGGTTGCGGAGGAAGAGCCACTCCCGGCGCCGACCTGGATCGCGGGCGGCAACCACGCGGTTCTCGACGACGAGCTTGGCATCTTCGATCCGACCTTGCTGCAGAACGGCACCTATCAGCTCACCCTTTCCGGCACCACCACCGCCGGAACCGCGGCCAGCTACTCGATCCCGGTGCGGGTCGAAGGCAACATGAAGATCGGCCACTTCTCCCTGGCCTTCGAGGACCTCTCCATCCCCCTCACCGGCATTCCTCTCAGTGTCACCCGGACCTACGATAGCCGCGACCCGCGCGGAGGGGACTTCGGCCCGGCATGGAATGTCGGCCTGAAATCGATCCGCATCCGCAAGGCCGGCCGCATCGGCTACGGCTGGGAACAAGACCAGACGATCTCCGCCATCGTCCCCGTCTACACCGTCAGCCCGACCACCCGCAAGCGCGTGATGATTTCCTTCCCCGACGGCCGCACCGAAACCTTCGAGCCGGTCTTCCGTGCCCGCACGCCGGTGTCGGAAAATCACCCGAATGTTCAGAAGTTCGCCGAGATCTCCGAAGGCACCCTTGAATTCAAGGCGGTCGACGGTTCTTCGGGAACGCTCGAGATCGTCGGCGACTCATCGGTGATCTGGAACGGCCCCATCCCCGGCCGGGGCACGGTCATCGACATCACCTTCAATCCAGCCGACCCCGGCCGCTTCCGCTACACCGAGCCCGAGGGCACCAGCTACGTGATCGACGAAAAGCTGGGTCTGCTTTCGATCTCGGAGCCGAACGGCAACAGCCTCACCATAAACTCCCAGGGTGTTTTCCACTCGAACGGCGAGAACATCCTCTTCACCCGCGACCCCGCCGGCCGCATCACCGCGGTCACCGACCCCGCCGGCGAGCAGATCCTCTACGGCTATGACACCCATGGCCGCCTGCACACCGTGACCGACCGTGTCGGCGAGGTGACGACCTATCTCTATGAGAACGCCGGCTTCCCCCACTACCTCACCTCGATCCTCGATCCCCGCGGCATCCCGGCGATCCGCTCCGAGTATGACGAGGACGGCCGACTCATTTCCCAGATGGACGCCGCCGGGCAGACCATCGAGTTCGAGCACGACCTGGCGGACAACCGCGAGATCATCCGCGACCGCCTCGGCCACACCACCGTCCACGAGTACGACGACCACGGGAACGTCGTCCGCACCACGGATGCGCTCGGGGGGATCACCCGCTACAGCTACGACGACCACGATAATGAGGTCACCGTCACCACCCCGCTCGGCCTGACCACCAGCCGGAGCTACGACGCCCGCGACAACCTGCTCACCGAGACCGATCCCGCCGGTCACGTCACACGCTATACCTACGACTCCGACAAGCGACCGCTCACCATTTCCGATGCACTCGGCCAGACCACCACGCTGGGCTACAGCTATCCCGGGAACCTGACCGCCATGGCCGACCCGGCCGGGACGACGACACGCTTCAGCTACGATGCGGCCGGCAACCTCCGCACGCTCACCGATGCCATTGGCACCACCACGACTTCCACCCACGACGCCAAGGGCAATGAACGGAGCACCGTGGTGACCGACTCGGACGGCAACCTGCTTCGCTCCGAAAGCCACGATTATGACGCCAACGGCAACCGGCTGAGCACCACCTTGCACACCGGCACGGGCGATCTGGTCACGTCCTTCGAATACGACGAGGAGAACCGGATCACCCTCACCACCTATCCCGACGGATCGACTTCCGGAACCGTCTACAACGCGATCGGCAAGACATGGAAGACCATCGACGCCGCCGGCCGCGAAACGGTGATGAGCTACGATGAGCGCGGCAACCAGGTCCGCACCGACTTCCCGGACGGCACGTTCACCACCAGCACCTACGACGTCGAAGGCCGCATGACCGCCACCACCGACGCCGCCGGCATCACCACTTACACCCTCCATGATGCCCTCGGCCGCAGCATCGCCACCATCTTGCCCGATGAAACGATGCCCGCCAGCGTGCTGAGCGAGGTCGCCGACATCGCCAGCGCGCCTGAACTCGCCGACAACCCGCGCAGCACCACCACCTACGACGCCGATGGTCGCGTGACTGCCACCACCGACGCGTTAGGAAACACGACCTCCTTCGAATACGATGCCGCCGGTCGCCGCACGGCCGTCATCGACGCGCTCGGCCATCGGACCGAGTTCTCCTTCGACGCCGCCGGCCGACAAGCTGCGACCACCGATGCCCTCGGCCACACGACGGGCTTCACCTACGACACGGCGGGACGCTTGACCCGAACCACCTTACACGACGGAACGTTCAGCAGCACCACTTACGACCCCCTGGGACGCCGCATCTCCACCACCGATCCCGCCGGCGAGATCACACGTTTTGAGTATGATCCACAAGGCCGTCTCGTCGCCGTGATCGATGCCGAAGGCGGCCGCACGGAATATGAATACGACAGCCGCGGCCTGCAGACCGTCCAACGCGATGCCCTCGGCCGGGTAACCACCTACGCCTATGATGGCCTCGGACGACGCACCGCCCGCGACCTTCCCGGTGGTCAGCACGAGACCTACGACTACGACCTCCTCGGCCGTTTGACCGGGCGCACCGACTTCAATGGTCGCACCACGACCTATGACTATGATCCATTGAACGACCGGCTGCTCGCCACTGTCGCCGACCCCGCACATCCATCCCTCGCCTTGGCCCACGCGCCGGCCCGTTTCGATTTCGAATACGACTCACTCGGCCGCCGCACTGCCGCCATGGTGAAGAATGCCAGTGGAACGATCCTCCATCAGGACGCGTGGTCCTACGACCTACACTCGCGCCTCCTCGTCCAGGCCTCCACCACCGGAACCTTGCGTTACGCCTGGAATCCCTCGGGGACCCTTGCAGGCGTGAAGTCCGATACCGTGGACGGCTATGACCTGTCCTTCGACTACGATGAACTGGACCGACTCGCCACGGTCCACCAAGGCCAGGAAGGCGTCGACCCAGCCTCCTACCCGATCGCCGGCTACGGCTATGACGCGGTCGGCAATCTCGTCGGCACCAGCTACATCAACCAGGTCACCCACGGCTACACCTACGACAGTCTCAACCGGCTCACCGACCTCGCCGTCAACCGCGCGGGCACCGGCGGATTCTCCACCCCCCTCCAGGCCTACGGCTACACTCTGAATGCCGCAGGCCATCGCACCGCGATCGCCGAACTGGGCGGGCGCACCATCAGCCACACCTATGACAACCTCTACCGCCTGACCGGCGAGACCATCGCCGGCAGTACCCTCCTGCCCACCGGCCAGGTCCTCTACACCTACGACAAGGTCGGCAACCGCCTGACCCGCAGCAGCAGCGGCGGCCTCAGCGCCCTTCTGCCGTCCCAAGCCCACGCGTTCAACGCCAACGACCAGCTCGACCACCACAGCTACGACGCCAATGGCAACACCACCCTATCCGATGTGGGAACCGACAACCCCACCGGTCCGGCTTCCGCCAACGACGTCTATTCCTTCGACAACCGCTTGATCCGCCGCACCCGCTCCGACGGAAAAATCATCGACCTCCTCTACAACGGTGACGGCGACCGCGTCTCCAAGTGGGTCCAGCAGGGCGGCCTCAACGAAAGCATCCACCGCTACCTCGTCGACCGCCAGAACCACACCGGCTACGCCCAGGTCGTCGAGGAAAGCGACGGTTCCGGCAACCTCGTCGCCCGCCATCTCTACGGGCACGACCTGATTGCCTTCGATTCCTGGATCGACCGCAGCAACGGTGTCCCGATCCTCCGCTCCATCCCCGAACGGCGTTGGTATCACTACGACGGCCTCGGCAGCGTCCGCGCCCTCAGCAACGACGACGGAGTTGTCACCGAGGCCTACACCTACGACGCATACGGCTCCCTCATTGCCCACCAACTACTCGACCCCGCCAGCGGCGAGTTCGTCCTCCAAGACCTAGCCAGCTTCTCTCTCCTCACCGAGAACCGTTACCTCTTTACAGGCGAGCAATGGGACCCCGATCTCAGGATGTACTTCCTCCGCGCCCGCTACCTCAACCCCTCAACGGGCCGCTTCCAAACCCAGGACGCCTACGAGGGCCGCAGCGGGGAGCCGCTGACACTCCACAAGTATCTTTACGTACACGCAAACCCAGTGGCATTTACCGATCCGACGGGCCATATGACGCTCAGTGAACTGGGGGCGAGCATACGCATTCAGCTTCGGAATGCGTGGACCCAAGTCCAGCGAGCGCAACCCATCATCCGAGCAAGCTATCGGGTGCTCGTTAATCTGCTTGTGATACTGAACATAGAAGCAACGCTAGCCGCCGCTGTTGAGAACAGAGATCTCCCGATGATCCTCGCCCTATTCCGTGCCACCCCATACAATCTCCGATTACTTCGAAACTTCAATAAGCGCACAGCAGCAAACCCGGCGACGCTCGCTGGGGTCACAGGATTAATTTCACTCGGATCCAAAGCAGCCAAGGCAGCGGCGCTAAACGTGCCCCTGAAGATCAACGGGCTCGCTGATTTTCATGCTTATCGTGCCGACAAGTTGCGCAGCGTCGTCTTCATCGAACTGACTGGAAGCCGACGTGAAGACCAGAAGCGAGCAAACCGTGTCCGGGCGAAGTTCTCATTGCTTGCACTTGCCGCCCCCCAGTCTCAGGGTGGTGGAAAAACTTGGCATCACCATGAGGTTGTCGGAATCATGGAACTGGTAAAAACTTCGATTCACCAAAGCCTTGGACACGACGGCGGTGCCAAGTTCTGGTCCGTATTAAAGAACACACCCTACCGGCCTTGAACCCATTACTCTATCACCCAGCGGAACGGGAATCCCACTTCCCCTCAGATCACCCTCTCTGGAAGATCGCGCCGGCAAGCGACCACGTTCTCGTGGAGTTCGAACGACGGACAGCTTGTTCGCTCCCATCTTGGCTTGTTGGCCATCTGAAAATCCAGAACGGGGGAATGGTCCGAAGCGACTACTACGATGAAGACTTGTCGCCCTCTGACATTTTCTCAGTGATCCTAGATCCGTCGGATGAAGCTTGGCTCGGAGCGATCCAGCCACTACCCGACTGGCTCGAACGAAGGGGTGACTTCGAGGACGACCCCGAACTTCTACCCGAACTTGCGCGACGCTATGGCGACATCTCCAAGCTGATCGTGCTTTATACGGATGGCCACGTCTTCAACATGCTCGACTATCGCGAGCGACCGGAGAACCCACCCGTCGTCTACCTGGATCTCGAGGCCGGTGACGGATCGATTGTGACGCTTGCCCCAAGCATCGAGGACCTATTCCTGAAGCCGTCAGCCTAAGTCTCCACTCCTCCACATGAATGTGAATGGGGTCATGAATGGGGTCAGTCCCCTCCAGGCTGCATTGTGGCCTTGACGATCCGTCGTTGTGCCGTTGGACAAGGGCGATGGCTCGGCCGATGAATGGGGCCGGTTCTCGCATTCGAACATTTTCGGATCTCGTGCTCTCCGTGCACACAAAGGGACAAGCATGAATGGCACTAAATTTGGGCGGGCTTCCGGTAGCGTGAGCGGTGCGGGATTTCGACGTATTGGCGCCTGGGCGCGGTGAGATAGGGATAGGATTTCGGCCTTCTTTTCACTGCCCGCGGTTCGCGCCGGAAGGGCCTTTCCACCACCTTCTTGGTGGCGATGAGATCGAGCAGTTCGGCATCCATCCTGGCCGCCATCCGCCCGTGGTGATGGCGGCCGCGGTGCCGGGCGCGCCACGCCACCAACAGGTCGAGCGTCCCTTTGAAGCTCAGCGCACGCAGCGGGTGGTCCGACGCGATCGCCGCGCGCTGCATCATCGAGCGCACGAGGTTGTGGGCGATCATCATCAGGCGCAGGGTCTTGCGCGCCATCGCGGGGCTTTTGACCTCGAAGCGCTCCATGCCGAGCGTGGTCTTCAGATCGCGCAGCTTGAGCTCGATTTGTCCTCCGGACCATCTCCACTTCGTTCCGGTTCCCAGCGCGTGGCGTAGAGTTCGGCAAGCTCGGTCCAGTCGATCTCCGCCCCGTCGGTCAGGGTGGTGACGAGCACCATCTCGCTCTTCTTGCCCTCGCGGGTCTCGTAGCGGAAACGGAGGTAGCGCACTTTCAAGGTGGCTGGCAGGGCGTCCCATTGCTCCGGGGAAAGGCGGCTTCCGGCAGGGGCTTGCGCGGGCTTCTTCCAAATCACGAGGCGCTCGGATGGACCGAGCTTTTCGCCGCGCTGCCAGTCGGCTTGGAGGTTGCGGTGACGGGCCTGATGGAGGCGCATGAGGCTGTCGGTCCCTCGGGCCAGCAGCAGGCAGCCCAGCTCGTAGGAGTTGAAGGCGCGGTCGGCCAGGGCGAGGTCGCCTTTTCCAAAGTGATGAAGCACTTCGCCGGCAAGGCTGCTGTCGTGTTCGCTCCATTTGCCGTCGGCGGCACCGAGCCAGGCCCCGCTGGAGAGATTGACCACGCCGACAAAACCCATGACGGGAAAGCCGCAGCCGGGCTTCTGCCCGGAAGGTTGCGGATAGGCTTTCTGGTTGGCCGGGGTGTCCATGAGCCGGGCACTGCTGCCGTCCATGGCCTTGAGCGTCATGCCATGCCAACGGTCGTTGTCGCGCTGGCGGACTTCCATGGCATTGCCGAGCTTGCGCTGCACCGCGGCGAGGAAGTCGCCGCGCAGGCGGCCGCGGGCGGTGCAGTAGGCGGCGGTGTTGCTGGCGGGCACCGGCTTGCCGGCTTCGGCGCACCAGGCTTGGACCTGGCCGACGGCTTGCGAGCAGGAGGTGTTGCCGCCGAGGATCTGGCCGGCCCACGCCCAGAAGGTGGTGGTCTGGTCGAAAGCTTGCCGGCGAGGGGAAGTGTCGAGTTCATGCATGAAGCGGGCGTCGAGGACGGGCGCGAACATGCGGGCGGTGTCGGCGATGGAGTTGGTCGCGATCTTCCGGCATTCGGAGCGGGTGCGGGCTTGTGCCGAAGCCTTGGCGCTGCCACGCAAGCGGGCGGAAAACCCTGTCAGGTACGGTGTCTTGTTTCTCACACCTCAGGAACCCGGCCGGGCAGGGTTTCCTAACAGCTTTCAGCACGGCGGAGCAGCCAAATTTAGTGCCATTCGGGACAGGCATCTTCCCACCTCGCCTAGTCACGGTTCACCAGGGTCAGGAAGGCGTTGATCCGGCCTCCTACTCCCTCGCCGCCTACGGCTACGGTGCCGCCGGCAATCTCGCCGGCACCAGCTACATCAACCAGGTCACCCACGGCTACACCTACGATACTCTCAACCGCCTCACCGACCTCACTGTCGGTCGGGCTGGAACGGGTTGGCTCACGATACCGCTCCAAGCTTACGGCTACACCCTGAATGCCGCAAGACATCGCACCACCATCAGCGAGCTGGGCGGACGCACCATCAGCCACACTTACGACCATCTCTACCGCCTGACCGGCGAGAGCATCGCCGGCAGCACCCTCTTGCCCACGGGCCAGGTAATTTACACCTACGACAAGGTCGGCAACCGCCTGACGCGCAGCAGCAGCGGCAGCCTCAACGCACTTCTACCCTCCCAAGCCCACACCTTCAACGTCAACGACCAGCTTGACCACCACAGCTACGACGCCAACGGCAACAATACCCAATCCGAGGTGGGAACCGACAACCCCACCGGTCCGGCTTCCGCCAACGACGTCTATTCCTTCGACAACCGCTTGATCCGCCGCACCCGCTCCGACGGCAAGATCATCGACCTCCTCTACAACAGTGACGGCGACCGCGTCGCCAAGTGGGTCCAGCAAGGCGGCCTCAACGAAAGCATCCACCACTACCTCGTCGACCGCCAGAACCACACCGGCTACGCCCAGGTGGTCGAAGAAAGCGACGGTTCCGGCAACCTCGTCGCCCGCCATCTCTACGGGCACGACCTGATTGCCTTCGATTCCTGGAACGACCGCAGCAACGGTGTCCCGATCCTCCGCTCCATCCCCGAACGGCGTTGGTATCACTACGACGGCCTCGGCAGCGTCCGCGCCCTCAGCAACGACGACGGAGTTGTCACCGAGGCCTACACCTACGACGCCTACGGCTGCCTCATTGCCCACCAACTACTCGACCCCGCCACCGGCGGCCTCGTCCTTCAGGACCTGACCAACTTCCCCCTCCTCACAGAGAACCGCTACCTCTTTACAGGCGAGCAGTGGGACACCGACCTGGGAATGTACTTCCTCCGGGCCCGCTACCTTGTTCCCAACCTGGGCCGCTTCCATAACTCCGATGCTTACGAGGGCCGGAACGGTGAGCCCCTGACGCTGCACAAATACCTGTATACTCATGCGAATCCAGCGAATGGGATTGATCCGAGTGGTCACGTCACGATCAAGGAAGTAGCGACTACATTCGCAGTTTCAGGCTCGATCAATGCGGCATTTGGTCTCGGGTTCCGGATTGCTTCTGGTACACAAGACCCAAAATCCTTCTGGTCAGACATTGGAACGGATTTTATTGTCGGCGGAGTAACCGCCCCCGTCGGGGGCTTGATAAGCCGCGTCTTTGGTCCTGTTATACGGGCAATGCTCCGCCCCGCTCTTCGAGCAATCGGATCCCTGCAAAGAATTACCGCCACTGGATTATGGCGCACAGGAGGACGCCGCCTTGTCGTGAACATCAGTCGATGGCTTTTCAATACGAATAAATCCTATCCTCGCGTAGGATCCACCTGGCTGGGACGGATGCTAAAGCGATTGTTCCCAAACATAGCTTGGGACCAACATCATGTTTTCATCCAGCAATCTTGGTTTAGAGCCGGCGGCCCAAATCAAATATTTGAAAACCTATTGGAGAACCGCGGCTTGCAAAGGCTGGGAAACGGGTATTGGAACCTTCTCCCTATTCCTCGCTCGCTAAATGCAGCACTCGGAGCAAACACCGCAAAGGTTCGATTTTTGACGAGCATGTTCGCCACTGCGGTATACTCTACGATCGTATTTGGCCCCGCACAAGCTATCGCTGCCATTACTGATGACTAACTACACTTACAAAAGCGGCGATTTTGTGCAGCTTGGCGATCGTGTAATGCTTCGCTCATTCTTCATTTTCAGGGATTATGGGCAAGTAGTCTATGTTCCAGGCGCATCGGATCCTCATCCCGACATGATCGACGGTCCGATCGAACACGTTGGCGTTAAACTCGATGGTGGAGATACCGCCGCTGTAACCATAGATCCAGAATCCAACACCGTAATCGGCCTTAGATTCATCGGCCGAGGTAGATTCGATGCTAATGCTGCATTAGATCCAAGCACCCCGATCTTTGACGAAGAATGAAAAATGAGCTCAAGCGCCCACCAATGGCAATTTCCACACCAACACATTCAGATACCATTGTGCTACCTTCCGAACGAGACGCTTTCCGGCTACCCGCCGAATCACCCAATCAACTCGGCCCCTCAGGTCGAAACCACCCTTCTCAGCGAGTTTGAGACAAAGACCGGATGCCGGCTTCCGAATTGGCTCGCTGAACATTTGATGCTGCAAAACGGCGGCACAGTAAGAAATGAATACTTCAATGAGGACATCTCTCCGTCCGAAGTCTTCTCTATTCTAACAAATTTCTCCGAGGAACTTTGGGATTCGACGATCCAAGCTCTCGATCAATGGCTGGATCGAAGAGGCGACTTCGAAGACAACCCCGAACTTCAGCCCGAACTTGAGCGCCGATTTGGCGACCTCTCCAAGTTGATCGTGTTGTACACCGATGGTCACGTGTTCAACCTTCTCGACTACCGTGAGAAACCCGAAGACCCACCCGTCGTTTACCTCGACCTCGAAGCTGGCGATGGATCTCTCGCGATGATCGCCCCCAGCGTTGAGGAACTTTTTCTAAAACCCTCGATCTGAGATTGGGTCCTATCGAGACGCAAGGCCACCAGGCTATGAAATCCGCCGCCAGACCGCATGCGAGCCAAGGTCGTCGGCACGGGGTGAATGGCAGCGCTGGAACTCCCAGACCGGCCGGGAGTGATCGAAGCGCAATTCGTCAAAGGGACTGCGGCCCCGTTCGCCGAGATCGAGCGGTTGGAAGCGCTGGATGCCCTCGCGCCGGAACCACTCGGTGACAAAGCGGGAATCCTCCCAGTCGCCGATCCGGCATTCGGCGAGCGGGACGCAGCGCGGGGGTGAGGGGTGAACGGCGGTCATAAGTTCACTTGAACACTCTCGACCCGAGAATGTCAACCTTCCCGAGCTAGCGAGGTTGACGGACGAGCAAATAGGGCTTCCGCACGCCAAGGTTCCACGGGTTCCCTCCAGGTGCGGCGGATCTCCCGCGACGCCGGTCCGCTCGCTCTTCGCTCAACCGACGTGCTCGGCTAGGAACCTGAACAGCAGCGCCATGCAGGCACGGGCCAAGGCCGGGTTGTAGCGGGGGCCCTCGTCGCGGAGGAAGGCGTGGGCGGCATTGAACTCGTGCCACTCGAAGGACCGTCCGCCTTTTTCGACGGTGGATCGGATCAGCGAGCGGCCTTCGTCCGGAATGTGGGGGTCCTGTCGGCCCCACACGAACAGCAGTTCGGCCTCCATGCCGGGCAGCCGCTTCAGGGTGTCGTCCGACTTGCCGGCGCCGAGCGACGCGGAATGGACGTCGGTCGGATAGAACGCCGACACCGCCGACACCCCCTCGTGGAACCCAGCCCGCAGCGCCAGATGCCCGCCGAGGCAGACGCCGTGAGATGCAATCTTGCCGGTGCAGGAATCATGCGCCTGCAGCCACTTCACCACCACGTCCACGTCCTCGTCGTAGGACGCGAGCTCCTTGGCGTATTTCAGCTCGTTGCCGCGATCCGACCCGGCCTGGTCGTAGGCTAGCACGGTCCCCAAGGGTTCGAACTCGTGGTAAACCTCGGGCACCACGACGAGATAGCCTTCGCCGGCGATCGCCGCGGCCATCCGGCGGATCGGCCCGGTCACTTGAAAGATCTCGGAGTAAAAAATTACCGCCGGGTATTTCCCTCCCCCGTTCGGAGTGAAGGTGTGGACGCGCATCGTCCCGCGCGTGGTCTCCAGATCGGCGATTCCCTCGGTCAGCGTGGCCATGTCGCCGGGAAACTCGGCTGCCCGGCCAGCCCTGGCCAGCCTTTCCCGCGGCGCCGGCGGCAAAAAATGACGATGGATGATGAACGAAGACTAAACGCCCCGCCGCTTAGGCGCGTAACAAGCATGATCCCGACCTTTCGTAACGGCTCCCTCGTCTGCTCCACCCTCCTCGCCGCCGGTCCCCTCCTCGCCGCCCCGTCGGTGACGCCGGGCTTCAACGCGACCGATGCCGGCTTCAAGTTCGACAAGGTCGATCCCCCGGCGCTCAACGACGCCGCGGCCAAGGGAACCTTTTCCATCATTGACGGCGACCGCGACCGCAACAGCGCCGACCTCTCCGCGCTGAACGACGGCAAGGTCCCGAACAGCGCCGACCAGCCGCAGTCGAACTTCTTCTTCGCGATGAACACCGACGGCGGTCGCCTCGGCCTGGATCTCGGATCGCTCACGGCGGTGAAGAGCATCGGCACCTATTCCTGGCACGGTGGCGGCCGCGGCCCGCAGGTTTACAGCGTCTACGGCGCCAACGGCAAAGCCAAGGACTTCAATGCCTCGCCGACCCGCGGCACCGACCCGCGCTCCTGCGGCTGGGAACTGATCGCCGAAGTCGACACCCGGCCGAAGTCGGGCAAGGGCGAAGGCCAGCACGGCGTCGAGATCGCCAATCGCGGCGGCCGGGCGCTCGGCAACTACCAGCACCTGCTGTTCGACATCCAGCGCACCTCCCCGGACGACGCGCACGGCAACACCTTCTTCAGCGAGATCGACGTCATCGACGCCCGCGGACCGGAGATCGAGCGGATCAAGCCGCCTGAAAAGATCGTCAAGAACTACAAGTCGGCCGACGGCAAGTACCGCTACATCATCGACAGCTCCAAGGCGCCCGCCCTCACCGAATGGTGCGAGAAGGAACTGCTGCCGACGATCGAGGAGTGGTATCCGAAACTCGTTGAGATGCTGCCGAGCGACGGCTACCGCGCGCCGGATGTGGTGATTTTTGAATTCCGCGACGACATGGGCGGCACCCCGGCCTACGCCGCCGGCAACAAGATCTCGATGAGCGCCCCGTGGTTCCCCGGCCAGCTCCAGCGCGAGGCCAAGGGTTGCGTGGTCCACGAAATGGGCCACGTGGTACAGAACTACTGGCGCGCCCGCCAGACCAACCGCAATCCCAAGCCGACCCCGGGTTGGATCACCGAAGGCATCTGCGACTACATCCGCTGGTTCCTCTTCGAGCCCGAAAGCCAGGGCGCCCACGTCCGCAACGTGAACCAGGCCCGCTACGATGCCAGCTACCGCGTGTCGGCCAACTTCCTCGACTGGGTGTGCACCGAGAAGGACAAGGATCTCTTCAAGAAGCTCAATGCCGCCGCCCGCGAAGGCCGCTACGAGGAGAAGCTCTGGAAGGAGTGGACCGGCAGCACCCTCGAGGAACTTTCCGAGGGCTGGAAGAAGGATGTCGAGAAGGGCAAGCGCTGAGCTTGCCCGACCCGGCCGGGACGTGGCCTCAGGTCACGTCCCGGTTGAAGTAGACCTTGATGAACTTCATCCCCTTTGACGTGTCGAAGCCGCGCTCGAGCACATCCTCGGGCTGATCCACGGCCCCCGGCTTGACGTGGATCTCGATGCCGGTGTCGAGCTTGACCACCGTGCTGATCCGCTTCTTGGCCTTGCTCACGTCCTTTTTCGAGATCTCGAACGAATCCTCGAAACGCTGTCCCTGCTCCTCCTCGACCTTGGCGCGGTGCTCCTTGAACTTCTCGACGGCCTCGGGGGTCCGTAGGACCTGTTCCTCGAACTCCTGCAGGCTGAACTGCTCCTTCTCCTCGAAGTAAGCAAGCGCGTCGCGGGCGGCGGTGGCCGTTTCCCACGGCGGGGTGCCGTCGTCCGCCGTCTCCTCGGCCGCCTGCTTCTTGGCCTTCTCCTCCTCCTTGACGAAGGCCACCGCCATGTCGGCGTATTTGTTGGTCAGGAAGGGACTGTCGGTCACCGAGACCACCCCGAGGAAATCCCGGACCCAGAAGCGCGAATCGGATCCCGACCGGTCGAAGGTCAGGACGTGGAAGCCCTTGTGCGGATGGTGGTTGAGGATCAGGCAGCCCTTGTCGATCTTCTCCGGGTTGATCCCCTGCTCGGTGTGGAGCTCGAGATCGCCGTCCTTGGTGGAAATGCTCAGGAAGGGCACCACGCTCTCCGATTTCAGGATGCAAATCGCCTGGGTCGGCTCGCCGTTCACCTCCACGTCCTCGACCAGGGAGATGCAAAGGTCGCCGGACTTGATGTTCGGGTGGTTGGACTTGGAATAGAGGCGTTTGGCGATGTCGCAGCCCTTTTCCAGGAGGCCGTCCGGCGATTCGAATATCGCTTTCGCGCAGGAGTTCATCTCGTGCTGGTCCAGCGACGAGTGGTGGTTGAAGCGGTAGCCGGCGAGGTTGCGGAAGGGCTTGAGGAAAATCCCGGTGAGGGTGGAGCGGTCAGCCTCGTCCACCACGAACACCTGCTTGGAGGTTTGCAGCGGTTCATCGCGCTGGGGATGGCCCACTTTGGCGAGGACGAGTTTGGTGGCGGCGGCGGAGGTGAAGCGGATCTTGACGGACATGCGGGGCGCGGACGCTAGGAACACCCGCCGCGGGAGGCAAGACCGGTTGGAAAAATGCGCGCCGGGCCCTGTGGTTTCCGGGGATTCGGGGATGGCACTTCGGGGCTGCCGCGCCAAGATCTCCCGGAAATGAGCCGCACCGCCGTTCCCCTTGTCGTTGCCCTCGGCATCGCGATCGCCACCTGGATGTGGTTCCGGCCCGCAGCGCCGCCGCAGGATGATCCGGCAGAGGAGGCCCAGGCCGCCGAAGCTCCGGAACCGCCGGTCGTCGAATACACCACGGGCCCGGCCACTCCGGACGGCACCGGCAAGTTTTTCCACGGCCGGGAGATCGCCCAGGTCATGGGCCACGCGGGACTGGGCTGGCTCGAGCGCGGGAACCGGGAGGATGAGGAGGCCCCGTCGAAAGCGATTGCCGCCATCGAACTCGCGCCGGACGCGGTGATCGCCGACATCGGCGCGGGATCGGGCTACTACAGTTTCCGCCTCGCCCCCAAGGTTCCCGCGGGCAAAGTGATCGCCGTCGACATCCAGCCCGAGATGCTCGATTTCCTCCGCGAACGGGCCTCGGAACGTGAGATCCGCAACGTCCAGCCGCATCTCGGGGCCATCGATGACATCCGGGTGCCGCCGGCAACCCTCGATGCCGTCTTGATGGTCGATGCCTACCACGAGTTCTCCCATCCGCGGGAGATGCTCGCGTCCCTCCGCCACGCCCTCAAGCCGGGGGGCCGGATCTTCCTCCTCGAATACCGCGCCGAGGATCCGCGGGTGCCGATCAAGCCCCTGCACAAGATGACCGAAGCCCAGGCCCGCCTCGAATTCGAATCGGCCGGGTTCCGCTTCGTCAAAAATCTCCGCCCCCTCCCCTGGCAACATCTCCTGATATTTGAGAAGCCATGATCATTGAGTAACTCGGGAGTTACTTTTTTCATTTTCCTGTTTTTCCGACTCACCCTTTTCTCATCAAGGGTGTTATAGTTTCCGCTCGTCATGAGCACATGGGCGCGGCCATCCCGTTGCCCTCCGGTCGAATCGTCCGCGCCCCCCTTCAACCCGGGGGCGCGGTCATTTCCGGGCGACTCCGACAATTTCCCGCTGACATTGAACGACCGGCGCCCCTAACGGGTCAGAACCCTTAGCTCCCCCTGCCCCGTGACTCCCCCCAAAGATGAACGGACTGCCGACAAAATGTCAGATGCTCAAATCATCCTGCTCGCCATCCTTGGCGGCGGGCTTGCCTCCGGGTGGATCCTCGCCCGGTGGTTGGAGAAGCGCTATAACCGCGACCTCGATGGCGACTCGGAGGAGATCCTCGATGAGATGGAGATGGTGATGTCGCCCCGGCGGGGCCTCGAGATCCGCACCCGCTGCAAGAATCTTCAACCAATCCTCCAGCGGATCTCCGATCGCACGGAGGCAGGGTTCGGCGAGCGGCAGGCGCGCCTGCTGGCCAAGCGGATTTCCCGGCGGGGCCAGCGCGGCTGTGAGCGCATCCGCTTCTTTGTGCGCCTCAACGGCTGCCGGAGCGACCTCGAAATCCAGTGGTCGCGCGACGGCTCCGACCGGGTGCGGCTGCTGGTGTTCGCCGCACCGAGCATCATCCGCGCGCTCAAGCGCCACGATCGCGGGCTGGTTCCGGTTCCCGGGATGGAGCACACGGTCGTTTGACAGGCGCGGCAACGGGTGGAGCTTGTCCGGTTCCCGCGAAGCGTTTTCGCGGAGCACGGGTCATCGTTACCGACCGATCTGTCGTGAAAACCTTCGTCATCGCCGTGGTCGCCCTCGTCCTCGGAATTTCCGGCGGCTGGGGCATTGCCCAGCTGAGCTGGAAATCCCGGATCTCGGGCCATGCCTACGTTTGCGCGGAGGGCGGCACGACCGGTGGATTCCACCATTCGGTTTGGAGGCACCAGGCCGCTGGTGATCTGCTGGCCGAGGATTGGAACTGGCAGATGATCCGCCAGGAGCAAAAGGGCCACTGGATGCTGTTCGTTACCACCGCGTTCACCTTGTCCTATCTCGTCTACCGGGCTTGTCGCGTCCGGGTGAATCAGGGCGCGAAGGACTACCGCGGGCACCCGCCAAGCCACCGGCCGGCGCTGCCCCGCTGAGCAGGGATCGCCGCGGATCCGGTCGCTGGCCCGTCCCACCGTTTCCCTCGTTGACGCCCCACGGGTGCGTGGCCAGATTCGACACCATGCCGTCGATCGCCTTCTCCCAGCACCTCCAGACCCACGTCGATGTCGTGCGTTCCGAGGTCACGGGTTCGACGGTGCGCGAAGCCCTGGAGGAAGTGGTGAAGCTCAACCCCCGCCTGAAAAGCTATGTGCTCGAAGACACCGGGGCGGTGCGGAAACACATTTCGATTTTCGTGAACGGCGAGTCGGTCCGGGACCGGCTCAACTTGTCGGATCCTCTTCCCGCGGACGGGGATGTTTTCGTGATGCAAGCCTTGTCCGGCGGATAAACCCCGCTCACTTCCCCTGATCCCCGCCCATGAAAAACCTGATCCATGTCGGCACCCGCAAGGGCCTCTTCGCCTTCGAACGCGACGCAAGCGGCTGGTCGATGATCCGCGAATCCTTTTTGGGCATCCAAGTGCCCATGTTGCTCCACGACCGTCGGACGGGAATGCTGCACGCCGCGGTCGAGCACGGCCATTTCGGCACCAAGATGCATCGCAGCACCGACGGCGGCTCGACCTGGGAGGAGAAAGCCGGCGTCGCCTACCCACCCAAGCCCGACGATGTTCCCGACATCATGGAGCCCAACCGCAATGTCGCGGTTCCGTGGTCCTTGGAAAAGGTCTGGGCACTGGAAGCCGGAGGGGCCGATCAAGCCGGCGTGCTGTGGTGCGGCACGATCCCCGGCGGACTCTTCCGCTCGACCGACGACGGCGAAAGCTGGGAGTTGGTGCGCAGCCTCTGGGACCGGCCCGAACGGTCGAAGTGGGCGGGCGGCGGGTATGATTTCCCCGGGATCCATTCGATTTGCGTCGATCCCCGGGACTCGCGGAAAGTCAGCGTCGGCATTTCCTGCGGCGGGGTCTGGCGCACCGAGGACGGCGGGGAAACCTGGGCCCAGAGCGCCCACGGCATGGCCTATGACTTCGTCCCCGCCGACCAGGGCGGAGCCGACCCCGATTGGCAGGATCCCCACCGCATGGTCATGTGCGCCGCCGATCCCGATCGTCTCTGGGTGCAGCATCATTGCACGATTTATCGATCCAACGACGGCGCCGCGAGTTGGCAGGAAGTGGCGGGCGTGGAGCCGTCGGGTTTCGGCTTCGCGGTCGCGGTCCACCCGCAGGACCCCGACACCGCTTGGTTCGTCCCCGCGAAGAAGGACGAGTTCCGCTATCCGGTCGATGGCCGGATGGTGGTCAACCGCACGAGGGACGGTGGGCGAAGCTTCGAAACCCTCACCACCGGACTGCCGGCCGTTCCCTGCTACGATCTCGTCTACCGCCATGGTCTCGACATTGATCAAAGCGGCGACCTGCTGGTGATGGGATCGACGACCGGTTCCCTCTGGGTCAGTGAAGACCAGGGTGACAGCTGGCAACTCATCACCGCCCATTTGCCGCCGGTCTACTGCACGCGCTTCGCGTGACGGGGACGCGGGGCCATGCTGTGAGGGCATGCCCACGCCAAGAACTTGGCATGGGGAAACCCGGGGCGGCGCTGCTATCGTCGCGGCATGCAAGCAACGTCGATTGATCCCCGCGTCCGCATCGGACATGTGCATCTGAAAGTCGCCGACCTCGAGCGAAGCCTCGGGTTTTACCGAGACATCCTCGGCCTCCAACTGACCCAGCGCTTCGGCGACTCCGCGGCCTTCCTTTCTGCCGGGGGCTACCATCATCATCTCGGGGTCAACACTTGGGAAAGTCTCGGCGGCACTCCGCCGCCCCCCGGCCACACCGGACTCTTCCATACCGCCATCCTCTATCCCGATCGCCCGAGCCTGGCCGATGCCTTGCGCCGCGTTCAGCGGGCGGGGATCCCGCTCGACGGCGCCGCGGATCACGGGGTGAGCGAGGCACTCTACCTCCGGGATCCCGATCAGAATGGCGTCGAACTCTACTGCGACCGTCCCGAATCCCAGTGGCCGAGAGATGAGGCCGGCCAGATCGCCATGTTCACCCGACACCTCGATCTTGCCTCGTTGCTCGCGGAGCACGGGAGCTGACGGATTGCCAGAGTTGCATGGGTGCGATCATTTTCGACGAATTTGTTGAAAGATCGTCATTCCCGACTATCCGGCCGGAATTGATAAAAAATCGGGGCGGGCACGTAGTTTGCTCCGCCTGACAGGTGATCACTCACCCACACACCCATGAACACACAAAACGAGAACATGGTTCCCGACACGACTTCGGTCGTTCCTGAACTGCAAATGCGAGACACCTGGGATGCCCGGGCCGTCTCGGAGTTGATCCGTTCGAAGTGCAGGTTCGGCGAGACCCCGTCGTTCCTGTTCGTCGGAAGGAAAGAAGCCGCCCTGCTGCGCGAGCACTTGGCCGGCGCCTTCGGAGCGGAGTCCGTCGCGACCCTCCACCAGACCTACTACATGGGTCTCGAAGTGGTGGAGATCGCGGTCGAGAGCTTCGTCTTCACCGCGGGCCGCAAGGTCTCCCGCACCTTGCAGGATCCGATTTCCCGCCGCCCCGCCTGGCGCGACGCGGAAGCCGATTCCATGTGGCACCTTCGCATCTGAGCCGCTTCCGGCTGTCGCCCCCGTGCCTTCCGTTTTGAAGGAGGGCACGGGGGCGAAAACCCATTCAAGTTGCTTTTCGAATGCCCGCCTTTCATGGCGGGCATTTTCGTTCCACCGCAACGACCTGACAGGGCCGGTGTTTGACCCCGGGACGGCTGCCACCGAGATTCCCGCCCTGCATGAAAACCCGTTTCACCCTGCTGTTCCTCGCCTGGGGCGCCTTGGTTCCGCTTGTCGCGGAAACCGATTTCGTCATCGGCCCCGACTACCACGACGCCCCGGAGTTGCAGGTAAAATCCGGCGTGCCGAAGGGCGAAATCAAGGAGTTCACCATGCACTCCAAGGACAGCCGGATCTACAAGGGCATCGCGAAAAACCAGAAGGGCAAGGTGCCCTACGAACGCAAGGTCGCCGTCTACATCCCCGAACAACTCGACCGCAAGAAGCCCGCGCCGTTCATCATCGCCCAGGACGGACTCGGCTACAAATGGGTGCTGCCGAAGGTCCTCGACAACCTGATCGCGGAAAAACGCGTACCCCCGATGGTCGCCATCATGATCGATTCCGGCGGCGGCGACGCCCAGGGCAGCCAGCGCGGGCTGGAATACGACACAGTCTCGGACGAATACGCCAAGTTCATCGAGAAGGAGGCGCTCCCCGCGGTCGAGAAGGAATTCGGCCTGAAATTCACCCGCGACCCGGAGGCCCGCGCGACCATGGGCGGCAGTTCCGGTGGCGCGGCCGCATTCACCATGGCGTGGTTCGAGCCGGACCTCTACCGCCGCGTGCTCACCTACTCCGGCACCTACGTGAACCAGCAATCTCCCTTCAACCGCCGCTCGCCGCACGGCGCCTGGGAGTATCACGAGAACATCATCCCGAAGTCGAAGCCCAAGCCGATCCGCGTCTGGCTGCAGGTCAGCGAGAAGGACAACGGCTGGGACAAGGACGAGGCCTCGCTGCACAACTGGGTGATGGCCAACGAGCGCATGGCCGCCGCCTTGAAAGAAAAGGGCTACGCCTACCGCTATGTGTTCAGCAAGAACGCCGGCCACACCGACGGCAAGGTGACCGCCCAGACCCTGCCCGCCGCCCTCGAGTGGTTGTGGGCCGGTTACCCGGACACCCCCGCCGCCGAAATGCCCGCCGAGTGACCCCTTCCCGGAATGCCTGACTTTCGATTCACCAGCTTCGCCGCGACTTGCGGCATGATCGCCATCGCGGCCGCCGGTCCCGAAGAGACCTACAAGGACGAGATCCTGCCGATTCTCGAGGACACCTGCTTTTCCTGCCATGGCGAAGGCATCTCGAAGGGCAAGTTCTCGATGGACGAGTACCAGGACCTCTCCGCCCATCTTGACGACCGCAAGCACTGGATGCCGGTGTGGCAGAACGTCCGCAGCCAGATCATGCCGCCGTCCGACGAGGACCAGCTGTCGGTCGAGCAGAAGAAGAAGCTGCTCGCGTGGATCGAGAGCAACGTCTTCAAGCTCGACCCCGACAATCCCGATCCCGGCCGAGTGACCATCCGCCGGCTCAACCGGAACGAGTACCAGAACGCCGTCTACGACCTGCTCGGCGTGGAATACGACACCAAGGAGGTCTTCCCGCCCGACGACACCGGCTACGGCTTCGACAACATCGGCGACGTGCTCTCGATCTCGCCGCTGCTGATGGAGAAATACATCGCCGCCGCCGACGAGGTGGTCGCGCTTGCCCTGCCCGAAGGCGCCGCTGCCCAGGTCCCGCGGATCGACATCGAGGGCAAGGACTTCAAGAACTCCGGCGATCCCAAGTCCACCGGCCTGTGGATGCCCTTCGCGAAAAAAGGCGAGGTGCGGACCAGCCAGGAAATCAAGTGGGACGGCGACTACCAGGTCACCTTGGAATACGCCATCAAGGGTGCCAACGAGGCGACCATCCACGAAGCCCTGATGGAAGTCAGCGCCGGCGGCAAGAAGGTCGGCGAGGAGTCGCTCGGCTGGGACCAGCGGCGGACCATCCAGTTGACCGGCAAGGTGCCGTTGAAGAAGGGCAAGCAGGTCTTCGAGGTGAAACTCAGCCCCTCCCGTGAACCGGCCGCCGGCGAGGAGGAACTCAACCTCACGCTCCAGCGCGTCATCGTCCAGGGACCGCTCGGCGGCGAGCAGCGAGAGTATTCCAAGGGCTACCAGATGATCTTCGTCGACGGACCCGCACCGGAGGATCCCGCTGCCCGCGACCGCTATGCCCGCAAGATCATGCGCAGCTTCGTCAGCCGCGCCTTCCGCAAGCCGATCGACAATCCGACCATCGACCGGCTGGTCGACATCGTGAACGAAGTCGACCGCCAGCCCGGCAAGGAATTCGAGGACGGCCTCAAGCAGGCGATCGCCACCTGCCTCGCCTCGCCCCGCTTCCTGTTCCGCGTCGAGATCCAGCCGGAGCCGAACAACCCGGGCAAAATCGTGCGCCTCGACGAATACTCGCTGGCCGCGCGGCTGTCGTTCTTCCTGTGGAACTCGGTACCCGACGACGAGCTGCTCAGCCTCGCCTTCAACACCAAGCTGCGCGCGAACCTGCACCAGCAGATCGACCGCATGCTCGCCGACCCGCGCTCGGAGCGGCTGGTGAAGAACTTCACCGGCCAGTGGCTGCAGGCCCGCGACGTCGAGTCGGTGCCGGTCAGCGCCAAGGACATCCTCGGCCTCGAAACCAACCGCGAGGCCGCCCGCGCCTTCGACGTGCGCCTCCGCTCCGACATGCGGAAGGAGACCGAGATGCTGTTCGACTTCATCCTCCGCAAGGACCGCCCGGCGGAAGAACTCATCTCCGCGCGATACAGCTTCCTCAACGGCAGGCTGGCCCGGTTCTACGGCATCTCTGGCGTCGAGGGGGAGGAATTCCAGCCCGTCGACCTGACCGAGCACCCCGAGCGCGGCGGGCTCCTGACCCAGGGCACGGTACTGATGGTGACCTCCAACCCGACCCGCACCTCGCCGGTCAAGCGCGGCCTGTTCGTGCTCGACAACCTGCTCGGCACCCCTGCCCCGCCGGCTCCGCCGAACGTCCCGGAGCTCGAGGAAGCCGGCAAGATCGGCGCCAGCATGACGATGCGCGAGAAGATGGAAATCCACCGCAAGAAGCCGGATTGCCGCGGCTGCCACGCCCGTATGGACCCGATCGGGCTCGGCATGGAAAACTTCGATGCCCTCGGCCGCTTCCGCACCGACGAGCATGGCAAGAGCATCGACACCGGCGGCGAGCTGGTCACCGGCGAGAAATTCTCCAATGTCGCCGAGTTGAAGGTGATCCTCGCCGACAAGCGCCGCGGCGATTTCTACCGCTGCCTCTCCGAGAAGCTCCTCACCTTCGCCATCGGCCGCGGCGTCGAGTACTACGACGCGACCACCATCGATCAGCTCGTCGAACGCCTCGAGAAGAACGACGGCAAGATGCGCGAGCTGATCTACGGCATCGTCGAAAGCGCGCCGTTCCAAAAGCGCCGCGGTGACGACTGACAGCCCGGCCCCTTTCCTCTTGTATTACAACCCTCAACGCTCTCTCCTCGAATCATGAACACTCCCGGAATGCTCAACCGCCGCGGCTTCCTCCGTGGTCTCGGTGCTGCGATCAGCCTGCCCGCCCTGGAGTCGTTCCGGCCCTTGATGGCCGCCGAGGCCGGCCGCGCGCTCGCCACCACCGCCAGCGGGGCCCCGTTGCGGATGGCCTACCTCTACATTCCGAACGGCGTGAACGTGGAGCATTGGCGGCCGAACGGCACCACCTCCGGCTACAAGATGGGCAAGACCTTCGCGCCGATGGAGAAGCACCGCGA
This sequence comes from Neoluteolibacter marinus, assembly GCF_014904755.1. Taxonomy (GTDB): domain Bacteria; phylum Verrucomicrobiota; class Verrucomicrobiia; order Verrucomicrobiales; family Akkermansiaceae; genus Haloferula; species Haloferula marina. Next base: position 221,186 of record NZ_JACZFQ010000095.1, read on the forward strand.
GGACTTCCAGATCTTCACCGGCTTCGAGCAGCAGTTCGCCGCGGCCGGCGGTGACGGCCCTGGCGACCACGCCCGCGGCGTCGCCACCTACCTGACCAGCTGCCGCGCCCGTAAGACCGCCGGATCCGACATCAACCTCGGCATCTCGATCGACCAGGTCGCCGCCAATGCCATCGGCAGCCAGACCCGCCTGCCCTCGCTCGAGCTTTCCACCGACGGCGTCCGCAAGTCCGGCGCCTGCGATTCCGGCTATTCCTGCGCCTACCAGTTCAACCTTTCCTGGCGCTCGGAGAACCAGCCGATGACGCCGGAGTCGAACCCCCGCGCGGTCTTCGAGCGGCTTTTCGGTGCCGGTAGCGCGAAAGAGCGCGCCGACAGCCTCGGCCGCCGATACGCCGCGAAGAAGTCGATGCTCGACTTCATCCAGCACGACGCCCAGGCCCTGCACCGCCGCCTCGGCCGCACCGACCAGCACAAGCTGGACGAGTATCTGACCGGCGTCAGAGAGATCGAGAAGCAGATCGAGAAGACCGAGGCGATGGGCCTGCCCGCCGACCCGGGCGTGCCCGCACCGACCGACCGGCCGGGCTCCTACCAGGAGCACATGCGGCTGATGATGGACATGATGGTGCTCGCTTTCAAAACCGACTCGACCCGCATCTCCACCTTCCTCATGGCGCACGACGGCAGCAACCGGTCCTTCAACGAGATCGGCGTCTCCGACGGCCACCACAACATCTCCCACCACCAGCGGAACCGCGACAACCTCGAGAAGATCGCCAAGATCGACCGCTTCTACATGGAGCAGCTCGCCTACTTCCTCGATAAGCTCAAGGCCACCGAGGACGTCGATGGCAAGAGCCTGCTCCACAACTCGATGATCGTTTACGGCGGCTGCATCTCCGACGGCGACCGCCACAATCACGACGACCTTCCGATCGTCGTCGCCGGTCACGGCGGTGGTGCCTTCAAGCCCGGCCGCCATGTCGATCTCGGCGAGAACGTGCCGATGGCGAACCTCTACCTCCGCATGCTGGAGGAGATGGGCGTGAAGGAAAAGCGCTTCGGCGACTCGACCGGCGTGCTGAAGAAGATCTGATCGATCAGTCCACCGTTTGCAGCTGGATGAACGACCGCTCCTTGAACTCCGCGGGAATGGTCGCCTCGAACCAGCGGATGGTGCCATGTTCGGTTCCGACCTGAACCGGCACGCCGCCATCCAGCAAGGGCTGCCACGAGTTCAAATCCGACGAGATCACCGGCTCCACCGTTTGTCCCGGCTGCGTCGTCCAATAGAGCCTCACCTTCTCCACGCCGGACACCGCGGCCGGGGTAAATTCGGAGATGCCCACCTCGGGAATCCGGCAGAGGCGCTCCGGCCCGACGTCCAGCGTTTCGATCGCGAAGTTCTCGTAGCTCGAGGGGCCGGTGTTCGGCGCGGTGTCGAAGACCAGGTAGCGCGAGTCGCCGGCAAAGCTGATGTTGCCGGTATCGGCCGAGGTTCCGTTGATGAAGACCTCGTAGCTGGTGTTGAACCCCGTGTAGTCGGTGCTGTCATCCATTACCACCCGCACATCGACCGGCTCGCCCGCCGGCAGCCCGGTGCGGATGCTGGCATTGATACCGCCGGTTCCCGAGTGGGATGCGGCGCTGATCCGCTTGAAGACTGAGACCGTGTTCCCCGTGACCAGATCGAGCTGGATCCCGAGGTCATGCCCGTTGACCCCGCCCGCGGGCAGAGCCGTATCCGAGATCCCAAGCGTCATCCGCGCCGCGCTGATGTCGGTGTCATCGAGGTCCAGGCTCACCCGCCATTCATAGCGGCGGCCGCGGAGCTCGTTGCCGAAGTCCCGCGGCCCCGTGCCGTCATCGGAAAGCTGGAACGCGGTGGAACCCGCGGCCTTGGCGACAGTCAGGCGGTTACCCGAGATCGAGTGGGCGGAAGCGGCCTTGTTGCTGTCGGTCTGGACATAGCCCAAAGCCCCGGCGAGCGCGCCGCCCTGGCGCGAGGCCACCCCCTCGTTCACGCCCGTCCCGCTGCCGAAGCCGCTGCCCGCCGAGGACCCGCCGGGCAGGTCGTAGCTATCGGAAATCAGCACTTCCGGTCCACTCGGCGGATCGCAGACATAGGTCTCGCCGACCTCGCCGAGCACAACCTCTTCATACCAACGCACCAGTTTCGCCTCCATCGCGGCCACGGTGGCGGCATGGGCCGGGTTCGCGACCAGGTTGGTGGTCTCGTTCCGGTCGCTGGACAGGTCGAAGAACTCGCGGCGGCCGCCGTCGGGATCGCGCATGAACTTCAGGTTACCCTCCCGGATCGCCAGCTTCGGCGCGGGACTTGAGAGCGCCGACACGGTGCCATACTCCCAGAACAGCGGCCGCTGGCGGGCGCGGCTGGAACCGGTGAAGACATCGCTCATGTTCTCCCCCGCGAAGGGCGCGGCCGGCAAGGGGATCCCCGCCAGCGCGCAGTAGGTCGGCAGCAGGTCGAGAGTCGACACCGCGGTGGTCGAGTTCACCACCCCGGCCGGCACGGTGCCGGGCATGCGGATCAAGAAGGGCTCGCGGATACCGCCTTCCGAAAGCGCGCCCTTGCCGCCGCGCAGGCCGCCGTTGCGATTGAGCAGGGCGTTGATGTTGTCGTCCGGCGCGCCGTTGTCGCCAACCACCACGATCAGCGTCTCACCGGAGATGCCCAGGTTGTCGATGGTATCGATGAGGCGGCCGATCTCCTTGTCGAGTTCGTTGAGTTCCTCGAGGAAGTTCTTGCCGGTGGTGTTCGTCGCCACGCTGGCGATGTGGTCGAAATCGTTCTCATGCCCGGGATCGACGTTGTACGGCGAGTGGGTGTCGTTGTAGGGAACGTGGACGTAGAACGGCTTGCCCGCCGCGTGGGCGGCGTTGATGAAAGCGATCGCCGCGTCGGTGTGGAGGTCGGCGCCGTTCTGCCAGTCGGTCCAGGTGATGGTGCCCGGCACGTCGGCATTCTGGTTCGACAGCCCGTCGCCGTTGTAAAGCACGCGGTCGCCCATGCCCTCGAAGGAGACAAGCGACGACTGGAAGCCATACTCCTGCGGGAACGGGGCGTTGTTCACGTCGCGGCCGCCGCCCATGTGCCACTTGCCGAACTGGCCGGTCATGTAGCCGTGGTCGCGGAACAAACGGGCCGAGGTCGTCGTGTCCGGCTGCAGCCAATCGTTCATGTTCCGCGACGCGTTCGCTGCCTTGTTGTTGAGGAAGCTGTAGATCGCGTGGCGGGCCGGGTTCATCCCGGTGAGCACGCCGACCCGCGACGGCGAACAGATCGGCGAGGCGACGTAGCCGTCGGTGAAGCGGATCCCCTCGGCCGCGAGCTGGTCGAGGTTCGGGGTGATCGGCACGTTCGACTTGTCCTTCACCGGGCTGCCGTAACACGACATGTCGCCCCAACCGATGTCGTCGATGAAGATGAACAGGATGTTCGGTTGCGCGGCGGGGGCCAGCGGCACGAGGGCGGCGAGGAACAGGGCGGCGATGGGTTTCTTCATGACGTCGGACGGATCGCCTGGTGAGGCGCGGGTTTCGCGGGATGCATGTCCGCACCGTCCCGAAACGTTCGGAGATTCGCCCGTCCGCCGCCGCTTCGCTCCGCTCAGGGACGGATCGCGAGTTCCTTCACCCGGTCGGGCCCCAGCGCGGCCTCGAACACCATCACCTCGTCGATGTCACCGCGGAAACCACGGCCGCGTTGCGGGCGCTCGGTGTAGCCGATCACCAGCGGCGTGGCACTGCGGACGCCGACCCGGGTATGGGCGCCACGCACGGTGTCGGCATTGGTGTTGGACTGGCCGGGATCGATGATTTCCAGCTTCCCGTCGACATAGAGATCGACGATCGGGTTGCCCTGCACCTTCTGGGTCCCGTGACAAACCGCGGCGACGTGATGCCACTCGCCGTCGGCCAGGTCGGTGCTGCCGGAAAACAGGAACTGGTCGAAGGACAGCCGCAGCACGGTCCGCTCGCCGGCCTTCGGCCGGAACAGCAGCAACTCGCATTTCCCCGCCATCCCGATGGTCGGGTCACCCCAGGCGACGATGGTCTGGTAAGGCCGGAACGGCAGGTCTTTCGGTTGCCGGATCCAGGCGGAGATCGTCCGCGGGGCGTCGCCCTCGATCCCGTTCCAGTTGGTCTCGATCGGCGTCGCCTTGCCGGAGAAATGGGCCGCCTTGCCCTTCACCCCGTCCACCCATCCGGGTCCACCCGAGCGCACCCTGGCCACGGTGGATTCAAGCGCAGGATGATAGCCCTCGATCACCAGCTTGCCGGTGTCGTCGCGCTCGAACGGGAAATGCAAGTAAGGCAGGCCGGGTGGCAGTTCCCGGAAGAACAACGAGCTGTCGCTGGGAATCGTCTCCAGCTTGCCGGCGATCGTTGCCGCCACCGAGACCCCGGCATTGAGAATGCGGCTGGCGCGCAGCCCTTGGCGGGCGGTCACTTGGACCCGCCCCTTGAAGACGTGGACCTGCGGCATCCGCTCCGGCCGCTCGACGATGCCGAACTCGGTGCCGAGATCGACGACGTTCAAACTCGGCGTCATGACGGTGAACCCGTGCGCCCCGCCCGGCACCTCGAAGCGGGCAATGCCGTGGTCCATGCCGAGCTTCATCGCATCGTGCAGCACGAACTTCGCCGGTGCCTGGACGATCGAACGCACGCCGTTGGAAAACTTCAGCTCGAGCGTGCCCTCCAGCAGGTCCACCTCCGACCCGGGCTTGAGCTCGTTTTCGGGTGCATCCCCCGCCTTGCGGTGGCTGACGGTGAACTTGCTGTTCGGTGCCGCGGAAAAGCGCAGGGCCGGCACCCGGGTGTCGGCGTGGATGAACTGCAGGACCACCGCGGTCAGCAGCACCACGGCCGCGGCGGCCACCATCGCCACCCGCAGCGTCCGTTGCCGTTGTTTGCGCAGGAAGGCCTCGACCGGGACCACCTTGCGCGACACCGCCACCGGCGAGTTCAAGGTCGCCTCGACCGCCAGCATCTCGTGGACCAGAAAGGCCTCACGGAGCAAGCGGCGCTTCTCCGCCGAACCCGAAAGCTCTTCCTGAAGCAGCTCGAACTCTTCCTCACTGCACGAGCCGTCGATCAGGCCCTGCACCAGTTGCTCGAAGCGGAGCCGTGTCATGATCCGGGAGCGGGGTTGATTTTCATCTCGCGCTCGATGCAGCGCCGCAGCGCGATCCGCAGGCGGAACAACATCCCGCGCAGGGCGGCGGCGCTGCGGCCGCTGTCCCGCGACTCGCGTTCGACCGCCCCATGTTCGGCATAGCGTTCCAGCAGCAAGTGACGTTCGTCCGCCGGTACTTTGCCGAGGCAGGACTTGAGGGCCGGCATCCGTTCGGCAATGAGCGGATCGCTCTCCTCGAACTCGTCCGCCAGCGACTCCAGCAGCTCGTCGTTGAACACGAGCCGCTTCTCGCGCCGCGCCCGCTTCTGGTGGTTCATCGTCACGAAACGGGCGAAAGTGTAGGCCCAGGTTCGGAAGTTGGTCCCCTCCTCGAAGTCCTCCCGCTTCTCCCAGAGCAGCATGTTGACCTCCTGCACGATGTCCGCCCGGGCATCGGGAAAAGGCATCAGGTGACCGACGAATGACCGCAGCTGCGGTTGCAGGTCGATCAACTGGCAGACGAAGTCCCCGGAAGAGGGGTCGCTGGCCTTGGTTGGAGATTCGGGAAACACGTCTGTCACCGGTGGTATGTCAGGGAGCGTGGAAACGTTCGCGGAATTTCGCAACCGGGCGTTGAAAGTTTTTCCGGCGAACGTTTCCAGCCGTTTGGACATGCCGATGGGAAGGAAGCGACCAAGCCAGCTTCCTCCCCATGTCATGAAACCCAACACCATTCTGGCCATCGCGTTGTCCACCGGCCTCGCCCAGGGACAGCTCATCATCGCAGACGACTTCAACATCACCGGCGACAGTTCCGTCGCCACCGGCTTCGGCCCCGACGGGGTGAACACCGAGGTCGCCACCCGGCTCACCGGGCAGGCTGCGACCGACTTCACCCTCAGCTACTACCAGTCCGGGACCGGCAAGGACCCCTCCGCCTTCGACATCGCCGACAACCGGTTCCGGATCGCCGCCCTGGGCGGAGTCGGTGCCGTCCAGCTCTCCACGGATTCCAGCACCGGCTTCGACTTCGGCAGCTATCTCGTCGGCAAGACCTACGAGATCCTGGTCACCCTGGACAACGATTCGGTCGACACCGCCAACCGCCGGTTCTCCTTCATCCTCGGCGCGTCGACCAATGACAACGTCAACAACTGCCCGCTGTCGCTTCAACTCCAGGCCGACGCCAATTCCGCGGGCGCCCAGATCTTCAAGCGCGTCGGCGCCAACTCGAACCCCGACGGTGTGGCGATCAACCAGGCGATCGCCTCCGGTCTGCCCTACGGTGAGCCTGTTAGCCTGAGAATCGTCATCGAGGACGTCGATACCACCCTCATCGGCCACTCCACCTACGCCATCTACCTCAACGGTTCGCCCACGCCGGCGGATAGCGGCACCTTTGGGTTTGCCACGACATCCCGCCACTTCATCTACGACATCGCCCAGCTGACCGGTCCCGCCACCTACGAAGATTTCTCGGTCACCGTCACCGGCGACGCCCCGGAAGCACCGGTCACCCCGCCCCGCTACGTCTACTTCGTCCAGGGCAACGGCGACATCCGGGGCTTTACCGGCATCAACACCGGCGACATTCCGGTCACCGGCCCCGGCGGTGCCGCCACCGGCTTCCTCGAGGCGAGCCAGCCGTCGTATGGAACCTTCCAGGGTTTCACCACCGACCCGAGCACCGGCATCGTTTACGGCATCAATGTCTTCGGCGATGTCATCCAGTGGCCGACCCTGGCCGACTGGCTGGCCGACACCAACTCGATCGTGCCCGACTTCGGCGAACCGGGCTTCGCCGTCTACGGCGGCACCGGTGCCCAGGGATCGGTGCACGGCATCAGCTACGACGGCAACACCGGCGGCTTCTACGTGGTCTATGAAGGCGACGCGTTGATCGACGGCGACATCGGCGAGTATGCAACGGCCGAAGACTTCGTGAACAATGTCAACGCCACCGTCACCGCCTCGACCTACGGCGGCAATCGTTTCAACTTCTACTACTTCAACGAGGACGCCCCCACCACCCAGGCCTCCCCGAACGACATCCCCGGCGCCAACTACTTCCAGGCCAGCGGCGGCGGCGTGCTGGAGGGTTTCCAGACCCTGGCCGACTACATCTCGAATCCCGGCAACAAGACCTTCAGCAAGGACGGCTTCGGGGGATCCAGCATCGGGGCCTTCGCCCTGCCGATCCCCGCCCCGCCGGAGTTCGGCCTCCAGGTTTCCAACGTCCAGCGCAACGGTGCCGGAGAGGTGACCAGCGTCGATCTATCATGGTCGGTCGAAGCCGACACCAGCTACAACCTGCTCGGCTCGCCGGATCTGGCCACACCGTTCGCGATCCTGCCCGGCATGGAAGGCGTGACCACCTCGCCCCAGACGGTCACCGTTCCGGCCGGTTACGAAAGCAAGGGCTTCTTCTCCATCGAGATCGCCCCTTGATTCCTTGGAAAGACCCGACCTTCGCCCGCACAATGCTGGCGAAGGTCACGGAGTTTCCCCGCTCATCTCCGAGAGCAGACGGAAGAAGCCCTTCTTCCTCTCGCTGCCGGTCGACCAGTCCACCGGCACGCTCTGGTATCCTTCCTCGAACGGCTCGCCCTTCATCCGGTAGTCGAAGTAGCCCCACGATGCGCCCGCCCCGGTCGCCGCGGTAAAGTGGTTCGAATCCTTTTCGAAGTCGAAGTGGTCATCCTCGTTGATGACGACCGGTTGTCCCCGGTAACCCTCCACCTCCCGGGTCTTCTTCACCAGCGCCCGCAGTGCCTCCGGTCCCGCGACGCCGTTGCCGTGCAGCAACAGGAAATCCGCGCAGGCCACCACGTTCGGACCGGGCACCGTGCCGCCGCCGTAGGAGGTGCTCACGGCCAGCCGCCGGCCCGCCCGCGCCGATCGCTCCTGCACGCGCTTGATCAGTTCATCCACCCGCTGCGGCTTCAGGATCGCGTGGTCGTAGCGGACGTTGCACTCGTTGTTGATCTCCACCAGCACGTGGCGGTAGCCCTTGGCGATCACCCAATCGGTCGCGCCATCCACCGCGCGGATCACCGCCGCCTCGTCCTTCAGCCGCTCGTCCTGGCCGAAATAGAAATAGCCGAGGATGACCACCATCCCCAGCTCATCCGCGGCGTCGAGCACCCGCTCAAGACGGTCGAGATAGGGCTTCCGCAAGCCACCCTCCGCATCGAAGGCCGAGTTCTCCCAAGGCTGCTCTTTCGAGTATCCCTGCGGCGATCCGCCCTGCAGGTTCAGCGTGAAGGCGAGCAAGCCGTGCCGCCGCCAGTCCGCCATCGCCCGGATGAACTCCGTGGTGTTCCGCTCCGGGTCCCACGTGCCGGTATCGGGATACGCCCAACGCCCGCGGGTCGCCGGGTTCATGTCATCGAAGATGCCCTGCACCATCCGGGCGTTCGGCAGCAGGCCCTCGACCGGATGGCCGCGCCAGCTGCGTCCCTTCATGGTCGCTTCGCCGTTGATCAGGAAGGCTCCGTCACGGATCGAAACCCCGGTTTGACCCGCGCGTCCCGGTGCGGCGCCCAGCACCGCGAGCGCCGCCAGGCAGACCGTGATGCTCCTCACAGCTTTCATCGTCCGGACCCCGTCACTTGCCCGGCCCCATCAGGTAGCCGATCAAATCCCGCACTTCGTCGTCCGACAGCCCGTTGATCATGCCTTCCGGCATCATCGATTTCCCGAGCGCCTTGTTCTCCTTCACCTCCCTCTTGGGCACCTTCGTCTCGACCCCGACCATGCGCAGGATCAGCTCCTCGTCGTTTTCCGCGGCCAGCATGCCGATGACGGTGCTGCCGTCCTTCTTCTCGATCTGGTGGAGTTCGTAGCCGACCCCGACCAGCGCGTTCGGATCGATGATGTTGTCGAGCCAGTGGTCGAGGCTGCCGCGCTCACCTCCGGTCAACTCGGGCCCGATCTCGCCGCCCTCGCCGAAGAGCTTGTGGCAGGCCGCGCAGGTCCGGCCGAAGATGAGCTTGCCGTTCGCGGTGTCCGCCTTGGCGAGCACCTCCGGCGTCAGCTTCGCCTTCCACCCGGCGATCAATGCCCGGCGTCCGGCCTGATCCGCCGAAAGCTCGCCCCAGCGGGCGACGATCTCCTTATGCAACGACGGATCTCGTACTTCCCTCAGGCTCGCCACGGCGTCCGGCGGGACATCCCGGTCGAGCAGTTTCTTCGCACCCAGCCATTCCAGCAGCAGGGCCACCTTCCCTTCCCGCGCCGCCAAGCGGCTGACTTCGGTCTTTTCTTCCGGGGTGAATCCCGCCACCCGGTCCTTGGTCGCCCCCTCGTCGAGCAAGCGCGGCCAGACCAGGAGCACGGGCAGGCGCAGGGCAGGATCGTCCATCAGCCGAGCCAGGCGCCCTTGGTCGGAGTCCTTCAGGTGCGGGGCCAGCAGCTTCAGCGCCTTCTTGCGCCGCGGCGCTGCGACCCCGCGATCCTCCAGGGTCGCCCACAGCTTCCCGGTCGCCTCGCGATCACCGTTGCGGGTCAGCAGGTCGTCCACCTTCGCCGCGATCGCCGGGTCCGCGCCGTCCTTGAACGACGACACCATGCTGATCCCACGTTCGTCGAGCCGCTCGTCCGGGCGGATCTCCATGCGCACCCGCAGCGCCTCGAGCAACGACGCCCGGGTCAGGTCGCCGTTCGTGTAGCCGGTCAACAGCGCATCCGCCGAGCCCAGCCGGCGGGCCGTCCAGTTCAACAGGCGCCCGTCCGGGCTGGTATGCGCAATCTTCACCGCCCGCTCCTCGTTCCCGGGCACCAGCCGCTCAAAGCCGAACCAGAACAACTTCGTGAGGTTCGCATCGTCGGCGACCATTTTCGGTGCAATGGCATCCGCCACCTGCCAAGCGGCATCGTCGGGCAACTTCTGCAGGGCCGAGCACAGCGACAACAGGACCACCGGCGACTCCTCCTTGGCGGCGAGCGCGACCGCGCCCGCGGGATCCAGCCGCACCGACCAGGCGCGGAGCCACTCGCTCGGGTCATCGAAGAGCCCGCCCTTGAGTTCCCCGCAAACCGCCAGGCACCACATCGCCCGCAGCCGCCGGGTCTCGTCGGGGTGATTCCGCATCGTGTGCCCCAGGAAAGCGATCGCCGCCGGGTCGAGCTTGGCACCACTGGCAACGCGCTCTTGCAGAAGCCTCCGCGCGGTCCGCAGCTGCCACTCGTCGCGGCCGGCCTGCAGCTTCGCCAGGTCCAGGTCGCCGGCCTTGGTCAAGTCACCCGCCCACGGCTTGAGGTCGCCGTGCCGCAGGCGGAACAGCCGGCCGTTGCTGCGATCCCAACGCTGCGGGTCGGGACGGTGACAGCTGGTGTCATCGTGCCAGTCGGTGAAATACAGCGCCCCATCCGGGCCCGGCTCGATCGCCACGCCGAGGAACCACTGGTCCATCGACAGCATCACGTCCGGGGCATGCTTGCCGGTCCAGCCGGAGCCTTTCCGCTCCACGAGGTCGCGGTTCAGGCGATGGCCGTGGATATTGAAGAACAGCGCGCTGTCCCGGAAATCCGCCGGGAAGGAGTCGCTCAGGCACATCGCGAAGCCGCAGTGGGCGTGGCCGCCCCCGGCATCCGACACGCCCTTCGAGATCGCGTTCTCATGCCCCCAGTGCGCGTGGTCGCCGATATTGCCGACCCAGTGCCGGTGATCCGCGATGGTCTCCAGCGGCTCGTAGATGTGGGGATTGAAATGCGAGCCCGCCTGACGCTGGTAGTAGCCGCCGGGAATGATGTGCCACAGGTGCGGGATCACGCAGGCCTCGCAGAAGGCCTCGCCGCGATCGTTGAAGTCGAGCCCCCAGGGATTCGACGTGCCCCAGGCGAAGACCTCGAACTGGCGCGTCACCGGGTGAAAACGCCAGATCCCGGCATTGATCGGCACCCGCTGCTCGTCCGGAGTCCCCGGCTTGCCGACCCGGGAGTGGGTGAAGACCCCGTGGCAGCCGTAGAGCCAACCGTCCGGACCCCAGATGAAGGAATTCAGCGTCTCGTGGGTATCGTGATAGCCCCAGCCGTCGAGCAGGATTTCCGGTGCTCCGTCGGCCTTGTCATCGCCGTCCTTGTCGGCCAGGAACATGAAATAGGGGGCCGCGCCCACGTAGACGCCGCCGAAGCCCGTCTCGATCCCGCTCACCAGGTTCAACCCCTCGGCGAAGACCTTGCGAGTCTCGAAGCTGCCGTCGCCGTCCGCGTCCTCCAGGATCAGGATGCGGTCCTTGCCCTCGCCCTCCGGCGCCCGCGTCGGGTAGGTCATCCCTTCCGCCAGCCAGATCCGCCCGCGGGCGTCGAAACACATCGCGATCGGCTGCACGATCTCCGGCTCGCTGGCCACCAGGTCCACCGCGAAGCCCGCCGGCACCTTCATGTGCCCCGCCGCCTCCGCCGCCGGCATGCCGTGCGCCATCTCATCCTGGGCCAAGGCACTGCCAGCCATCAGCAGCCAGCCCAAACGGGTTTTCCAATCCATCCGCTGCATACCGCCTCATTTTCCAGCGGCTTTCAAGCGATGACAGGACCGGGGATCCTTTGAATCCGGACCAGGATGGATGGGATCGGAAGCTTGTTCTAGGAAAGGCCCCTCCGGTTGCCATCCATCTCCGTTCATCCCGTGCATCTGTGGTTTTTCACCAAGCACAGCCATCCTATCCATCCCATCCATCCTGGTCCCCATTCTCCGTCCGGAGGGAAAGGGTGACGAAAACTGTCGATGACCGCGGCGATTTCCCGCCGTAAGGAGAATCCCATGGCCACCCTCACCTTCCTCCCCATCACCCCCGAGCTCGAGTTCGACTGCACCAACTACGAGGCCGTTGCCGAGGTCATGATGGACGCCCTGCGAGCCACCCTCGCCTACGACAATCCCCCGCCTTGGACCGGCTATCTCGCCTTCACCGCCGACAAGCAGGCCGTGGGCATCGGCGCCTTCAAGTCCCCGCCCGACGAGCAGGGCGAGGTCGAACTCGCCTGGTTCACCTTCCCGCCCTACGAGCACCAGGGCCATGGCACCCGCATCGCCCGCCACCTCGTCGAGCTCGCCACCGCCCAGGAGCCCGCACCGGTCCTCATCGCCCACACCGAACCGGCCGAGGGCCCGTCGGCGAAGATCTGCACCCGCCTCGGCTTCACCTGCGAGGGCCAGCTCGAGCTCCCCGACGACGGCCCGGTCTGGCGCTGGCGCCGGGGATGAGAGTTACTCCAGGCACACCGTCACCACCGCCCGCGCCGGCAGTGGCACCGCCGCCACGGCGGCCTTGCCCGCCTTCAAGTTGGCATCCGCGGAAGTGGTGTAGGTCCGGGCCTCGCCGTCGCCCCCCAGATCGCAGCGCTGCTCCTCCCTGGAAAGGTTCACCAGCACCACCACCCGGCCGCCGTCGGCTGCCCGATAGGCGGTGGCGAGCACGCCGTCCACCGGCGACTGGCCGGGCTCGATCTCGCACTTCACCCGCACCATCCCGGGCCGGACGAAGCGCGAGTAATTGCCCAGCGTCCACAGCAGCTTGCTTTCCCTCACCGCGCCGTCCCGCTGCAGGCTCTCCACCTGCGGCCCCATGCGGCCGGTCGTGCCGTCGGAACCGTCGTCCAGATAGATCAGCCCGTCCTTGTAGTCGACCTGGCTCAGCGCCGTCCACCACTGCCACGACCGCGCCCGGGTGATTGCCAGGTCGTGATGGATGATCCGCGCCACGTAGAGCGCCGTGTCCATCCCCAGGTCGCGGCGGCCTCCCCCGCCGATCTCCCCGTTCTCCTGCAGGATGCAATACTCGCTCATCCAGTAGCCCAGCGCCGGGTCCACCGCCGCCATCGCGTCCGCCACCCTCCGCCGGTTCCCGACCTGCTGGTCCACCGGCCACACCGAATGATAACTGTGCGCCGACAGGATCGGTTCGACCCGCGGCAGCTTCCCCAGGTAAAGCGGCGAGTCCCGGCTGAAAAAGGCCCGCGCCAGGTCGTCGCGGCCGTCGCTCGGTTGGCCCAGTTCGGCCATCCGCAGCGCCGCGTGACCGATCGTCCCCGCCTCCCCCACCACGATCCCCGTCTTCAGCCCGCGCCGCTCGATCGCCGCCGACAGCGCCTTCACCAGCTCCGCGATCTCCGCGTTGAATGCCGGCGTGCCTTCCTGGTCGCCCTCGTCCCAATTCCACTGCGGCTCGTTCACCGGGCTGACATCGTCGAAGGGCATCCCCTCCTTCTCGAAATGCTCCAGCACCTCCGCCAGGTAGTCCGCGTAGGCGTTCATCGCCCCCGGCTTGAGGTTGAGATGAAGGTCCCCCTTCGTCGCGAAGGCCTTGCCGTTCTTGCTCAGGCTCACCGGCGGCGCATTCGGAAAGACCAGGAAGCGCTCGACCCCGTGCTTCCGCGCCTGGCGCAGGAACCACTGCTGGCCCTCCAGCTTGCTCCAGTCATAGCGGCCGTCGCCGTCCAGGAAGCACTCCCCCCGCCGCCACACATTGCGGATGCCCGAGTCCCGCCCCTGCTCCGCGCTCCCGGCGCTCAGGTAAAACCGCCAGATCGACAGCCCGATCCCCTGCGGGTTCCCGTCCCCGTCGACTTCCTTGCTGAAAAGCAGCCGCGCGATCCGCTCCCGCTTCTCCAGCGGCCAGTTCTTGCCGACGAACTGGCAGCGCCACGCGTCCGACGCGCCGAAGCCATCCATCGTCTGGTAGCGCGTCTCCGGATCCAGCGTCACCTTCAGCGGATCCCCGGCGTGCAGCTCCCCGCCTGGCGTTGCAAGTGCCAGCAAAACCCCCGCCATCCATCGCCCTGCCGTCATTCCGTTCTTCATCCGTCCCGCCGCACCCTGCCCCCGCCCCGCCCGCTCGACAATCCCATCTTCCAAGGAACGGCAGCGACCGCGAAAGGGAGCCTCCTACTGCACCGGCACCGTGATCAAACGCTGCCTTCGCTGCCTCTCGAAATCCACGCGGAACCGCTCCGGCGAGCTTTCATGGGCGGGTAGTTCCACGCTGAAGCGCTCCACGTCCTGCAGCGACGCCGGCAAATACAAGTCGGCATAGGAGAATTGGTCGACCGGCGCGGTGTACGGCCGCGGGATCCGCGTGTTGTTCCAGGCCAAGCGCACCTCCTGCCGGAATTTCCCGCTGCGGATCACCGCGAGGTCGTCGCGGAACGCAGTCGACTTGCCCTTCTCCGGCAGGGCGAAAACCCGCACCAGCACCCTGCCGTCCTCTTCCACGAACCCCTTCACCGAGAAATCCTTCAGCCCGGGCAGTTTCTTCACCGCCGTGTCGGCCTTCGACGGCGGGATGCCGCCATCGTAGTTCTCCACCTTGTCCAGCCCGGTCGGCGCATAATACACCTCATCCTCATAGACCACACAACCCGCCGCCCCGAGGACCAGCCCCAGCAAGACGCCTCGCCGCAACCATGATATCATGTCCACCATCGGCGTAGCCGATCCGTTGCGGCGGGATCCGTCAATCCTCGAGCGTCAGCCTCCACGCCCTCCCGTGCCCGGGGATCAGGGTCCCACCGTGGCCCGATCCCGTGCCCGGGGATTCAGGACGTCCCATCCAGGACGGGTCGATGGGCCTCGAAGACTTTCTTGCCCACCGTCAGCGTCGCAAGCGAGGGCTCGCCCACCTCGAACTGCACCATCCGGGTCCACAGGATCTTTCGAATCTTCGCCCGCTTGATCACGGCGGCCGGCAGGAAGATCGGCCGGTGCCCCGGCCGGAATGGAACCAGCACCTCCAGATGCAGACCGGCGGGTGAAGCCGTGATCGTCAGACAGCTGCTGTAGTTCGCCCCCCCGAAGCTCGCGGACTGCATCCGGAACGTCTCACCTGCGGGCACCGCATCTGCAGGATATCGGGCCGCAACCGTCGACCACCCGCCGATCCGGGAGATCAGCAGGCAGACCCCGACCCACATCCCGACGAAAACGAGCATGAACCCGATCAATGCGGCAACCCCCAACAGCTCTTTCATCACCCAGCCTTAGACAAAATCCCGGCGGAGATTGAGTGGGAATTCCCGCGACGATTGGAAAACCCCGGCGGTTCGCCAAGGACAGCCTCACCTCGCAGCGCCACGACGATCATCGGCCCGGTGGCTCAAGGGGTAAACACGATTACCCTCATATGGCGGGCTCCAATGCCAAACGATCTTCGCCTCTTGGAAACGTCTTCTAAACAGCCAAATCCGCAATCTGACAACCTCTGTGCAATCGATCGCCCAAGAGTCTTCCCCTTGTTCCATTCCACTGGTTTGGCTGATCAGATTCAGTATTCGAGGATCCGCCATCAATCTCTCACGTCCGTTCGCTCTGGCTTCCTCCCGGGACTCCCCAACTTCGTCGAGTATGGCTTCGAAGCCATCGATAATCTGACGCCCAGTAGAATCTGCCGCATCAACGAATCCACGACCTTTGAATATGAGCCGGAACCTCGGCATTTCAGCAGAACGTTATTGAGCACCGGACCGGCGGGCAGGAAGCTCGAATTCAAAGAAGGACGTTGTCGCCGGTTCGGTGCCTCGGCTTGTTCTGCCCTATTTTTTGAAGATGTCTGGATTGGACCGCTTGGAGATCTTGAGGCCCCTTACATCGAGAAGATAGTCATCCAAATCGGCATTCTTCCCGGAAGGCGGGACCGGCTTCGAAAGCCATACTCCCTTCTGATCCGACATCCAGCCTGCATCTCCACGCCAAAACACCGAGGTAGTAGTCTCGGTCAGATCTTTGATCTTCTTCTTGTCGTAAAAATCCTTCAATGCCCACTTCTTTAGCTCATTTCCCTTGCCGTCGTATACCACGACGACTCTGGGGCCTTGCCCGATACCGAATTGCTGATCCAACGTCACGATCCGATCCCCACGATCATTTATCAGAAACCTAATAGGACTTCCCTCGACTTCGAAGCGCCTCATCTCCCGATAGCCTTGGGACCCTTGATCCAGCTGATACACAATGAAGAGCATGTTGCTCCATTTCTCGCCTTGGTCGTCCAACCGCTTGGGTGGAATTGCCCGGAGTAGGAATTCGCCTTGAGGCGATGCTACTGTCTGCGGGGTTTGAGGCACCCACGAATCAGCAAAAGTGAATTGGGAGAAAGCCAGCAATAGGGCGATGGCTAGAACGCTCTTCATTTCTTGCAGAGCGTCAAAAGACACCGGCCCCCTGACCGGGGCCGAGGCTTCGACTGTTGGTTGAGAGTTGAATAATCATGACGGCTAGAACTCGCGGCGGGTAGCGGGTTGCCCAGTGCCGGCTTGTGTATGCCCATCATGGGCGGGAACCAAAGGGGGTTCAAGTCCCCCGTGTGATGAAACGAT